>NZ_CP156795.1:627994-1255989 GCF_039862785.1 Acinetobacter sp. ANC 7912
CACCAGTTTGTCATTGAGCAAATCAGGTGCATTTTTATAGTTTGGTTCAGCTGCTGGATAGTCACGAAGCATCCAGCCCAAGTGTGCATACCAGAAGCCGTTTTTGATTGAGTAGGGGTCTTTTTCGATATCATCGACATGGCGGTGATGGGTACGGTGACCAGAACCCCAGTACAAAATACTGTTTTGTACAGCAAATGTACCCATGATCATTAAAATAATTTTTAGTGGTAAAGTTGCTTCATAAGCACGGTGTGCCCAAAGACGGTGGTAACCTGCAGTAATACCCAGGCTACTCACGCCAAGTAAAACAAACATGCTGATCCAGGCTGCGAGACTGAAATCATGGTGGTACGCGTACAAGGGAATTGCGATGACTGCTACGATTGGTAATACAACCAGAGCAAACACAGCGACCCAGTTAATTGGGGCTTGAGGTAGGGGAGCATTCATCTCCAACAGCACTCCTGGAACCTAGGAAAAATGTTTCTGAACCTAGGAAGGTATATCTAAAAAAATTCCAATCCAGTTGTTTTTATAACGGATAGAACTTAAGCATATTAGCATGTGCAGCAGGGTGGCACTAGCATTTATATACAGGTGTATTGTACTTATGAGTAACAGAATAATTAAAACGAAAAATGCCATTTTTAGGTTGTGACAAGATGCCGTTTTTCAAAGTTAAATTGAGAAACTTCAACAGTTAAAAAGTGGAAAAAACCACATAATTTCATTTGTGTATCAGTATTATCAATCAAAAGCTCAAGGCTTTATTTTTCTAAAGATGTACCGTTTAGAGAGAGTTATACTTTTATAGAATGGTCTTTTAGTCGCTTTATATTCGGAACAATATGAAGAAAATTGGAGCAAACATCACAAAATATATGTAACTGCTGTTGAAATTAAGGCTTTAGATAAAATAAAACCTCTTGGTGAAGAGGTTGTAAAAACATCATTTGGAACTTATAGCTGTTGCAGCATCAGTTTCGGAAAATCGGTAATCAAGCCTTGTACCCCAAGATCGCGCAGTTCTTTGGCACGTTCAACATCATTCACGGTCCAGACACTGATATTCAGTTTTGCTGCTTGGGTGGCTTTAATGATGTCCTGATCTGCCAGTTCATTCATCCAGCCAATCTGGCAGCATCCTAGTTCTAAAGCCTGATCAATGGCTTTATGCTTAATATCGTTTTCAATTAACAAACCACGTTTAAACTGTGATTTCTGTTGTTGCAGTGCCGCATGGATCTTGGTATCAAAGCTGGTGATAATCGCAGAATGTTCAAAACCTTTCAGCTGTTGCTGTAACTCTAAGGTCAATTTTTCTGCCGCAGCTTCTGAGGCCACTTCTTTGACTTCGACTTCAATATGGTCAAAGTTGTGAATGACTTTCAGGGTTTGATTAAGTAGAGGAGTGGGTTCAACTCGATTCCACTCTGACCATTTTACCGCGTGGTTATAGGGACGCAGTTCATCATGACTGCATTCATATAGATGCTTTTGCTGGCCTGTGGTACGAACAAAATTATCATCATGCATGATAATCAGGGCATTATCTTTCAATTGTCGAACATCAAATTCAACCGCACGAATCCCGATGTCTTGGATATATTGAAAACCGCCCAAGGTATTTTCTGGCGCTTCTCCACGTGCACCGCGATGCCCTATTATGCGCATGTCGCGATAACCTGAAAAAGTGAAGATAAAAACATGATGATGAGGAATAGTTACAGGAGAATGACGTTATTCTGCGCCTGAAATACTTTGTTGCAAATACCGTTGGCGCAGAATTTTCCGTGAAATTTAGTACGTTTTAGTGGATTTATTGATCAATCGTGTCATTGATATTTTTCTGCCAGAGGACTTCTGAGCCACCTTCAGCGCGTTGCAGGGTACGGGAAGCGACAAACAACCAGTCTGATAGACGGTTGAGTAACTGTAGCGATGTGGGCTGAATATTCTGGTCACGGTGATGTACCGACATGACACTGCGCTCAGCGCGACGGCATACTGCACGGGCCTGATGGGCAAAGCTGCAAACCAGTGTACCGGCTGGCAGAATGAAATCTTTCAGCATTGGTAAAGCTTCATTCATGCGGTCAATGTCATTTTCCAGAAATTCAATTGAGACTGGCTGAACTAGATTAAAGCCAGGAATACAAACTTCACCACCCAAGTCGAATAACCAGTGCTGGATCAGGCTTAACGACTTATCCCAAGTGGCCTTATCTTCAATATTGCTTACCGCGATTTGCGAACGCAGTACGCCGATGCAGGCATTTAGTTCGTCGACATCACCAAGCGCATTGATACGCAGGTCATCCTTGGCTACGCGTGAGCCATCACCGAGGCCTGTAGTGCCTGAGTCGCCGGTACGGGTATAGATTTTACTTAAACGGTGGCCCATGTAATTTCCTTAAAATTTTGATATCTCAATTTAAAAAGCATCATGCCATAGGTATGACATGATGCTCAAAAGTATTTATCTAAAGGGTAATGAACTTAGTATTTGAAGGTGACCCCGGCAGAGGCAAGGCGACCGCCGTTGATATAATAAATATCTGAACCCCATTGTGAAGCTGAGGCTGTTTTATATTCAACATCTCCAATATTCTGTATATTCGTAAATAGTTTTACATTCGGGGTAACATTCCAGTAGGCATTTACATCAATAGTTGCATAGCCTCCGACACCGGAACCATCTTTAGGTTTGGATTTGGCTGAAAGTGAAGTACTGACACCATAGACTTCATTTTGAATACCTGAAGTAATTGTAAGACTTTGGCGTGGGCGACGAGGTAAGTCAGCATCAGTTACTTTGTTTTTAGGTTGGACATAGGCATAAGATGCTTTTAGTAATAAATCATCTTTTTTCCAATTCAGATCAAGTTCACCACCCGTCAGGGTGGCTTCATTTACATTGTTATTTTTACCATTGTCCCAAGAAATTAAATTGTCGACCTCATTGCGATAGGCAGATAAACCCAGTGTTAAATGATCCGTAATAATCTGATCTAAACCAATTTCATAAGAAACACTTTCTTCAGACTTTAACTCGGGATTACCCCCCCAGCTTAATGCATATAGATCATTATTACTCGGTGCTCTAAATGCTGTTCCTATATTGCTATAAATACTTGTTTGAGGTAGAAGCTGATAGCGTGCAGCCAATTGACCTACAGTATGTGAACCAAAAGTTTCATTATCTTCTACACGTAGTCCAGCTTGAGTTTGTAAGTTATCAGATTGGTATTGATGTTGAATAAAGTAACCTGTACTAGATACATCTTTTAAATAATCAACACCGTATAATCCAACACCATTAAGTACATCAGACTCAGTATTTTTATATACGACACCCGCTAAAATATTTTGTGCATGAGTAAATTGCCATTTACTATACAATTCAGCTTCTCGAGTCTTATTGTAAACCGAATCTTGAGATTCATTTTGTTCAAGATCATCTTTAAATTGTGATAAACGTGCATTAATTGAAAGATCTTCAGTAAGATTTACACGACCTTTAAGATTTATAAACTCATTTTTAAAGTCTTGGCTGAAATTTTTAATGCCAGTATATGTCTCATTATCATTTATATATTGAGATCGCCCAGAATTTTCTGAGTAATCTATTGAGGCTGCGTATTGTTCTTTTTCAATACCTAATTTTGTGCTAAATCCTTTTTGATCATAACTCCCAGCTTGGATTTGAGTATCCTTTAAATTTGTTACTTGAGTACCATCTGATTCTAAACGTTGTCCACGAATTTGTGCATACACACCATTTTCATATAAGTCCGCACCAACAAGAGATTTATAAGTTTGATGCTCTCCTATTTCACCTGTAATAAAAGCGCCTGTTTTACTTGGTGATTTAGAAACTAAATGAATTACACCGCCAATAGCATCAGTACCATAAAGAACAGATGCAGGTCCTTTTAAAATTTCTATTTGTTTAAGATCAGTAGTGTCAATAAATTGAATAGAAGGGGAACCTTGAGATGGAGTATTTAATCTTACACCATCGCGCATTACTAAAGTATGATCGGATTCAGTACCACGTAGAAAGATTGAGGCTTGCTGTCCCAGACCACCAGTTTGTACCATATTGATAGATGCATCATTTTGTAGCAGGTGCGGTAAAGAGGCGATTGGAGATTGTTCCAATTTTGCTGGTTCAATAACATTGATCCGCGCTGGCACATTTTCAATCTTTTCTTCAGAACGTGTAGCGGTCACTACAATGGTCTCTAAAGATGTTTTTGCTTTAGGTGTTGTTTCGGCAAAAACAGATGAAGTAGAACCCAACGCAAGTGCGATTGCACCGACCAAAGCAGTCGGTTGAAATTGAATAGACATAATGTGCTCCATACATTCACTTCCCCGTGAATGATTGAGTTAAAGAACACAACAAGCAGGTATCCGGACTTAAATGTGCAGGGCAATTGCCATGCTGCCAATCCACCTTCCCACATATTTATGTTGTTCTATGCAGTGGCGTAAACCTAAGATTTAAATTGATTGACGTTTCATTTTTTACCGTTGCGGGGGCAGTGCTGGATTTACACCAGCTTCCCTAAAGCAGGAGGCTTTGACTTGTTGCAAGGTGAGCGCAGTATAAGACGAGCATTTAATTTACACAATCTGAATAAATAAATATCAGTGTGAACTTTACGCAAGCCCTATAAATTGCTTTACAATGATTCGTTCAATTTCATAGATCGGCTATGACATTGAGAAAATTTTCGAGCCAAATCAATATGCGAACCCGTGCCAAAATTTGTGGAATAACCCGAGTTGAAGATGTACATGCTGTAGTGAATGCAGGCTGTGATGCGATAGGATTTGTATTTTATCCACCAAGCCCACGCAGTGTGACATTGGAGCAGGCTGAAACACTGGTTCAGGCAGTTCCAGCCTATGTACAGGCGGTGGGATTATTCGTCAATAGTAGTGCCGATGACATCCAGAGTATTTTAAAAACTGTGCCACTGGACATTCTGCAGTTTCACGGTGATGAAACACCAGAACAGTGCCAGTCGATTGGCAAACAGGTTGGACGCCGTTGGTATAAAGCTATTCAGGTTAAACCCGGTCTGGATGTGGTGGCAGAAATTCAAAACTATCAGGATGCAGGCGCAAGTGCAGTGCTGTTAGACGCATGGCATCCGGATTTAAAAGGTGGCACAGGGCATAGCTTTGACTGGACCACATTCCCTAAACTCAATATTCCTTTGATCTTGGCAGGTGGATTAAATCCTGACAATGTCGAACAGGCAATTCTCACTACACGGGCGTATGCCGTCGATGTGAGTGGCGGTGTCGAGTCCGCAAAAGGTATTAAAGACCAACAACTCATAGAACGCTTTATGCAAGGAGTCCATCGTGGATCAGCAAAATAATGTGATTGACTATACCCAATTCCCGAACGAACAAGGGCATTTCGGTATCCATGGCGGACGTTTTGTGTCAGAAACTCTTATGGCAGCTCTAGAAGATCTGGAGAAGCTGTATTTCCGTATGAAAAATGACGAACAGTTTCTGGCAGAATTCGACCGTGACCTCGCTTACTACGTAGGTCGTCCAAGTCCGCTTTATCATGCTGAACGATGGTCTAAAGAGTTGGGTGGTGCGCAGATTTACTTGAAACGTGAAGACCTGAACCATACCGGTTCACATAAAGTGAATAACACGATTGGCCAGGCACTACTTGCAAAACTTTCAGGCAAAAAACGTATCATTGCGGAAACAGGTGCAGGTCAGCATGGTGTAGCAACTGCAACGATTGCTGCACGTTTAGGTCTTGAATGTGTCGTGTTCATGGGTGCAGAAGACGTAAAACGACAGGCAATGAACGTGTACCGTATGCGTTTACTGGGTGCAACCGTTGTACCGGTAGAAAGTGGCTCTAAAACGCTGAAAGATGCCATGAACGAAGCAATGCGTGACTGGGTAACAAATGTCGATTCTACTTATTACGTCATTGGTACAGTTGCAGGTCCACACCCATATCCACAACTGGTGCGTGATTTCCAGTCAATTATTGGTCGTGAAGCACGTCGTCAGATTCTGGAACAAGCGGGTCGTCTACCAGATGCGCTAGTAGCTTGTGTAGGTGGTGGTTCAAATGCGATGGGCTTATTCTATCCATTTCTGAATGATTACGACGTGAAAATGTATGGTGTTGAAGCTGCAGGTTACGGTATCGAGACTGGTAAACACTCTGCACCATTGAATGCTGGTCACGTGGGTGTGCTGCATGGTAACCGTACTTACCTGATGTCAGATGAACAAGGCCAGATCATTGAGACTCACTCAATTTCTGCAGGTTTGGATTATCCAGGTGTAGGTCCAGAGCACAGCTTCCTGAAAGACATGAAACGCGTGAACTATGTGCCAATTAATGACCAGGAAGCGCTGCAAGGTTTCCGTGACCTGACTCGTATCGAAGGTATTATCCCGGCATTGGAAAGTTCACATGCGATGGCCTATGTGACTAAACTGGCTCCAACTATGGACAAAGATCAAATTATTATTGCGACAGTTTCTGGTCGTGGTGATAAGGACTTGATGACTGTCGCACGTATTGATGGCGTGGAAATGGTTGATATGTAATTTACTTAAACTTCTCTCTATACAGGAGAAGATTGGGATAAAGTGCTTAAAATCGTGTTGAAGCAATTCAGCACGATTTTTTTTATATATAACAAAAGTGATTTTTCGCCTGAAATTTAAATCGAGAAAAAGCCTTTGGTTACTTTGGGCTTTTCCAAAGTAACATCAGTATTGGCTGCTTATTGGTTTTGGGTTAAGTAGTCATGCACTTCAAGGTTCGAATAGATTTTCTTTCCATTCCTAAGTGTTATTTACTTTTGAAAGATCAAAAGTAACAAAAATCTTTTGTAAGGCTGAAGGTATATCCCTATACCTCAGCCTTACGGCGACATCCCTGTCGCCAAACCATGTTTCATATAGAGGGCACTTAAACATAAGTATCCCAATATCTATTTCAAATTTCGAAGTTTTAAAAAAGAATAAGATTCAAATTAAAATCAAATTGTTGCAAATCATTTGCCGATAAACGGTATAAAAA
Source organism: Acinetobacter sp. ANC 7912 (assembly GCF_039862785.1). Taxonomy (NCBI): domain Bacteria; kingdom Pseudomonadati; phylum Pseudomonadota; class Gammaproteobacteria; order Moraxellales; family Moraxellaceae; genus Acinetobacter; species Acinetobacter thermotolerans. Next base: position 635,088 of record NZ_CP156795.1, read on the forward strand.
ATCTTATCAAGGATTAGGAATTAGCATAATATCAAGTACGGCTGTATCAACTCTCCCACGTAGTATATGGAATGCCTTACATGGATTTAATTCAGGCAAATGGACAACCGCGTTACGGACGTTTTAAAGAAATTCCCAAAAGTATCGATTACAAAGGCTATCAGTACAAAAACCCCTATGGCCAGGTGGTAACAGGCTGGCGCAAGCATCTCAAATACAAAAAATTCAAATTCTGTAGTATCCAACATGAACATTACAGTATTGGGGTTGCAATTGCGGATATTGCCTGGGCAGGACATGGTTTTTTCTATATCTATAATCATCAGACCAATGAAGTTGAAGAATGGAATGCTATCAATTTCTTGTCACGACATACTGTGTTAGATGAACAGCCATTGTTTAATCACAGCTATTTTCATAAATCTCCATATCAGATCGAAATTCAGCATGCCAATGGCGTGCGTTATATCACTGTGACCAAATATGGTGACATCAAACTCAGCGCTCGGATTTTTTGTGCCGGCACTGAACCACTCAGTATGTGTAGTCCGACCGGGATTAATGGCTGGACTTATACCCAGAAGCTCACGACGTTAACCTGTGAAGGCCACTTTGTGACTCGACATGGGGAAACGATCCCTTTTAATGACCGAACCTTTGCATCATTAGATGATACTTGCGGGTTTCTGCGCCCTGAAACGGCGTGGTTCTGGTTGTCCTGTAATTTCTGGGATATGAAACAGAACCGGATCGGCATTAATCTGGCCTCTGGAGTCAATGAAAGCTTTGGGAATGAAAACTGCTTATGGATCAATGGCAAAATTTATGCGCTAGCGGATGTCTTGTTCCAGCAGGAAGCAGACAATCAGTGGAGTATCCATTCATTGGATAACAAATTGCAGCTACAAGTGACGACTGGCTGGCGCCGTTACGAGAATCTCAACCTGCGGCTGGTGGGTAGCCAGTTTAGCCAGTGGCAGGCACGGGTATCCGGTACCATTCAGCAGGATGATCAGGAAATCATCTTGCTGAACGAATATGCCTTACTTGAGCAGCATTATGCTAAATGGTAAATACTGTCTTGTCCTGAAATAGATTGACAGTATTCCACTTCAAACCGAGTTAAGCAATTAGCTCGGTTTTTGTTTGCTCATACATCTGATTCGGGGTGTTCATATTTAAACTTAAATGCGGTCTATAACAATTGTAAATCATGATAGATTCCGCAATTAAGTGATCTAACTCCTTCATGGTTTGACATCGCGTGGTTAAAAACTCCTGCTTTAATATTCCATTAATTCGCTCTGCTAATGCATTCTGATAACAGTCCTTGCCATCTGTCATGGAAGGACATATCCCATAATGGCGCAATGCCGATTGATATAGCTCAGAGCAATATTGAGCACCTCTATCTGAATGATGAATCATCCTAGTCGCTCGATCTGTCGCTTGCTGCATCGCCATATGTAGAGCCTGCACAACATTCTCCGCACGCATATCATTCGATAACTTATAACCTTTAATCTGTCGGGTATAAGCATCTGTCACCAAGGATAAATAATGCACACCTTCAGCACTCTCAACATAGGTAATATCACTAACAAAGACTTCATTGGCTTGCACTGCTGCATAATCCTTTAATAAATTTGGATGCTTCTTCATCCAATGCTTGCTATCCGTAGTTTTTGTATAGCGACGCTTAGGGCGAATCAATAAGTTATTTTCTTTCAATATTTTAAATAACTGATCCCGTCCACACTTTAAACCACGTTGCAACAATTTGCCTTTAATAAGCCAATACAGCTTACGTGTTCCGATACTTGGCATGAGACAGCGATATTCCATAACCAACTCAAGTATTTGTTCAGTTGCTTGTGCAGTCATTTGAGCACGTTTTTCTGCTTGATAATAAGCTTGTCGGGTGATTCCCAACCACTGACAATAACGTGAAACGCTTAGTCTTCTTTGGCTTTGCCAATCTTTGAAACGTGCTCGGTATACTTTTTTCCAAGATCAGTCCCACATTCTTTATCAATGTGATAAATCACATCCTGAATAAATTCAGTTTTAAGCTTTTCTGCGGCTAACTGCTTTTCTAATTGGCGGATTCGTTGTTGGGGTGTCAATTGGCGTTTAGAAGAAGTCGGCATATTCGAAGTCCAGTCCTGTTGTCCGTGCTTGCGTAACCATACCAGCACAGTTGATCTTCCTTGAATACCATATTTTGCCTGAGCTTGCTTATAAGTAATTTGCCCTTTTTCTACTTCATGTACCACCATCATTTTAAAGGCAAAGCTATAGTCACGTTGTGTACGTTTAACTCGTTGTTCTCGTTTATGTTCCATAAAATAAGTCTCTTAAGGTGTAAACTTATTTCAGGACGGGACATACTAGTGAATAAAAAAGCCTTCGATTGAAGGCTTTTTTATTTTGGAAAATCAAGTTTTAGTTTTTAGCGGCTTGCCAGAACGCTTCACCGGCCTGAATTGGATCACCCGTTTCAGCCAAGGTTTTGACCCAGACATCATATTGGGCAATGACTGGATGCTGGCTCGGATGGAAATCCTTCTTAAACCAGTCTGTATACTGTTTGCCCATGCGGGTCAGGGTACCTTTTTTGCCAAAGAACCATGGCAGACCACGGATATTCATTTGTAGCAGCTGGCGCAGATTAAATCCATCATGTTTCAACATGACATTGGCCCGGTAGATGGTAAAGCCGATCATCAAAGCACTGGTCCATGCCAGCGTGAATTTGCGCAGATTTTCCGGCACTTCACCCACCTGTTTCATCACATCGAAAGCCACATCACGGTGTTCCATTTCCTCAATCGCATGCCAGGCAAACAGGGCACGTACATAAGGATGCGCGTCTTTCAAGGTGTCTTTATGGCCATAAAAGGTTTCTGCCATTAGTGCTGTCATATGTTCAGCGGCTGCGGTCATGGCAATATTATATTGGGGTGAACGTTTTTCCAGTTCGAAGTTAAAAATCTTGTTTAAACGCCGAATAAACTGGTCAACTGGCATACCTTGCTGTTTCATGACCTGATTCATTTTTTCATGGGCGATGCCGTGTTGGGCTTCCTGACGGATAAAATCAGCCACACGACGTTGCAGGTCTGGATCGGTAATCTTGTCACGAAACATACGCACGCTTTGAATAAAATAGCGTTCACCATCCGGGAAAGTCAGGCTGAGCGCATCAAACATACGGGTCAGGTATGGATCGCCGCCAAACCAGAAGCGGGGAATTTCATCAAGCTTAAAATCAAGATTGGTGCGAACCACCGGCTGTACAGAAGTTTTTAATGGTGCATTCATCTTTTTTCATTTTTGTTGATGTCGATGCTGACAGTATGTCCTGAGGGACGCGATTTGTTTTGACAGTTGTTGCCATTTTTTATACATTTTACGCCAAATGAAAATAAAACTTGTCAAATTGCAGCGGGCGGTCAGAAGCACATATGCAGGAAATAAAAATATCCAATGGCTATATCCAGCTCTGGGCCACGCATTTACGTAGCCTGGGGATTGAGCCGCTACAGGCCGATTTTCTACATGATCTGCAAGTTCCACTCAGTAAGCTGATTGGCCAGCCTTTTGATGCTGAAGTCCCGCTAGAACTGCTAAATACCGTGATTGAACGAACCCAAGCCCATCTGCAGTGTCCGCAACTGATTTTTGAAATCGTCCAATCGATTCGCCCTGAGCATTTTGGGGTGCTGGGTTATATGGCCTCGAAAAGCAGCAGTGTTGCGGAAATGATTGACTATATCATGCGCTTTCAGCGTCTAGTGGTGGATGGTGGTGAATTTGTGCCACTGCAGTTGAAACAGCATGAACATAGCATTGAACTGTATTGGGCCTATATGCAGGACAAATATCAGCTGTTAAATGAACTGACTATGGCGGCGATGGTGCAACTGGGGCGTTATATCCTGCAAGATCACCCGCTCTTATTACGTTGTGTCCGTTTGGCACATGCGCCATTGATGGCGCAACTACATTATCAGAAGTTCTTTGGGACAGAAGTACGTTTCTCTCAAGACTATTATGGTTTTGAACTGGACCTGCAGGATTTACAACTAAAATCCGAACAGGCGGATCCGATGTTATTACAGCTACTGGTGCGCCAGGCCGAAGAAGCCATTGCTGCAAAACCTCCTACCGAATCCACTTTGCAGCAGGCGAGCAAGATTATTGCTGAGCAGCTACGGACTGAACACCGTGCAATTAAAATTGAACAGCTGGCGCAGCAGCTCCTGATGTCTTCCCGGAGTTTACAGCGGTATTTGAATGAAGAGGGCAGTTCCTTTAAAAAATTGCTGGAACAGGAACGGATTAAACGTTGTGAGATATTATTACAGCAAGGATTTAGCCTGACCGAAATTGCCCAACAGCTGGATTATTCTGATCAATCGGCATTAGCACGTGCTTATAAAGCGGCAACTGGGCAAACATTACTCCAAGCACGAAAACAACTGAAAATTGAAGAAGAAAAACCAAAATAAAAAGCGACCCCTAAGGACCGCTGATTTTTTACTTTTACTGTTTAAGCATTAGCTTTTAATTTTGGAAATCTAAAGGCAATCGCGAGGATCGCAAAAATCGCCAGAATCCAGCAGTAATACACGCCGCCAATCAGCTCGACTGGAGACAGTTTGGCAATTGAGCAAGCTAGCAATAGCTGCGCTCCGTAGGGAATCAGGCCCTGCACTACACAGGAAAAAATATCCATCAATGCAGCAGAACGTTTCGGATCAACACCATATTCTTTGGCCACTTCACGCGCCATATCCCCAGACAGGATGATCGCCACAGTATTATTCGCGACAAACAGGTTCGAGACAATCACCAGGAAGCTAATACCGATTTCACCGGCACGCTGACGGCCAACTTTAAATAGACGGGTCAGGGCATAGATGCGTTCAATCAACCAGCGCAAACCACCTTCACGTTGCATGATTGCCGATAAACCACCCAGGAACATCGACAGCAAAGCCACCTCAAACATGCCGACAAAACCGTCGTAAATAGATGTATTGAGTTTCAGCAGATCAAAATCAGGAATAGCAAACAGGCCAAACAAACCGGACAGTAGTACGCCGATGGTCAGTACCGCGAGTACATGCAGGCGGCTAAAAGCCAGGACAAAAACTGCGATATAAGGCAGCACTAACAGCCAATTAAAATCTTTATGTTCAATAGCACCTGCTGAAGTGGTGTGCAGAATATAAATCAGTACGGTGATGATGGATGCGGGTACGGCAATCCAGACATTGACGCGGAATTTGTCTTTCAGTTGAACTTTCTGGCTACTGGTTGCAGCAATGGTGGTGTCCGAAATCATCGACAGGTTATCTCCGAACATGGCACCGCCAACGACTGCACCAATCGCATGAATCACCGCAATATCGGTCGCTTGGGCAAAGCCAAAGGCAATCGGTGCACAGGCCGCGATGGTACCCATCGAAGTTCCCATTGCCGTCGCAATAAATGCGGAAATGACAAACAGCATTGGCAATACGAACTGTGGTGAAATCACCGACAGGCCCATTTGCACGGTGGCATCGACACTGCCGATAGCACTGCTGACACTGGCAAAGGCACCGGCTAACATAAACACCATGAACATCAGAATCAGGTTGGGGTGGCTGGCACCTTTTAGAAATTCTTCAATACTCTGGTTGAGTTTGCCGCGATACACTAATGCAGCCAAGATAATCGCAGGCAGGGCGGCAACGGGTGCTTTCACCTGATAGAACGCGAACTCGGTTCCGATCATGGTGTGGTAAATCCCGCTACCTAAAAAGATGGTTAAAAATACAATAAGCGGCAACAGTGCAATGGCCCGTGCCTGCACTGTAGCTTCGGAATCAGTCTGCATAGGAGATAGAAAAGTAAAAAAGTGCGAGTAGTATAAAGCAGGTTTTGCAATTTCAGAAAACTTTAAATCAATGCGCTAACACCCATAATTTTATTGAGTTTTTACCGATAAATATAAGTTTATCTAAATATTCAACATTTTACAGAATCCGAAAATTAGTCATCTTTGATCATTGAGAAAAAAATCAAAATATTCGTAAATACTGTCTTTCGGGTTGTTCTGAAATCTTCGCGCAGGAAATGAAATGCAATACCGCATGCTGTGTACTGTTCAATGAACAAAAAATAGCGTTACAATGCGGAGTCTTGTATTTCTACATAGTCAACGCCTCAAGTTTGAAAACACGTTAAGGAAAGCTCAACCCTATGTCACGTTTAGCCACACGATTTGGACAACTTAAATCTCAACAGCGTAAAGCTTTAGTTTCTTATGTCATGGCTGGTGACCCGCATCCAGAGGTGACTGTACCTCTGTTACACCAAATGGTGGATGCCGGTGTCGATGTGATTGAGCTAGGCTTGCCATTTTCAGATCCAATGGCGGATGGTCCCGTGATTGCACTTGCTGCGGAACGCGCACTTGCAGGTGGGACCAATACGCTGAATGCCCTGGAAATGGTGAAAGAGTTTCGCCAGAAAGATAGCGAAACTCCAGTGGTTCTCATGGGTTATTTAAACCCGGTTGAAGTGATTGGCTATGAAAAATTTGTCGCTTATGCCCATGAATGTGGGGTCGATGGCGTGCTTCTGGTGGATTTGCCACCTGAAGAAGCAGATAGTCTGAAAACCGTATTGCAAAAATATGACATGGATCAGATTTTCCTGCTGGCACCGACTTCGACTGATGAACGTATTCAGCATGTAGTGAAACAGGCCAGCGGCTTTATTTACTACGTATCGCTGAAAGGCGTGACTGGTGCAGCAACTTTGGATGTGTCTGAAGCTGCAGCCCGCATTCAGAAGATTAAAGCGGTGACTGATGTTCCTGTAGGCGTTGGTTTTGGTATCAGCGATGCTGCATCTGCGAAAGCGATGGGTGTTGCTGCCGATGCAGTCATTGTAGGAAGTGCGTTTGTGAAGCAGTTTGCAGCGCTCGCGCCAGAACAAGCCGTTCAAGCAACGGTGAATAAAGTCAAGGAGCTTCGAGCAGCGCTCGATGAGTTAGTATGAGTCAACCAGTGAAATCAGGCAAAATTCTGAGCCCATCGACCCCATGGACGGAGCGTACCGTTCCCGGCATTCATGTACCCGATGAGCAAACCGCGCTTAAGGCCACTTTTACCGAACCGACCATTGAGTGTCCAGAATGTCATGCCTTGGTAACACGTACCGCGATGTCATTTAATGCCTATGTTTGTCCGCAGTGTGATGAACATCTGAAAATGAAGGCGCGTGACCGTCTGAACTGGTTCTTTGACCAGGTACAGCATGAACTGGGCCAGGAATTCAAGGCTAAAGATCCGCTGAAATTTGTCGACAGCAAGCCTTACCCAGAGCGTATGGCAGAAGCGCAGAAGAAAACAGGTGAAACTGAAGCCCTAGTCGTGATGCAAGGTCTGCTCAAAGGCGTTCCGATGATTGCAACTGCATTTGAATTCGACTTTATGGGCGGTTCAATGGGCACAGTGGTCGGTGACCGTTTCGTGCAAGCGGCTGAACGTGCCATCGAGTTGCAACAACCATTAATCTGTTTCGCAGCGTCTGGTGGAGCACGTATGCAGGAAGGCATGTTGTCTCTGATGCAGATGGCGCGTACTTCAGCAGCGATCCAGCGTCTGAAAGAAGCTGGCCTGCCATATATCGTAGTCTTAACCCATCCAGTCTATGGCGGTGTGACTGCATCGCTGGCGATGCTGGGTGATGTGCATCTGGCTGAACCAAAGGCAATGATTGGCTTTGCAGGTAAACGCGTGATCGAACAGACCGTACGTGAAAAACTGGATGAACCGTTCCAGCGTGCAGAATATTTGCTTGATCATGGCGTAATCGATCAGATCGTTCACCGTCATGCATTACGTGATACAGTCTATCGTATTGTCACCAAATTGATGAATTTGCCTTGAACACAACAGCAGCACCTTTAGCAACAGATTCTTTGGATACATGGCTCGATTATTGGAGCCATGTTCACGTTACAGGGATTGATTTAGGCTTGGAACGGGTCATTCCGGTGGCTGAAAAGCTCGGTGTGACCAATCCTGCAGCCAAAGTGCTGACGGTGGCTGGAACCAATGGTAAAGGTTCTACAACGACGACCTTGGCCGCGATTTTAAATGCGCAAGGCTTTAAGGTTGGACTCTATCAATCTCCACACGTGTACCGCTTTAATGAACGCGTCAAGCTATGTGGCATTGAAGTGGAAGATCAATTGCTGATAGATGCTTTTGTTGAAGTCGATCAGGCTCGCCGCGAATGTAGTTTGAGCCTGTCGTTCTTTGAGGCGACCACGCTGGCAGCCTTCGTGATTTTCAAAAATGAACATTGCGATGTCTGGGTGCTGGAAGTGGGCTTAGGTGGCCGTCTGGATGTGGTCAATGTGGTCAATCCAGATGTCGCGGTTATTACCAATATCGGTCTGGATCATACCGACTGGCTCGGTGACACCATCGAAAAAATTGCCTTTGAAAAAGCAGGCATTATCCGTCCGAATATTCCGGTGATTTTTGGCGGACAACAACAGATTCCTCAAGCGATTTTAGACAAGGCAGCTGAATGTCAGGCACAGCTGTACGCCTTAAATCGTGACTATTTTTATGAAGCCTTCGAAGATGGCAAGTCTTGGGCGTTTGCATCTTCCGGTACAACGCTAAAGCTGCCGACAGGTTCGCTGGCTCTGGATAACATTTCAACCGCTGTTGCGGCAGTTTTGCTCAGTGGGCTGGAAGTCAGCCAGGAAGCCATTGCTAAAGGTATTCAAATTGCTAAATTGCCTGGCCGTTTTGAAGTTCGCGAAATTGAAAATAAAACCGTGATTTTCGATGCAGGACATAACCCGCATGGGGTGGAATTCCTGCTGCGACAATTGCGCCAATATTTAAAACAACATTCACAAATTTCCGAAGTCGTTTGTGTTTTCTCAATGCTGGGCGATAAAGATATAAATTCTGTTGTCGGGTTATTGAAAGACACGGTAGAGTTGTGGAAAATTGCACCGTTATCCGTGCCACGTGCGGCAGAGTTATCAGTTTTGACTGAGGCACTGAACGGGCAATCGATAGAAATTTACGACAATGTTAAATTCGCTTTTAGATCAGCACTGGATGAGATCAATAATAATCAGCTGATTTTGGTATGTGGCTCATTTCATACATTAGAAGCGGTATGGGAGTATTTGCAAGAATGTCAATGAATAACACGCAACGCTGGATGGGAGGCGTTGTTCTATTAGGAGGTGGTGTGTTATTGGCAGCATTACTTCTAAAAGGCAAAGCCGAACTGGACCATCACCGCGTAACTCCCCAAGAAGAGGTGGCTCAGGTCGAAAGCCGTGAGGTAACAACCCCAAGCTCTCTGACCGTTGATGTCGAAACTGAAAAACGTTTACTGGAACAGCAGCGCCGTGACCGTGAAAAAGCGGTGGCTGAACAGGAAGCGCGTGCCGCAGAATTCCTGGCGATGCAGCAACAGGCAGAAGCCGATGCTGCACGCAAAGCCGCTGAAGAATATGCAGCACTCAATGCCCATCGTATGGCCCAGCAAAGTTCCGACAATATTCCGCCAGAACTGGTGGAAGATGAACAGACTAAACAGAAACGTTTAGCTGAGGATAAAGCGGCGGCTCAAAAAAAGTTAGAACAGCAGAACCACACCCAGTCTAATCTGACCCAGCAGCATGACGCTGCCAAGAAAGAAGCTGAACGTAAGGCTGCTGAAGAAAAACGCAAGGCTGAAGAACGCAAAGCAGCCGAGAAGAAAGAAGCCGAGCGCAAAGCTGCTGAAGAGAAACGTAAAGCAGAAGAGCGTAAAGCGGCTGAAAAGAAAGAAGCTGAACGCAAAGCTGCTGAGGAAAAACGTAAGGCCGAAGAAAAGCACAAGGCTGAAGAAGCCAAGAAAAAGGCTGAAGCTGAAAAAGCTCGTAAGTTATTGGAAGGTGAGAGCCATAAGCAGTGGATGGTACAGGTGGCACTGGCAGCCAATGAAGCCAATGCCGATGCAATTGCTGCGAAACTGCGTGCCAAAGGCTACAAAGTCACCAAGAGTCCAACTTCGAAAGGGGTCCGTATCATGGTTGGTCCATCTAAAGACCGTGAAGCTGCAGATACCTTACGTAAGAAAATCGCCTCTGATGCCAGTCTGAACATGAAATCGGCTTGGGTGAATGAGTGGGTGCCGCTGGATAAGCGCTAATGCTTTTCATTCCCTGAAAGATGTGTAGATGGATTCGAGAGTTGCTCCCGGATCCATTTTACATTTTCAGGGCTAAATAAATTTTCAATATTGCGCCAGATGCTGTGAAAGCCATAGCCACCATGCTTCATTTCCCGTACTGCATCTTCTATTGCCCAGTTCTGGAAAATAATCCGGTACATCGCCACGCTGGCGCCAGTACGGTCTGAACCGTGATAACAGTGCAACAGCACTTTTTCATTGTTCTGTCGGGCCTGCTGAATTTCCTGCATGACTTTCAATAAATCTACCCGGTCGATCGCCCAGGTATGAATCGGTATATGTCGGAGTTTTAAATTTTCATTCGCAAGTATTTCGGAATCTTTGTCACGTGAACGCAGGTTAATCACCACAGCAATGTCATGCTGCTTTAATAAAGGCTTGAGTTCATGGCTAGGCTGTTCACTTCGATACAGTTCATCACTGATCTGATAGAAATTATGTGCTGCATGTAAAGTCTGTCCCCAATGCTGTGGGCGTTGATGTTCAGGTAAAGCTGGTGTCGTCATACAGCCAGATAAGGCAAGAGTAGCTACAAGAAGCAGCGAATAATAATTTTTCATCATGATCTAAATTTTAGTTTTGATGCTTATCTTAAACAGAAGCAAAATCTTAATAAAGAAAAAGCCTGTCCGAAGACAGGCTTTGGGGAATGTTCGAAAACCCGGCTCGTAAATGGGGTTCAAACAAGACATGAAAATGATGGTTTATGAATGACGATCCTCATTTTCATGGTGGAGAGTGACTTACAGCTTTTTTAATAGACTTCTTGCGTTAGTCAAATTTTAAGCAGTCAAAAGCTATATTTAATGAGGTTTTAGCCAATTCAAAAATTAGATAAAACTATACTTTCGCAAAAGGTCTAATATTTTAAAAGGATAGAATAGTGTCTCCTTTATAGACTACGCACTTCGTTTGCCTTGCGCAAAATTAAAAAGGAGTCCTTTTAATTTTGCTCAGGCTGTGGAGTCAGACGTAGATAAGGAGTGACTGCCTTATAGCCTTTAGGGAAGCGTTGTTTGATTTCTTCCTCATCTTTGAGTGAAGGCACGATCACGACATCATCACCATGCTGCCAGTTCGCTGGGGTTGCCACTTTATGGTTGTCGGTCAGTTGCAATGAATCCACGACACGCAGAATTTCATGGAAATTACGGCCTGTAGATGCTGGATAAGTGATGATCAGACGTACTTTCTTGTTTGGATCAATGATCACCAGAGAACGGACAGTTAAAGTTTCGCTGGCATTCGGGTGAATGAAGTCATACAGCGTAGAGACTTTACGATCTTGATCCGCGATGATCGGGAAGTTCACCGTTGTATTTTGGGTTTCATTAATGTCTTTAATCCAGCCGTGATGTGACTCTACGTCATCGACTGAAAGTGCGATTGCTTTGACGCCACGTTTTGCAAACTCATCTTTCAGTTTTGCAGTAAAGCCCAGTTCAGTGGTACATACCGGGGTATAGTCCGCTGGATGCGAGAACAGGATGCCCCAGCTGTCGCCTAAGAACTCATAAAAATTAATTAAGCCTTCGCTAGATTGTTGTTCGAAGTTTGGTGCGGTATCGCCTAAACGTAAAGCCATGTTATTTGCCTCAAATGTTCTGTTATTGGTTTCGATGAACCTAATATGAACTAGTTTTTTTATGATTAAAAATAGTGTTTTTGGCTTTGCTTATGAGTAAAAGTGCTAAATGGGTAAAATCCATCTATCCGTTTTTGAACCAAACAACTTTCTATTTCACTATATTGCATGCTTAAAATTTGTTACATTAGCTTGCCTTAAGTCCTCGGGCTGGAAGCAGGGATCAGGTTTTTTTGCTAAAACCCTTGTAGTTCAAATTTCTAGCACCATAATAAACGACTAAGAACATATTCAATTGACAAGCAAGATTTAGAGAGTCTATTCATGTTGGCAAGTCTGATCGGAGGAATCTTCGGTACAAAAAATGAGCGCGAACTCAAACGTATGCGTAAAATCGTGGATAAGATTAATGCGCTCGAGCCGACGATATCAGCCCTAAGCGATGCAGACTTATCTGCAAAAACTGAAGAATTCAAACAAAGATATAATAAGGGCGAAAGCCTGGATAAATTACTTCCTGAAGCGTTTGCAGTCTGCCGTGAAGCGGCAAAGCGTGTCATGGGAATGCGTCACTACGATGTACAGTTGATCGGTGGTATTACCCTGCATGAAGGCAAGATTGCCGAGATGCGTACCGGTGAAGGTAAAACCCTGATGGGGACCTTGGCCTGTTACCTGAATGCCTTGAGCGGGCAGGGTGTGCATGTCATTACTGTGAACGATTACTTGGCACAGCGTGACGCCGAGTTAAACCGTCCACTGTTCGAATTCCTGGGTTTAAGCATCGGTATTATTTACTCCATGCAAAACCCGATGGAAAAAGCCGAAGCCTACAAAGCGGATATCACTTACGGTACCAATAACGAATTTGGCTTCGACTATCTGCGTGACAACATGGTGTTCTCGCTGGCAGAGAAAAAACAGCGTGGTCTGACTTATGCCATTATCGATGAGGTCGACTCGATCCTGATCGATGAAGCGCGTACACCACTGATTATCTCTGGTCAAAGTGAAGATTCATCTCAGCTATATACGCTGATCAATAACATTCCGCCAAAACTGCATGCGCAGAAAGAAGAAAAAGTGCCAGATGGCGGTCATTTCTGGATCGATGAAAAACAACGTTCTGTTGAAATCACTGAAGTTGGTTTCGAATTCATTGAAAATGAACTGATTCAGATGGGTCTGCTGGCAGAAGGTGAGAGTCTGTACTCAGCATCAAACCTGAATCTGGTGCATCACGTCACTGCAGCAATTCGTGCGCATTACCTGTATCAGCGCAACGTGCACTACATTGTGCATGAAGGCGAAGTGATCATCGTTGATGAGAACACCGGTCGTACTATGCCGGGCCGTCGCTGGTCTGAAGGTCTGCACCAGGCAGTTGAAGCGAAAGAAGGTCTGGAAATCCAGCCAGAAAACCAGACACTTGCAACGACAACTTTCCAGAACTATTTCCGTCTTTACAAAAAGTTGTCGGGTATGACCGGTACGGCTGATACTGAAGCAGCGGAAATGAAAGAAATTTACGGTCTGGACGTGGTAATCATTCCAACGCATCGTCCAATGATCCGTAATGACCAGAATGACCTGATTTACCTGAATCGTGAAGGTAAATACAACGCGATTATTCAGGAAATCAAACGTATTCAGGACGAAGGTGTTGCACCGATTCTGATTGGTACCGCAACCATTGAAGCATCGGAAATCCTGTCAGAGAAACTGAAAGAAGCCGGTATTGCTCACGAAGTCCTGAACGCAAAACAGCACGAACGTGAAGCAGACATTATTGCCCAGGCGGGTGCGCCAGGTGCGGTAACGATTGCCACTAACATGGCGGGTCGTGGTACTGACATTCTGCTCGGCGGTAACTGGAAAGCCAAACTGGCAAAAATTGAAAACCCGACTCCTGAAGATGAAGAACGTCTGAAATCAGAATGGGAAGCAAATCACGAAGCAGTATTGGCTTCTGGTGGTCTGCATATTATCGGTTCTGAACGTCACGAATCACGCCGTATTGATAACCAATTACGTGGTCGTGCCGGCCGTCAGGGTGACCCGGGTGTGTCACGTTTCTACCTGTCGCTTGAAGATGACTTGATGCGTATCTTCGCGGGTGACCGTATTGTATCGATGATGCGCGCGATGGGCTTGAAAGAAGATGAGGCGATTGAACACAAGATGGTGTCTCGCTCAATCGAAAATGCACAGCGTAAGGTGGAAGCACGTAACTTTGACATCCGTAAGAACCTGTTGAAATACGATGACGTGAATAACGAACAGCGTAAGATCATCTATACGCAACGTGACGAAATTCTGGCTGCAGAATCGCTGCAGGATTACATCGAAGAAATGATCCGTGATGTGATGAAGGGCATGATCGCGAACTACATTCCACCTGAATCGATTCACGACCAGTGGGATATTGATGGTCTAGAAGCTGCACTGCATGAAGATCTGAACATTGATCTGCCAATCAACCAATGGCTGGAAGAAGATCGCCGTCTGGATGAAGAAGGTCTGATTGAACGGATTACCGATTCTGCGATTGAGCGCTACCGCGAACGTCGTGAACAGATGGGTGCTGAATCTGCGGCAACGCTGGAACGTCACTTCCTGTTGAATTCACTTGATCGCCACTGGAAAGAGCATCTGGCGGCGATGGATTATTTACGTCAGGGTATCCACCTACGCGGTTATGCACAGAAGAACCCGGAACAGGAATACAAGAAAGAAGCCTTCAACCTGTTTGTGAATATGCTGGGCGTAATCAAATCCGATGTAGTTATGGATCTGTCGCGTATCCATGTGCCAACTGCTGAAGAGCTGGCTGAGATGGAAGCGCAGCAGCAGGCGCAAGCTGAAGCAATGCGTATCCAGTTATCTCATCAGGAGTTTGACAGCCTGCTGGCAGATGAAGAAGAGGACACTACCCAGCAAAATGCCAATGCAACGCCAGTTGCCCCCGTATTTGAAGCACCTGCAAGCCGTAATTCACCTTGTCCATGTGGTTCAGGCCTGAAATACAAACAGTGTCACGGTAAAATTTAACCGTTAGAAAAAAATCAGAGCTTTCGGGCTCTGATTTTTTTATGTGAAAAATTCTTTCAAAAACATTTTTCGATTTGCAGAAAAACACGTTAAGTGTTATTTAGTTGCTCATTGGATATTGAAAAGCGGACAGACAATGAAAACATTATTAAAACCGTTCATGATTGCAGCTTTGGCAATCCCGACTTTAACTTTTGCAGCTTCAGAAACAACTGTAGATAAAGTGAAACAGGCCGTTGGTCCAACGACTGCGCCAGTTCAGGTGGATGCGAATGGTCAGGTAACAGTGGAAAGCCCACGTACCGGTATCCGTTATACCTTTGCCAATTCAAACCGCCCAATCGTCCTGCAAACACAGGCGATTGCAGCAGCCAATGCTGCCAACGCTGATCGTATCGTCGCGTCTAATCCGGCACTGTCTGCGACCAGTCAGCAGCAGGCAAAACAGGCATTATTGAACGAAGCAGCACAATTGGCACAAAACTAAGTTTCACTTGTTTTTGTGGGTTGAAAGAAAACCAGTCGTTATGGCTGGTTTTTTATTGTGAAAAACCATAAGAAAACTGAATGTCTATCAGGCTTTGGCTCGATTTTTTGATGAAGATCAACTAAGCTGTATTTTTCTGAAACTTCAATATTGGACATTTAAAAATGGCAGTTGGTGACGTATCTATGCCACAGATGCATGTGGTCAAAGGCATTAGAATTGGTTCGGCAGAAGCGTATGTGCGCTATCAGAACCGACGCGACCTGGTGATATTCGAACTGGCTGCAGGCTCCAATGTTGCAGGTGTATTTACCCAGAATGCGTTCTGCGCGGCACCTGTGCATGTTTCTAAAGCACATTTAAAAGCAGGTAACCCGCGTTACCTGGTCATCAATACTGGTAATGCCAATGCCGGTACCGGTCCTACAGGGATGGCGAATGCCGAAGCCACTTGTGCCAAACTGGCTGAACTGGCTGGCGTAAAAAATACTGAAGTGCTGCCATTCTCAACCGGTGTGATCGGTGAGCAATTACCGATGGATCGTCTGCTCAGTGGTTTGCAGCCTGCGTTAGACTCATTGCGTGATGATGCTTGGGTAGATGCAGCCACTGGTATTATGACCACAGACACCACACCAAAGGGTGCATCTGAGCAGTTCATACTGGATGGCATTACCTATACCATGACCGGTATTTCCAAAGGTGCCGGCATGATTCGTCCCAACATGGCGACCATGCTGAGCTATGTGGCGACCGATGTGCCAATTAGCCGTGAACTGGTACAGCAACTGCTGTCGACTGCAGTCAATGTGTCATTTAACCGTATTACCATTGATGGTGATACTTCAACCAATGACTCCTGTATTTTCATTGCAACTGGTCAGGCAGGTGGTGCTGAGATCACGTCACAAGATGATCCACGCTACGCAACTGTACTAGACGTGTTAACCCGGGTGATGAAACGTCTGGCACAACTGATCGTGCGTGATGGTGAGGGTGCAACTAAATTTATTACCGTTGCAGTTGAAGGCGGTGCCAATACCCAGGAATGTTGTGATATTGCTTATAGCATTGCCCATTCTCCACTGGTAAAAACTGCAATTTTCGCTTCTGATCCAAACTGGGGTCGTATCCTGGCTGCGATTGGTTATGCCGGCGTACCAAACTTAGACGTTGCAAAAATTCAGGTTTGGTTAGATGATGTACAAATCTGTAAGGATGGTGGTGCAGCAGCCGACTACACGGAAGAAGCGGGTGCACGCGTGATGGCTCAGCCAGAAATGACCATTCGTGTTGACCTGGGACGAGGTGAGGCAAAAGACACGGTCTATACCTGTGACCTGTCTTATGATTATGTCCGAATCAATGCGGACTATCGCTCATAATGCTGATTGATGAAAAGCCTCCGTATGGGGGCTTTTTTTATACTTTTTATTTTTTACTAACTGGTCAAAAATAGCGCATTGCCAGAGTTGGCCAGATATTGATGTAGGGTAGATGTTCGCAGGCCAGCGAACATATAGGAAAGAGAAGACGTTATTATGAATGATGCGACCAAACTGATAGCCAATGAAGCTAAATCAATCGTGCAGGCGCATTTAGAACGCTTGGGCGAGCCGAAAGAGCATCAGTTAAGTGAACAGGCCAAACAGGAAAAGTTTGCACAGATTCAGGCGGAGCTAAAGAAACGCGATGCGGTATTGGTAGCCCATTATTATTGTGATCCTGAAGTACAGGAATTAGCAGAGTTAACTGGTGGTTGTGTATCCGATTCATTGGAAATGGCACGTTTTGGTCGCGATCATCCGGCATCAACTTTGGTGGTCGCTGGTGTGAAATTCATGGGGGAAACCTCAAAAATCCTGTCACCAAATAAAACGGTATTAATGCCAACCTTGGAAGCGACCTGTTCATTAGATCTCGGTTGTCCAGTAGATGAGTTTACCAAGTTCTGTGATGAGCATCCTGACCATACCGTGGTAGTGTATGCCAATACTTCGGCAGCTGTGAAGGCTCGTGCAGACTGGGTGGTGACTTCAAGCTGTGCTGTTGAAATTGTTGAACATTTGGATAGTCTGGGCGAGAAAATTATCTGGGCACCAGACCAGCACCTAGGTCGTTATATTCAAAAGAAAACTGGTGCAGATATGCTGCTTTGGGATGGCGCATGTATCGTACATGAAGAATTTCGTTCTCGCGGGATCGCCAACATGAAAGCCCTGTATCCAGATGCAGCCGTATTGGTACACCCGGAATCACCAGAATCAGTAGTTGAAATTGCTGATGCTGTAGGTAGTACATCTCAACTCATTAAAGCGGCCCAAACTTTGCCACATGAACGTCTGATCGTGGCGACGGACCGTGGTATTTTCTACAAGATGCAGCAGGCAGTTCCAAACAAGATTCTGATTGAAGCACCAACTGCTGGGGAAGGGGCGACTTGTCGCTCTTGTGCACACTGTCCATGGATGGCCATGAATGAACTGGATGGCATTTTGCATATCTTACAGCAGGGTGATCAGGAAATTCATGTCGATCCAGCTTTAGCAGGACGGGCGAAATTACCATTGGATCGCATGCTGGACTTTAGTGCCAATCTAAAACGTTAAAATTTGTTTAAAAAATGGCTGAAATGCTTGATAAATATACGTTTGAAGCGTTTTTTTGATTTTTTTTAAATATAGGTGTTGACGTCTCAGGGCGTCACGCCTAGAATGCACACCGTACCAAGCGAATAGCTTGATGCGAAAGCTGAGATGAATCGGAGCATAGCACAGCCTGGTAGTGCACCTGGTTTGGGACCAGGGGGTCGTAGGTTCGAATCCTACTGCTCCGACCAATTCTTCAAGGCAGATGATGTAAATCATCAGTAAAGCGCTTGTAGCTCAGTTGGATAGAGCATCCGCCTTCTAAGCGGATGGTCACAGGTTCGAATCCTGTCAGGCGCGCCATTTGGTCGCTTGATTTTAAGAACCAAGGCAATGGTGGATGTAGCTCAGTTGGTAGAGCCCCGGATTGTGATTCCGGTTGTCGTGGGTTCGAATCCCATCATTCACCCCAACTCTTATGAGTTAAATTCGGAGCATAGCACAGCCTGGTAGTGCACCTGGTTTGGGACCAGGGGGTCGTAGGTTCGAATCCTACTGCTCCGACCATCTTCTTCGGTGGTTGAGAATAAAAGATACCGCGTACAGCGGTTTTTTTACGTCTTAAAATGAAGAAACACCGTGATGGTGGATGTAGCTCAGTTGGTAGAGCCCCGGATTGTGATTCCGGTTGTCGTGGGTTCGAATCCCATCATTCACCCCAACTCTTATGAGTTAAATTCGGAGCATAGCACAGCCTGGTAGTGCACCTGGTTTGGGACCAGGGGGTCGTAGGTTCGAATCCTACTGCTCCGACCATCTTCTTAAGTAAAATTGTAGATACCGCGTTAAGCGGTTTTTTTATGTCTGGAATTTGGGTTTTGATAATAAAAATAAAACTATAAATTGAGTGATTTTTCTTTTAGTTATTCTGTGTTTTTTGACATCCTCTCCGACCTAAAGGACGGAGATTCCTCCTGCGAGACGCCCATGTCCGAGCGCAAGAATATTCAGTGCTGAGTTTATATCTCTATCGTGGAATGTACCGCACTCCACACACTGCCATTCTCTTATTCCAAGTCCTGCTCTACCTTTCAGACTACTGGAGCGTGAGCCGCAGCACGAGCAAGTTTGGGTGGTATAGGCTTCATTGACTTCTTCATACCATACCCCTGCGTTCTCGCATTTATACTTGAGCATGGTTCTTAAGGTCGTCCAACCTGCATCGAGTACAGACTTAGCTAATTTTGTCTGTGCCAATGCTTTGGCATTCACATTACCAACGAAGATGGCTGCATGTTCATTCACCAGTTTATGACTGAATTGATGCAGCATATTTTGACGTAGATTTTTGATCTTGGCATGAATCGCTTTGACACGTTTTTTATTTCTTGCTCTTTGAGCAATACCAAGTTTTTGTTCATATTGACGATAGATTTTAGGCGCTTTGAACTTTACACCATCTGAGCAAGTCGCAAGGTCTTTGAGTCCTAGATCAATGCCAATTGAGGTTTTAGCGGTGGTTTTCTCTGTTTTAATTGAATCAACCACAAGACATACATACCAACGCCCTCGGCTATCCTCGACAAACGAGCCTGTTTTAACATTGTATTTACTTAGTCCGTAACTGTCCCATAGCTTGAATTGATGCTTGCCGTATTGGACATACCCATCGGCATATTTCACCGCCACTTTTTTAAATGGAATCCAACCGAGAGAACGTCTAGCATTTTTTTTGTTACTGACACGCCATTTTAGCTTGGCTTTTTTAAATTGCTTTCTTCGAGTAACTAATTCTTCCGCAACTGCCTGTATGGTTTGGCTGTGCAAATTGCACTCTTTTGATGTACCTTTCGTGTATTTAGCAATATCGTAAGCTGAAAAGAATTGTTGTTTTCTTTGCAAGTGTTTAAAACACAAATCATTGACATAGTTCCAGACAAAATTAACTTCAGATGCCAATTGGTCTAGCACCTTGCAATGTTTGTCTTTTATGCGTAATTTAAGTGTCTTCATCACTAAAATATATTTGGTCTATGGATAATAGTCAAGAGATTAGAACAGGTCGTCACTGTGTTTTTAATATGCACGTTCATTTAGTCTTTGTGGCTAAATATCGTAGAGATGTTTTTACCAAAGCTATGCTCGAAACTATGAATGAAGTATTCAAGCGCATTTGCTTAGACTTTGAAGCTAAGTTGGTAGAATTTGATGGTGAGCATGATCATGTTCATTTACTTGTGAACTATCCACCAAAAGTAGCTATTTCTAGCTTGGTTAACAGCCTAAAAGGTGCATCTAGTCGTATTTTAAGAGGCGGATTCAAGCGGCAAGTGCAACAGTATAAAAACCAGCCATAACTTCACTCGGTGTATACCAACCTAGCGTTTTTCTAGGACGATGGTTGAGTGCAAATTCTATCTGCTCTATTTGTTCGTTTGACACGTCATCAAACGATGATGATTTTGGCAGATATTGACGGATTAAACCATTCGTATTTTCATTTCTAGCTCGCTGAATAGACTTGTAAGGATCAGCAAAATACGTCTCTATCCCGGCATCAGTAATTCTTTTGTGTTCGGAAAATTCTTTACCATTATCAAATGTCACACTATAAGCATGGCTCATTCGTAAACGATCTAACGCACAAGTAATCGTTTGAGAGGATGCTCTCGTTGATCCTAAATGAACAATATGTACATACAGGCTCTTTCGATCAACAAGGGTTAATAAAGCACCTTTATGATGTTTACCAATCACCGTGTCACCTTCGAAATCTCCTAAACGTTGTCGTTGATCAATGACCTGGTCTCGACAGTGAATACTTGTTTTATCAATGATTTGCCCCCTACGATCCGTGTTTTTGTAACCTCGTTTTCGATATTTCTTCTGATGCCTTAAGTGTAGATGGAGTTTACCGCCTTTTGATTTATCTTGATAAATGTACTGGTAAATCCACTCATGTGAAGGTACATCCAGCCAACCGCGTTGTGTTAAAGCACCTGAAATTTGTTCTGGTGACCAGTCCAAGCCAATTAAATAATCAATATAGGCGAAGGCAAATGCTGTCATTGATGAGGAAGGACGGTACCGTCTTTGACTTGCAAATTTAGCTGCCTGTTGAGCCCTATATCCACGTTGCCCAGTATTTCTTTTTAATTCACGGTAGATGGTTGATCGTGAACGCCCTAACTCCCGAGCAAGGTTAGCGATTGAGCTTTTACTTTTCAAAGTAGCATAAATTTCGTATCTTTCATCTTGAGAAAGTTGGGTGTATTTCTTCATTGTGTGCTTTCCAATTGCGAGTTGAAAAAGTCTAATGATTCTATGAATACACCTAACTTTTTCAACTAACTACAAATGTGTCGCACTTGGGATTTGGATCTGCGAGAACTAAACACCCTGAAATTAAAAACAAATTATGGGGGAATGCTTTGTGGTCGCCTAGTTATTTCGCTGCATCGTGTGGAGGTGCTCCCATTGGGATTATTAAACAATATATCCAACAACAGCAAACACCGCATTAGCAATCCTAGCTAATCCCCACAAGGGGGACTAGCGGATTGCAGCCTTATATCCCCGCCCTGAAGGGCGAGGTTTTACGGCTAAAGGGATAAAATTGTCAATTTTAAAATGCTTTTATACATCTCTAGCTTTTATGGGTAGACATGATTGATCCAGTTTAGTGGTAAGAAATATTTGTGATTGAGGAAAGGTGAAAATAAAAAAATGAAATTAATAACGAATAGTTGAAATTGTTTGTGAGTTTAAATTTTTTGGATATGGAGTTTTTAATTCTATTACTTTGATTTTGTTTCTGGTGAAGTAATGTATTTAATGAGATTTCAGGAAAATAATTTTTTTAAAAATAGAAGAAGGGTGGGGATTAATTAGTAAAAATAGAAAATATTTAAATATCGAAGAGAAATTAGTCAAAAAATAAGAAAAACCTGCTTTTCTGTAGAATAAATAAACAGACGGTAGATTTTATTAAAAATAGGGGTTGCGTGTGTTTGGATTTGCTCTATAATGCACATCCATCGGCGGTGATGTTAATTAAAACTTCTGATAAAACAGTAACTTAGTATGAAATGGTTGAGTTAGGTTTTAGAAAGGAAGTTTAAAAATAATTTACATTACATGTTGACTTTCATTTTAGAAAGCGTAATATAGCCGACCTAGCTTGATGCTGACGAAGCATGAAGACGATCATTAAGAGATTATGAAGAACAACTTGTGTGGATTTTTACCGGTTGATCGATTGAATATATTTTCATTGATTAATGGTAGAAATTACTCGAAGTTTATTTGAGCGAATTTTTGTCAGTAATTGATGAGCCAGAATTAAGTACTTTGTCTTAACTAAAGTACAAAATGATTTTAACTGAAGAGTTTGATCATGGCTCAGATTGAACGCTGGCGGCAGGCTTAACACATGCAAGTCGAGCGGGGATAGGGTGCTTGCACCTGATTCTTAGCGGCGGACGGGTGAGTAATGCTTAGGAATCTGCCTATTAGTGGGGGACAACGTTTCGAAAGGGACGCTAATACCGCATACGCCCTACGGGGGAAAGCAGGGGATCTTCGGACCTTGCGCTAATAGATGAGCCTAAGTCGGATTAGCTAGTTGGTGGGGTAAAGGCCTACCAAGGCGACGATCTGTAGCGGGTCTGAGAGGATGATCCGCCACACTGGGACTGAGACACGGCCCAGACTCCTACGGGAGGCAGCAGTGGGGAATATTGGACAATGGAGGCAACTCTGATCCAGCCATGCCGCGTGTGTGAAGAAGGCCTTTTGGTTGTAAAGCACTTTAAGCGAGGAGGAGGCTCCCTTGGTTAATACCCAAGGTGAGTGGACGTTACTCGCAGAATAAGCACCGGCTAACTCTGTGCCAGCAGCCGCGGTAATACAGAGGGTGCAAGCGTTAATCGGATTTACTGGGCGTAAAGCGCGCGTAGGCGGCTTTTTAAGTCGGATGTGAAATCCCCGAGCTTAACTTGGGAATTGCATTCGATACTGGGAAGCTAGAGTATGGGAGAGGATGGTAGAATTCCAGGTGTAGCGGTGAAATGCGTAGAGATCTGGAGGAATACCGATGGCGAAGGCAGCCATCTGGCCTAATACTGACGCTGAGGTGCGAAAGCATGGGGAGCAAACAGGATTAGATACCCTGGTAGTCCATGCCGTAAACGATGTCTACTAGCCGTTGGGGCCTTTGAGGCTTTAGTGGCGCAGCTAACGCGATAAGTAGACCGCCTGGGGAGTACGGTCGCAAGACTAAAACTCAAATGAATTGACGGGGGCCCGCACAAGCGGTGGAGCATGTGGTTTAATTCGATGCAACGCGAAGAACCTTACCTGGCCTTGACATACTAAGAACTTTCCAGAGATGGATTGGTGCCTTCGGGAACTTAGATACAGGTGCTGCATGGCTGTCGTCAGCTCGTGTCGTGAGATGTTGGGTTAAGTCCCGCAACGAGCGCAACCCTTTTCCTTACTTGCCAGCATTTCGGATGGGAACTTTAAGGATACTGCCAGTGACAAACTGGAGGAAGGCGGGGACGACGTCAAGTCATCATGGCCCTTACGGCCAGGGCTACACACGTGCTACAATGGTCGGTACAAAGGGTTGCTACTGCGCGAGCAGATGCTAATCTCAAAAAGCCGATCGTAGTCCGGATCGCAGTCTGCAACTCGACTGCGTGAAGTCGGAATCGCTAGTAATCGCGGATCAGAATGCCGCGGTGAATACGTTCCCGGGCCTTGTACACACCGCCCGTCACACCATGGGAGTTTGTTGCACCAGAAGTAGGTAGTCTAACCGTAAGGAGGACGCTTACCACGGTGTGGCCGATGACTGGGGTGAAGTCGTAACAAGGTAGCCGTAGGGGAACCTGCGGCTGGATCACCTCCTTAACGAAAGATTGACGATCGGTAAGAATCCACAACAAGTTGTTCTTCATGACGATGTATCTGAGGGTCTGTAGCTCAGTTGGTTAGAGCACACGCTTGATAAGCGTGGGGTCACAAGTTCAAGTCTTGTCAGACCCACCATGACATACTTTAGATACATTGACTTATTGATAAGCTGGGGACTTAGCTTAGTTGGTAGAGCGCCTGCTTTGCACGCAGGAGGTCAGGAGTTCGACTCTCCTAGTCTCCACCACGTATTCGTTCGAATACGTAATAAGCAAACAGTTTGATAGCTTATAGAGATTAGTGAAATGGAAGCGTATACTACGCACCACTTACTAATCTCTGTGATTTATCACAGTAACGTAGTCTGACGAAGATACGTTAAATCATTAACAGAATATATTTGAGTTGAAATAATTTGTTCAATCTCATAAGAGAGCGGAAACGACACAACTTTGGTTGTGAAGTTGAAGTGATTGAATGAGAACTAGCGAAATTAACTGAATCAAGCGTTTTGGTACGTGAATCTAATTGAAGCTGTACGGTGCTTAAGTGCACAGAACAACAAACTGTAAGAGAAGCCAGTTTACTGGTGGAACTTGTTGCTACACTGACTTGTAGGTGTAACGACTGTTTGGGGTTGTATAGTCAAGTAATTAAGTGCATGTGGTGGATGCCTTGGCAGTCAGAGGCGATGAAAGACGTGATAGCCTGCGAAAAGCTTCGGGGAGGCGGCAAATATCCTGTGATCCGGAGATGTCTGAATGGGGAAACCCACCGGCTATAAGGTCGGTATCATAAACTGAATACATAGGTTTATGAGGCGAACGCGGAGAAGTGAAACATCTCAGTACCCGTAGGAAAAGAAATCAATTGAGATTCCCTCAGTAGCGGCGAGCGAACGGGGAACAGCCCATTAAGTCATATCAGTTTTAGTGGAATGCTCTGGGAAGTGCAACCATAGTGGGTGATAGTCCTGTACACGAAAGGGCTGATATGATGATGTCGAGTAGGGCGAGGCACGTGAAACCTTGTCTGAATATGGGGGGACCATCCTCCAAGGCTAAATACTCCTGACTGACCGATAGTGAACCAGTACCGTGAGGGAAAGGCGAAAAGAACCCCTGTGAGGGGAGTGAAATAGATCCTGAAACCGCATGCATACAAGCAGTGGGAGCCCTTCGGGGTGACTGCGTACCTTTTGTATAATGGGTCAGCGACTTACATTCAGTAGCGAGGTTAACCGTGTAGGGGAGCCGTAGAGAAATCGAGTCTTAATAGGGCGTATAGTTGCTGGGTGTAGACCCGAAACCGGGTGATCTATCCATGAGCAGGTTGAAGGTTGGGTAACACTAACTGGAGGACCGAACCCACTGTCGTTGAAAAGCCAGGGGATGACTTGTGGATAGGGGTGAAAGGCTAATCAAACTCGGTGATAGCTGGTTCTCCCCGAAAGCTATTTAGGTAGCGCCTCGGACGAATACCATTGGGGGTAGAGCACTGTTTCGGCTAGGGGGTCATCCCGACTTACCAAACCGATGCAAACTCCGAATACCAATGAGTACTATCCGGGAGACAGACTGCGGGTGCTAACGTCCGTAGTCAAGAGGAAAACAATCCAGACCGCCAGCTAAGGTCCCAAAATCATAGTTAAGTGGGAAACGATGTGGGAAGGCATAGACAGCTAGGAGGTTGGCTTAGAAGCAGCCACCCTTTAAAGAAAGCGTAATAGCTCACTAGTCGAGTCGGCCTGCGCGGAAGATGTAACGGGGCTAAAACTATGTACCGAAGCTGCGGATTTACGCTTATGCGTAAGTGGTAGGGGAGCGTTCTGTAAGCCAATGAAGGTGTGTTGAGAAGCATGCTGGAGGTATCAGAAGTGCGAATGCTGACGTGAGTAACGACAAAACGGGTGAAAAACCCGTTCGCTGAAAGACCAAGGGTTCCAGTCCAACGTTAATCGGGGCTGGGTGAGTCGACCCCTAAGGCGAGGCCGAGAGGCGTAGTCGATGGGAAATTGGTTAATATTCCAATACTTCAGTGTAATGCGATGAGAGGACGGAGAAGGTTAAGTCAGCCTGGCGTTGGTTGTCCAGGTGGAAGGAAGTAGGCATGCATCTTAGGCAAATCCGGGGTGCTCTATGCTGAGATCTGATAGCAAGCCAGTTTACTGGTGAAGTGGCTGATACCATACTTCCAGGAAAAGTCTCTAAGCTTCAGTTACACTGGAATCGTACCCGAAACCGACACAGGTGGTCAGGTCGAGTAGACCAAAGCGCTTGAGAGAACTCTGCTGAAGGAACTAGGCAAAATGGTACCGTAACTTCGGGAGAAGGTACGCTGTCGATGGTGATAGGACTTGCTCCTTGAGCTGTTGACAGCCTCAGAAACCAGGCCGCTGCAACTGTTTATTAAAAACATAGCACTCTGCAAACACGAAAGTGGACGTATAGGGTGTGATGCCTGCCCGGTGCTGGAAGGTTAATTGATGGGGTTAGCGTAAGCGAAGCTCTTGATCGAAGCCCCAGTAAACGGCGGCCGTAACTATAACGGTCCTAAGGTAGCGAAATTCCTTGTCGGGTAAGTTCCGACCTGCACGAATGGCATAATGATGGCGGCGCTGTCTCCAGCAGAGGCTCAGTGAAATCGAATTCGCCGTGAAGATGCGGTGTACCCGCGGCTAGACGGAAAGACCCCGTGAACCTTTACTGCAGCTTGACACTGAACTTTGATCTTACTTGTGTAGGATAGGTGGGAGGCTTTGAAGTAGCGACGCTAGTTGCTATGGAGCCAATCTTGAAATACCACCCTGGTAATATTGAGGTTCTAACTCTGTCCCGTAATCCGGGACGAGGACCGTGTCTGGTGGGTAGTTTGACTGGGGCGGTCTCCTCCTAAAGAGTAACGGAGGAGTACGAAGGTGCGCTCAGCGTGGTCGGAAATCACGCGTAGAGTATAAAGGCAAAAGCGCGCTTAACTGCGAGACCCACAAGTCGAGCAGGTACGAAAGTAGGTCTTAGTGATCCGGTGGTTCTGTATGGAAGGGCCATCGCTCAACGGATAAAAGGTACTCTGGGGATAACAGGCTGATACCGCCCAAGAGTTCATATCGACGGCGGTGTTTGGCACCTCGATGTCGGCTCATCTCATCCTGGGGCTGAAGCAGGTCCCAAGGGTATGGCTGTTCGCCATTTAAAGAGGTACGCGAGCTGGGTTTAGAACGTCGTGAGACAGTTCGGTCCCTATCTACCGTGGGCGCTGGAAATTTGAGAGGATCTGCTCCTAGTACGAGAGGACCAGAGTGGACGAACCTCTGGTGTACCGGTTGTGACGCCAGTCGCATCGCCGGGTAGCTATGTTCGGAAGGGATAACCGCTGAAAGCATCTAAGCGGGAAGCCTACCTCAAGATTAGATTTCCCTTGGACTTTATGTCCTCTAAAGAGCCGTTCGAGACTAGGACGTTGATAGGTTGGGTGTGGAAGTGCAGTGATGCATGAAGCTGACCAATACTAATTGCTCGTGAGGCTTGACTATACAACGCCCAAGCAGTTGTATACAAAGCAACAATTGATTCATAAAGCATCAAAGCAACTTGATTTAGTTGAAATGCTAGATACAATGTTCAACTCAGATTATCCTGTTAATAACTCATTTGGAAAAAACCTTGGCGCAAACCTAAGACCAAGCGAGTATCCATCCCAGTTGTGCTGGCGACCATAGCAAGAGTGAACCACCTGATCCCTTCCCGAACTCAGAAGTGAAACCTCTTCGCGCTGATGGTAGTGTGGCGTTTGCCATGTGAGAGTAAGTCATCGCCAGCTCATTATTCCAGACACCCCCTGACTAGTGCAGGGGGTGTTTTTTTATGCATGGATTTTTTATTTTCCGAAATAAAAAAACCAGCACAAGGCTGGTTTTTTATGAGGTAGATTGCTTAAGCAAATATTTTCAGTACTGCATCGACAAGTACCCACAGGATTGCAATGGCAACGATTGGTTCTACAATTTTAGACCAGGTTGGTGCATTGACTACAGTGACTTCTTCAACGTCATGTTCCTGGTGGTGAGTATTCTGGCTGACCATCTGATTAAACTCCTTCATCGTTGCCTCCAATGATATATCTTCTTGTGGCACGGGTTTAGAGCCTTTCAGTTCTAATAGGTTATTTGTTGTCCAAACCCAATCATCTGCCTGACCGGAAAGATGTTCGATCTGGCCGTATAGCAATTCCTGAATACTGTTTAAATTGTGGTTGCCTGTATCATGTAATTGTTTGAGTTCGAGCAACTGTAATTTAAAAATTTCAAACAGACTTTCTTCCTGTTCTGTACGGGAAAGTTTGGATTCATTTGAGGAAACTGTAGAAAGGTGACGGGCAATTTCCTGAATATAGAGATCATCAGGATGATTGATTTCGGTATAGATTTTCTTAGGGTCAAGACGCCATTCAGAGATGAGCTTGCCTAAAGTCAGTGCGCTGAGTTCAGTGATATAAGCGCGGCGTTCCTGCTTCGGATACTGACTTAGAAGCTCAGGCTTTTGAGTTTCTATCTGTTCAACAAAATATTGTACTAAATCAAAAGCCATTCACTTACTCCATTTTTATTTAATCTAATAACCTTAGGCTTGGTTTTTTCTTAGGTTGTTCGGTTTTTTCTTCAGTGGTTGATTTTAAAGCATCTTCTTCAATTTGTGTATGTTCATATTCATTTGGATCGAAGAATAAACCTTGACCGTTTTCACGCGCATAGATACCGAGTACTGCTGGCATAGGTACGTAAATATCACGTGATACGCCGCCAAAACGGGCAGAAAAGGTAATTGCATCATTGCTCATGTGTAGCGCATGTACAGCATGTGGCACGATATTCAGAATGATCTGACCATCCTTCACAAATTGCTCTGGAACCATGGTATTTGGGCGAGTTGCATCTACCAGCAGGTAAGGGGTCATATTGTTGTCACAGATCCATTCATAGATCGCACGGGCCATGTATGGACGTGTAGGCATAAGCTGGAATTCCTGTTCAGACATAATCTTTCTCTACGAATGTGTTAATAGGGATGAATAGCGGTTTTTTTCTTGTAGGGTCATCGATTTGATAAATGCTGGACGACTAAAAATCCGCTGACAATATAAATGGAATGGACGGCATTGCTGTTGAGGTAATTCTATACCCATACTCGGCAAACGGATAAATATTGGTGCCAGCATGCAATCCAGGATGCTGAATTGTTCAGACATGAAATAAGGAAAATGCTGAAATAACGGCATCAATGAAATTAGGATATCGCGTAGCTGTTTTTGCGCTTTTGCTTTTGCAGCTGAATCTAGAGTATCCGGGTGTTTGAGCATAATATCCGCTAGCTTTAGCCAGTCATGTTCAAAGCGCCACAGGTACTGTCGTTGCTCTGCACGCGGCATCGGCGCGTCAGCATACAGCTTATTCTGCCGGTAACGGTCATCAATATATTCAGAGATAATCGGGGTGATAAACAATTTTAGATCATTTTCGATCAGCATGGGCAGCTGATTATAAGGATTCAGGCTGGCCAGATCTTCATCATCGTGATCCACTAAAATCAGGTTATATTTAATCTGTTTTTCGGCAAGTACGTAGCGAATCCAATGGGAACGAAAGTCATCGGCATGGCTGTATAAGGTGAGTCCTTGAAGAGGCGCGCTTTCGACTGACATAAATCCTGAGTATATTTTAGTGAGTAAAATAGGATACTAAAAATCAACCTAAAAAGCACGAAGCATAAAACATCATTGGGCGTTAAGCTGGGTAGAGTATTAGAAAAAAATGTATGGAGTAGAACAAGATGATGATCAAACTGGCGTTGATTCTGCTACTGATTTTAATTGGTGTGATTAACTATTATTTAACCAAGTCCTTCTGGTGCCATGAAGGGGTATGGGGCAAAGACGTGCATGAACAATAAATAATGAGTGAATAAGTGGTTTTTTAAGAGATATAAAAAAACCCTGGATAAACCAGGGCTTTTTGTCCGATTCGGTAAACAGATTAACGTTTAGAGAATTGAGGACGTTTACGAGCTTTACGTAAACCAAGTTTCTTACGTTCAACTTCACGAGCATCACGAGTAACGAAACCAGCTTGACGAAGAGCAGGTTTAAGAGTTTCGTCAGCAGCGATCAGCGCACGAGTGATACCGTGACGGATAGCGCCTGCTTGACCACCGATACCACCACCAGCAACAGTGATGTAAAGGTCATATTTTTCAGTCGCTTCAAGAAGCTCAAGTGGTTGACGAACAACCATACGAGCAGTCTCACGACCGAAGTATTGTTCTAGAGAACGGTTGTTGATTACGAGTTTACCAGTACCAGCAGATAGGAAAACACGTGCAGTTGCGGTCTTACGGCGACCTGTACCATAGTTAGTAGCCATGTGCTGTATCCCTTAGATGTCCAAAACTTGTGGCTGTTGAGCTGTGTGAGGATGCTCAGCACCAGCGTACACTTTCATTTTCTTGATCATTGCATAACCAAGAGGACCTTTTGGCAACATACCTTTTACAGCGCGTTGGAAGATTTCTTCTGGTTTGTGAGCAACTAATTTTTCAAAGTTAGTTTCACGGATACCACCAGGGAAACCAGTGTGGCGATAGTATTTCTTGTCAAGCGGTTTGTTACCAGTTACTTGAACTTGCTCAGCGTTAATAACAACGATGTAATCACCAGTGTCAACGTGAGGAGTATAAGAAGTTTTGTGCTTACCGCGTAAACGACGAGCGATTTCAGTCGCGAGACGACCTAAAGTTTTGCCAGAAGCATCAACAACGTACCAGTCGTGTTGAACTTCAGCTGGCTTAGCGCTGAGAGTTTTCATTAAACCACTACCTATTATAGTTGGTTTGGACTATGGAAGCTGTCCAAACAAAAAGGAGACGAGATTCTAAACGAATACGTGAAGAATCACAAATGAAAATTAAAAATTTCAAGCGCTGTATTTTAATCAATCTCTTTGGCGAAGGGAAGGAAAAATCAACAAGAACGATGAAAAACTGACAAGATATTTGTAACTTGGCTTTTTACCCATGAATAGCCTTCATTATCAAAGGCAAAACAGATTGCTGTACGCAGGTAATAGGGAATGAGGCTATAATATTGAACAGCTTAGAGAATCGAGATGAAGATGCTGCCTTTATATGTCACCAGTGGTGAACCTGCCGGAATTGGTCCTGATATCTGCCTGAGTCTGGCCGATCGTGTTGATGAGCGTCCAGTGGTGGTGCTGGCAGATAAGGAAATGTTAGGTGCGCGTGCCCAGCAGTTAAACCTTGACGTTAAATTGGTGGCTTATCAAGAGCAAACGACTTCTTCAGAAAAAGGTCAGCTCTATGTCGAGCATGTACCGTTAAAAGAGCAAGTGATATTAGGTGAGTTAAACCACCATAACGCTGCTTATGTATTGGAACAGTTGCGTCGTTCTGCGGACTATGCTATGTCTGGCAAAAGTGTCGGGGTCGCTACAGCACCTGTGCAGAAGTCGGTCATTAATGATGCTGGGATTCATTTCAGTGGTCATACCGAGTATTACCAGGAATGCGCAGGTGTACCGCGTGTGGTCATGATGTTAGCCACCAAAACCTTGCGTGTAGCGTTGGCAACCACCCATCTGCCACTTCGTGCAGTCGCCGATGCAATTACGCCTGAACGACTGCATCAGGTCATTAATATCCTGATTCACGACCTAAAATCCAAATTTAAAATTGAGCATCCGCATATTCTGGTCTGTGGTTTAAACCCACATGCAGGTGAGGGCGGTTATCTAGGGATGGAAGAGATTGAAGTAATCAATCCGGTACTGGAAAGCTACCGTGCGCAAGGGATTAACATGAGCTTAAGTCTGCCCGCTGATACCCTATTTACTCCAGAAAACCTGAAAGATGCCGATGCGGTGCTGGCGATGTATCACGATCAGGGCTTACCTGTGCTAAAATCGCAGGGCTTTGGTGAAGCCATCAATATTACTTTGGGCTTACCGTTTATTCGAACCTCTGTCGATCATGGCACAGCACTCTCCCTCGCAGGTACAGGCCTTGCGAAAAGCTCAAGCTTGCATGTGGCTGTGGATTTGGCGCTGGATTTAGCGCGTCAATGATCTCGTCTTTATTACACGTTGGAAATGTCTATGTATCAGATTAATGCCTTAAACCCAAAAGATGAAGGGCATCACACGCGTAAGCGTTTTGGTCAAAACTTCTTACATGACCAACGTGTCATTGCCAAAATTGTACGTTCGGTGAATCCACGTCCGGGCGACAATGTTGTCGAAATTGGTCCGGGCTTAGCTGCTTTGACTTCACCACTGATTGGTGAATGCGATGCATTGACGGTAATTGAGCTTGACCGTGACCTGGCGGCTGGGCTACCGGGGCGTGTTCCACATCCTGAACGTCTGGCGATTGTTGAAACCGATGCACTGAAATTCGACTTCTCGAAATTATTTGAAGAAGATCGTCCACTACGTGTTGTCGGTAACCTGCCATACAATATTTCGACACCATTATTATTCCATCTCTTGGAATTTGGTGACAAAGTCAAAGACATGCACTTCATGCTGCAAAAAGAAGTGGTCGATCGTATTACCGCAGAACCGAATACCAAAGAATATGGTCGTCTGTCAGTCATGATTCAGTATTACTGCAAGCCGACTTTCCTGTTTGAAGTGCCACCGGGCTCATTTAACCCGCCACCAAAAGTAACGTCTGCGGTATTCCGTCTAGAGCCTTATGACGTGAAACCAATCGTGGCGAAAAATGAAAAAGCCTTGGCACGACTGGTGTCACATGTCTTTACCCAGCGTCGTAAAACTTTGCGTAACAGCTTAAAAGGCATGCTGGTGGAAGATGGTTTTGAAAAAGCAGGCGTGGATCCAATGGCACGTCCTGAAACCTTAACGCTCACTCAATTTGTTGCTCTTTCAGATCAAATGGTAGATGCATAAATGTCTCGCGAAAATATTCGATACAACTATGTGATTGGTGATGTGCAAGGTTGTTTTGAAGCCTTGAAAGCATTGCTGAAAAAAATTCAGTTTGATGCGGATCAAGATTTTCTCTGGTTTGCTGGTGACCTGGTGGCTCGAGGCGAAAACTCGGTGGGGGCACTGCGTTTTATCAAGAAACTGGCAGAAAATGGCGCTGCAGCGACGGTATTGGGAAATCATGACCTGACGCTGCTGGCTTGTGCGCGTGGCCTGAAAAAAGTCAAAGATAAAGACAATGTCTGGGATGTAATTAACGCCCTGGAAAGTGATGATCTGATCGACTGGTTGCGTAAACAACCTTTGTGCCTGTTTCCGAATGAACAGACAATTTTGACTCATGCGGGTATTCCCTTGAACTGGACCGCTGAACAGACTGCGCAACTGTCCAAAGAAGTCGAAGCGGTGCTTGCTCATGAAGACTTTGATGTGGTCGATGCTTTCCTGAAAGAGATGTATGGTACTGAGCCTGATCTGTGGTCAGAAGATCTGCAAGGACATGAGCGTTTACGTTGTATTGTCAACTATCTGACCCGTATGCGTCTGACCGATGCGGAAGGCCGGATGGAGTTCAGCTTTAAGGAATCGCTGGATGATCCAATGCCGGAAGGCTTTAAACCATGGTTTGAATTTGAATCCAAAGCGGCTCAAACCCATCAAATCCTGTTTGGTCACTGGGCTGGCCTGCAAGGCAAGAAAATCTCGGATTGCATCCAGAATGTAGATGGTGGCTGTGTCTGGGGTAATCAGCTAATGGCCTTCCGTCTAGAAGACCAGCAGATGTTTGCAGTCGATAATCCAATGTTCTGATTTATTCACTTATGTCTTGTCCTGAAATAGATTGACAGTATTCCACTTCAAACCGAGTTAAGCAATTAGCTCGGTTTTTGTTTGCTCATACATCTGATTCGGGGTGTTCATATTTAAACTTAAATGCGGTCTATAACAATTGTAAATCATGATAGATTCCGCAATTAAGTGATCTAACTCCTTCATGGTTTGACATCGCGTGGTTAAAAAACTCCTGCTTTAATATTCCATTAATTCGCTCTGCTAATGCATTCTGATAACAGTCCTTGCCATCTGTCATGGAAGGACATATCCCATAATGGCGCAATGCCGATTGATATAGCTCAGAGCAATATTGAGCACCTCTATCTGAATGATGAATCATCCTAGTCGCTCGATCTGTCGCTTGCTGCATCGCCATATGTAGAGCCTGCACAACATTCTCCGCACGCATATCATTCGATAACTTATAACCTTTAATCTGTCGGGTATAAGCATCTGTCACCAAGGATAAATAATGCACACCTTCAGCACTCTCAACATAGGTAATATCACTAACAAAGACTTCATTGGCTTGCACTGCTGAATAATCCTTTAATAAATTTGGATGCTTCTTCATCCAATGCTTGCTATCCGTAGTTTTTGTATAGCGACGCTTAGGGCGAATCAATAAGTTATTTTCTTTCAATATTTTAAATAACTGATCCCGTCCACACTTTAAACCACGTTGCAACAATTTGCCTTTAATAAGCCAATACAGCTTACGTGTTCCGATACTTGGCATGAGACAGCGATATTCCATAACCAACTCAAGTATTTGTTCAGTTGCTTGTGCAGTCATTTGAGCACGTTTTTCTGCTTGATAATAAGCTTGTCGGGTGATTCCCAACCACTGACAATAACGTGAAACGCTTAGTCTTCTTTGGCTTTGCCAATCTTTGAAACGTGCTCGGTATACTTTTTTCCAAGATCAGTCCCACATTCTTTATCAATGTGATAAATCACATCCTGAATAAATTCAGTTTTAAGCTTTTCTGCGGCTAACTGCTTTTCTAATTGGCGGATTCGTTGTTGGGGTGTCAATTGGCGTTTAGAAGAAGTCGGCATATTCGAAGTCCAGTCCTGTTGTCCGTGCTTGCGTAACCATACCAGCACAGTTGATCTTCCTTGAATACCATATTTTGCCTGAGCTTGCTTATAAGTAATTTGCCCTTTTTCTACTTCATGTACCACCATCATTTTAAAGGCAAAGCTATAGTCACGTTGTGTACGTTTAACTCGTTGTTCTCGTTTATGTTCCATAAAATAAGTCTCTTAAGGTGTAAACTTATTTCAGGACGGGACATTAAATAGATGTAAAAAAGCCACGTTCAACGTGGCTTTTTTATTGGCTTAATCAGCTTTGAATTAGTCCTGACGAATCCAGGTCTGACTACGGCCGAGTGCAGAGACGCCCATATAACCACGCAAGGTGAGACGTTTACCATTGGCACTCAGACGAACTTTGGCGTCGTAAATTTTACCTGCCAGCGGATCGATGACTTTACCTTTTTCATAGTTATTGGTGCCTTCCACAGGTTTTAAACCAGTCAGTACATCCATCCCCAGAATTGGCTGGTTGGTATACGGTGCAGGGCAGTTGTTACAGGTTTTTTGTGGTGTATAACCAGGACGTGGAGTGACTTTGACAATTTTACCCACGTAAGTACCATTGTTTTCTTTACGAATTTCAATGATGGCTTTAGGGGAGCCAGTTTTATCATCAATTTGCTGCCATGTACCTGCCAGGTCTTGGGCAAATGCTGAAACACTCATACATGCACCCAGTAGCATCATTGTGATTTTTGATTTATTCATTTTATTCATCCCCATGTTGTTTAATGCTGACGGTCACAATTATGTTGTTCGGTCAGCAATAAGAATTCGGTTGTGTAGTTCCTATAGCCAAATGCGAATGGCCAAATTAAGTTCAATGTTTATGCTTGCAAATAACCTGCTCATGCAGGTTATGGCGATATAAATTTGCTAGTCTCTGGGCTAAGCCGTTGCATCCTTCGATGCTATATGTTTTAAGTTTTTGAAAGCTTCATGCTCCAGTATTGCGAGGATATCCCTAGAAGATAGCCTATGATGTGAACCTTGTTGGGTGGGCAAGTAGCTCATCCATAATTTGAACTGAGTTTTTAATTTCTCATACGTATCATGAAATATGTATATCATTTTACTTGGGATTCGAATTGTGCACATTCTGTCATAAATCTGTTGCCAGTTTCCACTCCAGTTTTGTGTGAATAAGGATAGATCCCATGGCTTCATCAGCTCCGACATCCTGAAAACATGTCTTGTTTTCATCTGATTTCCTTATCGTTATTTCAATCGAATATCCATTTGATTGACTGTGTTTTTGCTATAAAAATAAAGTTTTTAAATCTACAGATTTGAAAAAATCTATATGTTTATTATTCATACAACCTTACTAAAAAAAAAGCAAGCTGGATATAGATAAGGGATACATCCTAAGTCTAGTAGTACTATTTTTATTTCATTGTATATGGATTAAAAAATGAACTTTATTAATAAAAGATTAGGGCTGAGGAAAGAGAGAGCTAAACAAAACTAGTGCCGAAAAGACATAGACGAAAGACTGGATTTTAAAGTCAATTGGCTAAGTCGGAAATTAGGAAAATACTGGGTTTTAACCTACTTTTATGGTCAATTTAATTTAACTAGAACACATTTTTTTTATGATTTTTGATGCGGTTACTACATTACTTTTTTAATTTTTAATGTCGGGCAGCGAAATGAAGTGGCTATACCCTAGAGGATATAGCCATGAGAATTTGACTGTTCAGTCAAATTTATAAGCTTTGCAAATACAGAATAAAGGTTGGTAGCCATAGCGCAGTGAAGACTGCATTAACTGCCATCCCAAATGCGGCATAACGGCCTGCCACGCTGCCACGTTGCCAGGCTTGTGCCGTACCAATGGCATGGGCGGCCAAACCCAATGCCAGACCAGAAGCACGTTCATCATTGATATGGCGCAGAATGATGGACGAGAAAGCCGCGCCAATTACGCCAGACAGGATCACAATCAGAATCACCAGACTGATTGGAGCGTGGAGTAATGTCGCGATATTAATAGCAATTGGAGTGGTCACTGCCCGAGTCGCAAAGGCCATGATATCATCCGATGCCATATGCAGCAGATAAGCTAGTCCCATTGGTAAAGCCACGGCACTGATACTGGCGAAGACCAGAATGCCGGTCACTGCTTTTAATGGCAGATCGTCATAGCGCATCGCGGCGAGAGGAATGGCCAATGCTACAGTGACATATCCTAACAGGCGGTTAAATAGCGGATTGGTTTGTTCCATATACGCTTCATAAGGCACGCCGAGTACAAATAGGATCAGCAGAATAAAGATCATGCCGAAGACAATCACTGGAATTTTCGGAACCACGCGGTTACAGGGCTTGGCTGCCAGATAAGCCACCAGTGTAATCAGGAAACCATAAAGAATAGATAGCATTGTGATCTCCTATAACCAGCGCTTGGCAATTTTGGCATAGACCCAGAGTGGAATCAGGGTGCTGACGAATAAAACAACCAGAAAGGCTGGGATTTTATGGCCCATGTGTACCAGCATCATCAGTGAACCCGCACTAACTGGTAGAAAGGCAAAGGCACTTTCTTTCATGATTTTGTTATTGGTATCTACTAGGCGAGCAGGAATCTTGCGCCAGCGTCGCCAAGCAAAGAGCACGATCAGTAGGCTGATTAGTCCGGTGAGGTTGCCAAGTTCAGGATGACCAAGTTCGGTCATGATCAAGACTGCTGCTTCCCGAAAGACAATAATGAGCAGTATCGTGCCGATCCATGCTGGCCAATCGATGTGTTTTATCCAGTTCATTTTTAGGGTCTATAAAATTTGATTTATCAAGTTTTAGTCGATCTTACCTGGTATTTCAAACTCTTCAAGTGGCCGCTGAAACTGAACTGCCTGGTCACCAAGAATATCTTCTAGCGATAAATGGGCTTGCCGGATGATCTGTTCCAGTTTTTGTGGTGCGATCCTGACCTGTAAATGCAGCTGACCATCTTCGTCATAATGCTCGGATTGAATCACGTTCAGGTCATACAACTGGTTACGCAATTTGCCATGCGCATGCTGCAATTTCAGATCGAACTGCTGGATTTGTCCCATCAAGGCTTCATGCACCGCTTTACGCAGCAGTTCAATGCCTTCTCCTGTATGGGCTGAGACATACACACGCTCTGGCTGGTTCGGTTTGCTATAAATAATTTTGGCATCTTCACCGCTACGGTCGATCTTGTTATAGACGCGCAGCACCGGTACATCAGCACCAATTTCTTTAAGGACGGTTTCCACTGCTTCAATCTGTTCCAGAATTTCAGGACTGCTGGAATCAATGACATGGAGAAGCAAAGTCGCTTCCAGCGTTTCTTCTAGAGTCGCTTTAAAAGATTCGACTAAAGAATGAGACAGATTGCGTACAAAACCAACAGTATCGGCGATGACAACGGTGCCAATACCTTCCCATTCTAAACGCCGCAGGGTGGGGTCTAGGGTTGCGAAGAGCTGATCCGCGGCATAGACATCGCTTTTAGCGAGAATATTAAACAGGGTGGATTTACCGGCATTGGTATAGCCGACCAGAGAAATGGTGGGTACAGCAGCTTTTTGACGAGCGACACGGCCCTGCATCCGGGTTTGGCGGACTTTCTCCAGTTTGGCTTTCAGTTGGCCCATGCGGACACGCAGCAAACGACGGTCGGTTTCCAGCAAAGTTTCACCTGGACCACGCAGACCGATACCACCTTTCTGGCTATCCAGATTGCCACGGCTGCGGATCAGGCGCGAAGCCATGTGCTGTAACTGTGCCAATTCGACCTGCAGTTTCCCTTCATAGGTACGCGCTCGCTGGGCAAAGATATCCAGAATCAGCTCGGTACGATCCACGACACGGCATTTTACGACCTTTTCAAGGTTACGGGCCTGGGCCGGAGTCAGGCTATGATCGAAAATCACCAGATCGGCTTCAAGGGCTTCCACCTGTTCGGCAATTTCTTCCGCCTTGCCAGAACCGATAAAGAATTTAGGATCAGGTTTCAGGCGTTGGACATGCAGATGCTCAAGGATTTCCGCGCCAGCTGAACTGGCCAGCAGGTGAAATTCTTCGGCATCCAGATCTTCCAGCATCTGTACGCTTACACTGACCAGAATAACGCGATCTGGGGTACGACGCTGTTGTATAATTTCCACTCAGTCCAGACTCCACTTGAAAACTTCATTTTAGTGGAAAAAGCTAGGGACAGATAGCGCAGCTGTGTGAGTTTTGGTTAGAGTGCGGCAATGAAAAGTTGAGCCAGAATCACAAATACAGCCGCATAAAGGGCGCTGGCTGCTGCGATATAAGTTAATGCTTGCATGGGTTGAATGGCAGGAGAGGTGGTTTGCTGATCTTCTTGCATGAAATAACCTTCCATTGGGTGGTTCAATTAAAATAATAATTAATCGAGGTTAGACTTAAAAATGACAATTTTTGATCTGTCTGAACGGTTTTTATAATCAATGCAAGTTCAGAATGAACAGTATAGAATGGTAAAGATACGTGAAAATGATGACCTGAATCGGCCCGAAAAATAGTGATCCTTGTATGCATCCGACTATAGAAAATCAAACACCTGAACTTCGTGGATTAGCCAAGTTTTTGCTTTATTTTAGAAAAATTGCAGCTTCTGTGGCCGCGGTGAGTGAAGGGTTCTATCTGGTCTATCGCTATGGTCTGTACAAGAATCCCAATAACCCGACTAATACCCGTTATGTGCAGTATTTCTGTCGCAAGCTGTGCAAGGTATTCAATATCGAAATACAGGCGCATGGCACGATTCCGCGTGAACCTGCGCTTTGGGTCAGTAACCATATTTCCTGGCTAGATATTGCGGTGCTGGGTTCAGCGGCACGGGTGTTTTTCCTGGCTAAAGCAGAAATTGAACAATGGCCAGTGTTGGGCAA
Source organism: Acinetobacter sp. ANC 7912 (assembly GCF_039862785.1). NCBI lineage: Bacteria > Pseudomonadati > Pseudomonadota > Gammaproteobacteria > Moraxellales > Moraxellaceae > Acinetobacter > Acinetobacter thermotolerans. The sequence continues at coordinate 674,842 of NZ_CP156795.1, forward strand.
ACTGGCCAAAAGTGGCGGTACGCTGTTTATCAAACGTGGCTCAGGGGATTCCATCAAAATCCGCGATCAGATTACCGAGTTCCTGAAACAGGATATTCCGGTGCTGTTCTTCCCGGAAGCGACCACATCGAATGGCCGGAGGATCAAGAAAGTCCATGGCCGGATTCTCGGGGCTGCGATTGAAGCACAACGTCCGGTACAGATCTGCCTGATCTGCTATGTAAACCAGCAGGGTGAACTGGATATGGTAGCGCCGTATGTCGATAACATCAGCTTCGCTGCACATGTACGCCGGGTGCTGGAAATGCCAAAAGTCACAGCGCATTTGATGGCTCTACCGGAGATTTCGACAGAAGGGCATACCGTGGACAGCTTAACCCATCTGGTACAACAGAAGATGCAGGAAGGTTTAAAGACTTTACAGAACAGGGTGCTGAAAACACCGCTTGAAGATGCAGAATCAGTCGTTTCAGTGCCTGTTCAGGAAACCTCTTCCTGAAAATAAAAAAGAGCGCAAATGGCGCTCTTTTTTTATTTTGCAATCGTCTAAATTTCTTAACCTGTGTGATCCAGACGTGAACCCAGGGTTTCCAGATGCATAGGGAAAGTATTGGTTTTACGGTCTTCAAAATAATGTCTTAAGGTGCGTTCTACACTTGGGAAAGCCAGATCGGCCCAAGGAATTTCGGCTTCTGAGAACAGGCGCGATTCGATGGTTTCTTCACCGGCACCGAACTTTCCTTCAATCAGCTGGGTTTTAAACAGTACATAAATTTGCCCGATACGCGGAATGTTGTACATGCAGTACAGCTGTTCGATTTCCACTTCCGCTTCAGCTTCTTCGCGGGTTTCACGCGCTGCGCCTTGTTCCATGGTCTCAAACAGTTCCATATAACCGGCTGGCAGGGTCCATAAACCATAACGCGGTTCAATGGCACGACGACACAGCAGAACCTTGTCTTCCCAGAGCACTAAAGCGCCACAAATCACTTTTGGATTCACATAATGAATAAACCCACAGGACGTACAGACATTACGGATTTTTTGATCACCTAAAGGTACTTTTTCAGTTGTCTCATGTCCACAAGCTGTACAGAAGTTCATATTCATCATCAATGATAAAAAGTAGACTCAGGATAACTGAAAAATCCAATTTTGGCATCAATTCTATCCTCCAGATTTTAAAAATCGGCTATGATGAAAGCATAAGGATAATGAGGAAGAACTGGATGGATGATCGTGATTTAACCCACCACTTACAGCAGCGTTTACGCTTTTCCCGGCGCATTCAGCCAGCCGATGCTGCGGTGTTAATTGCGATTACCAATGAGACTGATCCTAAGGTTTTACTCACTCGCCGTTCGGCTTATATGACCAATCATGCCGGTGAAGTGTCTTTCCCGGGTGGCAAGCGTGATCCGCAGGATACCAGTAATATCGTGGTTGCATTACGTGAAGCTTATGAAGAAACGGCACTGAATCCTTTTGATGTGCATCTGATTGGCGATCTGCCGATGCAAAAGGCCCGCAGCGGTCTGTTGGTCAAACCGGTGGTTGGTCTGATTCCTCCAAAAGTGGAGCTGACCCCACAGCCAACCGAGATTGACCGGATTTTCTTTGCCTCACTGCGGAATTTACTCGAAGCCAAACCAACGCCGTATGAAGTGCGTTTCGCGCATCAGTCTCTCTATTTCCCCAGCATGCGCGTGGAAAATGAAATCGTCTGGGGGTTGACTGCACGTATGCTGATTTCATTATTTCAATACGGGTTGGACTATAAAAAAGAATGGCCATTCCTGCTCAATTCACCCGCCTTTAAACGCTCAAAATTCTTTAAGGACTAAAAAGGAATTTGCCATGTTGTACAAATTTCAGGGACATTCTCCAAAAGCACTACATCAGCCTTGGGATGGCTGGGTTGCACCGACTGCGACGGTGATTGGTCAGGTAGAAATGGGCAAACAGGTCAGTGTCTGGTTCGGTGCCGTGGTTCGTGGTGATAACTGCAAAATTCATATCGGAGACTACAGCAACGTACAGGAAAACGCTGTGCTGCATACCGATGCCGGGATTGAAATGCATATCGGCAATTATGTGACCATTGGTCATCAGGCCATGCTGCATGGCTGTACCATTGGCGATAACTCACTGATCGGGATTCAGGCGGTGATTTTGAACAATGTGGTGATTGGCAAGAATTGTATTATTGGTGCCAATGCGCTGATTCCGGAAGGAAAAGTCATTCCAGATAATTCCGTAGTGATGGGTTCACCAGGTAAAGTGGTGAAAACCATTGATGAAACAACGGTAGAAAAATTGAAAATGAGTGCATTGCATTACGCGAATCACTTCCAGAAATTCCAGCAATTGGAACCAGTCGAGCTTTAAGCTTTTCCTGTTCTCAAGTTGCTCCACCTGGCTACGGCCAGGTTTTTTGTATCTGTTGGTCGAAAATCTCGCGTCAGCCCAGGGAGTGGAGTATGATATTCGACATTTTTTACATTCTCTGAATTTAAGGTTGTGCATGAAAGTGCTGGCACTGGAAACTGCCAATGAGCAGTGTTCCGTTTCTGTGATTGATGACACTCAAGAATTATTTTTCCAACTTGATGCGCGCGCAAAGGCACAAACGCAAACGATTCTCCCAATGATTGAACAGGCCCTGCAACAGCTGGGTCTGGCGATTTCTGATCTGACTGCGATTGCATTTAGCCGTGGCCCAGGTTCCTTTAGTGGCGTACGGATTAATGCTGCGGTGACGCAGGCTCTGGCCTGGTCAAATGACCTGCCTGTGGTTCCAGTATCCACTTTACAGGCACTGGCTCAGGCGGCATACCGTTTGCATGGACTGACTGAAGTCACCGCGGTGCTGGATGCCCGTATGAATGAGGTTTATATCGCCAGCTACAAGCTGGACGAGCAGGGCATCATGCAGCCAGTCGATGAAGAACAGTTACTCAGCTATGAACAGGGCAGTGCAGCCGTAAAATTTACGGCAGTGGGTTCAGGTGCTCATCTGGTACAGGCAGATGTGCCAGAGTATCAAGATGTAACAGCTACTGCTCAGGACATTGCAAGCATTGCCCGTGTGGCAGCGGCAGCCAAAAACTGGGTCAGTGCCGAATTGGCATTGCCTGTATATTTACGTGACAATGCGTGGAAAAAAATTCCAGAACAAGGCAAAGCATAATTAATCAGGATTAAGCATGGATCTATTACTGCTGCTGAAAGCGGCAATCATGGGGATTGTTGAGGGTATTACTGAGTTCTTACCCATTTCCAGTACCGGGCATCTAATTCTGGCATCAGAACTGATGGACTTCTGGACCAAGGAAAAGAGTGACGTTTTTGTGATTGCCATTCAGATGGGCGCAATTGCAGCTGTGATTTATGAATACTGGGCACGCCTCTGGGGTGCTGCTACGGGTATTGTGAGTGGTGAACCTCAAGGACGCCGTCTGGGCATTGGCTTGATTCTGGCTTCGATTCCCATCGTGCTGGTCGGCCTGACGTTTGGTCAGACCGTAAAAGAACTGCTGTTCAACAATATCGCGATTGCGCTGGGTCTGATTATCGGTGGTCTGATCATCATCTGGATTGAAAAGCATCCGCCAAAGATCCGGGCGAAGGAAGTGGAAGACCTGACCGTAAAAGATGCGGTCTGGATTGGCCTGATTCAGGTATTGTCTTTAATTCCCGGAACTTCACGTTCTGGTGCGACCATTATCGGTGCCATGTTCCTGGGCGTTTCCCGTAAAGCTGCAACGGAATTTTCCTTCTTCCTCGGTATTCCGGTGATTGTCGGTGCAGGGCTGTTAGATCTGTATCAAAGTTTTGACGTGTTCAGTGGGACACAGGATTTTGTCGTACTGACTGTAGGACTCTTAGTCTCTTTTATTTCAGCATTGTTACTGATCCGTGCGTTGGTTGCTTATGTCGCGAAACGTGACTTTATGATTTTTGCCTGGTATCGCATTTTCTCAGGTTTGCTGATTCTGTTATTTGCATTTACAGGCTGGAAATTATGGTAAGCGAAATTCGCTTATATACCGAAGCTGAACAGATCGGGAAAGCACAGCACTTTGCGGCTGTGCTTTCTTCTCGTGGTGTACAGGTTCAGATTGAAACCGTAGAAAAGCTGAATGCGCGTTTCTTCCGTCTGAATCCTGAACTGGCACTCTGTGTCGATGCGGATGGCCTATGGTTATGTGCCAATGGCATGAAAATGCAGCCGGACTGGAAAGCTGAAGTCGGGCGTTTAAAACGTGCATCCTTAAAATCGGAAATGATTGCACGTGCCTGTAACCTGGGTGAAAAGCCAAATCTGATTGATGCTACTGCAGGACTTGGACATGACAGCCTGTTAATGGCACACTTTGGCGCCAATGTCACTTTAGTCGAGCGTCATCCGATTTTATTTACCTTGTTGGAAGATACCCATCTTCGTAGCCAGAGTGATGCTTTCTTAAATCCAGTGGTGAATCGAATCCAGCTGGTGTTTTCTGATTCTGCAGATTATTTAAAACTTCAGGCCGAGCAAAATGCTGTGGTCGATGTTGTGTATTTAGACCCGATGTTCCCGCAGCGTGACCAGAACCAGCAGGCACCAAAAAAGCAGGCGCAGGTAAAAAAACAGATGCAGCTGTTACACATGCTCCTGCCTGAAGATGGTGAAATGGATCTGGGTGATAACCTGTTAGAATTGGCACAGAAAATTGGTAAACGGGTGGTAGTGAAACGCCCTCGATTAGCCATTTTTCTGGCCGGAAAACAGCCTGATCATCAGTGGCAAGGAGACGCTTGTCGCTTTGATGCCTATTTTCAACATGAACTTGTCGCAGATTAAGATAATTGCTTCAAAATTATCCAATGATTTGTTATATAGTTAAAAAATAGCATTGATAAAACTCTGATCAAGCTTAAACTTATTTTGCGAATTAGCGAGCCACCTCATCTCCCCGAAACCTTATGATCGACTTCAAACCTTCCATTAATTTTTGGCACGATTTCAAGAGCAATCAAATTGCCGGAATGTGGTTGTTTCTGGGGTCGAGGCGTTCCCTGCAAATGGTACGTCCCTCCATTCTGCAGCTGGTGTTCTGGGGGATTCTTGGCGGTTGTGCCAACAGTTTATTCAGCTGGCTCAGTTCCGGTCGGATTGGTGAATTTAACTCGCAGGGCCTGATCAGTTATGCACTGTGGCCGTTTATCGCCCTGATTGTGGGGATCTTTTTATCCCAGCGGGTGAATAATCCGCGTCTGATGCTGGTGCCGGCTTTGCTCTGGCTGGTATTAGATACACATATCATGCTGTTCCAGTGCCTGATCCAGTATCTGGGTGATCTGGACTATCTGCCCTATATTCTGTACGACTATATTCCAACACTGTTTATCATCCTGTTCGTGTGGCAGAGTCTGGCTGTGGTCTGGGTATTTTCCCGTGAACTGAAATGGCCATGGTGGGAACGTGCGTTGATCATGCTGGCAACGCTGTTTACGCTTGTGGTGTGGCAAATGTCGGTCAAGGACCAGCCGATCTGGAAAGTCGATGAACAGCCGCCAAGCTTTGCCGAAGATGCGTTCTATGCCCAGCCAAACTTACTGAACAAGGCACTGGAGAATATCGAGTTTGGTGAATTTGCCCAAACGCATTGGTATTTCATGGGTGTCGCGGGGGCGAGCTATCAGGATGTATTCCAGTCAGAAATTCAACGCATTAAAGAACAATTTGATACTCGCTTTGGGACTTATGGCCGTTCCATTGCCTTGGTCAATCATCCGGCGACGCGTCTGGAAATGCCGATTGCATCCCGAACCAGCATGGAAATGGCACTACGCCGTATTGGTCAGCAGATGAACCGGGAAAGCGATGTACTGTTCCTGTATATGACTTCGCATGGCTTGCCGAACGAATTTGAAATGGAAAATGCACCGCTGGATCTGGCACAGGTTGATCCGAAATGGTTGCGAGATACTTTGGATGCTTCTGGTATTCGCTGGCGGGTGATTGTGATTTCTTCCTGTTATTCAGGGAGCTTTGTATCCGCATTACAAAATGAAAATACTTTAGTCATTACTGCTTCTGCAGCGGACCGTCAGTCTTTTGGTTGCTCGAATGAAGCAGATTATACCTACTTTGGCCGAGCTTTCTTTGATGAGGCGATGCGTGAACAAAGTACGCTGAAAGATGCCTTTGCTCAGGCCAAAGAAACTGTGGCGAAATGGGAAAGTGCCCAAGGCTTTGAACCTTCCGAACCACAGTGGGTGATTGGTAAAAATATGGAATTGATGCTGCCGCAACTGGAGCAGCGTCTGTTCCCTCCAGCAACTACAGTTGCTCAGTCTGCCGTACCGGCTGCTCCCTAGAATGATGCACACTGTAAAACTTTAGAAAAAAGGAATCATGATGGAACTGGTACAGAATAATAGAAGTTTTGAGGGTGAGCAGCGGATTTACCGCTTTGACTCCAAGGTGCTGAAAACAACAACCCGTTTTGGCATCTATTTGCCGCCACAGGCTTTGGTAGGACAGAGCTGTCCTGCGCTGTTTTATCTGGCGGGGCTGACCTGTACTGAAGAAACTTTCGCAATTAAGGCACATGCACAGCGTTTGGCATCACAACTTGGATTAATCCTGATTACCCCGGACACTTCACCACGTGGTGAAGGTGTTGCGGAAGGCGACAACTGGGATATCGGTCAGGGTGCTGGTTTCTATATTAATGCCACACAAGCACCATGGGCAGAGCATTTCCAAATGGAAAGCTTTATCATGGACGAGCTGTATCCACTGGTGAATGAAGAGTTTGAAATCCAGCCGGGCAAGATCAGTATTTTCGGCCATTCCATGGGTGGTCATGGTGCCTTAACGCTAGCTTTTAAATATCCAGAGAAATTTGTCTCAGTTTCTGCCTTTGCACCGATCTGTGCGCCAAGCCAGTGTCCATGGGGTGAAAAGGCTTTTAGTCATTACTTAGGTGAAGACCGTACCGAATGGGCCAAGCATGATGCCACTGAGCTGGTTAAAGCCAAAGGTGCACTCTATTCAGATATCCTGATTGATCAGGGCTTTAATGACCAGTTCTATAGCCAGCTGAATCCAGCTTTATTCCAGCAGGTTTGTGATGAAGCAGGACAGAAGCTGACCCTACGCGAACATCAGGGCTATGATCATGGCTACTACTTTATTCAAAGCTTTGTTGATGATCATTTGCAGTTCCATGCGGTGCAGTTGGAAAACTGAATTTAAAATTCCATTTAAAAGCCACTTTTCAGTGGCTTTTATTTTATCTCGCTTAAATTTATTTCCGGATTTTAATGGTTTTAGAAATTATCAGGTATTGGTTAAACCATATTGAACAGGCGCAGCAGGGACAATTTGTTATAATGCTGTATTCATCCCATATTCAGCCAGGTTCTTTCATGTCCAAGCCATATTTAATTGCCCCTTCTATTTTATCTGCTGACTTCGCCCGCCTTGGTGAGGAAGTTGAAAATGTACTGGCAGCAGGTGCTGACGTTGTCCATTTTGACGTGATGGATAACCACTATGTACCAAACCTGACCTTTGGTGCAGGGGTATGTAAGGCACTGAAAAAATATGGCATCAAGGCACCGATTGATGTGCATCTGATGGTAAAACCGGTCGATCGCATGATTGGTGACTTCCTTGAAGCAGGTGCTGACATCATTACTTTCCACCCAGAAGCATCGGATCATATCGACCGTTCTTTGCAGCTGATCAAATCTGGTGGTGCACAGGCAGGTCTGGTATTCAACCCGGCAACACCGCTGCATTATCTGGACTATGTGCTGGATAAAGTCGACCAAGTCCTGCTGATGAGTGTGAACCCAGGCTTTGGTGGCCAGAAATTTATTCCAATGACTTTGGATAAATTACGTCAGGCACGCAAGATCATTGATGCTTCAGGCCGTGACATCCGTCTGGAAGTGGATGGTGGTGTAGGACCAGCCAATATTCGTGAAATTGCTGAGGCGGGTGCGGACATGTTTGTGGCTGGTTCAGCGATCTTCGGCAAGCCGGATTATAAAGCTGTAATTGATGAAATGCGTTCCGAACTGGCAAAAGTAGGCCAGGTAACTATCTGATCGGAATTTTATGTTATTCACAGTGAGTTGTGGATAACTTTATGGATAAGTATATGGATATCTATGTGGGTAACCCTATGGATATCCAGCATAAAATGTAATCAATTGTAGCTAGTATGTTCAAGCATTAGACGAAATATGTATAAAAAGAACTCAATTTTGGTTCTTTTTTCTACTTTGAAAGCCTTGTGGTATCTGGTGTTTTATTCGCCATTGCTTACAAATCAAACATCACAAAAAGTGATCAACTTATCGTAAATTTGTGTTTCATCGTGTAACTTCTCCGAAAACCTTTAAATTTAATTCATGTGCATAACTTAATTATTTGATGTGGATAAACTTCTTGTTTTGGAGCAGTGCTGGGCACTTTGTTGTCATTTTTAAAGTTGCTGAGAACGTGGTTTAGTTCTGCTGTGTTTTGCCTAAATTAGCGGCTTTTTGTCGGGGTGTCTTGGGCGCTTTAGTTAAGCTGGGTTAAGTTTGCAGCTCGCAGCGTCATCTTTTGTAAATTCAGCTGTATTTTTGCAAGCAGTTTTATACAATCAATCATTTTTGAGGAGGAACGACCCCCCTTGATGCAAATAATTGACTTTGCTTAGGAAAAATCGTCAGGACGGCCTGACTTCTGAAATGATGGAGGAGGGCATATGGCCTGGATTTTGTTGATATTGGCCGGTCTGTTTGAAGTGGTATGGGCTTATGCGATGAAGCTATCGGAAGGTTTCACTCGCTTAACCCCAAGTATAATTACCATTCTTTTCATGTTTCTCAGTTTTGCACTGTTGGCTTACGCCATGCGTACATTACCATTGGGAACTGCTTACACGATCTGGACCGGGATTGGTGCAGTGGGTTCTTTTCTGGTCGGTGTATTGATTCTGGGCGAACCTGCCAGTGCCATGCGGATGCTCGCCGCTGTGCTGATTATTTCCGGACTGGTATTAATGAAACTGTCCAGCTCTTAAGTTATCTGCTTTGCACCTCATAAAAATGTTTCAGCATTTATTTCTATAAGCAACTGGATACTGGCTGCGTTAAAATATTTCTACATACAGCTGGCGAGGGTGAAGACATGAACTTAAGTTATATCTATATGGATTCACCCGTCGGGCAGTTGCAACTAGTGGCAAGTAGAGATGCTTTGGTGGCAGTGCTTTGGGATTGTGAAAAGCCCAATCGGGTCAAACTAGCAACCTTGGTGGAAGATCCTGAACATCCCATTCTGAAATTAGCCAAACAACAATTGGAAGAATATTTTACCGGCCAACGTACCAGTTTTGAGGTGCCCCTCGATTTTGCTGGTACGCCATTTCAGAAAAGTGTCTGGCAGGCTTTGTTGAATATTCCGTATGGAGAAACCCGTACCTATCGCGATATTGCGCTGGAAATTGGCAATCCTAAAGCCGTACGTGCCGTAGGTGCTGCCAATGGCCGTAATCCGATTTCGATTATTGCCCCATGTCATCGCGTGATTGGTACTAATGGGACATTGGTGGGTTTTGCAGGCGGTCTGGAGCGTAAAGAAATTCTATTGAATATTGAACAAAATAAGTAAGATAGTTATATCTCAATAAAAATTTATTCCAGCCAAAATGAATCCTGTTCTTGCCCCAGTGATTGAACATTTCTGGTGGCTATTTCTTTTATTATCATTAGCGGCTTTATTTAAACTGTTTAAGCCTTTTATGAAGGGGAAAATGGGTGAGTTTGCCGTTGCCATGCATGTCAAACTCTATCTAAAACAGCCACATTATATTTTGTTGAATGACCTGACCTTTGAGGATGGACAAGGCACCACAACCCAGATTGATCATCTGCTGCTGAGTCCATTTGGGCTGTTCGTGATTGAAACCAAGAACTATAAAGGCTGGGTTTTTGGTGGTGAACGACAAAAGACCTGGACCCAGAAAATTTATAAGCAGACCTTTAAATTCCAGAATCCGCTGCATCAGAACTATAAGCATGTCAAAGTGCTGGAACAGATTCTGGTAGAAATTTTAAGCCCAGAATATATTCATTCACTAGTGGTGTTTATGCCGGAAGCTGAATTTAAAACAGCTATGCCGGCAAATGTCTTTCGAGGCGCCAGCTGGACCGATTATGTGAAACGCTTTCAGGAGCCAGTGATTTCTGAAACCAAATTGAAACGGATTCAGCTACAGCTGGAAAAAGCTATGCTGGAGAAATCTTGGCAGACCAATCGCCAGCATGTAGAGAACTTAAAACAGCGTAAACAGGTCAAATAAAAAAATCCCTGAGATATTCAGGGAATTTCAGTTTAATGCTGGGCAGCTTTCAGCTTTTCAATAATTTCATCCAGCGGTTTGACCCGTTTTACTTCATCCCAGAGTGCTTTGGCTTCTGGATAATGTTTGGACATCATACCGAGCCATTGTTTGTAACGTCCGACCATATTCATTTCCTTTTTATAGGAACCATTCAGAAAACGAATTTGCAGACCAAGCAGCTCATTCCAGCTGATCAGTGGCTCATCATTATTCTGGCGGATACATTGGGTCAGGTCAGGCGTAGTGACAGCACCACGGCCAATCATCAGGTCTTCACAACCAGATTCCAGCTGGCACTGTTTAGCATCAGCATTGCTCCAGATTTCCCCATTGGCAATGACATTAATTTTCAAGGCTTCACGAATGGGTTGCAGCTGATCCCAGAAGGCCGGTGGGGTATAACCATCCGCTTTGGTTCGCGCATGTACCGTTACCCAGGCAGCACCGGCATCTTCAATGGCATGGGCATTTTCCATCATGAAGTTTCTATCCATATAACCTAGACGCATTTTTGCTGATACGGGAATATGGGCTGGAACGGCATCACGCACTGCCTTGACCAGTTCATAGACTATTTCAGGTTCATCCAGCAGTACTGAACCACCGCGGTGACGATTCACGGTTTTGGCTGGGCAGCCAAAATTCATATCAATCGCCGGTGCGCCCATTGCGGCAACTTTAACCGCGTTGGCTGCCAGCATTTCCGGGTTATTTCCCAGAAACTGCACATGTACCGGCGTACCGGCAGCAGTTTTGCCGCCATTCAGCAGTTCAGGACAGTATGTATGGTAGATATGATCCGGCAGTACGGAATCTGTGACACGAATAAACTCGGTCACGCACCAGTCAAAGCTCCCGACGGATGTCAGTACATCACGCATAATCGGGTCAGTTAAGCCTTCCATGGGTGCAAGAACAAGTTTCAACGTGTTCACCTGTGAATTTGAAAAACGGTGTTATACGGCTTTTTGATCGGAATGTCTAGGCAGTTTAACTTTCACGTTTATAGGAAAAGGAGATTTAGTTGAGATCAGGTGGCATATCGACAGTATGACTATTTTCAGCACAATAAAATAATAGAGTTTTAAATGTTGTCAGCTATATTGGAATGAACAAGAAACACTCAGGATTGTGGTATGACACAGTCGAATTTCGAGGATCATTTTTCCCAGCAGTCACAGGACTATGCCTTGTTTCGTCCGCATTATCCGGATGCTTTAGGAAAAATACTGGCAGAGTTGGCACCGAGTACTCAATTTGCTTTGGATGTGGGCTGTGGTTCAGGACAATTTTCCGAAGTTTTGGTAGATTATTTTGATCAGGTCATTGCGATTGATGGTAGTGCAGAACAGATTGCCCAAGCCAAACCGCATCCCAAGATTCAGTATCGTCAGGCTTTGGCAGAAGATACCCAGATAGCTGATCAGAGTGTTGATTTGATTTCAGTCGCGCAAGCTGCTCATTGGCTGGATTTAGATAAGTTCTATGTAGAAGTTCAACGTATTGCAAAGCCCAATGCCATTTTGGCCTTAATTACTTATGGCGTATTCAGTGTCGATGAAGAACATCTGGATCATTATTTCAAACACTTTTACGAAGTCACGATTGGACCATATTGGCCGCCTGAACGTCATCATGTGGATGAAGGTTATAAAAACTTACCATTTCCATTTCAGGAAATTCCTATTCAGCCGCCTGTATTGCAAGTCGAGTGGAACTTTTACCAGCTGATTGGTTATATGAGTACCTGGTCAGCGGTGAAGATGGCAACTAAGGCTTTGGGCCATAATCCACTGAATGTACTGGCAGATGCTTTATTACCGGAATGGGAAGATCCAGAATTACCGAGAATCATTAGTTGGCCGCTAACGGTACGGGTAGGGAGGGTGAATGTGCAGTAATAGTAGGAAAAATAAAAAAGCCCAGAGAAATCTGAGCTTTTAAAAAATTATTTTGGAAGAGCACTTATTTATTAATCAGCATTTCCAGTACAAATTTGGAACCTATAAAACCAAGTGCCAACAGGCCAAAACCGATTAAGGTAAAACGTACCGCTTTCTGTCCACGCCAGCCAAATTTCCAGTGACCTATGAGCAGCGCGCCATACACCAACCAGGAAATAATACTAAATGCGGTTTTATGCGCGAGATGCTGACCAAAGAAATCATCAATGGTAAAGAAACCGAAACCGAGTGCGATTGTCAGTAAGACGAAGCCGGTCACCAGCATATCGAACAGCAGCGATTCCATATCCTGGTAGGAAGGCAGCAGATTCACCCACAGGCGTTTCTGCTTCTTTTTGAGTTCACGGTCCTGGAAGCGAAGAATTACCGCCTGAATGGTCGCCATTAGCAATACTGCATAAGCCGAAAGTGACAGAATGATATGAATATCTAGACCTAAAGAGTTCTGGACAATAATTTTGGCTTGCGGGGTAAAGGCAAAACCGAGAATCAGGCCCGTCGCGGCAACCGGAATACCAATCAGGTTTAAGGGCAAAATGGGGCGGTAGGTACTATAGGCCAGGCTCAGTAGCAGCATCAGTCCTGAAGTAAAAGAAACCAATACAAAGACATCGTAATTCATCCCCATCGGGGTACGCATATCGCCGTACAGCACGATAGCGTGTAACAGCAAACCTAAGGATGCGGTAATCCCCACGAACCACTGATTTGGTGTACGCTTGGACATTAAATGGATAAACAAATACCAAAATGAGGCGGTATAAGCGATTAATGCCAGGATTGTATAAACCAGAGGTAGGCTAAGCATGTTAAACCTTTTTAAGGGTGTTATATAAATTCGATGCGAACTACAGTATCCTATAGCATTCTATGCATAAATTTTCTATTTTAAGAAACAATTTTTTGCTACTGGCTATTTTAAGCGGATTTTGCAATGTTTGATACCTTAACAGAACGACTCACGCAGAGTTTAAGAAATGTTACTGGCTCAGGGCAGCTAACCGAAGACAATATTAAAGATACGTTACGTGAAGTACGTATGGCACTTCTTGAAGCCGATGTTGCGTTACCTGTAACTCGTGAATTTATCGCGAAAGTTAAGGAAGAAGCATTAGGCCAGGAAGTGATGTCTCAGCTGTCACCAGGACAGGCCTTCGTCAAGATCGTTTACGACGAACTGACCAAGATGATGGGGGCGGCGAATGAAAGCCTAGATCTTCAGGCCAAGCCACCTGTAGTCGTTTTACTGGCAGGTTTGCAGGGTGCGGGTAAAACCACCACTGCGGCAAAACTTGCACGTTTCCTGCAAGAACGCCAAAAGAAAAAAGTGGCGATGGTGTCTGCCGACGTTTACCGTCCAGCAGCGATCAAGCAGCTGCAAACCGTTGCTGGCGAAGTGGGTGCGATTTTCTTTGAATCGAATGCCAATGAACGTCCAATTGACATTGCTAATCGCGCGATTGAACAGGCCAAAATCCAGTTCGCTGATGTGCTGATTGTCGATACCGCAGGTCGTCTGCATGTCGATGACGAGATGATGGACGAGATTAAAGAGCTGCATGCAGCGATTAATCCGACCGAAACCCTGTTCGTGGTTGATGCCATGACCGGTCAGGATGCTGCGAATACTGCGAAAGCTTTCAACGATGCCCTGCCATTGACTGGTGTGATCCTGACCAAGACTGATGGTGATGCACGTGGTGGTGCGGCGCTGTCTGTACGTGCCATTACCGGCAAGCCGATCAAGTTCCTGGGTATGGGTGAAAAGCTGGATGCGCTGGAACCCTTCCATCCGGAACGTGTGGCTCAACGTATTCTCGGCATGGGTGACGTGCTTTCTCTGGTCGAAGAAGTTGAACGCAAGATCGACAAAGAAAAAGCCGAAAAAATGGCGAAAAAACTGCAGAAAGGCGGCAGCTTCAACTTTGAAGATATGCTGATGCAGTTTGAGCAGATGAACAAGATGGGCGGCATGATGGGCTTCTTGGACAAGCTGCCAGGCATGAGCAACTCGGGTATTCAGGATGCCATTGCGCAGGCGAATCCTGAAAAACAGATCAAGAAAATGGAAGCGATCATCCAGTCCATGACGGTGAAAGAGCGTCGTAATCCTGATTTGATGAACCCAAGCCGTAAGAAACGTATTGCTGCCGGTTGTGGTATGGATGTTGCTGAAGTGAACAAGCTGATCAAGCAGCATGCACAGATGGCGAAAATGATGAAGAAATTTGCCAATCCATCCGGTATGGCAAAAATGATGCGATCATTGGGCAATCTGCAGAAACAATTTGGCGGTGGTGGCATGGGCCCATTATTCGGCAATAAAGATCCAAAATAATTTTTGGATCTTAAAAAAAGGCGCATCAAGCGCCTTTTTTTATTTGTCCAAAATTTAGTTTAAGCAAAACCTACATTTACTTACGCAATCGCTTTCCTGACTCAGGCAGACTCTTAACACAATAAAAAAGACAGGAGTATAAGATGACACAGGTGATTGTGGTACATGGTTATACCGCGAGTCCGGAAGAGAACTGGTATCCGTGGATTCAGCAAAAAGCCAAAGAGGAAGGTGTAAGTCTTAAAGTATTAAGACTAGATCCATCTACCAAGCCTCGACTTGAAACCTGGCAACAGCAGATGCAGCAACAGATTGAGGGTTTGGATGAAAACAGTATTGTGATCGCACATAGTTTGGGAACAGTTGCTGCCTTACATTACCTGTCAGAAAAATTGCAGCAGCAAAAAATCAAACAGTTGGTACTGGTTGCCGGTTTCAATGGGCGACTAGGACGATTAGAAGAGGTTTATCCTTTTATTGATGCGGCACGGATTGATTTTGATTTGCTCAAACAGCAGATCGAAGAACGGGTGGTGATCTATTCGGAAGGGGACGACAGGGTCGCACCGAAATTCAGTCTGGAACAAGCCAAAAGTTTAGATGCCAAAGTGATTCAGGCAGAACATTTTGGTCATTTTATCGATTCACAGGGCTGTACCGAATTGCCTGAAGTCTGGCAGGTGATTGAACCCTATCTGATCCGAGAGTCCTAAGTTCATTTGTCAAAATCAGCCCATAACCATTGATAAAATGACCTGTATTTTGGAACAAATTGACTTGAATGATTTTAGAAAAATGGTTAAAAATCAGTTAAACGAAATTTTAACGACAAGTATAAAAAGTAGAGCAAGATGACCACGCAAGCAGGGAATGTTTTTATTGTTCACGACTACCAGTCGACTTCCAATGATCATTGGTATCCTTGGTTGAGCCGGCAGGTCAAGCAACTGGGGATTCAGGCCAAACGCATTATGCTGGCTAATCCTTTAGAACCGAAAATGCAGGATTGGCAGCAAAGCCTGGAAGTGCAGATTCCGAAATTGGATGCAGAAACCATTCTGGTAGCGCATGGCCTGAGCTGTCTTAGCGTTTTAAAATTCGTAGAACAGTATTATCAGAACCATCATCGGGCTATTCGTGGGGTGATTCTAGTCGCTGGTTTTGATCAACCCTTGGTGGGCTGGTCAGAATTGAATGATCTGGTGCGTAGCGTCAAACTGGACTTTAATACCTTAACCCGAAGCTTTAAGCACAGTGTGATGTTTATTTCCAGCAATGATCCAGATGTACCTGCCGTGATGTCACTTCAGTTGGCGCATCATCTCAAAGCACAGATTTTTGAAATCCGTGAAGCCGGGCATTTTGAAAAAACCGATGGCTATGCCGACTTCCCGCAGCTACTGGAGGTTATCCAGCGGCTGTATGGTCTAAATGGGCTACAAAGTGCTGCAAACCTTTAAGTAACAGATCCGATTCAATAACCGGCTGGTAGGTTTGCAGGTGCTGGGCAAACAGCGGCGCATCGCCACCAGTGAGGATCAGTTGTGCTGGGAATTCACCCAGTACTTTTTCAATGGTGCTGAGCAGACCGAGTAGAATACCGTGATGTACCGCATCAATGGTATTACGCCCTGGGCTCAGTTCTTCAAAAGCAGCATCAGGAATTTTAATCCCTTTTGTGTTCTGGATCAGGGAATCACGTTGCAGGTATAGGTTCGGCAAAATAAAACCGCCAAGATGCTTTTTACCTTGTGATAGGTCAATCGTTAGAGCTGTACCACAACTAATGACGCAATAATTTTGTTCATTGGACTGTGCGACCGCGAGAACTTGCAGCCAGCGGTCAATCCCGAGCTGGGAGGGATCATCATAACCGCAGAGCAGTCCAGCATATTCGGCCTGTACTTTGGCAAAAATCACTGGAACATTCAGTCGTTTTAGAATTTTCTGGATACGTTCGTTGCTCTTTTTATCCTGCACCGAAGATACGCCAATCTGCTGTATTCCCATGCCTTGAAAATGCTGAATCAGACCGAGCAGCAAATCAGCCGGGGATTGTAGATGCAGTTCTGCAGCATGTTCAATGATCTGGTCATTTTCAGTAATCCAGTATTTTAGCCGCGTGTTGCCAATGTCCAGCCATAATTTTTTCATTGAGATTTACCTGATCAACTGCCTGTCTTTAAACGTAACTGTCCCTGATAGAAGCTTTGTACGCCAGCATCGGTCTGGATCAGCACGGCGCCGTCTTCCTGAATGCCAGCAAAAGTGCCTGTATATTGACCCTCAAGATCCGTAAATTCAACTAATTGCTGTAAAAAAGCCGCATGATGGTTAAAGCGTGCTGCCAGATTATGCGAGCCATGACTGAACCATCGTCCAGCTTGCTGGATCGCCAGATACAGTTCGGCAATCAGCTGATTACGGGTGACAGCGGTTAGTCCCAGTTCAGACAGGGAAGTGGTGGCATGTTCTAATTGTTCGGCTTCAATTGGTGCCAAATTAATCCCTACACCCACCACTGCCTGATAGGCTGAAATCGGCTCGACCAGAATGCCACCCCATTTGGCGTTATGGCTATATAAATCATTTGGCCATTTTATTTGCAGATCAAGACCTTGTAGACTTGGCATTTGCAAAATATTGAGTGCGACCTCTAAAGCCAGGCGGCCATCAATCGGTATCTCTGTATTCAGCAATGTGCTTAAATAGATGTTGCCTTCCGGTGAAATCCATTGGCGTTGGCGCTGGCCACGACCCTGGGTTTGCGCGCGGCTACTGACCAAAACCTGCTGTACACCTTTTTGTGCCAAGTCGCGTACATCGTCATTGGTCGAGGTGGTGACCGGTTTGAGTAACAAGACTTCGGGGAGTTGTCCTGCCTGTTCCAGCAGTTGTTGCAGTTCGCGAGTTTCTACATCCATCTGAATTTAAACGTGGTAAATATCGTTATGGAGTTAATCATATATTTATTGATTGGTGCAATTGCTGGTTTTGCTGCCGGACTGTTTGGTGTCGGTGGTGGCCTGATTATTGTGCCGATTCTCTTTATTGTATTTACCCAGCTGAATTATGACCCGAGTGTGATTATGCATATGGCGGTCGGTACGTCGCTAGCCACCATTATCGTGACTTCAATCAGTTCGGTGATGGCACATCACCTGAAAGGGGCTGTACTCTGGTCGGTGGTGCGGAATCTGGCACCGGGACTGGTACTCGGTTCTTTCCTCGGTGCTGGAATTGCGGATCTGTTGCCGGGGCAAGGCTTACAGCTATTGATTGGTTTCTTTGCAGTATGGGTGGCAGCACGCATGTTTAGCCGTGCCAATGTCAAACTGGACCCAGTCAGTACTTTGCCATCCACCCCGGTGCAGATGGCTGCCGGTGCCGGTATTGGTGTAGCCTCAGCGATCTTTGGCATTGGTGGCGGTAGTCTGACCGTGCCATTCTTAAACCGTTGTGGCGTGGTGATGCAAAAAGCCGTGGCGACGTCCTCTGCTTGTGGTCTACCAATTGCGATTGCAGGGGCACTGGGTTTTATCTGGTTTGGTGAAAAATCCGATGTACCGGTAGCAAATACCATTGGGTATATCCATATTTATGCCTTTATTGGCATCAGTGTGATGAGCTTCTTTACCGCAAAACTCGGAGCCAAAGTCGCACATAAGCTCTCCCCAGTGATGCTGAAAAAATGTTTTGCAGCTTTGTTGCTGACAGTGGGCACTTATTTTATATACCGTGGTGTCAGTGCATTTTTCTAAGTAACTTATCAACTAAAAAAAGAGAGCAAATAGGCTCTCTTTTTTATGATTCCGATCAAGTGATTATTTAATCAGAATAATAAAAGATACAGGCTCTTAGCGATTTTTGCTTCAGCTATTGCTGGACTTAATTGGTTGAAGTTGACTCTATCGACGGAAAATTGTCTGACAATGTCAAAGCAATTCGGTAAAAAATGGGTTAAATAAATGAAAAGTCATCTAGCATGACAACAACCGCATTAATAAAAATAAAGACAGGATGGCCATGCAACAAGAACAAGTGCAAAGCTTGTCTGAACAGATTGCCAAGCATATCGGTGAACAGATCATTCGCGGTGAACTGGTAGAAGGCGAGCGGATTCAGGAACTCAGGATTGCATCAGAACTGGATGTCAGTCGTGGTTCGGTGCGTGAGGCCTTATTGTTGCTGGAACGAACCCAACTCATCGAAATCTACCCGCGTCGTGGCGCGATTGTCTCGGAAATGTCTGCCATGCAGGTGCGTGCCCTGTTTGATATGTGCTGTCTGCTGCTGGGTCAGATCGTGCATCGCATGGCAGAAACCTGGCGTCCGCATGAAGCCGAGCGCGTTCAGCTATTATTAGAACAACTGGAAGCAGAAACCCGCCAAGGCAATACCGAAAAGTTTTATGATCTGATCTTTCAGGGCCTGTCACAGCAGCAGGACATGGTCGGCAATCCTTATCTGATGCGTTATTACCATGAACTGTTGCCTTCACTGCGACGCAGCTATTTTTTGACCCTGAATATATCCCGGCGTGAGCTGCAGGACTCTTTCGACCTGTTCAAGCTGGTGACTGATGCGATTCTGAGCCGAAAATCACATCAGGCCACTTTATTTATGGAAGATTTTTGTCGACACTTACGCAACCTTGTGTTGGAATCACTGACACGGATGAAACAAATTGAACTTGCGTGGGCGAGACGCTCGCGACGTTAACTCAGGACATTATGCGTTTAAGCAGTTTAAAACTTTCAGGCTTCAAATCTTTTGCCGATAGCACGACTTTACATTTTAAAGATAACCGTACCGCCGTTGTAGGACCGAATGGATGTGGGAAATCCAACGTCATCGATGCGATCCGTTGGGTGATGGGGGAATCCAGTGCACGCCAGTTGCGTGGTGGTAGCATGCAGGACGTGATTTTTACCGGTACTGCAAAACGTAAACCGGTCGGGGTGGCCAGTGTCGAGCTGCGCTTTGAAAATACCTACGGCAAACTCGGCGGTGCTTATAATGCTTATAACGAGCTGGCAGTCCGCCGTCAGGTCAATCGCGATGGCAAGTCTGAATATTTCCTGAATGGCACCAAATGCCGCCGTCGTGACATCACCGATATTTTCCTGGGTACCGGTCTGGGGCCACGTTCTTATGCCATTATCGAACAGGGCATGATTAACCGTCTGGTCGATGCCAAGCCAGAAGAAATGCGGGTTTATATTGAAGAAGCTGCTGGCGTATCACGTTATCAGGCACGCCGTCGCGAAACTATGCAGCATCTGGAACACACTACCCAGAATCTGTCGCGTCTGGAAGATATTGCCTCTGAATTAAAATCCCAGCTCAAAACCTTAAAACGCCAGTCCGAAACTGCGATTCAATATAAAGAACTCGAAGGACAGATCCGTACCCTGAAAATTGAAATCCTGTCATTCCAGTGCGAGCAAAGCCAGCGACTACAGGAAGAATATACGGTCGAGATGAACACCCTTGGTGAAAGCTTTAAGCTGGTGCGTTCTGAGTTGACCACAGTTGAGCATGATCTGGGCGCGACCAGTGAACTGTTCCAGCGTCTGATCCAGCAGTCTACGCCATTACAGAATGAATGGCAGCAGGCTGAGAAAAAGCTGGCTGAACTGGAAATGAACCTGAAGCAAAAACAGTCTTTGCTGGAACAAAACTCAACCAGTCTGGTGCAACTCGAACAACAAAAAGTACAAACCAAAGAACGCCTACAACTGATTGAACTGCAGCTGGATACGCTGCAGGAACAGTTAGAAAACCAAACTTCCCAATTACAACAACAGGAAGGCCTCAGTCAGAACCAGCAGCAAGGTCTGCAGGAACTAAAAAACCAACAGGCAGCTGTGGCAGCGCAGTTTGCCCAGGTCAAAACTCAGGTTGAACAGCAACAGCAGCGCAAGATGCAGATGCTGGCGCAAAGCGAACAACTGGCAAAAAATATTGCCCGCATCGAGCAGCAAAAAGAAACTTTGCAACAACAGGCGGCACAGATCCAGAATCGGGCGCAGCAGGATGAGCTGGAACAGTACCAGCAGGAAAAAGTAGAAGCTGAACAGCAGCTTACTTCATTAGAAGGCCAACGAGCTGAATTGAGCCAGCAGCTGGAACAGGTCAAACAGACGCATGATGAACAGCAGCAACAGCAGATGCAGCTGAAATCTGAGCTGCAGGTGCTGAATGCGGAAAAGAAAAATCTGTCCCAGCTGTTAGCCAAAGCGAATCCGGCTGCCAAAGCCGATGCTATGCAACTGATGCATGTACTGAAACTGAATGATCAGGGCAAAGCGCATGCTAGCCTGATCGAAAAATTCCTGGCGAAATGGCTGTCCGCTCAGGTGCTCTCAGATTCAGAGAATTTCCTGGAAAATACGGCCCGTCAGCTCAAAGCACAGCAAAGCACAGTAAAAATCCAGCTGGACAAGGCACAGTGCTTGGCGGACTGGATTGAAGAGCCGCAATATTCACTCTGGCAGCAAGTAGCGGTAGTCGAGACCTTGCAACAGGCACTACAACTACAAAGCCAATTACAGCCGGGTCAATCAACCCTGAGTTTAGACGCTTACCATGTCGGTCCAGACTGGGTGATTGGGCTGGAATTTGATGAAGCAAGCCAAGCTGGACAGGGTGCATTGAGTCACCGGATCCGCTTGGATGAAATCGAGCAGCAAATGATTCAATTGGAAGAACAATTCCAGCTCGTTGAACAGCAAGTTACTGAATCAAAAGAACAGCTCACAGCGCTACAAACTCAGCTACAGCAGATCACCAGCCAGCAGCAACAGGCACAAAAACAGCTGCAACAGCTGGATCTGAATATTGCCAAAGTTCAAAGTGCAGCACAGGCTTTTGCTGTACAAAAGCAGCAATTACAAAATCAGCTTCAGCAACTGGATGAACAGCTAGAAGAAGATGCGATGCAGAAAGATGATCTGGAAATTGATCTGCATGCACTGAATCTTAAACTGGAACAGGCTCTACCAAACTATAAAACCTTGCAATTCCAGTTAGATGAGCTGACTGCACAATTGGAAGATAGCCAGCAGCAAACTCAGCATGCCCAGCAGGAACTGGAAATTACCCGTCGCCAGTCAGTGCAATCCAAACAACAGGTCGAATTGCTGGAAAAAGACCGGGTATTCTTAAAAGAGCAATATCAACAGATTATTAGTCAAATCGATCAGGCCAAGAAATTTATTGATCCGGTACAGCTGGAATTGCCGTATCTAGAAAGTCAGTACCAGCAGCAGGCTGAATTGACCGCGAAGCTGCAGAAAACCTGGTCAGAATGGCAGGTGGAGCTGAATCAGGTACAAAGCAAACAGCAGCAACTGACTGAACAGCGCCACCAGTTCCAGCAGCAGGATGAAAAACTGCGTAATGAGCTGGAATTGAAACGACTGGCCTGGCAGGCAGCTAAATCTGACCTGCAACATTATTCTGAGCAACTTAAAGAATTGAATAGTGAAGTGATTACTGGCCTGAACATTGAGGTGAAATCGCATCAATCCAAGCTGGAGAAAGCCCAATCACAGTTCGACAAGCTCGGAGCGGTGAATCTTGCAGCATCTGAAGAATATGAAGAGGTTTCAGCACGCTATAATGAGCTGAGCCATCAGATTCAGGACTTGGAAAAAACCGTTGAACAGTTGCAGGCGGCGATGAAGAGCATCGACCAGGAAACCCGCAAACTGTTCATGACCACCTTCGATCAGGTCAATGCAGAACTGCAGAACCTGTTCCCGAAAATATTTAATGGTGGTGAAGCGAGTTTAAGTCTTGAAGATGGATGGCAATCAGGTGTAAAACTGATGGCACGACCACCGGGTAAACGTAACAGTTCATTGGCTTTATTGTCCGGTGGTGAAAAAGCATTAACCGCACTGGCTCTGGTGTTTGCGATTTTCCGTCTTAACCCTGCGCCTTTCTGTGTGCTCGATGAAGTCGATGCGCCGTTGGATGATGCGAACGTGGGACGTTTTTGTAATTTAGTCAAAGAGCTTTCAGAACAAGTGCAATTTATTTACATCACACATAATAAGCTTGCAATGATGATGGCAACAGATCTCTTGGGTGTGACCATGCCTGAACCGGGCACCTCTAAACTGGTTACAGTGAATTTGGAACAGGCAGAAGAATACGGCTTAGCGGCGGAGGCATAAAAAATGGAAATCACTACTATTATCGGGATTGTTGTCGCAGTCGTGATCATGCTCCTGGGCATTCGAATGATCATGAAAAAACCTGCTGATGCAGTACCCTCACTGGATTCAGAGCTACATATTGATCCAGACAGCCAGATACCAGTGATTCCGCGTCATGTACGTGCACAACTGGCCAAGCAGGAAGCAGAGGCTGCACGTGTTGAGCCAAGCTTAAATACTGAAATTGTGGAAAATGCGACTGAACAGCAAGAGGCGGTCAAAGCTGAACCTGCCAAAGAAGCGCCTAAGGCTGTAAGCCCACTGGATACGCCAGTCATTGATGAAGCTGAACCAGAAGTAGCTAAAGCTGAAGAAACCGCACCAGTAGCTGAAGCGAAAAAAGAAGAAGCATCTGTTACAGAACCTGAAGCCACAGCTGCTGAATTCAGCCTGAACAGCAATATTGAAAAAGCTGAAATTTCTGAATTTGATGATGAAAGCAGTATTCTGGATGCGCATCTGCATGAACAGAAAGTGGTCGATGATGAATGTGCACTGGCGAATGCTGAAAGCATTATTTCCCTGAGCGTATTCCCGCAAGGTCGTGCACTGTCTGGGGAGAAAACGCTGAAAGTGTTGCTGAAATACGGTCTGCGTTATGGCGAGCTAGCATGTTTCCACCGTTATAGTGAAGACGGTTCTAAGCTGCTGTTCTCGGTTCTGCAAATTACCGATACCGGCATGGAAGGTTTTGATCTGGAAACACTTTCGACTGAAGAAGTTAAAGGTCTGGCATTCTTCCTGGCATTGCCACATAGCGATGTACAAAATGCTTTTGACACCATGGACAGCATTTCACGTTTAATTGCCCGTGAAATTGATGGTATTGTCTATGACCAGAACCAGCAGGAATTCACCCCACAACTGCGTGAATTCTGGCGCCATCAGGCGATTGATTACCGTGCAGGACAACCTGCTGAAGTCTAAGTTTCTGTATTGAAACTGGACATTTCGATTTTTATAATAGCCAAAACTGAAGAATATACAGGGCGGGTTTTCCGCCCTTTTTTATGGTGAAACTATGACACAGGAAGCCACTGTCGTTGCGCAAATGCGCCAGCTGATTCAACTGATTGCCCAGCATAACCATGCCTATTATGTGATGGATCAGCCTACGATTGAGGACAGTGAATACGATCAGCTCTTTCATCAGCTCAAAGCTTTAGAACAACAATATCCAGCACTGGTTCAACCAGATACGCCAACCAATCGTGTCGGTGGTCAGCCGCTTTCGAAATTTGTTACCGTAACCCATGCCGTGCCGATGCTGTCTTTGGGCAACGTATTTAACAAAGAAGAACTGTTTGCCTTTGCCCGCCGTATTGAAGAGCGTCTGCCAAACCAGAAAATTGAATATGATGTCGAGCTGAAATTTGACGGTCTGGCGATTTCCCTGTGGTATGAAAATGGTGTGCTAGTCCGTGGCGTAACCCGTGGTGATGGAGAAACTGGTGAAGATATTACTCAGAATGTCAAAACTATTCGTAACCTGCCAAAAGTATTATGTGATGGAAAGTGCAAAGTCCCAGATCTGCTGGAAGTCCGTGGTGAAGTACTGATCCCAAAGTCTGGTTTTGAAAAGCTGAACGCCGAGAATCTGGCTAAAGGTGAAAAGACCTTTGCTAATCCTCGTAATGCAGCTGCAGGCAGTTTGCGTCAGCTCGATCCAAATATTGCTGCATCACGCCCGTTGGCTTTCTATGCCTATGGCATTGCCCAATGTGTGCCGCATCATGGTCTGAGTACCATGTCTGAGAGTCTGGAATGGTTGGAACACTTTGGTTTTGCAGTAGGTGAACGTCATTTTGTCTGTGACAATATTGAAGATGTACAGCAGTTCTATAAGCAGATCATTGAAGAACGTCCAAACCTGAGCGTAGAAATCGACGGGATGGTGATCAAGGTTAATGACCTGAAACAGCAGAAACAGCTGGGCTTCCTGAGCCGTGAACCTCGTTGGGCGACTGCCTATAAATTCCCGGCAGTGGCTGCCTTAACTACAGTAGAAAATATTGACTGGCAGGTCGGCCGTACCGGAACCTTAACTCCAGTAGCGCGTCTCAATCCGGTCGCAGTCGGTGGGGTAACGGTTTCCAATGTGACCTTACACAATATTGGTGAAATTCACCGTCTGGATGTACGCATTGGTGATACCGTCAGCGTATACCGTAGTGGTGACGTAATTCCGAAAGTAGAAAAGGTCTGGCCGGAATTTCGCCCTGTTGATGCAGTAGAAGTACAGTTGCCAGCTACCTGTCCAGTCTGTGGTTCTCCGGTGGTAATGCCCGAAGGTGAAGCACTGGCTCGTTGTTCTGGTGAGCTATATTGTGCCGCGCAGCGCATCGAGACCATTCGCCACTTTGTATCGCGCAAAGCCATGGATATTGAAGGTTTGGGCGATCGCTGGGTGGAATCGCTGTTGCACCTGAATCTGTTGAGAGATGTCGCGGATATTTATCATCTGCATGAGCATCGTGAACAGTTGCTACAGATTGAAAAAATGGGTGAAAAATCGGTTCAGAACCTGCTGGATGCGATTGAGAACAGTAAGAAAACCACACTGGCAGCGTTCATCTATGCACTGGGTATTCGTGGTGTTGGGGAAACTACAGCCCGTATGCTGGCAAATACTTTCCAGACTCTGGAGACTTTACGCAATGCTGATGTGGAAGCACTCAAGAAAACCCCAGATGTGGGTGACATCACTGCAGAATGGATTGTCGATTTCTTCCAGGCACCACATAACCTGGAAGTACTGGATCGCTTATTGGCTGCCGGCATTCATTGGGATGCGCCAATTGCACCAACGCGCCAACCACTGAATGGCGAAAGCTGGGTGGTGACAGGCACTTTAAGTTCTATGGGGCGTGATGACGCGACGCAATTACTGCAAGCCTTGGGTGCACGTGTCAGTGGCAGTGTCTCTAGCAAGACCAAATGTGTCGTTGCAGGTGAAAAAGCTGGCTCTAAGCTCGATAAAGCAGAAAAACTCGGTGTACCTGTGATCAATGAAGAACAGTTTATTGCGCTCATGAAAGAACATGGTCAAATCGAAGGCTGATCTTTCTAAAAATGACTGAAAAAGACACCGAGGATGAGGAATCTTAGGTGTCTTTTTTATTTCCAATTCAAAACTATAGGTGAATAAGAGAGGTGTAGGATAGACAGATACAAGGACAGGGTCGGCAATGTGAGTTGGATTCACGTACAATATCGATTCATTTGCAGGTATAGATCCTGCCTTATCGATTCTGTTCTCCCTTTGATTTATTGGCATACACATGGCGCAAGCAAAGAAATCTTTTCCGCAACAAAAATCGCAATTACATGCACGAAATCTGCATCGCAGTCGTTATAATTTTCCTCAGTTAATCAAGAGTTGTCCGGAACTTGCACCTTTTATCAGCCTAAATCAATACAACGATCTTTCAGTCAATTTTTCTGATCCATTGGCTGTGAAAATGCTCAATAAAGCATTGCTGAAGCATTTTTATGGCATTCAATATTGGGATATTCCTCAAGATTATCTTTGTCCACCTATTCCGGGTAGAGCCGACTATATTCACTATTTGGCTGACCTGTTAAGTGACGATAATAACGGCCAGATTCCAACAGGGCGTGCAGTTCAGGTGTTAGATATTGGGGTGGGCGCAAACTGTATTTATCCGATCATTGGGCATCGTAGTTATGGTTGGAAATTTGTCGGCTCAGACATTCATTCGGCATCGGTTAAAAGTGCTCAATTTATTGTGGAGGCAAATCCAAATCTCAGGAAGGGGGTTCAGATTCGATTGCAAAAGACACCAAGCAATATCTTCA
Source organism: Acinetobacter sp. ANC 7912 (assembly GCF_039862785.1). NCBI lineage: Bacteria > Pseudomonadati > Pseudomonadota > Gammaproteobacteria > Moraxellales > Moraxellaceae > Acinetobacter > Acinetobacter thermotolerans. The sequence goes on from NZ_CP156795.1 coordinate 701,588, forward strand.
AAGGTGTGATTAAACCTTCAGATCGTTTTGATTTAACGCTGTGTAACCCACCATTTCATGCTTCGCAAGATGAAGCAAATGCCACAGCAACGCAAAAATTACGCAAACTTGGCAAACTGGTTGATCAGTCTAAAGGGGTGTTAAACTTTGGCGGACAAAAGAACGAGCTGTGGTGTGAGGGTGGAGAAGAACGCTTTGTTTGCCAGATGGTACAAGAGAGCACACAGTTTGCTGAGCAATGTCTTTGGTTTAGTACACTGGTTTCTAAGAAAACCACATTGCCTATGCTGTTAAATACCTTGCGTAAGTGCGGTGCAGTGGATGTAAAAACCATTAAAATGACGCAGGGGCAAAAAGAGAGTCGTTTTGTGGCTTGGACTTTTCTAGATGCAAAGCAACAGCAAGCGTGGAAAAATGCGCGTTGGACTTCTGCTTAGCTTGTTTTTAGGCAGGGATAGTGAGCCTGTGGGCGCATAAGTCGGTGTAGTAGCTCAAATTTAATCTGACAGACACAATAAAAAATCGGTAACTGCCAGATCAGGTTTGAGCTAGTACAATTAAGGAATATATTTTTTCACTACACCATCATCCAGTAGTTGCTGGAAGTGCTCAACTAGGCTTTCCTTCACTGGGCGATACTCCATCCCTAGTTCATCTTTACTTTTCTGGGCATTAAAATAGATTGGAATCCCCATATTCTTTTCCACAAACTCGCGGCTAAATCCGGCAAATGGGCCAAAAAGTTTAAAGGCTGCTTTGGGTAACTGGTTGCGAGGAAATGGGAATTTTGAACCAAAGGCTTCACGCAGGATTTTGCCCATTTCCAGTAAACTCATGGTTTCAGCACAGATGATATAACGGCCATGGGCATCCGGATTAAAGGCGGCACGAATATGGGCTTCTGCTACATCCTGCACATCTACCACCCCGTTCCACATTGGAGGAACGCCGAGTAAGGTCATGCCATTAGCAAATTGTTGTAATACTTCAACGCTGCCAGATTGAGTATTGGGTGTTAAGGATTTACCAAACACCAGAGCAGGATTAATACAGACCAGCTCCCATCGATTTTGTGCTTCCGCCATTTGCCAGGCTTTACGTTCCGCAGCGACTTTGGAATAGGGGTAGGATTGATGCGATTCAGAGCTGGTGGTGTTCCAATGGGATTCATCAAAACAGTTGTTTTCTGTTTGTTTGATATCGATCGCATCGCCATAGGTCGCGGCAATACTCGAAGTCAGAACCACACGTTTCACGGATTCAGTTTTATTGGCACTGGCCAAGACATTTTCAGTGCCAAATACGGCTGGCTCAATGATGTCTTTGACGGCATCCTTGTAATTGGTTACTACAAAAGGCGAGGCCATATGGAACACGATTTCGCAGCCCTGCATGGCTTCATCAAAGGAAGATGCTTCTAGCAGATTGGCCTGGAACAGTTTCAGTTCGCCGGGACTGGCCGCGGCAATTTTTTGTAAATGCTGATAACTACTGGTTTTATTCAAATTACGGACGGTGGCATGTACGGTATGACCCAGTTTAAGCAATTTTTCAATTACCCAGCTAGCAATATAGCCGGATGCGCCTGTGACCAGTACAGGTGACTGTGATTCTGAAGTCGTCATAATTACCCGATTGTTATAGTGTTTTCTATGCTAAGTGTAAGAAACAATAGCATTTAAAGGACTAAGACGTCGGAATTTTTAGAAATATTCAGCAATGAAAAGTCGAATCGGTCACAGATCTTACAAAATTTAACATTCGGAAATTTTGCTCCAGATTGGCCAGCTGCTTCCGAATGAAATTTGCAACGCCTTGTTTTATAAATAGGATTTAAAGTCATGCAAACTGTAAATGAAAGTACTTCTCATTTTAATTATTTAAAAATCATATATTTACGAAAATTTTATTTTGCAAATCTGGATGCTTTTCTCCATAATAAGTCCATAAAGGTATGGAGTTATAAAAATGCGTGGTAATCCAGAAGTCGTAGATTATTTAAATATGTTGATCGGTGGCGAACTGGCTGCTCGCGACCAGTACCTGATCCACTCACGTATGTATGAAGATTGGGGCTTGACCAAAATCTTTGAACGTATTGATCACGAAATGCAGGAAGAAGCCCAGCATGCAGATGCGATCATTCGCCGTGTGCTGTTCTTGGAAGGTACCCCAAACATGCAGCGTGACGATATCGAAATCGGTGAAGATGTGGTGAGCTGTCTGAAAGCTGACCTGAAACTGGAATATGAAGTTCGTCAGAAACTTGCTGCAGGCGTAAAACTGTGTGAAGAGAAGGGTGACTACGTAACCCGTGACATGCTGCGTCAACAAATGTCAGATACGGAAGAAGACCATACTTACTGGTTAGAAAAACAGTTACGCTTGATTGAGCTGATCGGTTTGCAAAACTATATTCAATCGCAGATGTAAGATTGAAACTTAGCTTCTCATCCCGCCTTGTGCGGGATTTTTTTATATCATCTAGGATTTTGACATGCGATTGCCAAATAAGTTTGGTTCGTATTTGGATAATTGTTCTAGGATTGATTGTTTAGTGGTCTCATCAAATAAACTTAGTTTGAGGTCGTATTCATTATCGGGAGTTTTAAAGCGTAATAACACGGTTTGATTTTTATCTTTAGGTGGGATTTCAATATATTGAATTTTCTGAATATACTGGCATCGTACAACAGTTTTATAGCGATAACCAAAAATCATCCATGAAATGTGTTCATCAGAAATATATAGCATGCGTTTGGATTCAATAATGTTCGAACACAGAACCCAGAAAGCTAGCAATAGAATCACGCTGGTGATGAATGGATCGAGATAATATAAAGTTTGGGTAAAGAAATCCTGAAAAAATTGTATCTCGGAGAAGGGAAGTGAACTACGGTTTGGATCCTCTCTTTGCCAAACTGAATAATGGAATAGAAAGAACAGAAACAGGGTATGCGCCATAAAAAATAAAGGATAAGGATGGTTCATAGCCTGTGTGTAATAATGTTTTGTCATTTTTGTCGTCATTTTTATTTTTAAAATAAATGGTAAAAAAAGAGCCACCGAAGTGACTCTATTTTAATCTGTCTTTAAAGGCTATTAAAATTTGTTAAAGCCCTTGTTAAAACCATACGGACGACGTGGTGCATTTTCATCACGTTCTTCACGACGGCCAAAACCTTGATCCTGACGGTTGTCACGACGGGCAAACTGGGTGCCATTCTGGTTTTCTCGACGGCCAAATTGTGGACCTTGATCACGACGACCAAAACCGCCTTCACGACGTTGATCACGACTAGAATTATTTGGCTCGTCATTGTCACGGCGCTGCTGACGGAGGAAACCACCACGACGTGCTGCCATTGGTTTTTCCTGCATACGTTCAGAGCGGCGTTTCGCCATACCGTACAGACCAGTACCTTGGCGTGGTTTCAGCTCAACTGATTTTGCCAGGTTATCGATGTCTTGTTTATCCAGTTCCATCCAGCGACCAGTACGCAGTTCACGTGGCAGGATCACGGTGCCGTAACGGGTACGCAGCAGACGGCTTACTTTCAGACCTTGAGATTCAAAGATACGACGAACCTCACGGTTACGACCTTCTTTCACGACAACTTGATACCAACGGTTGATCCCGTCACCACCGAGTTCAGAGAATGATTCGAATTTTGCTGGGCCGTCATCTAACACCACGCCATTGAGCATGTTATTTTTTAGCTCAGGTGTCACTTCACCCATGACACGAACTGCATATTCACGTTCGATTTCATTAGAAGGGTGCATTAAGCGGTTGGCCAGTTCACCGTCATTTGTGAAAAGCAGAAGACCAGTGGAGTTGATATCCAGACGACCCACCATTACCCAGCGGTCATTTGCCAGCACAGGCAGGTTGTCGAATACAGTTGGACGTTGTTCAGGGTCGTTACGTGAACAGATTTCGCCTTCCGGTTTGTAGTAAATCAGTACGCGACGACGGATTTCATCCTCAATCTGGAATTGTACCTTACGACCATCGATGCGAAGCTCATCACCTGGTTCGATACGCTCACCCACTTGGGCAATTTGCCCATTCACACTTACACGACCAGCGGCAATGACTTCTTCCATATAACGGCGAGAACCCAAACCAACACGTGCAAGCACCTTTTGCAATTTTTCACTCATGACAGCATAACCTTAGAATTAATTATCAACAGTTCACCTATTTATGACTTCGGTGCATGTGCATCGAGGGCCATAAAAGCTTCCTTGGCATCCTGCAGGGGAGGCAATTGGCCTAAACTGGTTAAGCCAAACGCATTTAAAAATTGTGGCGTTGTCACTAACAACGCAGGTCGTCCCGGGAGTTCACGAAAACCGGATTCCTTGATCCAGTTCCAGTCAAATAGCGTACGCAAAATCTGACTATTATTTGTAACACCACGAATTTGTTCTATATCTGCCCGGGTCACCGGTTGGTGATAGGCAATCACAGCCAGGGTTTCAAGCAATGAAGGCGATAAGCGCGCTGGTCGCTCGGGCCATGTCTGAGCAATAATATTACGATACTTTGCACGGACTTGAAAACGGAAACCTTGAGCAGTTTCAATTAGTTCAATCGATCTGCCATGCATCAGCATGGACAGTTGCTGCAGATATTGTTTCAGTTCCTGCTTTGTATAGCGATCCTGAAAGGCTTCTTTCAGTCGCGCCAGTGAAACCGGGGAATCACTCGCAAAAATGATGGCTTCCAACTGCATTAAAATTTCATGCAAATTGTCTTCCGCGGTGAAGACTGAACTCTGGTCAATCGTCATGCATGTGCTCCTTGAATTGCGAGCGGGGCTTCAATACCTGTAGCAATAATCTGAATTTTCTGCTGGCGGGTCAGCTCCAGAACCGCCATAAAGGTGACTACCATGCCCATACGGCCTTGGCTAGGTTTTAATAATTCGGCAAATGACAGCACTTCACCACTGTCCAGACGGCTTTCAATATAGGCGATCCGTTCTTCGAGCAATACCGGTTCCTGCTGAACCTGGTGAATGACTGGTTCAGGACGGTTAAAGATACACAGCAGGGCATCGCGCAGCAGATCGGCACTGTGACCTTCATTTGGCTGGATAAAATCGCCTAGGTGAACATTGGTCTCAAAAGTATCCCGTTCCAGAACGTCCATTTTGCCAAGACGTTCTGCGGCCTGTTTAATGCGTAAATAATTTTCCAGACGGTCGATCAGTTCTTTTTTCGGGTCTTGTTCTGTTGGAGAAGTTGATTTTGGTTTTGGTAATAATAAACGGGATTTTAGATCCGCGAGTAACGCCGCCATCACCATATAGTCGGCTGTCAGTTCGATATTCAGCGATTTCATGGCATCCATATAAGAGAGATACTGGGCTGCAATCGGGGCAATATCGACCTGCAACAGGTCAAAACCGTTTTTCTGGATCAGGTAAATTAAAAAGTCGAGCGGGCCTTCGAAATGCTCTAGCAGGATTTCAAATGCTGAGGGTGGAATATAAAGATCCTCAGGAATCGTCTCCTGCCATTCATCCAGAACACGGATGTGCGGAGTAGTTTCCATCGTATTGTGGATGCTTTGATTCATATACAGTTGTTAGCCACGCGAATTTTCAAAGGCATGAAAGGGCTGATTCTTCGATCTCGCATCGAAAGAAAAAGCATGTAAAAAGTTAAGCCTAGTGTACTTGAATTTTGTCGCTAAATAAATTATTGCCGCCCGCAAATACAAAAAAAGTGCTGATTTGATCGGGTCTTTCTATTTTTTGATCACGAGAAATAAAAATGGTCTTTTATTTAGGATGGTTCATTTTGAATGTAAGTATGAGTTGGTAAGTATTTAAACGACTTAATCAATATTTTGAGTCGATAATCTTCACCCAAAGAATAAAATTATTTTTTAAAAGGCTCTAGACTAGCAGATTTACACTTAATTTTACCTAATGAGGTTCCACAGCTCAGTTGCTAACTCATTAGGTTCCCTCATCCAACGCCATTCAGTTTCTTTAAGATGATAATCAAAGTACTCTTTTGATATGCCGTTAAACTTTGCTAGCCTTCTTTTACAAAAGCTCCAAAATGATTCTATTCCATTTATATGACATTCTCCTCTAGCAAACTCATTTGCTCCGTGATTTACCCTAAAATGCTTTGAATAACCCACATCAACAAGACCATTATAGCCACGCCATCCATCACTATAAATCACACTCTCAAGTGAAACTTTACCAATGATAACCTCTTGTAAAGTCTTCATTTTACAGTCAGGTACGATTTCAGTATAGACGCGCCCATTACGTTCGAATATTCCAAATACTGGCTGTTTTAGAGTCCCACGACCACGCTTTAACTTTCCATGAAACCCACGTTGCCTTTTCGCTCCAAAATAGCTTTCATCTACTTCTATTGAACCAACAAACTTAGCTCTTAAATCTGTTTGATGATCATAGATAGTTTCTCTAAAAAGCATGTACCAATAGTTAATCGTATTACGATTTAAATTGAGTAATAAGGCTGTTTTGGAAGCAGGAATATCAACACAAAAGCATTGAATAATTTTTTTAATCTTGTAGTGACTTAATTTACTGTTTTCTATCATGATTCTAGACTAATATAATCATTTTGCTAGTCTAGAGCCTTTAAAACAGATATCTATTGCTTAAAAAATATTCTAATATCGCAGAAAAAATAGACTAATGAATAAATAAACCAATAACAGGAAAAATTATAAATATGCCCATTATTCTTATTTTAATTGCCGTAATCGGCTTGGGGATTTTCTGGGGTTATCCGAAATATGAAATGATGCAACTTGAAGATCAAGCACGTCAGCAACTTCAATCAGGTCAATTTGCAGCTTTAGAAGCGAAGTATAAACCCATCCTTGAAAGAAAAAAGATAGAACTTACGATTCTGGACCAGTATCCTAATATCCGTTTTTATACACGCTGGCTTGAAGATGAAAATAAAAAGCTTTCTGCAAAAAGTGAACAGAATGTCAAAAATATAGCTTGAGACTCAATTGAATCCTTTCAGAACTTTGATTACAAGTCTCGAACCGCGGTCTTGAATGTGATTGAAGAAGATCAGGTTATTTTTCATATGAATGTAAAAAATAAATTCGGGATGGAGATGCTGCAACATCAGCAAAAACTTTCAGATTGCCCAAGTTTTTTACACATGAGAGCCTTAAAAGCCGGAGAAGAATATGTTCCACCACCTCAGAAAAATAACCAAGTGGAAATGGTAGCACCAGCAGTCAGTACCTCGGTTTCTGAAGAAGCTGCACAACTTTGAATATAAAAAAACCTATGGATAAAACTATGAATATAAAATTTGTTGTTGGTGGACTTTTAGTGATCGCTGGACTATTTTTCGGCACTGAAAAATATTGGGAGCATACCTTTCAGCAGCAAGCGCGAGATAATTTAAAACAGCTACACATGGATGCACAGACTAAACAGCGCTTGGAAAATAGTGGTCTGTCGATTTCAGGGGATATACTGAATCAGTATCCAAACATTATTACTTATATGAAATTAACCACTTTGGCGGATGATCAACTACCGACACAAATCCAAACCCATGTGCAACAGTTTGGATGCATGCAGGTTGATTTGTTAAAAGGCCAAGAGCCAGATTTGGTGAAAGCCTATGCGGTGGTTCTTGAAGAGGATCAGGTTGCATATACCTATACCATTCAAAATAAATTTGGGAAGGCTTTGTTTGAACATAAACAAATACTAGCAGATTGTCCGAACTTTATGGCCTTGCGTCAGTTTTGACATCCTCTCCGACCTAAAGGACGGAGATTCCTCCTGCGAGACGCCCATGTCCGAGCGCAAGAATATTCAGTGCTGAGTTTATATCTCTATCGTGGAATGTACCGCACTCCACACACTGCCATTCTCTTATTCCAAGTCCTGCTCTACCTTTCAGACTACTGGAGCGTGAGCCGCAGCACGAGCAAGTTTGGGTGGTATAGGCTTCATTGACTTCTTCATACCATACCCCTGCGTTCTCGCATTTATACTTGAGCATGGTTCTTAAGGTCGTCCAACCTGCATCGAGTACAGACTTAGCTAATTTTGTCTGTGCCAATGCTTTGGCATTCACATTACCAACGAAGATGGCTGCATGTTCATTCACCAGTTTATGACTGAATTGATGCAGCATATTTTGACGTAGATTTTTGATCTTGGCATGAATCGCTTTGACACGTTTTTTATTTCTTGCTCTTTGAGCAATACCAAGTTTTTGTTCATATTGACGATAGATTTTAGGCGCTTTGAACTTTACACCATCTGAGCAAGTCGCAAGGTCTTTGAGTCCTAGATCAATGCCAATTGAGGTTTTAGCGGTGGTTTTCTCTGTTTTAATTGAATCAACCACAAGACATACATACCAACGCCCTCGGCTATCCTCGACAAACGAGCCTGTTTTAACATTGTATTTACTTAGTCCGTAACTGTCCCATAGCTTGAATTGATGCTTGCCGTATTGGACATACCCATCGGCATATTTCACCGCCACTTTTTTAAATGGAATCCAACCGAGAGAACGTCTAGCATTTTTTTGTTACTGACACGCCATTTTAGCTTGGCTTTTTTAAATTGCTTTCTTCGAGTAACTAATTCTTCCGCAACTGCCTGTATGGTTTGGCTGTGCAAATTGCACTCTTTTGATGTACCTTTCGTGTATTTAGCAATATCGTAAGCTGAAAAGAATTGTTGTTTTCTTTGCAAGTGTTTAAAACACAAATCATTGACATAGTTCCAGACAAAATTAACTTCAGATGCCAATTGGTCTAGCACCTTGCAATGTTTGTCTTTTATGCGTAATTTAAGTGTCTTCATCACTAAAATATATTTGGTCTATGGATAATAGTCAAGAGATTAGAACAGGTCGTCACTGTGTTTTTAATATGCACGTTCATTTAGTCTTTGTGGCTAAATATCGTAGAGATGTTTTTACCAAAGCTATGCTCGAAACTATGAATGAAGTATTCAAGCGCATTTGCTTAGACTTTGAAGCTAAGTTGGTAGAATTTGATGGTGAGCATGATCATGTTCATTTACTTGTGAACTATCCACCAAAAGTAGCTATTTCTAGCTTGGTTAACAGCCTAAAAGGTGCATCTAGTCGTATTTTAAGAACTAAACACCCTGAAATTAAAAACAAATTATGGGGGAATGCTTTGTGGTCGCCTAGTTATTTCGCTGCATCGTGTGGAGGTGCTCCCATTGGGATTATTAAACAATATATCCAACAACAGCAAACACCGCATTAGCAATCCTAGCTAATCCCCACAAGGGGGACTAGCGGATTGCAGCCTTATATCCCCGCCCTGAAGGCATAGGTATCTACACATCTTTAGGTACCTAGTGCAATAGTTGCGATTTCATTCAGTTCATCTATTGAATATTCTGAGAGCAGTTGAAGAGTATTTAGTAAAATCGAGAGTCCTGCCAATATGGCAGGCGCACTCTCTACCTTGCCTCTTTTCTGTTGTCTACCTGAAAGTCTAGTCAAAAATGCACGGACTTTCTGATTTTGTTCATCTGTACAACGCTGTACTCTCCACGTCAACACACAAGCCATACAACTGATTAGCAAACGCCTTAAAATCGCTTCTGGCGTAGTCTGAAGCCATGACTCAATATCATGGCCTGCTTGCTTGAGAAGTTTGAAATAACATTCGATTGACCAACGCCAGTAATACCAAGTCGTCAGTTCTACTGCGGTAATCTCAGTTGGTACATTACTGATCAATGACCATCTTGCAACTGTCTTTTCATTAATATCTTTAACCACCGCAATAATCAGTCTAGCCTCAATTGCAGCACCTTTCTGAGGAGCAACTCTTTGACCTAAACAATCTTTTTTATTTGATTTTGCAGCACGGGTAAGCCGAACATTGGTTTCTCCAACATAAAGCATATGTTGATTACCCTTATAAGAAATGGGTTTCACTTGCTGTATTTCGATACGTTCAGCAACTTCTCCAACTTTACATATTTCACCCTGATGCTCAATCCGATTTCCTTCCTTTGCTCGAATAAGCCATTGAAAACCATGACTGCTTAATTCCCTGAGATGAGCAATGGAATCTCCTTCACGATCAATAATATGTACGCAGGTTTTATCAAGAGGAAACTGTTCAACTTTTTGAATTTGTTCAGAAAGGGAGTCTAAATGGGTTTTACGTTCGGTCTGTTGCTCATTGAATGTCGAATAGCAACCTGAAGCACTAGAAAGGGTCTGAGCTAATGGAGCAACAGGTAGTCCAGAAGCAGCATCAACAAGTAAGCTCGTTTGTAATTCATAGCCTGAGTCGTACTGATGTGTCCTTTGGAGTTTTTGGGTTTTATTACGATGTGTCACATATTGGATTTGTGACCAATCATGAATAACTAAAGCATAACGATGCAGCGATGTCTTAATCTGATCACAAGCAAGTTTTTGAATAGGTTCATTTAATTGTTTAAATGAGATTTTATCATTATTTAAAAACCGCCATACAGCTTGCGTCGTTGCGAAACTATTTTTTTGAGCAGAGGCAATATCTTTGATTGCAGGAGCAAGTGAAGCAAGAGGATTCATATTGAGTTGAACGAGGTTGTTGTAACGTTTGACAAGGCGCTGATCTAAGCGAGAGATGTTAAAATTGAAGAGCATGCTCTTCAATTTAACGCAAAACATGGAAATTGTGTAGATACCTATGCCCTGAAGGGCGAGGTTTTACGGCTAAAGGGATAAAGCTATTTTATTTTGCTCCTGTAATGCATATTCAATTACTTTCTGGCAGGTTTCTGCCAGACAAACATTATTGGTGGAATAAATTTGTAGCAACTTTTTTGCCAGCGCAATATTGAGGAAATAGTGATACTCAATATTGTCGATATTCAGGCTTAAGGTAGAGTTAGAATTCTTTTCGATAGAAATTGCCTTGGATTCTAGTGTCCAGGGTATTTCAGCATAGATCAGATGATCGTCAGGAAACTCATTTAGGTTCAGGAGGAGATAAAACAGATTCATTTTACTTTCTCCCGAAACCAAACTATAAGAAGCTTTAATTATTCAAACGCACTCACGTCCCCAACACCATGACGAATCACTTCAGGCTGTTCACCGGATAAATCCACAATTGAAGTAGTATTTAAAGTCCCTAAGCCGCTATCAATAAACACATCAATCCGTTTGCCGAGCTGCATTTCAATCTCATACGGATCATCTAGTGGATCAGTCTGGTCAGGCAGAATCAGGGTAGAGGTTAGTAAGGGTTCACCTAGTTCACGTAATAGCATCTGGCAGACCGGATTACTTGGAATACGCAAACCAATGGTTTTCTTTTTCGGATGCATTAAACGGCGTGGTACTTCACTGGTGGCTTGCAGAATAAAAGTCGTCACTGCAGGAGTGTTATTTTTCAGCAAACGGTAGGTGGCATTATCGACCTTGGCATAAGTCGCAATATCAGACAAGTCACAGCACAGAATGGCATATTGGTGCTTAGGCCCAAGATTACGGATCTGGGCAATGCGCTCCATGGCATTTTTGTTCCCGATCTGGCAGCCAATCGCATAAGCGGCATCGGTCGGATAGACAACCACATCACCAGCACGGATACGTTCCACCGCCTGTGAAATCAGACGTGGTTGGGGATTGTCTGGGTGTACGCGTAAATGCAACATAAGCTATGCCTCCGATCCTATGCTGACCTTATTATGAGATTGCCTGAACCCTGCACGCAATCCCATTCACAGTAGTTTTATGTAAATTAATCAAGCATTTCACGAAGAAATTCGTCGGATTGTAAACTTTTGCCATTCCGGGTGCAGGCACAAATACAATCAATGAAACGTTTCGCATCACGGGGCAGCTTGGCTTCACCGCTAAAATAACGCTGCACCTGCGTATAGACATTATCTTTAAAGCTTGCTCCATCACCGCCTTCACCCGTCAGGTTATCTAAAGACACGCGGAATTTACGCCCAAAGGCTTTGGAAAACATCCATTCAATCGCCTGTGGTTTGACTTCAACCTGTTCAAACAAAGCCTGCTGTTCGGCGGTACGACCATCTGGCGCATACCAGTAGCCCAGGTCAGGCAGTTTACGGCGTTCACTACCCGCAATGGTCCAGTGGCTAATCTCGTGCAGGGCGCTATTAAAGAAGCCATGTGCGAACTGAATTCGTGCAGGAGCATCTTGGGTTGCCGGGAAATATTCTGGTTCAAAATCACCACGGACTAATGTGACATTTAGGTGGGAAAACCAATGATTAAAGTGTAAGATGAGCCAATCAACCTGTTCTGCTTCTGACGATAAATTCGCCCAAGGTAAGCGTTGCACTTGCTGTAGTGAGTTGTCAGAATCCTGAGTTGAAAGTGTGCTAACGAGTGATGAAACATTCACTTCTGTTTGCGGCTGCAACAGATGCATGACTGAAATTACCCAATTGGTCTGTCTAAATAAGTGCAAAATTGTATCTTAATCTTTGACAGAGTTCTGATGAATTTGTAGAATTGCCGCCTTAATTATGTCAGCAAATACCTTTCCGGCACAGATTGAGCCGTTTAAATGGGCTGAACAGGGCTTTAAATGGTCAGGTCAACTGCCTTTATCCCGCTTTGTTCGTATTGCTCGTGAAGCTGTTGGATCAATTGATGATCAATTGATCAACATAGACTGTAAGCTATCAATGGATGCTTATCATCGCATTGTGTGGCTAGATGGTCATGTTGAAACATCAGTTCCAATGGAATGCCAGCGTTGTCTGGAAACTGTTGAGATTGATCTTGTTTCAGATTTTCATCTGGCTCTTGTGGATGACGAATCACTGATAGAGCGCTTGGATGAGGATGCTGATTTCATCGTCTTAGGTGAAAGCGAAGCAACGACGAAAGGTTCATATGATGCACCTGCGACCGCTGATTTGCTCGCACTGATAGAAGATGAATTGTTATTGTTGATGCCGTTGTCTCCTAAGCATGATGCTTGTGAGCATAAGCACCAACCCGCCGCTGAAGAGGCTGTCGAAGAAAAACGGGACAATCCGTTTGAAGTTTTGGCAGCGTTGAAGGGTAAACTTAACTAATTTTTGTGTTATACTCCAAGGTATAAGACAATCGAATTTGTTCTGATCCATTTTTTCGATCTTTGTAAGGAGCCATCATGGCCGTTCAGCAAAACCGTAAAAGTCGCTCTCGCCGTGACATGCGCCGTTCACATGACGCTTTAACCGAGAATGCATTAACTGTAGACCAAACTACTGGTGAAACTCATCGTCGTCACCACGTATCTAAAGATGGTATCTACCGTGGTCGTCAATTATTCGCTAAAGCATCTGCTGAATAATAGGTGATGTATTAAGCGTTAAGCTTGATAGAAAAAATGGGAGCGTTAAGCTCCCTTTTTTTATTTCCTGTTTTTATAAAATAGACTAAAAGCTCGGTTTTTGTTGTATTTGGCAATTACTGTGGTCAAAATTACGTGTTAAATTGCGCTCCACAATGAGTTAGGTGGTATTACCTGTTAATTTTGATCAGTACGATGAAAATTAATTTCTCTTGAATGAAAGGATTTTATTATGTCTGCTAAACAACTCGAGCAAGCAGCTCAGGCAACCAAAACTGCATTTGTATTCCCGGGGCAGGGTTCACAGAAAGCGGGCATGCTCGCTGAACTGGCAGAGCAGTTTAGTAGCGTGCGTGACACATTTGCTGAGGCTTCAGAGGCTGTTGGCTTCGATCTTTGGCAGATTGCACAGAGTGGTGAAGGGCTGAACCAAACTGAATTTACTCAACCGGTACTATTAACGGCATCTATCGCATTATGGCGTGTATGGCTAGAGCTGGGCGGTGTGGCACCGAAGTACCTGGCAGGTCACTCTTTAGGAGAATACAGCGCATTGGTGGCTGCTGGTGCTTTAAGCTTGAGTGATGCTGTGAAGCTTGTTAACTTGCGCGGTAAGCTGATGCAAACTGCTGTACCAGAAGGCGTCGGTGCAATGGCTGCAATCCTTGGTCTGGATGACGCAAAAGTGGTTGAGCTGTGTGCTCAGGCGACTGCAGCAGGTGAAGGCTCTGTTGAAGCCGCAAACTACAATGCTCAAGGTCAGGTAGTTGTTGCAGGGAATAAAGAACGCGTTGAAGCTGTGATGGCGTTGGCAAAAGAGAATGGCGGCAAAGCCATCGCACTACCAGTTTCTGTTCCATCACACTGTTCACTGATGAAACCTGCCGCTGAGCAGTTTGCTCAGGCTTTGGAACAAACTGCCATTGAGCTGCCACGTATTCCTGTAATACAAAATGTGGGCGCAGAAATTGCGTCAGATGTGAATGAGCTTCGTCAAAATTTGACTGCACAGCTCTATGAATCTGTACAGTGGACCAAAACCTTGCAGTTCCTTCAAGACGAAGGCATTGCGTATATCGTGGAATGCGGTCCGGGTAATGTGCTTGCCAACATGGCAAAACGTTTACCAAACATCGAAAAAGCACTTCCGCTGGATACCAAATCCCGTCTGGAAGATGCACTCAACACCGTATTGGTGGCAGAAGGGAAAATTGCATGACACAGGAACGTAAAGTTGCCTTGGTGACAGGTGCAAGCCGCGGCATTGGTGCTGCAATTGCACAACAACTGATACAGGACGGTTTTTTTGTGGTAGGGACTGCCACTTCTGAAGCAGGTGCTGAAAAAATCTCAGCTGGCTTTGGTGAAAATGGTGCGGGCAAAGTACTGGACGTGCGTGACGGCGCAGCCATTGATGCACTGGTAACTGATATTGAGCAGAACTATGGCCCAGTCTTGGTATTGGTAAACAATGCCGGTATTACCAAAGACAACCTGTTACTGCGTATGTCAGAAGATGACTGGGACGATATCCTGAACATCCATCTGAAAGCAGTTTACCGTTTGTCTAAACGTGTGCTGAAAGGCATGACCAAAGCGCGTTTCGGCCGCATCATTAATATCAGTTCTGTGGTGGCGCATTTTGCAAACCCAGGTCAGGCGAACTACTCTGCTGCAAAAGCAGGGATCGAAGCATTCAGCCGCAGCCTGGCAAAAGAGATGGGTAGCCGTCAGATCACTGTAAACTCTGTGGCACCTGGCTTTATTGCGACAGAAATGACCGAACAGTTGAGCGAAGAAATTCGTAAAAAAATGAGTGATCAAGTGGCACTGAATCGTCTCGGCGAGCCACAGGATATCGCAAATGCCGTAAGTTTCTTGGCTTCGGATAAGGCAAGTTACATTACAGGTACTGTAATTCATGTGAATGGTGGTTTATACATGAGCTAAGGGGCTCAAGTATAAACTTTCCAAATTTTATAGATTCAATTAAACTAACGGCATTAAAAACGCCACAAGCAATGAGGAGAATTCCTGTGAGCGATATCGAACAACGCGTTAAACAAGCGGTTGCAGAACAACTTGGTATCAAAGTCGAAGAGATTAAAAACGAAGCATCTTTCATGGATGACTTAGGTGCTGACTCTCTTGACCTGGTTGAATTGGTAATGTCTTTCGAAAACGATTTCGACATCACTATCCCAGATGAAGATTCTAACGAAATTACAACTGTACAATCTGCAATTGACTACGTGACTAAAAAACTGGGTTAATCGCTAGATTTTCAGCTTTGCTGAACTTAAGAACCACCGCAAGGTGGTTTTTTTGTGTCTGAATTTTTTGCAGTTGTGAAAGCTTACATTCCTTAACAGGAAGCTTACCAATGATGAACTTTGGGGTAGATGAATTCCGCTATAAACAATAGGGAGAGAAAAACCAGAGAATAATAAGGAGCCTTCCATGGGTATTTTTGATTTTGTAAAAGGCATTGGCAAGAAAAACACCGCACCTGCAGAGCCACAGCAGCAAGCACCCGCGGCACAACAAACGCCCACAGCGAAGCCTGCAGAACCATCTGCTCAGCAAATTGCTGATCAGTTATTGGGTCATATCAAATCGCTAGGTTTGCCGATTTCAGGTCTATCGGTCACCTATAATGGCAGCACTGATCTGGCAACCGTGAAAGGGCAGGTACAAAGCCAAGCCGACCGTGAAAAAATCATTCTTGCTGTTGGTAATATTGATCATGTCGCCAAAGTTGATGACCAACTGACTGTGGCGAATCCTGAACCAGAAAGCAAATTTTATACGGTGAAATCTGGCGATACGCTGTCTAAAATTTCTAAAGAATTTTATGGGGATGCCAACCAGTACAATAAAATCTTTCAGGCCAATCGCCCATTATTAAAAAATGCCGATGATATTTTCCCGGGGCAGGTACTGCGTATTCCAAATTAATAATTTCTGATTCTGAATTTTTAAAAAAACCTTCTAGATGAACAGTTCACAGCAAGGCTCCTTTGGGGTGCTTTGTTGTTGCTAGGAGAAAATAAGGTATTAAGCTTCCACATCAATGTGAAGGGTGTCTCTGTTATTTATGTAAGCATCCGGCTAACACAGCCTTACCAAGCGATCCTATAAGCCTTAATTTAGTTCCCACCTAAAAACAAGTGGGGACTTAATCCATGAACATGGATATATATTCAGCAACACCTCCTGTTGCTAAAAACGCAGAAAATACAGCAAAGAATTCAAACTCAGTATTGTCAATGCCTGTAAAAATCCTAATACCTCGATCGCTTCGGTCGCACTGCAACATAGTATTAATGCCAACCTTGTCAGTCGTTGGATCAGGATCTTCAGCCATCATGAGGGTGCCGTACAGGATCCTACTCATGTGAATCCAGCATTTATTGCTTTGCCTTACACTGCTGCAATCAGCCAACCTATTGATGAGAGGATCACGTTGTGTATCACCGTGCCTCATACGAATAATGATATTCAGCTAAAATGGCAGACATCAGAAATACCTGCCTTGGCAGAATTACTCAAGGCACTTGCAACATGATCCGCATTGATGAAATCTGGTTGTCTACTCAGCCCATGGACATGCGTGCAGGTATGGATACGACCATGGCTCAGGTGGTGAGAGCCTTTGGCTACATCAAACCGCATTGTGCTTACCTGTTCTGTAATAAACGTGGCCATCGCATGAAAGTGCTGGTACATGATGGACTGGGCATCTGGCTGTGTGCCCGGCGGCTGGAACAGGGAAAATTCCACTGGGCGCAGGTTCACCAGGGTGAAAGCATGGCGATCAGTCCGGAACAGTTACAGGCACTGATCCAGGGTTTACCTTGGCAGCGCATTGGACGACAGCAGGTGGTGACGATGCTCTAAACTAGGTTGGTCCATTCTGCTATTCTCCAAACGTTCTATTTCATTCTTCTCATGACCTCAGGCATACTGCGGTCATGAATACGCTGTCTGACTTAAGCCAACTGACCCATGAACAACTGCTGGAATTCACCAGGCAGTTGGCGCTGCAGCATCAGTCTCTGGCACAATCAAATCAAGAATTAGAAAAATCAAACCAGCAATTGGATGCCAAAGTTCAACATCTTTCTATTCTCACTCAAAAATACGAGCATGAACTGGCGCTGTTTAAACGGCATAAGTTCACCCAGAAGAATGAACACTTAACGACCAAACAAATCCACCTGTGGGACGAAGCGGTTGAAGAAGATATTGCCGCGGTTGATCTAGAACTGGAACGGCTAAATGCAGACAAAACCGATGCAGCGACACAGAAAGCCAAAACCAATAAACCTAAACGTCGACCACTGCCAGATCATCTACACACCATCCGTATTGAGCATGAACCTGCATCAACCCAATGCGCTTGTGGCTGCCAGTTACGTCGTATCGGCGAAGATGTCAGTGAAAAACTGCATTTCAGACCGGCACAGTTCTATAAGGAACAGCATGTGCGTGGTAAATGGGTCTGTGATCAGTGTGACACCCTGACTCAGCAAGCGATGCCCGCCTATGTGATTGATAAAGGCATTGCTTCACCTGAACTGCTCAGCCATGTGCTGGTATCGAAGTATGCCGATCATTTACCGCTGTACCGTCAACGTCTGATCTATCAGCGGGCGGGAATCGAGCTTTCTAGATCAACGTTATCTGACTGGATAGGTCGCTGCGGTGTAGAACTGGAACCTCTGGCCAATGCCTTAAAAGAGGTGGTACTACAACAGCAGGTGCTGCATGCAGATGAAACACCGGTCACCATCATGCGGATGGGTGAGAATGATAAAAAACCGAAGAAAGGTTATGTCTGGGCCTATGCCACTACACAGTACAATCCAGTTCAGGCGGTGATCTATGACTTTCAGGATAGTCGTTCAGGCCAGCATGCTGCAGAGTTCTTGAAAGGCTGGCAGGGTTATCTAGCCTGTGATGATTACAGTGGTTATAAAGCACGCTTTAAATCAGGCCAGGTCATTGAGGTGGGCTGCATGGCCCATGCACGTCGTAAATTCCATGAACTGCATGTAACTGGGAAAAGTCAGGTCGCTGAACAGGCATTAGTGCTGATTCAGAAACTGTATGCGATAGAAGCAGAGCTCAGGAAAAAGACCGATGGTACAGCGGAAGACCGCCGCGAATACCGACAACAGCATAGTCAACCAGTGATGCAACAACTATATGGATGGCTCAACCAACATCATCTGACGGTGCCATCGAGTTCTCCCACCGCCAAGGCGATCAATTACACTCTGAAGCGTTGGCCAGCCTTAAGCCGCTATTTGGATGATGGCAATCTACCGATTTGCAATAATTGGGTAGAGAATCAAATGCGACCTTGGGCCTTAGGGCGCAAGAACTGGCTGTTTGCTGGCTCGCTGCGCAGTGGACAGCGAGCGGCAAATATCATGACGTTAATCCAGTCAGCAAAGCTGAATGGCTTGGATCCGTATGCCTATTTAAGTGATGTGCTGAAAAGGCTGCCGACACATAAAGTGACCCAGATTGAAGAGTTACTGCCACACTGCTGGAAACCTAAATCGAATTAAAAATTGGTATGGGATTCAGCGGACGCTTACTTATTTATTTCTGAATAACTTTTTTAAAAATATCAACAAGATCTTTTATTGACATCCTCTCCGACCTAAAGGACGGAGATTCCTCCTGCGAGACGCCCATGTCCGAGCGCAAGAATATTCAGTGCTGAGTTTATATCTCTATCGTGGAATGTACCGCACTCCACACACTGCCATTCTCTTATTCCAAGTCCTGCTCTACCTTTCAGACTACTGGAGCGTGAGCCGCAGCACGAGCAAGTTTGGGTGGTATAGGCTTCATTGACTTCTTCATACCATACCCCTGCGTTCTCGCATTTATACTTGAGCATGGTTCTTAAGGTCGTCCAACCTGCATCGAGTACAGACTTAGCTAATTTTGTCTGTGCCAATGCTTTGGCATTCACATTACCAACGAAGATGGCTGCATGTTCATTCACCAGTTTATGACTGAATTGATGCAGCATATTTTGACGTAGATTTTTGATCTTGGCATGAATCGCTTTGACACGTTTTTTATTTCTTGCTCTTTGAGCAATACCAAGTTTTTGTTCATATTGACGATAG
The DNA here is from genome assembly GCF_039862785.1 of Acinetobacter sp. ANC 7912. Taxonomy (NCBI): domain Bacteria; kingdom Pseudomonadati; phylum Pseudomonadota; class Gammaproteobacteria; order Moraxellales; family Moraxellaceae; genus Acinetobacter; species Acinetobacter thermotolerans. The sequence goes on from NZ_CP156795.1 coordinate 721,100, forward strand.
ATTTTAGGCGCTTTGAACTTTACACCATCTGAGCAAGTCGCAAGGTCTTTGAGTCCTAGATCAATGCCAATTGAGGTTTTAGCGGTGGTTTTCTCTGTTTTAATTGAATCAACCACAAGACATACATACCAACGCCCTCGGCTATCCTCGACAAACGAGCCTGTTTTAACATTGTATTTACTTAGTCCGTAACTGTCCCATAGCTTGAATTGATGCTTGCCGTATTGGACATACCCATCGGCATATTTCACCGCCACTTTTTTAAATGGAATCCAACCGAGAGAACGTCTAGCATTTTTTTGTTACTGACACGCCATTTTAGCTTGGCTTTTTTAAATTGCTTTCTTCGAGTAACTAATTCTTCCGCAACTGCCTGTATGGTTTGGCTGTGCAAATTGCACTCTTTTGATGTACCTTTCGTGTATTTAGCAATATCGTAAGCTGAAAAGAATTGTTGTTTTCTTTGCAAGTGTTTAAAACACAAATCATTGACATAGTTCCAGACAAAATTAACTTCAGATGCCAATTGGTCTAGCACCTTGCAATGTTTGTCTTTTATGCGTAATTTAAGTGTCTTCATCACTAAAATATATTTGGTCTATGGATAATAGTCAAGAGATTAGAACAGGTCGTCACTGTGTTTTTAATATGCACGTTCATTTAGTCTTTGTGGCTAAATATCGTAGAGATGTTTTTACCAAAGCTATGCTCGAAACTATGAATGAAGTATTCAAGCGCATTTGCTTAGACTTTGAAGCTAAGTTGGTAGAATTTGATGGTGAGCATGATCATGTTCATTTACTTGTGAACTATCCACCAAAAGTAGCTATTTCTAGCTTGGTTAACAGCCTAAAAGGTGCATCTAGTCGTATTTTAAGAACTAAACACCCTGAAATTAAAAACAAATTATGGGGGAATGCTTTGTGGTCGCCTAGTTATTTCGCTGCATCGTGTGGAGGTGCTCCCATTGGGATTATTAAACAATATATCCAACAACAGCAAACACCGCATTAGCAATCCTAGCTAATCCCCACAAGGGGGACTAGCGGATTGCAGCCTTATATCCCCGCCCTGAAGGGCGAGGTTTTACGGCTAAAGGGATAAATCATCAAGTAAACGATGGCGAGTGCCATTTTTAAATTATTAGTTTTGGTTCTTAAATGTCTTCTTCTACAAAACTATTCTAGCTTTAGTTGATAGTCGAGGTCGAGAATGCGAGTCTTATTCTTTTTTAGGTGAGGTAATTTGCTCTCAGAATGGATCACCTTGAACAGCTGGATCATTAGCCAATTGTATTTGCTTGTTTTGTTAGCAAGCTATCTTGTACTGTGCTTGCCAAGAGTTGCTAGGTTGCAGATTGAAGTTTAAGCGGTAAATATAAAAAAATCCCCAATCAGTCGGGGATTTTTTTATTTTTGCTATCTGAATTAGAAGGTAGGTTTCACCACTACCAGAATCACCACAGCAAACAAAATTAAAGTTGGCATTTCATTAAAGAAGCGCCAGAACTTGTGTGACTTGTAATGCGCATTCTCAATCAGCTTTTTGCGGTAATAACCGCATACCAAGTGATAAATCACTAATAAACCGACCAGACCGACTTTCAGGTAGAACCATAAGGCTTCATGATAGTGACGCGTTGCATCACCCCAATCCACTAGAAAGTGTGCTGTAATCAGTGTTGCGACCATTGCTGGCCACATGATACCGCGATACAGCTTGCGTTCCATGACCTGGAAGCGTTCATGACTGACCGTATCTTCACTCATGGCATGGTAAACATACAGCCGTGGCAGGTAAAACAACGCAGCAAACCAGCAGACCACGGCAATAATATGTAATGCTTTTACCCAAAGGAAAGCATCAGAAGGAGCATCCATCAAGTCACCCTAAAATGGGCGGCTTAGCCTTCCCATTTTTTGAAAACGAGACAAGCATTTACGCCGCCAAAACCGAAACTGTTACTCATCACAGTATTCAATTTTGCGTCACGTTTTTCAAGCACGATATCAAATGGTTTTGCACCTTCGTCCAGCTCAGTCACGTTGATGTTTGGTGCAATAAAGTCATTATGCATCATCAGAATCGAGTAGATCGCTTCCTGAACACCGGCAGCACCTAGGCTGTGACCAGTCATAGACTTGGTTGAGCTCAGTGGAGGTACTTTGCCTTCACCAAAAGCACGTTCCATCGCTTTTAGTTCGGTAACGTCACCAGCAGGAGTAGAAGTCCCATGAGTATTCACATAATCAATCGATTCAACACCGTGCTGTTTAGCTTCGTCCAGTGCCATCAGGATACAGCGTGTTGCACCTTCACCACTTGGCGCAACCATGTCAGCGCCGTCAGAGTTCGCTGCATAAGCCACGATTTCAGCCAGAATGTTAGCACCACGTGCTTGTGCGTGTTCCAGTGATTCCAGTACCACGAAACCACCACCGCCAGCAATCACGAAACCATCACGATCCGCAGAGTATGGGCGAGATGCAGATTCTGGGGTGTCGTTGAATTTAGAACATAGTGCACCCATCGCATCAAACAGCAGACTTTGCGACCAGTGATCTTCTTCACCACCGCCAGCCAGCATCAGGTCCTGTTTACCCAATTGGATCAGGTTGTAGGCATAACCAATGGCATCAGCAGATGTTGCACAAGCGCTAGTAATCGAATGCGCGATCCCTTGTAGTTTCAGTGCTACGCCGACGTTGGCGGTAATCGTGTTTGACATATTACGTGGCACGAAGAATGGGCCGATTTTACGCGCGCCTTTTTCTTCCAGTAGTTTGATCATTTCTGCAACAGAAGCAGTTGAGTTACCACCTGAACCACCAGTAATACCGTAACGTGGATTACCTGCCAGATCTTCAGGTTTCAGGCCTGCATGTTCAACTGCAGCGATCGCTGAGTTATAGGCATACATTGCACATACGCCCATAAAGCGTTTCAGGCGACGGTCGATATTGTCAAAATCTTGTTCAGCAGCGGCGCTGACATGACTCTTAAAGTTCATCTCAGCATAGACTGGATTTAAACGTGTGCCTGAAATCCCGTTTTGTAAAGAATGAGTTACATCTTCCAATGTATTTCCGATGCATGAGTTGATACCCATACCAGTGATGACAACACGTTTCATCTACAGATCCTTATAGTTCATGTCTATGGTCAGGGGAGATATCTACCATTTTGATACCATGATAAATATGAGGCTGACCCAATGTTCACAATGACCAACATCATAACAGAAAGAATTTTGAAATCTTATGGCAAATGTTATGCCGAGTAAGCTGCACAGAACGAATGTGAATCATCAACAGATGAATTACTAAATGAAACACAATAAGGTTGAGATAAATGCCGGCAGCACCTAGTATTTTATACAAAATACAAGCACGTGCATGCTGAGGTAAGGAATGGCAAATACCAATAATAAACAATCAAATGGCTTCATCTCTGGTGCTTTTGGAGTGGCGAAAAAGTTCAGTACAACCGGATTAGAGTTGCTCAACCATGTTGCGCCGGATTCTGTTTCCAAGGTGACGCAGTCTTTTAACGTCGATAGGGTGATTGAAGGTGCAGCACGCAGCAAGAGCCCATTTGAATCAAAAAAATACGATGATCCGCAAGACATGTTGCGTGAACATTTACCGAATATCTCGCGTCAGATTTTTGGACGTCATTTTAATACAGTCAATAATGTTGCCCATTTCGTTTCTCCAAAGTTAGGAACACGAATTTCTGACTATTTCTTTGAGCATTTAAATCAGTTCACTAATGATATTAGTTCCGTAGATGCTGTTCTAGAAGAAGCAGGGGTACGTGATCTAGAAGAACTGACTCAGGATGTGGAACGTTCTAAACGCATTTCCCAGGCATTCGGTGAACAGAATAAATGGATTGCGGCAGTACAGGGAGCGCTGTCAGGTGCTACGGGTGTCATCGGAACAGCAATTGATATTCCTGCGTCTTTAGTTTTGGCATTACGTACCATTTATCAAGTCGGCCGTTCTTATGGTTTTGATCTGACCAAGCAGGAAGATCAGGACATCGTGCAGCATATCTTCCGCCAGATTGATCTGAGCCTGATTGCAGAAAAGCAAACGATATTAATGGCATTAAAAGCATTTACGTCGACTTTAAAAACACATGACATTTCTCAGCTACAAATGATGCTGGGGTCAAGCAATGATACCGAGCTGCTGCGCAAGTTTATGAACAATGCCGATGGCCAGCCAAAATGGGAATGGATGAATCATGTGCCGAAAGTGTCTTTGCTGGATCAACTGAGCAAACTGGCTCCATTGGCTGGAGCAGGGGTGGGGGCTGTCTATAGTCGCCGTTTCGTAGATGATGTTAATCAGAAAGCCCAAGATGTGTTCTCTAATGCTCGTCAATATCTGTTGCAGCATAAAGGAAGTACAGCATCTGTATTAGAAGCTTATGAAAAATCCAAAGAGTTGCTAAAACAGGCTGCACCTAAACTGCTGGAAAATATCGCTAAGGTTGATAGTCATGTGGGTGAAGAGCCAATTCTGGAAAAAGAAATTCCGATCGAAGGCAATGACAAGATCACCCAAGTGAAAATTGTGAAAAAGACCGACAAGAAAGTTGATGAGGAAGAAAAAGACGAAGAGGTCAGTGAAAAGCTGAGTACTTTGGCTGACAAGCTGGTCACACCGACTGCAGAAAAGCATGTTCAACAACCAGCATTAAGTGAGCCTGCGCCGGAGGATATCGAAGATACTTTGGCAGAAGCTGAATTAAAAGGAGATGTGACTGATGAAGCGGAGGTTACTTCAGCTGCTCCGAAAAATACGTCATTTGAAGCACAAACTGAAGCGGTAGAAACTGCTTCGCAAAAGCCTAAAAAAGCTGCTGCGAAAGCCAAAACCAAAGATGTTACAAAAGGTACGGATCAGCCTGAATAAAACAGTAAAAATATGAAAGTTCTAGGCAATTGTAAGTAACAAAGGATGGGGATTTGCGTCAGCTGATCATATTGACCAATTTTGCATCTTGACTTACAATTGCATGCCCTCAAAAAGTAGTAGTTTTTGGGGCTTTTTATTAACGGGAGAATTGCCAAATGGCAACAACAAATCAGTTGATCCGTAAGGGTCGTACGACTTTAGTTGAAAAATCTAAAGTTCCTGCGTTGAAGGCTTGTCCACAACGTCGTGGTGTTTGTACACGTGTTTACACAACTACACCTAAAAAACCTAACTCAGCAATGCGTAAAGTTTGCCGTGTACGCTTAACTTCAGGTTTCGAAGTTTCTAGCTACATCGGTGGTGAAGGCCACAACCTGCAAGAGCACAGTGTTGTGCTGATCCGTGGTGGTCGTGTTAAAGACTTACCAGGTGTACGTTACCATACCGTTCGTGGTTCTTTAGACTGTGCTGGGGTGAAAGACCGTAACCAAGCACGTTCTAAATACGGTGCTAAACGTCCTAAGAAATAATCTTTCGAGATTAAGCTCTTAGTTCGCTAGAACTGCAATCCTTTATCGTCTCGCTTGTCTGATTTCTGCATTTAATTTTGTGAAATTCAAGCGACGTGTAGTAAGGCCAGCGAATGCACATGACACTTTGTGCTACTGCTGGATTAACCTGAAGTGTCATATTTATAGGTAGTTTTAAAATGCCAAGACGTCGCGTAGTCGCTGCTCGTGAAATCCTTCCGGATCCTAAGTTCAGCAGCCAAACAATCGCTAAATTCATGAACCACGTAATGCAAGATGGTAAAAAATCTATTGCTGAAAGTATCGTTTACGGTGCTTTAGACCGCGTTCAAGAAAAATCTAAAGTAGATCCAGTTGAATTTTTTGAAGCTACGCTTGAAAAAGTTCGTCCTATGGTCGAAGTAAAAGCACGCCGTGTTGGTGGTGCTACATACCAAGTACCTATGGAAGTGCGCCCATCCCGTCGTACTGCCCTAGCTATGCGTTGGTTAGTAGAAGCTGCTGCTAAGCGTTCTGAAAAAACTATGGCTTTACGTCTTGCTGGCGAGTTGCTTGATGCAGCTGAAGGTAAAGGCGCAGCGGTCAAAAAACGTGAAGATGTGCACCGTATGGCTGAAGCCAACAAAGCCTTCTCTCACTACCGTTTCTAAGCGGTTAAAACAGCCCCTATTCAGGAGGGTGATGAGTCAGTTGTTGCTGATCAGTCATCGAAACGCTTTAAGCTGCTTGTCAGCTTAAAGCGTCCTGTTTTAAACAACAAAATTTAGGAATGCTAGAAATCATGGCTCGTAAAACCCCAATTTCTCGTTACCGTAACATTGGTATCTCTGCGCATATCGATGCTGGTAAAACAACGACATCTGAACGTATCCTGTTCTACACAGGTGTATCTCACAAAATCGGTGAAGTACACGACGGTGCAGCAACTATGGACTGGATGGAACAAGAGCAGGAACGTGGTATTACAATTACCTCTGCTGCGACTACTTGTTTCTGGTCAGGTATGTCTAAACAGTTCCCTGAACACCGCATCAACGTAATTGACACTCCGGGACACGTAGACTTCACAGTAGAAGTTGAACGTTCTATGCGTGTTCTTGACGGTGCGTGCATGGTTTACTGTGCTGTAGGTGGTGTACAACCTCAGTCTGAAACTGTATGGCGTCAGGCTAACAAATATAAAGTGCCTCGTTTGGCATTCGTGAACAAGATGGACCGTACTGGTGCCAACTTCTTCCGTGTTGTTGAACAAATGAAAACACGTCTTGGTGCACACCCTGTACCAGTTGTGATTCCAGTGGGTGCTGAAGATACTTTCTCTGGTGTTATTGACTTGATCGAAATGAAGTCAATCATCTGGGACGAAGCTTCTCAAGGTATGGAATTCACTTACGGTGACATCCCTGCTGATCTAGTTGATACTGCTAACGAATGGCGTACTAACCTGGTTGAAGCGGCTGCTGAAGCATCTGAAGAGTTAATGGACAAATACCTGGAAGAAGGTGATCTTTCTAAAGAAGACATCATCGCGGGTATCCGTGCCCAAACTCTGGCTTGTGAAATCCAGCCAATGCTTTGTGGTTCAGCGTTCAAGAACAAAGGTGTTCAACGTATGTTGGACGCAGTAATTGAATTCCTGCCAGCTCCAGATGACGTTGAAGCGATCAAAGGTATCCTTGACGACAAAGCTGAAACTGAAGCTTCTCGTGAATCTTCAGACGATGCTCCGTTCTCTGCGTTAGCGTTCAAAATCATGAACGACAAGTTCGTAGGTAACTTGACATTCATACGTGTTTACTCTGGTGTTCTTCACCAAGGTGACTCAGTTTACAACCCTGTGAAATCTAAACGTGAACGTATCGGCCGTATCGTGCAAATGCACGCGAACGAACGTCAAGACGTTGAAGAAATCCGTGCGGGTGATATCGCTGCGTGTGTAGGTCTTAAAGACGTAACTACTGGTGATACACTGTGTGACGAAAAAGCGATCATTACGCTTGAACGTATGGAATTCCCAGAGCCAGTAATTGCGCTTGCGGTTGAACCTAAAACTAAAGCTGACCAAGAAAAAATGTCTATTGCTCTTGGCCGCTTAGCGAAAGAAGACCCTTCATTCCGCGTACGTACTGACGAAGAATCTGGTCAAACAATTATTTCTGGTATGGGTGAGCTTCACCTTGACATTATTGTTGACCGTATGAAACGTGAGTTCAACGTTGAAGCGAACATTGGTAAACCAATGGTTGCTTACCGTGAAACAATCAAAAAGACTGTTGAACAAGAAGGTAAATTCGTTCGTCAAACAGGTGGTAAAGGTAAATTCGGTCACGTATACGTACGTTTAGAACCGCTTGATCCTGAATCTGGTAAAGAATACGAATTCGCTGAAGAAGTTGTTGGTGGTGTAGTACCTAAAGAATTCTTCGGTGCGGTTGATAAAGGTATTCAAGAACGTATGAAGAATGGTGTATTGGCTGGCTACCCAGTCGTTGGCGTTAAAGCTACACTGTTTGACGGTTCTTACCATGACGTCGACTCTGACGAATTGTCGTTCAAAATGGCAGGTTCTTATGCCTTCCGTGACGGTTTCATGAAAGCAGATCCTGTTCTTCTTGAACCTATCATGAAAGTTGAAGTAGAAACTCCAGAAGACTACATGGGCGATATCATGGGTGACTTGAACCGTCGTCGTGGTATGGTTCAGGGTATGGACGACTTGCCTGGCGGTACTAAAGCGATCCGTGCTGAAGTTCCACTTGCTGAGATGTTTGGTTACGCGACTCAAATGCGTTCTATGTCTCAAGGTCGTGCGACTTACTCTATGGAATTTGCTAAATATGCTGAAACTCCACGTAACGTGGCTGAAGGCATCATCGCTAAATTCCAGTCTGGCGGTAAAAAAGGTGACGACGAGTAATCTTTCGATTACTATAAGCCCAACTAATTCATAGTTAAAACCAAGTGCTCATGCAGTGATCCTGCATGAGTAGTTCAAAAAGGAAGATCTCATGGCTAAGGCTAAGTTCGAACGTAATAAGCCACACGTTAACGTGGGCACAATCGGTCACGTTGACCATGGTAAAACAACTTTAACAGCTGCGATTGCAACTGTATGTGCTAAAAAATTCGGTGGTGAAGCGAAAGACTACGCTGCAATCGACTCTGCACCAGAAGAAAAAGCACGTGGTATTACAATTAACACTTCTCACGTAGAATACGACTCTCCAACTCGTCACTACGCTCACGTAGACTGCCCAGGACACGCCGATTATGTTAAAAACATGATCACTGGTGCTGCTCAGATGGACGGTGCGATCCTTGTATGTGCTGCGACTGACGGTCCAATGCCACAAACTCGTGAACACATCCTGCTTTCTCGTCAGGTAGGTGTACCTTACATCGTTGTTTACCTGAACAAATGTGACCTTGTAGACGACGAAGAGCTTCTTGAGCTGGTTGAAATGGAAGTTCGTGAACTTCTTTCTACTTACGACTTCCCAGGTGACGACACTCCAGTAATCCGTGGTTCAGCTCTTGCTGCACTGAACGGTGAAGCTGGTCAATATGGTGAAGACTCAGTAGTTGCTCTTGTTGAAGCGCTTGACTCTTACATCCCAGAGCCAGAACGTGCAATCGACCAACCATTCTTGATGCCAATCGAAGACGTATTCTCAATTTCTGGTCGTGGTACAGTAGTAACTGGCCGTGTAGAAACTGGTGTAATCCGTGTTGGTGAAGAAGTTGAAATCGTTGGTATCAAAGATACAGCGAAAACAACTGTTACTGGCGTTGAAATGTTCCGTAAACTTCTTGACGAAGGCCGTGCTGGTGAGAACTGTGGTATCTTGCTTCGTGGTACTAAACGTGAAGAAGTACAACGTGGTCAAGTACTTGCTAAACCAGGTACAATCAAACCGCATACTAAATTCGATGCAGAAGTATACGTACTGTCTAAAGACGAAGGTGGTCGTCACACTCCATTCCTGAATGGTTACCGTCCACAGTTCTACTTCCGTACAACTGACGTAACTGGTGCGATCCAGTTGAAAGAAGGCGTTGAAATGGTAATGCCAGGTGACAACGTTGAAATGTCAGTAGAACTGATCCACCCAATCGCAATGGACGCAGGTCTGCGTTTTGCGATCCGTGAAGGTGGTCGTACAGTTGGTGCTGGTGTAGTATCTCGCGTTACTGCTTAATCACTGAATTGTGAAAAAAGCGTCCCTCTGGGGCGCTTTTTTTATGCCTAATTAAAGTAAAAATGAATTGTTGAACAAAAATAAAAAGCTGTCCTTAAGTGATATTTCACTGACCTTAACTGCAATGATGTCAAACAGATATGTAAGTAATATAACAATCAGAGAATAGAAAAATAGGGCCAGGTCGAGAAGATCTGCGGGAGGCGTTACATGAATGCTGAAGTAAAAATTACTAACCGTGCCGGTGCAAGTTTCCCGGTTCGTCGTATGAACTTTAATTTTGATCAGGTTCCGGAATACTGGATGAATGGATCAGCGGGGCTGACTCATTTTATGACAGCATTGTCTGCATTGTTTCCTGCAGGTGAAAAATTCTTTATCGACAGCGTGCGTGCGGTACGCAATCATCCAAAGCTGAAAGACAACGAAGCGCTACAGAAAGAAATCTCTGCCTTTATTGGTCAAGAAGCCATGCATACTCAGGAACATGTTGGCTTTAATGCATCAGCGCAGAAATACGGTCATGATGTCGATACCCTAGATCGTTATACCGATAAAGTGATTCAAACTACACGTAAATTTATCGCTAAAGTAGCCCAGCCTGTGGGTATTACTCAGGAAATGGTGGACTTGACGGCTACTACAGCACTGGAACATTTCACTGCGACCATTGCTTCTCAGCTACTGACCAATAGTCATATTCAAGAACTGATGAAAGATGACACGATGAAAACCATGTGGCTCTGGCATGCGATTGAAGAAAATGAGCATAAAGCGGTAGCTTATGATGTGTTTGAAAGTGTCTTTGGTAAAGGCCTGAAATCCTATGCGTTGCGTACCAGTTCGCTGGTGATTGCCATGGTCACTTTATTCTTTGTGCAAACTTACTTTGTGCTGCGTTTGCTGAAAGAAGACAGACAGCTGAATTTCGAAGCACTGAAAGATATTTACCACTACGGTTATAGTCCTTCCAAAGGCATCATTACCGGTATGGGACGTGAAATGGCGATGTACTTCAAGCCAGGCTTTCATCCGAATGACCATGATACACGTCGTTTGCTGGCGAACTGGAAAGCCAAACTTGGTCTGTAATTCGACAAGTCATAAAGAGCGATTGAAATCGCTCTTTTTTTTACTCGATTTTCAGCACAAAGTTTCTATAATGCGCAGGAGATTTTTATTGATAGATGAACGAACATGATTCGTTTGATGCAAACTTCTGATGTTGAAGCCGTCAGTCACATTGAACAAAAAGTACAATCCCATCCATGGACGAAAAATCAATTTGCTGAAGCGGTGACTACGTATCAAAGCACGGTAATCGAGCAGGATGAAAAAGTCGTTGGTTTTTGTATTCTGCAGCCGGTGCTTGATGAAGCCAATTTGCTCTTAATGGCGATTGATCCGAGCCAGCAGGGTAGGGGCTTGGGCTATCAGTTGTTGGAAGAATCCATCCAGTTACTGAAAAATAATCCGGTACAGATTTTTCTGGAAGTCAGGGTAAGCAATACGCCTGCGATCAAGCTGTATGAGAAAGTTGGCTTTCACCAGATTGATTTGCGCAAGAACTATTATCCAAATCCGGATGGCAGCCGTGAGCATGCGATTATCATGGTGAAAGCCTGCACAGACGATTTTGCCAGCCTATTTAAATAACAAGAGATTTCTCGCCTGATGACGTTACTTGATAATTGAATTATTCCATCCGGAGGGTAGGGTCGTCATCAAGGAGTTTCCCAGGTGTTCGATCTCCTCGGCATTCAACATACGATTCAGGCGACGCCATTGCCCATCAATCAGTAGTTCCAGCGGTAGGTACTGGGATTTATAATTCATCTTGTTGGAATGCGGTACCCAATAGCCCAGATAAATAAATGGTAGGCTTAAGCTTTTAGCATGTTCAATCTGTTTCAGGATTGCAAATACACCGAGTGAGCGACGGTTCATGTCTGGATCAAAAAAGGTATAGACTGCAGAAATACCATCATCAAGCAAGTCACAGGTAGAAACGCTAATCAGCTGGCCATCTTGCCATAATTCCAGGAAGAAGCTGTTGGTACAGCTTTGCAGCAGGAATTTTTCGAACTGATCCCGGCTTGGTGGATACATGTCACCATCGGCATGACGTTCATTGATGTAGCGTTCATACAACGCATAGTGGGTATTAGTGGCGTCTTCTGGGGCGGTAATTCTAACGGTCAAGTCTTGGTTCCGTTTCCATGCTTTTTTCTGGGAGCTGTTCATGGAAAATTCATGTACAGGCACACGGCAGGACAGACACTGACGGCAAAGGTGGCATTCAGGGCGATAAACGAAATCACCACTACGGCGGAAGCCGGTACGGGATAATTCAGAAAGGGTGACGACATCAATACGATGCGAAGGATCTAAAAACACCATACGCGCAGATTTGTTCGGCAGATAACTGCAGTCGTGTGGCGGGGTGATATAGTACTGTAAATCGTTCAGCAGGGACTTTGGGTGATAAGAGTTCATAGCAAATTCCCTCTGTTATTTTCATTCATCTAATTGCGCGTTTATCGCTATTGTTTTACTTGAAAATACACCCTCCTGATATTTTTGCCAATTGATAGACGGCTGATTTATCACATCTTGTAACGAATTAAGATACGCCTGGCGAGAAATTGTACTAGCTCCAAGGCTAAGTAAATGATCATTAACGAGTTGACAATCGATCCAGGGCAGCTGATTTTCCTGTCCAATCAACATCAAGGTATAAAATGCCATTTTGGAGACATCAGTACGGGTACTAAACATAGATTCGCCAAAACAGCCTTTGCCAATGGTCACACCATACAGTCCACCTACCACCTGGTTTTCTTCCCAAACTTCAATGCTATAGCCATAGCCGGCATCAAATAGGTTACAGTATCCTTCAATAATATCCTCAGTAATCCAGGTGTCATCAGCATAAACACGTGGCAGGGAACAAGAGCGGATCACTCTCTCAAAAGCATGATTCACAGTAATTTGATAATCATACTTTTTCATATTGCGAATCAGGGATTTGCTGGGGTGGTATTCGTGAGGCCGGATAATGCAGCGCGGTTCCGGGCTCCACCAGCAGATTGGATCATTTTCTGAAAACCATGGAAACAGGCCATGGGTATAGGCTTCATATAATGTAGATGGTTCAAGGTCGGCCCCAATACAAATCAGGCCCTGACCTTCAGGATCTGCTTCGACAGGATTGGGGAAAATGTACTGTGAAGGAGGAAGAGGCTGCATACAAGAACCCAAGTGGAAAATCATCTTGGATTATCATACATAAAAAAACCGCCCAAGATGGACGGCTTTTTTTTGGCTGCTTGGTCTTATTTACCCAGTGCATCCAGATATTTTTCTGCATCCAGCGCCGCCATACAGCCTGAACCTGCAGAAGTAATCGCCTGACGGTAAACGCTGTCTGCCACATCACCCGCAGCAAATACGCCAGGAAGTGAAGTTTGAGTCGCATTACCCGCAGTACCGCTTTGTACCTGGATATAACCATCACGAAGCTCTAATTGACCTTCGAACATAGTGGTATTTGGCTTGTGACCAATCGCAATGAATAGACCAGAGACTTCAACTTCTTGAGTAGACTCATCTTGGGTTGATTTCAGACGGACTGAAGTCACACCCGCTTGTGGATTACCCAGGACTTCATCCACCTGATGATTCCAGATGATGCTAATTTTGCCTTCTTTCTCTTTTTCAAACAGATGATCTTGAAGGATTTTTTCAGAACGTAAAGAGTCGCGACGGTGAACCAGAGTCACGTGAGAAGCAATATTAGATAGGTACAGGGCTTCTTCAACCGCAGTGTTACCACCACCCACAACCATGACTTTCTGGCCTTTATAGAAGAAACCGTCACAAGTCGCACAAGCACTCACGCCTTGGCCCATGAATGCAGCTTCAGATTCCAGCCCGAGGTATTGTGCAGTTGCACCTGTCGCAATGATCAGTGCATCACAAGTGAACTCTTCCATATCACCTTTCAATACGAAAGGGCGGACATTCAGGTTCACTTCATTGATGTGGTCATAGACGATTTCAGTACCGAAACGTTCCGCATGTGCCTGCATACGCTCCATCAGGACAGGACCAGTCAGACCTTCAGGGTCACCTGGCCAGTTATCTACTTCAGTTGTGGTAGTGAGCTGACCACCAAGCTGTAAACCTGCAATAAGGGTTGGTTTTAAGTTTGCACGTGCTGCATAAACAGCCGCACTGTAACCAGCAGGGCCGGAACCTAAAATAATCAGTCGAGAGTGACGTGCGCTCATCGGGACATCCTTTTTGTATTTAGAAATTTATTGAATTATACGGGAAACTGTATAACAGTGGTGTGAGATTAAAGTCGATATTATTGATCATTCAAATCGATTTGAGCTATATAGAGACGATAGACAACAAGGACGCTGCACAGTTGCACAATACTGCATCTTTTTTCGTGTAACAGGTGCATAATAAGCATTTTATTGCGTCGTTTTTTTGAATCATAATAGCAAAAGAACATTCATGAAGAATTCGCTACAGGACAGTATATGACAACGGTGTCGAGTGCTTATGCACAGCGCTTAGTAATGACATTATTTTTAGTCTCATTTGGGATTTATCTGTTTCTTGCAACAGTAACCTATACGCCATTTGATCCAGGCTGGATGCACATTTCCAGTGATACCCAGACTGTGTCCAATGCCAGTGGTGTTGCAGGGGCGTGGATCTCAGACCTACTGTTTGGTTTTCTGGGCTGGGCGAGTTTGCTGATTCCACTGTATCTGTTTATTGAAGCGATCCAGGTGTGGTGGCCACGCAGCTTCCTGAACCGTCCTTTCCGCTATGCGGCGCAATTCTTCCTGTTATTGACCACTTCTGCATTGATGTTCCTGTTCTGGGAAGTGCCAGCAGATACTTTAGATAATTCTTCAGGTGGCATCATCGGTTATGAGCTGGGCCAGAGCCTGGAACAGCTGCTTACAATTTATGGTGCAGCGGTATTCCTGATTGCACTATGGTTCCTACTATTTACATTGGCATTTGGGGTGAAATGGAACAAGACCTGGAGCAGCCTCAAAGCAGCTCCGGCTTATTTGCAGGATCTATTCTATCGTAATGTACCGGAAGGGGAGAGTGACTTTGATCGTTCCATGCTGGCAGCGAAGAAAGATGTGGTAGCTCTGAAAAAGGCTGTGCCTACACCAGTGATTCCTGTACCAGAACATGAACCCGTCGCGATTGATCCTGTGGTGCATGACCATATCGCAGAACGTCTGTTTGATGATATTGCCGACCGTGAACTGGAAGCACAGCAGAAGCAACATGTAGAGCCTGAACTGAGTCCTGAAGATGAAGAATTTGAAAAGACGCTGGAAAAAGCCCATCGTCTGGTGCAGGATTCAAACCGAATTATTACTACCGGTGAAGTCTGGCGTGCTTTGAACTCTGATGAAGATCAGCGTCATAAGCAGGATATTGATGCATTGCTGAAGGCGGCAGAAGAAAATCAGCCAGTATCAACATCAACTCATTCTGAACCAGTTACTTCAACACTTGTAGCCCCAATTGAAGATATTAAGGCACATTTAAAAGCTGAAACTTCAGTTCCAATGACAACAGCTAAAAAAGGCTTGGACTGGGATGATGATGAAATTTTTGATGAGTTACTGGCAGCCGTACCAGCAGGCAAAACTGCGACGGATGTGCATACGCCATTTACTACCCCTACAGCTACTGAACAGCCAACTTTAAGAATTGTTGAAGACCTGCCTGCAACTGCGGCGGCAGCAAGTGCTGCTGTAGTAACAGGGGTGAGCAACGCAGTACCTCATGCTCCATCGGTACGCAATGCACTGGAAACTGACTTTGATGATCTGGATGATTTGCTGGTTGAAGAGATTGAACCAGCACAGCCAGTACGAGCATCCAGCTATGCCCAGTCTTCTGCTTTTGTAAAAGCACCAATTCAGCACCAAGGTATTGATGTGCCTAAAGCTGTAAATCCAACTGTTGCTGAACAGCAAAATTCTGATGCAGTTAAAGTTCCTTTATCCAAAGAAGAATTTATTGAAGCCTGGCAGGAAACTGCAGGCGCGCCTCAGGATGAAGATGATTTCGACTTTGATGCCCCATTGACGGATTCTATGGGGCGTCCATTATCGCGTGCCATGATGGTGGCAGAACGCCGTAAAGATCTGCCGCCCTTGCCAGGTTTGGAACTGTTAGATGAAGTTGATCCAAACAAGAAGGTTAATTTTACAGAAGAGCAGCTATCCCGTCTGTCTGAATTGCTGGAAATCAAGCTGCAGGAATTCAATGTTAAGGCGAAAGTAGTCGAAGCTCAGCCTGGTCCAGTCGTGACCCGTTTTGAACTGGATCTGGCACCGGGTGTGAAAGCTTCTAAGGTGACCAATATTTCCCGCGACTTGGCACGTTCGATGTCGATGGCATCGGTGCGTGTGGTGGAAGTCATTCCGGGCAAGCCATATATTGGGATTGAAGTGCCAAACAGTACCCGTGAAATGGTACGCCTGATTGAACTGGTCAAAACGCCCAAATTTGAAGATCCGAATGGCATTCTGTCGATGGCCATGGGTAAAGACATTTCTGGTAATCCGGTGATTACTGAGCTCGGTAAAGCACCGCATATGTTGGTTGCCGGTACCACAGGTTCGGGTAAATCTGTTGCAGTGAACTCGATGATCTTGTCGATGCTGCTGAAATATACACCAGATCAATTACGACTCATTCTGATTGACCCAAAACAGCTGGAACTGGCCAACTATAACGATATTCCGCACCTGTTGACGCCTGTAGTCACTGACATGAAAGATGCGGTCAGCGCATTGAACTGGTGTGTTAATGAAATGGAACGCCGTTACAAGCTGATGTCTTTCCTGAAAATCCGTAAGCTAAGTGACTATAACCGTAAGGTGGAAGAAGCTTTAGCCAATGGCGAAGACCTGTTTGATCCAACCTGGAAAGCCAGCGAATCTGTGGCAGGGGAACGTGCTCCTCGTTTGACTCCACTTCCTTCTATTGTGATTGTTGCCGACGAGTTTGCGGACATGATCATGCAGGTGGGTAAAAAAGCGGAAGAGATGATTACCCGTCTGGCACAGAAATCCCGTGCTGCCGGTATTCACTTGTTGCTGGCAACCCAACGTCCTTCGGTGGATGTGATTACCGGTCTGATTAAAGCCAACATCCCGACCCGTGTGGCACTGCGTGTCAACTCGAAAATTGACTCACGTACCATTCTGGATGCAGGTGGTGCAGAAGACCTGCTCGGCCATGGTGACATGCTGTTCCTTGGCCCTGGCAAGATCGAGCCGGAACGTGTACATGGTGCCTTTATTGCCGATGATGAAGTCAACCGGATTTGTGATGCATGGCGTGAACGTGGTGCACCGAATTATGTGGATGAAATCCTGACCCCATTTGATGAAGAACCAAGTAGCCGGGGCTTTGAAGATGGCGGAGACGGTGGTTCAGATCGTGACCCGCTGTATGACCAGTGTGTATCCTTCGTGCTGGAAACCCGTAAGGCATCCACTTCATCGCTACAGCGTAAATTTAGTCTGGGTTATAACCGTGCGGCACGGATCATTGACCAGATGGAAGAAAATGGTATTGTGAGCTCGATGGGAGCGAACGGTAAACGTGAGATTTTGGTTTAATACCAGAATCTCCAAGCAATAAAAAAAGCCTGCATCAAGCAGGCTTTTTTGTGTGACCTAGAAAGTCTTAAGCAAATTTTGCAAGAACTTCCAGGAATTCAGCACTGTGACGTGGGAATTTGGCAATCACGTCATGAATACGCTCGCCTTCAGGATTGGTGGCATTGATATCACGACCATCAGCAACGAATTTAGTCAACAGACGTTCATAGTCATATGGACGCATGTGTTTATATGCATGATATAGCACATGAAAATCCGCGTTTACGCCTGCAGGAGGTAATTGATTGAGATAGGCAAATACACGCTCATCTGACCATTCTTCGTTAAACGTTGCCGGTTGAGACAATGCCATCACAAACTCCTTGATATAATTTTCGATATGAAAAAGGCAAAATATGAGACTAGATTAGCAAAGCACTGCTTTGCCTAGTCGCAAGACTTGAAGCTCTGCTTCAAGTGGGCTGAATTTAATAAAATAACTTCATTCAGCTAGTCTCATATTCTGCCTTGAATCTAGATTCTTGACTAATCAAAAATCAAATTATCGTTCTTCAGGTAAATTGATATTCATCTCAAGCATTTCAATGTTTGCTTCAGAACGCACCTGCATTTGAATGTGTTGTTCATCCACACCACGCACGTAGCGACTCACCACCTGCATGATTTCTTTTTTCATCATGTCAATTTTATCTTGGCTCAGACGACGTCCCAAACCTTGCTCAGATGCTACGATGACCTTTAAGCGATCTTTCGCAGTTTGCGCGCTTGATGGTTTGTCTTCGTTACCAAAAATCTTGCTCCAGAATCCTGCCATCCTTATGCTCCAAATAGACGAGCTAACCAGCCCTTCGGTTTCACTTCAAGATTACGGTAAGGACGTTCTTCACCGAGGAAACGTGCCACTAGGTCATCATAAGCCTGGCCTGCAGCAGATGCAGTAAAATGAATGACCGGTTTACCTTCGTTTGATGCTTGCAGAACGCTAGGGCATTCTGGAATCACGCCTAAAGTTGGGACACGTAAAATGTCTTTAGAGATGTCGTCGATGGTCAGCATTTCTTGCTTGTCAGCACGTTCAGGATTGAAACGTGTGATACACAGGTGCTTACGGATACGGCCTTCACCTTGTTCCACTTTCTTGGTTTTGCTGTCGAGCATACCAATAATACGGTCAGAGTCACGTACGGATGAAATTTCAGGGTTGGTCACAATGATGGCTTCATCGGCATGGTACATCGCCATGATGGCACCACGTTCAATCCCCGCTGGAGAGTCACAAATAATGTAATCAAATTCCTGCGACAATTCATCCATTACACGCGCAACGCCTTCATCAGTCAGGGCATCTTTATCACGTGTTTGTGAAGCAGGCAAAATATATAAGTTTTCAATATCTTTATCGCGAATAAGCGCTTGTTGTAATCGTGCTTCGTTATTCAGAACATTCACAAAATCATAAACTACGCGGCGTTCACAACCCATAATTAGGTCAAGGTTACGCAAACCCA
Source organism: Acinetobacter sp. ANC 7912 (assembly GCF_039862785.1). Classification (NCBI taxonomy): domain Bacteria; kingdom Pseudomonadati; phylum Pseudomonadota; class Gammaproteobacteria; order Moraxellales; family Moraxellaceae; genus Acinetobacter; species Acinetobacter thermotolerans. Next base: position 739,953 of record NZ_CP156795.1, read on the forward strand.
CATCAAAGTCGATCACAACAGTTTTGTGGCCACGTAGGGCTAAACCTGTTGCAAAAGATGCACTCGTCGTAGTTTTACCTACACCACCTTTGCCTGACGTTACGACAACAATTTTCGCCACCGAATCCACTCCTGTTATGGTTTAAATCCCCTAATTGATATAGGGGTTTTGGTGTTTATTTATACATTAAAATTGTAGAGCTTCAAATACAAGCTCTTGTTGATCATTCAAATAAATATGCACAGGCTTTTTCACCACATTTGGTGGGATGTCATCTGCGACGCAATAGGTACCTGCAATCGAAATCAGTTCTGCTTCCAGCGCATGACAGAAAATGCGGGCAGCGGTATTGCCACCTGCACCCGCAATCACACGACCACGTGCACTGCCATAAATATGAATATTGCCTGATGCGATCACTTCCGAGCCACTGTTCATGCCAGCATTGATAATAATGTCACCATGATCCTGCACGATACATTGACCGGTACGCAGAATTTCATCATGGTAAGACGTCACATGCGCAATCACTGGCGCCACTACAGCAGCCTCTTGACTAGCGTCAGCCTTGATTTCAGGTTTGATTTCGATGACCTGTTCTTTGCTGGCTTTGATTTCCTGCAACTGACGGTCTGGCGGTAATACCGGGAACTGGATGGCACGTGCCTGTTCAGCCAGTGGACCTTCAGTCACCGCCATCGGTTGTACATCCAGGCTAATCAGCAATTGAATCAGGGCAATCAGTTCCTGCTCGACTGAACTTTCAATCACCACCAGCATACCTGGCGGAAATGCAGCTTGTAATTTTGGTGCTAATTGCTGGCGGATCGCATCATGATCATTTGTATCAAGGCTAATGCGAATCGCATTGACCATTCTGCCCTTAATCCGTATATCAGCCATAGTTCTTCCTTAATACTTCTGACCTGTAAAATTTTATGTCGAAGCAATGTTGTAAATAGTGCAAATCCTAGAACAAATTTCGTTAATTCTCTAGCGATCCAAGTTATTTTTTTATGCGATCAAATTCCCTTAAAAAGAATAGCATTATTCCTGCCGGATTATTGATAGGTTGATCGCTGATTTTTCTCATTTTCTTCTAGAATTTGTTGCCACTGCTTGATTTTGACCTGTTCGCGAATGGCTTCAAGTGTTTCAAAAACAGCCGACTCGACCAGTTTGTCAATGTGTGGATTTTGTTCAATCTCGATTTGGCTGATCTTCTCGGCAATCATGGCATAGGTTGGATTATCCTTGCTGTAATTGGTGTGGGTAAACGGATCGATCAGTCCTTGGGTAATATTTTCACCCAGACGCTGACCGATACTCTGAATCTGCTGTTCGATGCGGCTGCCAACAATGGGGATCAGACGTAACAGTTGGGTCAGTTCGGGCGTATCTTCAATGGCCTGATTCACCACCTGACCGACATTCTTGGCAATCATGGAACGTTGGGCTTGTAATTCCTTGCCCAGACTTTCCTGCAAAATATCCGCAAGGGCAGTGGCAAACAGCTGGCGGTGATGCTCAACCAGATCATCAATCATCTGACGATGGGTGGTACTGGTGGTCAGTTCTCGTTTAATGCCATCCAGCACGGTAATCACGATACGGCTGGAAAGCTCTTCCATCACCAGGTTGTAATAGAAATTTGCACGTTTGTACCAGCTGTTAGGAATGACCTTGAAACCATGGCTATGCAGGTTATAGCCAATCGCGACAGCACGTAGCAGACGCAGGAAACGTAGCTGTGGAATAATCGCGAGAATTTCATACCAATGTACGAAAGGGAAGAACCACCAGCGCACATGATGACGTAGTACGATAGCAATCAGCCAGCGCGCTAGCAGTTCGCCAATTAAAAAAGTGGTAAACCAGCCTTCGGTAATGATCACCCAAGGGCGCAGTTCAGCCTTATAGAAATGTAGAATTTCGGGCAGACGAATGAAGTCGAACAGCCATTGTCCGAAGTCGCTAAGCAAAATGGCATTGGCACTTAGACAGAACAGGTTGATGATGATCAGCACCATCATGAAAATGTCGTAGGCCAGCGCGACCTTCCAGCCCCAAGTGCCTTCGCGGAAAAAGCTGAAGGCTGTAGAGCTGGTTTTTGGGGAGTTCGGCTTCATCACATCTCAAAAAATCAGGTCAGGCTGCCTGAGCCAGATCCTGCTTCATTTTTTCAATCAGCTGGTCTTTCTCAGTCCATAATTGATGTACCCATTGCTGGAAACGTTCACGGTATTCAGGATCATCCTCATAATTACCGCCCAGTACCCAGTCTGGAATTTCAATCTTTCTTAAATCTACCGCAATTCTTGGCACTTCGCCTAACCAGAATTCACCATAGCCCGGTACGCCGTCTGGATAGACAATGGTCATATCTACAAAGGCATCGATGCGGTCACCCAGAATATTCAAGGCTAGCGCCAGACCACCGGCTTTTGGTTTCAGCAGGTTTTTATATGGAGATTGTTGCTGGTCATGCTTTTCTTGGGTAAAGCGGGTGCCTTCCAGATAGTTGAGCAGGGTAAATGGCTGACTCAATAACTGCTGACATGACTTACGTGCTTCATCCATGTCGCGATCTTTCAGTGCTGGATTCTTGGCAATCTGTTCTTTGGTATGGCGTTTCATCATCGGAAAGCCCAGAATCTTAAACGCCTGTCCCACGAACGGAATAAAGATCAGCTCCCATTTGGTAAAGAAACGGGTGAGTGGCATACGAGTCAGACCAAAATACTGATTCACTGTGGTATCAACCCAGCTTTGATGGTTACAGGTCATCAGGTAACGACCTTGCATGCTTAGGTCGAGTGATTCATCAACGGTAATGGTCCACTTGGTATTTTTCAGCATGGTGTCAATCAGCCAGTTATTGACGCTCAGCCAGCTGTTAGTGATCTTGATATTGGTTTCGTCAATTTTAGGTGACTTTTTCACTAACTTGGTTAGACCTAAAGCAAGTACTGGAGGCCCATGAAAGAAAGTACTTCCTGTCATAACTGAGCTTACAGTGAGGCCACGAGCAATTTTTTTTAAAAGCGGTTGTTTTTTACTTTCAGACGACATATAAATCTGTCCTAAGAGGGTAATCGTTTAAAATTTGTCATATTTTTAACAATATACGTTCTGAGAGGCGATTAGAAAAGTCCAGAATGAGAACTGTGGAGAAATTGTGATGAATTTAACTGTTTTAGTTACACATAAACATTACAAATAATTACGAAACAATTTATGATTAACAAAGCAAATATGGTTGTTGATTGAAATATCGACCATTATTCTTCAAATACAACAAAACAAGTTAAGGAGGCATGCAATGCGTGCATTGTTAATTTCAGCAGCTGTAGCAGGGGCGGTAGCACTTACAGGTTGTCAAACTACAGGTAACAACATTGGTGGCTTCGAATACGATAAAGCTGCACTGGGCACAGTGATCGGTGCTGCAGCAGGTTATGGTATTTCTAAAGGCAATGCCAACACTAGCGCTCAAAACAACCGTGCTGCTGCAATCGGTGCAGTTGTAGGTGCAGCAGCGGGTGCTTACCTTGACAATAAAGAGAAAAAACTTCGTCAAGCAACAGCGGGTAGCGGTATCGACGTAAACCGTAATCCAGATGGTTCAGTGAATCTGGTAATGCCAGGTAGCATTACATTTGACACTAACAAGTCAAATATCAAACCAAACTTCTATGATACTTTGAACAAAGTTGCTCAAGTATTAACTGAAGACAACAAGAGCGGTATCGTAGTAACTGGTTATACAGACAGTACTGGTAATGATTCAATCAACCTGCCATTGTCTCAAGCGCGTGCTCAGTCTGTTGCGAGCTACTTAGCGTCTAAAGGTATTTCAACTTCACGTATCAACGCTCAAGGTTTAGGTTCTGCGAACCCAATCGCTGACAACTCAACAGCTGCGGGCCGCGAACAAAACCGTCGTGTTGAAATCGCGGTATATCAAGTTCAGTAAGATCTGACTTGTAAAAAAGCCACCTTCGGGTGGTTTTTTTATGTTGGAAATTTGACTCAGGAAAATGAATTTTCAATTAGGCAAGTTGCTCGCAGATGACTATAATCGGAGCCGAATCTAGAAGAGGAAGCACTATGTCACTCGCCAGTCAGTTAAATGACAAGCAACTTGAAGCCATGAAATACACTCAAGGACCCTTGTTAGTACTTGCGGGGGCAGGTTCAGGTAAGACTTCCGTAATCACAAGAAAAATCGCTTATCTGGTCAAGCATTGTGGCATTCCGGCACACCGTATTACCGCCATGACCTTTACCAACAAAGCTGCACGTGAAATGAAAGAGCGTGTAACCAAACTGTTGTCACGTGAAGAAGCGAAAGGTCTGTCAGTCTCGACCTTCCATACCTTTGGCTTAAATTTATTGCGTCTCGAGTTGAAACACACGCCCCTGAAAGCCAACTTCTCGATTCTGGATGCAGATGATTGCAAACGTATTCTGATGGACCTGATGCACCGTGATAACCTGTCCGGTGCAGAAAGTAAGGAACTCATTGCTAAAGCGATGAAGATGATTTCTGACTGGAAGAACGACTTGATTCCACCGGAACAAGCACATACCACTTGTGAAACGCCGGAAGATGTTCAGTTTGCGCATTTATATCAACTGTATGAACGTAACCTGCGTGCCTATAACGCTGTCGATTTTGATGACTTGATTGTGATGCCGACGCGGTTACTACAGGAAAATGCGGAAGTCCGTGATAAATGGCAGAATCGGGTACGTTATCTGCTGGTGGATGAATATCAGGATACCAACACCGCACAATATATTCTGGTGAAACTGCTAGTGGGCGTGATGGGGCAGTTCACAGCAGTAGGGGATGATGACCAGTCGATTTATGCCTGGCGTGGGGCTAAGCCCGAAAATATGGCCTTGCTGCAACAGGACTTCCCAAACCTGAAAGTGATCAAGCTGGAGCAGAACTATCGCTCCACTAGCCGGATTCTGAAAGCGGCCAATACAGTGATTGGCAATAACCCGCATATTTTCGATAAAAAACTCTGGTCGGATAAAGGCCATGGTGAAGTCATTCGGGTGATTACCTGCCGCAATGATGACGATGAAGCAGAACGTGTGGTCAAAGACCTGATCACACACAAGCTGATGAATGGTAAAAACTGGAAAGATTACGCGATATTGTATCGCGGGAATTTCCAGGCACGTATTCTGGAAACCCAGCTGCGTCAGATGCAGATTCCTTATAAGCTTTCTGGTGGGCAGTCCTTCTTCGCCCGTGCGGAAATCAAGGATATTATGAGTTATCTTCGCCTGATCATTAATCCGGAAGATGACAGTGCTTTTCTACGCATTATCAACACACCGAAACGCGCGATTGGTCCGGTGACGCTGGAAAAATTGGGTTTGTTTGCCCAGGAAAATAATTTGTCACTGCTGGCTGCAGCAGGGGATCAGCGCCTGACCATGGCGATTCCGAAGAAAGCGACAACACAGTTGGCTGAGTTTGCTGACTTTATTAATATCTTTACCCGCAACCTGCTAGATGATGACGAGCCGGTGCCGATTATCCGCCAGATGATGGTGGAAGCCGGTTATATTGACTATATCAAGGAATCAGCAGCCACCCCGGCACAGGAAAAAACCAAGCTGGATAATATTGAAGTGCTATATAGCAGTATCCAGAGTCTGATTAACCGTGCCGAAGATGTCGATGAAAAGAACATCGAAAGCGTGATTCGTAAGATGGTGTTGTTAGACATGCTGGAACAGCAGCAGGAAGAGGAAGATACAGACAAGGTCAACCTGCTGACTCTGCATGCGTCCAAAGGTCTGGAGTTCCCTTATGTATATCTGATTGGGCTGGAAGAGGAAATTCTGCCGCATAAAAATTCGATTGCTGCCGATACTGTTGAGGAAGAACGCCGTCTGATGTATGTAGGCATTACCCGTGCCCGTCAAGGTTTAACCATTACTTTGGCCGAACAGCGTAAGGCGGGTGGTCAGATGAAACAGATGACCCCAAGCCGTTTCTTGGATGAGTTGCCAGAGGATGAACTGGAATGGCTCGGCCGTAAGAAAAAGCTGGCTGGCAATATCGATCCAAAACAGCAAGCCCAACAATATCTAGAAAATTTACGCGCTTTAATTAAGCGTTAAGATTTAAGCAATTTCTAAATCAATATTTTTCAATAGGAAAGAAATAATGAAAGTACAGGTGAAAGTCCTTGACTCACGCCTTGGCAATGAATGGCCAATGCCAACTTATGCAACAACTGGCTCTGCAGGACTGGACCTGCGTGCATGTGTAGATGAAACCATCGTGATCGAACCAGGTCAAACTGTATTGGTCAAAACTGGTTTAGCCATTTATATCGAAGATCCTAACTTTGCGGGACTGATTCTGCCACGTTCAGGTTTAGGTCATAAACATGGGATCGTGCTAGGTAACCTAGTCGGTCTGATCGATTCAGATTATCAGGGTGAGCTGATGGTATCGGTATGGAACCGTAGTCAAACTGCGTTTAGCCTGGAACCGGGCGAACGTCTGGCACAATATGTATTAGTCCCTGTGGTTCAGGCACAATTTGATATTGTGAATGAATTTGAAGCCACTGAACGTGGTGCAGGTGGCTTTGGTCATACTGGCAAAAACTAATTTAGAAAAAAGCCTACATTCAATTAAATGTGGGCTTTTTTAATCTTTGATAAAATTATAATTGTCGAGTATTTGGCTACTATTTATCCATTTGATAAATTTTCTTACATTGATTATTTTCTGAAAATCGGCTAAAAGTAGCTTGTTTTTTAGAACAAGAATAACAAGTTTCATATCGTGGTGAACCCACCCGATTTTTGAGCTTATTTTCTCCTATCCAGCAGTGAAATTATCGTCTATGGGATTCATGCAACATCAATTCCCCATGCAACTCTTTCGTGCATATGACATCCGCGGTAAGGTTTCTTTACTGAATGCCGGCGTGGTGGAGGCTATTGCACATGGTCTGGCACAGCAGTATCAGCAGGCAGGGCAGACGCGTGTCGCGATTGGCTATGATGCCCGATTGACAAGTCCGACCTATGCAAAAATTATTCAGCAGATCTTTCAGCAATATGGAATTGATGCAACCGTGATCGGCTGTTGCTCCAGCCCGATGCTTTATTTCACGGCCAAAGAATTTGATGGTAACGGTATTATGATTACCGCCAGCCATAATCCGCGTGAGGATAATGGTATCAAGTGGTTAATGCAGGGTGAACCACCTTGCCCTGAGACGATTCAGAAAGTCGGACAAGAAGCAAAACAGTATTACTCGGATGAATTACTACCCATTCCAGAAGCGCAGCATGAAATCATCACCGAATATTGCCTAAAGTATCAGCAGTCGATTCTGGATGATATTCAGCTACAACGCCGTTATAAGGTGGTGTTAGATGGCTTAAATGGTTCAGCTGGGCGTTGTGCAGCGTTGGTCTTAAAAAAACTGGGCTGTGACCTAACCACCATTCGTACCGAAGCCAATGGCCATTTCCCGGATCATGCCCCGGATCCTTCCCAAGATGCCCATTTGCAAAAACTGAAATTAACAGTACTGAAGACCGGCGCTGATTTGGGAATTGCCTTGGATGGTGATGGCGACCGTTTGGTACTGATCGATGCTGCTGGAGAGATCATTCGGGCGGATCAGTTACTTTGCCTATGTGCGGAAATCTGCCTGAAAGACCATCCGGGACAGGAATTTGTTTTTGATGTGAAATGTTCGACCCAGGTACGTAATACTGTACTGGCATTGGGTGGTAAACCAGTGATGCTACGTACCGGCAGTTCTTTCCTGCGTAAATATCTGGCCAATGCCAAAGGCCAAGCTATTTTCGGTGGTGAATATGCCGGGCATTATGTTTTTAATGACGGCCGTGGCGGTGGTTATGATGATGGCGTCTATACCGCTTTAAGAATCATGGAATATCTGGATCATACCGGTCAAAGCCTGGCAGAAGCACTCAAAAAATATCCAAAACGGGTTGGTACTGAAGATCTGTATATTTCTACCCATCGGATTCAACCTCAAGAATTACTCGACTTTGTTGAAGTGCAATCCCGTCAATTAAATGCACAAATCAGTAAAATTGACGGGATACGTCTTGATTTTGATGATGGTTTTGGCATCATTCGAGCATCCAATACGGGTGAATACTTTACAGTGCGCTTTGATGCAGAAAATCAGCAGCGACTGAATGAGATCCGTCACCTGTTCGTTTCGATGTTGCGTGACCGCTATCCTGCGATCGCCAAAGATATTTTAGATGCTCAATAAGGAGAGGCGAATGCCAAATCAACAGACCGGCATCGACAAAGCACAAGTACTGACCGAAGCTTTGCCGTATATTCAACGCTTTGCAGGTAAAACCTTGGTTGTAAAATATGGCGGCAACGCAATGACTGATCCTGAGCTGGAAAGTTCATTTGCACGTGACATCGTCTTAATGAAAACCGTGGGCTTGAATCCGATCGTGGTACATGGTGGTGGCCCGCAAGTGGATTCCATGCTGAAACAGCTAGGCCGTGAGTCTGAACGTATTGATGGTATGCGTGTGACTGACCCGGCGACCATGGAAGTCGTCGAAATGGTGCTGGGTGGTAGCGTCAACAAATCGATCGTGAACCTGATCAACAAACATGGTGGCCGTGCGATTGGCTTAACTGGTAAAGATGGTAACCTGATTCGTGCCCACAAACTGTTGATGGAAAAAACTGCAGAAGACGGTTCGATCCAGAAAATTGATTTAGGTATGGTCGGTGAAGTCGTTGGCGTGAAAACCGACGTCCTGGAAATGTTTACCAAAAGTGATTTTATTCCGGTGATTGCACCACTGGGTGTTGATGAAGAAGGGAATACCTATAACATCAATGCCGATCTGGTCGCAGGTAAAGTGGCGGAAGCTTTGGGCGCAGAAAAACTGATTCTGCTAACCAATATCACCGGTGTTCTAGACGAAAATAAAAATCTGCTGACTGGCCTCACCACTCAGGAAGTAGATCGTCTAATCGAAACGGGCGTGATCTATGGCGGTATGATTCCAAAAGTCGGTTGTGCGCTTGATGCAGTCAAAGGCGGTGTTGTAAGTGCACATATCGTTGATGGTCGTGTACCACATGCGAGTCTGCTGGAAATCTTTACCGATCATGGTGTCGGTACCTTGATTACCAACCGGGTGAAATCAGCTCATCATTGATTTGGCGTGAATAAAAAAGAGTCTCTTTTGAGGCTCTTTTTGTTTTAGTACTATCCTAAAAATATTTAATCTAAATCAGATGAGTTGAAAATGTGAGAATAAAAAGTAGAGCGAATGTAAGCTAAAAATTTATTTTTTTAATAAATATGCATAAAATTAACTTTTTTAGCACTTTTGCTGCAAAGCCTTGCAGCAATCCAGATTTGAAAAGCCACCAGGGCTGATGCAGAATAACTGTATGAATTACCCAAGAATAGAATTGAGACTATGTGCCAGCTGTTAGGAATGAATTGTGCTACACCGACCGATATTACCTTTTCATTTCGGGGCTTTTCGCAGCGTGCAGGAATCACCTCAGATCATTCTGATGGCTTTGGTATCGCCTTTTTTGAAGATAAAGCTTGCCGTTTGTTTGTGGATAATCAGTCGGCAGTCGAGTCACCGATTGCCGAACTGATCCGAAACTATCCGATCAAATCCCGTAATGTGATTGCGCATATCCGCAAGGCAACACAGGGCAAAATCAATCTGGAAAATTCCCATCCGTTTAGCCGTGAACTGTGGGGACGTCAGTGGATTTTCGCACATAATGGCGATTTGCATGGTTTCTTTCCGGAATTATCTGGTCGTTTTACTCCGGTCGGTAATACGGATAGTGAACGTGCTTTCTGTTATCTGCTCGATCAGCTGGTGAAACGTTTTGGTTACGATGAACCTAAATTGGATCAGGTATTTGATCTGCTAGTTGAGATTTCTCCAGGCATTGCCGAACATGGTACCTTTAATTTCTGTTTGTCCAATGGTCAGGCCTTATTCACTTATGCGACGACCAAACTGCATTGGCTCGTGCGTGAATATCCATTTAAGCCCGCCCAGCTGATTGATATTGATGTGGAAGTGGATTTTAGTCAGGTAACCACACCGGAAGATCGTGTCGCCGTCATTACTACTGAACCATTGACCCAGAATGAAGTCTGGACGCCATTTCAGCCGGGTGAAATGATCTTATTCCGAGATGGTAATAATATCCGTTCCCAACTTACTCGTGTTGAACGTCTGGAACGTGAACGATTGGATCCTTCCTTAAAGCGGGTCACTCGAGCAGATCAATATTAAAAATATCAGCTGGCGGAATAAAAAATCCGCCATTTTTTAATTTTAAATTAAAGTAAAAATCACGATTAAATAAGCGCTTATTTTTATCACTGGTTAATAAATATCTTATTCTTTTACTCGGGTTTGTTTTGTTTTAACTAAATTTAACAATAACTTACTATTCAAATACTGACTTTGATATGAAAACCGACTAATTCACTTCATTTTTATTTTAATCAATAACATATATGCTCATTTCATGTGATAAGTCTTTAATATTGATAGGTGGTCGTAATGAAGATGAAGTGGATTCCAGACTATAACACTGGTATCGATGTGATTGACGATCAGCACAAACGAATTCTCGATTACATCAATGAAATTGATGAAATTGATGAATCTACTGATCGTGCTCGAATCAAACAGATCCTGGAAAACATCATTGACTATACCCAGTCTCATTTCACCTTTGAAGAATCTCTACAGGAAGAGGCGGGCTATAAATATCGCGTACCACACAAACGTGTACACGACCTGTTTATCAAGAAAATTGAATCTTATCGTGACCGCTTTGAGATGGGGCATTCCATTGAAGCGGAACTGCATGAAGTGTTATCAAAATGGCTGATCAACCATATCCAGCACGATGATGCGGATTATGTGGGTGCAGTGAAGGAAAACATGATTGGTCTGATCAAGGAAAAAGAAAAGAAAAAAGGCAAGAACTGGTTCGCCCGTTTCTTCTCATGAGCCGATTATTCCTGATAACAAAAAATAAAGTCTAACGATCTTTTTTGCGCAGCAAATCATCTTCGGATGGTTTGCTTTTTGTTTTTGATTTTCACTGCCATGCAAGGCAAAATAGCGCTAGATTTTTATAGGAATGCATCATGCAGGACAATGCTATGTTGAAATGGTTATCGCCGCTGATGGCTTTTTGCTTATCCTTTCTTATTATTGCGACGCTCGCACCAATAACCGGGATTCAGATTGACCGTCAGCTTGATTTCTGGCTGTTGTGGTTAGCGACCATGCTGATTCTGGCTCTTCCGGTTTGCTATTTGGAAATTGCGCTGGCGAAACGCTCCAAAACTACAGCACTCCAAGCATTGTCCAGCCTGACCCGCGAAGCGGATAGCTCACAGCGCTGGCGCTTGGTTGGCTGGTTGGCGGTGGTATTTATTCCATTCCTGTCGGGTGCCATGCTGAATCATGCGTCCAATGTGATTGCGGTGGCTGATATTAAGATTCAGCAACCGGTAATTTTTGCAGTCCTCGCCATTGCTGCTTTGGCGCTGTCTTTAGTGCCGCGTTTAATACTCGTTGGTATTACTACAGTAGGTGTATTGGCTTCTTTAATCTTAGCCAATGTTATGGGAACTCAACTGCCAGCATGGCAAGTGACACCTGTACAATTTGTCGAATGGGGAAATGCTACTGTATTGGCACTTGTCGCAAGTGGTTTAGGGATGGGCTTGTACTGGCAATCTAGTTTAGCTGCAGTAAATCAGCAGGACGTTGCTACGAAAACTGCTTTGCCAATTTGGATCGCCCAGCTGCTGGCCGTGATTGCTTTCGGTTTCTTTGCTGTGAAAGCCGAAATGCCGGCATTTGCATTGATTGCAGCAATTGTGGCGGCCGCTGCGTTAATGCTGCAAATGGCACGTGAACAGCTACAACAACGTCAGATGAATGTCATCATTCAATGGGCCGTGGTGGTGGTTGCGACATTAATCTGGTTAATTCCAAATATTTCACCAATCTTTAACAATCTGCTGATTTTATGGGGTTTGGTGATCAGCCTGATTTACGCACTGTTTGCCGGCTGGATCATGAAAATTAGTCATTTGCGTAAATCGATGAACTTTAGTTCAGAAGCTTTCTATAACATCTGGCGTATCGCGGTGCGTATTGTATTGCCAGTAGCAATCATCACAGCAATTATTGCAGTATTAGGGCAGTGGTTCTGATGAGTCAGGCAGTGATGGTTTGGGTGGCGTATGCTGCCCCTGAACAACAATTTCATATTGCCGTGCCTTTTCAAGCTGGCATGACCGCACTGGACGCGATTGCAGCGAGTGGTATCCGTGAACAGGTGGAATTACCTGAGCCGCTAAATTTGGGTATTTTCGGCGTTAAACTACAGGATCATCAGAAGCCATTGGAAGCGGGGGATCGTGTAGAAATCTACCGGCCACTGACGATTAATCCGAAAGATATCCGCCGTAAACGTGCAGCAGAAAATCCGGTTGGTCGTTATATCAAGGGCAACCGTGCCAAATTATGGAAATCTTAAAAAATCGCAAATCCATTTGAATAGCGACAAAATGCTGGTTATTTGATAAACCTATGCTATTTATTAGAAAAACCCCTAGTCACTTAGGGGTTTTTTTATGGAAAAGCGATTATAGTGGGGGCGCTGTAAGAATCGCTTCTTTTGAGCCTGGTAGGCCAGGTTGTGATTCAGGGATGGTTTCTAACCCTTCAATGCGTTCTACGATACCGTTTGGAGTGAAGTAAATTTTCAGGTGTTGACCACGTGCAGCAGGGATGTTGGCTTTTTTAGCATAGGTTCCTGGGGTATAATTGTAAATGTAGTCCCAGCGTAAAGGATTAAGCGGATCAGTTACCGTTGGGCTACCGAGCAGGAAACGGACTTGCTGGTGACTCATACCTACCTGGATTTTTGAGGCTTGTGCTTGAGTTAAAGGTGTTCCTTGAGGAATATCAACTTTGTACACACCTAATGTCGAACAGCCGACAAGCAATGAAGTGACGAATAACGTCAGCATGATTTTTTGCATTTTGCTACACTATCCCAAATTAATTATGATGCATTTGATCCAGGGATAGATCATACTGCATCTAAACTTTGTTGCATATTCCAACTTTAATTTTGTTGAGAGACCTTTGTACATGCCTATTTCAAATCAAGATTTACGTAAAGCTGGACTAAAAGTTACATTGCCGCGAATTAAAATATTAGAACTATTAGAAAACTCACGCCAGCACCACCTGAGTGCCGAAGATATTTATAAGACTTTACTCGATCAAGGCGAAGATGTGGGTCTCGCGACTGTATATCGTGTGTTAACACAGTTTGAAGCAGCAGGCATTATTCAGCGCCACCATTTTGAAAATAACTATTCAGTCTTTGAAATCATGCAGGAAGATCACCATGATCACCTGGTATGTCAGAATTGCAATAAAGTGGTTGAATTTACCAATGATGTAATTGAGCATGAACAGCACGAAGTGGCAAAAAAATTTGGCTTTGAGCTGACTGGTCACTCATTGAACCTTTATGGTTACTGTGATGCACCTGAATGCCAAGAAGCCTATCGCAAGAAATGATTTCAGGCATGTCGTTAAAAAAACAGGCTTCATTTGAAGCCTGTTTTTTATTGCATAGAAAATAATTTAAGACTGGCCATCAAATGTGATGTTGCTATGTGAATTCATCAGATGGGCACCGCCTTCCTCAGAAAGCTTGATTTGCAGACGCAAGTCATTTGGTGAGTCGGCATGTTTCAGTGCATCTTTATAGCTGATCTGTTTGGCCTTATACAGGTCATACAATGCCTGGTCGAAAGTCTGCATACCGAGTTCACGTGAACGCTTCATCAAATCCTTGATCTCATGTACATCACCTTTACGGATCAGATCTGAAACCAGTGGCGAGTTGATCAGAATTTCAATTGCTGCACGTCGGCCGGTACCATCAATGGTAGGAATCAGCTGTTGGGCCACCATGGCACGTAAGTTCAGGGACAAGTCCATAAACAGCTGGCTATGACGATCCGCTTCAAAGAAGTGAATGATCCGGTCAATCGCCTGGTTGGCGTTATTGGCGTGCAGGGTAGCAAACACCAGGTGACCGGTTTCTGCAAAGGCAATGGCATAGTCCATGGTCTCGCGGGAACGGATCTCACCGATCAGGATCACATCGGGTGCCTGACGCAGGGTGTTTTTCAGCGCAACTTCGAAAGAATCGGTATCGATGCCGACCTCACGCTGGGTAATGATACAGCCCTTATGCTGGTGCACGAATTCGATCGGGTCTTCAATGGTAATGATGTGGCCTTTGGAATTTTCATTCCGGTAGCCAATCATCGAAGCCAATGAGGTTGATTTACCAGTACCGGTTGCCCCTACGAAAATGATAATCCCGCGCTTGGTCATTGCCAGTTCTTTTAGAATCGGCGGTAACTTCAGATCATCCATGGTCGGAATCACGGTTTCAATCCGACGCAACACCATACCTGGCTGGTCACGCTGCTGGAAAGCACTGACACGGAAACGTGCCGATTTGCTGGCATTGGTAATGGCAAAGTTACATTCACGGGTTTCAGCAAATTCCTTGCGCTGCTTTTCCGACATGATCGAATGCAGAATCTGGCCTACTGCAGAACCCGGCAGTTTGACGTTGCCAATCGGCACAATCGTGCCATTTACTTTAATGGAAGGCTCAACATCGGCGGTAATAAACAGATCCGATGCCTTTTGTGCCACCATGTAATCAAGTAAACCGTTAAAATCCATGTAAATCCCCAAGAAAATGAAGGCTTATATTTTTATAGGAAGCTTTCAGGCTGTTTCGCTGCAGTACGTGCCACTTGAGGACTGATAATACCTTTGGACACCAGCGTTTTCAGGCTTTGATCCAGCGTGGTCATGCCGTAGTTGGCACCGGTCTGGATTGCAGAGTACATCTGTGCAACCTTGTTTTCACGGATCAGGTTACGGATCGCAGGAATACCGATCATGATTTCATGTGCTGCCACACGGCCACCGCCGTTTTTCTTGAGCAGGGTTTGCGAAATTACGGCTTGCAGTGATTCTGACAGCATGGCACGGACCATGTCTTTTTCTTCAGCAGGGAAGACGTCGATCACACGGTCGATGGTTTTTGCTGCTGAGGTGGTGTGCAGGGTACCAAATACAAGGTGACCTGTTTCCGCTGCAGTCAGTGCCAGACGGATGGTTTCTAGGTCACGCATCTCACCCACCAGGATAATATCGGGGTCTTCACGCAGTGCCGAACGCAGCGCTTCGTTGAAGCCATGCGTATCACGGTGCACTTCACGCTGGTTGATCAGACACTTCTTGGATTGGTGCACAAATTCGATCGGGTCTTCGACGGTCAGGATGTGGTCATAACGTGTATCGTTAATGTAATCCAGCATCGCAGCCAATGTGGTTGATTTACCAGAACCGGTAGGACCTGTTACGAGTACCAGTCCACGAGGATATTCGCAGATATCTTTAAAAATCTGGCCCATACCAAGATCTTCAATTGTTAAAACTTTTGATGGAATGGTACGGAATACCGCGCCTGCACCGCGGTTCTGGTTAAATGCGTTCACACGGAAGCGCGCAACCCCAGGAACTTCAAAGGAAAAGTCAGTTTCTAGGTTTTCTTCATAGTCACGGCGCTGTTTATCGTTCATGATGTCATAAACCAGCTTGTGAACCTCTTTGTGTTCTAAAGCAGGCAGGTTGATACGACGTACTTCACCATCCACACGAATCAGTGGTGGCATCCCCGCAGACAAGTGTAAATCCGACGCGCCATTCTTAGCAGAAAACGCCAGTAATTCTGTAATGTCCATAAAGTCCCCAGAGTCATTAAAATGTTATTTATTTTGGTAGAATAATAAGGCTTTCCCACAGCTTAACCAACACTTTGTTAGTGAGCAAGCGGAAAAATTTTGAATGAAATGAGAACTCCGTCAATGAATATGTTGCAACACGCGCGAAATCAGGTTTTGGCTCAAATTCACACTGCATGTCAGCAGGCTGGACGTGATGAAAATACGGTACAGTTACTGGCGGTGTCCAAGACCCATCCGGCAGAAACATTGGTGGAAATGTATGCAGCAGGACAACGCAGTTTCGGTGAAAATTACTTGCAGGAAGCGCTGGATAAAATTGAAAAGTTGCAGGATCTGGAAATTGAATGGCATTTCATTGGTCATGTACAGCGCAATAAAACCAAGCATCTGGCAGAAAAGTTTGCCTGGGTGCATGGGGTGGATCGCCTGATTATTGCGGAACGTTTGTCTAATCAGCGTGCGGATGATCAGGAGCCATTGAATATTTGTATTCAGGTCAATATTGACGGACAGGATACGAAAGATGGCTGCCAGCCAGCAGAAGTGGCTGAACTTGTCGCACAAATCAGCCAGTTACCCAACATTCGTTTGCGTGGTCTGATGGTGATTCCGGCACCCAACAATACTCAAGCCTTTAGCGATGCCAAGGCTTTATTTGACGAGGTCAAAACACAGCATGCCCATCCTGAAGATTGGGATACTTTAAGTATGGGTATGTCAGGTGATATGACAGAAGCGATGGCCGCAGGTTCAACTATGGTGCGTGTCGGCACAGCCTTGTTTGGGGCACGTCCTAAAAAAGACTAAGCAATCCATCAAGTAGATCAGATTCATAAAAAGCGTTATTGGGGTGCAGGCAGTAACGCTTTTCTTTTTTGGGGTTCTAGCCATCTTGCGATGAACCAGGCAAAGAAGATTAAAAAGGTCATGCTGGCTAATAAGGCCAAAACAGCTCCTCCCAGACCATAACTTCGGCTTTGTGGAAAACAGCCGAGAATAAACAGTAGTAGAGGGAAATGGGTGACATATAGAGTATAGGAAAAGCCTGCTGACTGGATCCAGACCGGATGATAATAGCTGTGTTGATATTGAAGCTGAATTAACCAGCAGATCCATCCCAATCCGATACAGAGATTAAATGGTACAAAATAGCTACCACGATAAATATTGGTGTGTTCGATGAAATGGAAAACATAATTATCAATACAGGCAATCAGTAGAGCTAAACTAAAGAAGACTAATTTAAGTGAACTTAAATGATTTAGCAGATATTGCTGAACTTGCTGAAATGAACTGGAAAAGGCACTGAGCCAGAGCAGAAAATAAATCAGGAATTGCGGATTGAGTAGCGACAGAATGACTAAAACCAGTATAAAACTGGCTTGAGCAAGGACCGAGTTTCTTAAAAAGGGCAGAAAGCCTGCCAGCACGTAGAACCAGACTTCATAACTTAAACTCCAGAGAGGGGCATTAGCAGATAAAGTCGGTGTAACAAAGCCGTTTAAAAATAGCAGTGAACTTAGAAGATTCTCCCACTCCAGACTATAATCCGTCCGAATCATCATGCCGAAGTTGTGTTCAAACTGATGACTCTGCGAACTAAACAGGAAAGGAGCCAGCAGATATAACAATACGGTCAGAACCAAGGCAAACAGGAACGGTGGCAAAATCCTGTGACAGCGTTGCCGAACATAATGTCTGAGATCAAATTGACCATTATTTTGAATATTCTGCTGGATAGAAGTTCCGATCAGATAACCGCTTAAGGCAAAGAACATCATCACAGCAGCTTGCCCGAACAGGCGTATCCAGGAATATAGCGTCACATCAAATGGCGCGATAAAAGCCTGAAAGCAGTGACTGAACAGTACCACAATGGCACTGACTCCACGCAAGCTTTCCAGTTGTAAGCTGAATTCAGCAGAGAGCTTGCCTGAGGTCATATTCATAAGCGCTAGCCTATAATTTGGATAGTGCTGGCACCGGAGCCGACCGGCTTGACCTGAATCTGCACCGGAATACGTTCATGCATTTCCTGTACATGCGAAATTAGAACCACCTTACGACCTTGGCTTTGCAGATGATCCAGCGCATTCATCACCATATGCAGCGAAGCTGGATCAAGCGTACCAAAACCTTCATCAATAAACAGTGATTCTAGCTTCATTGAACCGGAGGCCATATTGGCAATCGCCAGTGCCAGTGCCAGAGAAACCAGGAAGGTTTCGCCACCGGACAGGGAGAGTACCGGACGGATTTCACTATTCATATCCAGATCGACAATCGCCAGACTCAGACTATCCGGAATACGATGCAATTGATAACGCTGCGATAGTGGTTGTAATTGCTGGTTGGCGTACTCCACTAAAATATCCAGATGATGTTCCTGCGCGATTTTCTGGAACTTGGTACCTTCCTTATGCCCGATCAAGTCATAAATCCGACCCCAGCGATATTCCTCAGCCTTGATCTGTTCAATCTGATGCTGGTATTTGGCATAGGTGTTTTGATTATTGGCATTCAGGCGCAGTTTGGCATCAATCTCATTCACTGCTTCCTGTTGTGCCGTTTTTTCCTGAGCCAGTGCTGCCAGTTTTTGTTCAATATCTTCAAAACTATGTTCAGGCTGCAGTTTTAAATGCGCCTGATATTGTTCTTCCAGCAGCTGCCATGCAGTTTTGGCATTTTCCAATGCCTGTTTCTGATTCGCCAGATCCTGTCGGATCCGTTGATGGCTGGTGAGATCGATACTTAACCAATGCTCAATTTGTTCTGTAGTTACCTGCGGGTGAGCTAACTGCCATACCTGAATCTGTTGTTGATGCTGTTCTAGTTGCTGCTCCAGCTGCTGTAATTGGGTAACAAAATCTTGCAGCTTGAGGTTACCTTGATGCAGCTGTTTTTCTGCTTGAGCAGTGCGTTGCCGCTGATTATCCAGTTCCTGTTGCAAAGCTTTGCCTTGTTGATCTAGTACAACCTGCCATTCAGCAGCCACACGATATACCTGTCCAGCATGTTGTTCAGTCAGTTCGGCGAGTTGCTGGCGCAGCGCTTTGCCTTGTTCCACCAGTTGTTCTAGAGACTGGCTGATTTGTGCAAAATTCTGTTGTTCAACTTGTAGTTGATATTGAGTTTTCTCTACTGCTTGCTGCTGTTGCTGCAGCTCGGAGTCCAGCTGTTTTAATATGGATAAATGTTGAATCCGCTGTTGTAACTGTTGCTGGAGTTTAGGTAACCAGTTGATTGGTGGTTGAACCTGATACTGTTCAGGTAAGGTCATCATGACAGGTGCAATCAGCTGTTCGAGCTGTTGGCGTTGTTGTAATGCCAGTTGTAGCTGCTGTAATTGCTGCTGTTGCTGGCGCCATTGCTGTAATTGCTGCTGCAGCTGTTGTTCCTGGAGTTGCAGCTGTTCAATTTTTTTAACTACAACATTGTGATGATCTGCTAACTTTTTGATGAGGTGAGGGAGGTCATTCTCCTGCTGAGTAATAACTCCCAAACTTAGCAGCTGAGTGGTACATTCTGCAGATTGTTGCTGTATCTGCAGCTGTAATGTCTGCAAACGCTGCTGTTGTTGCTCAATTACCGTTTGTAGCTTAGATATTTCAATCTGTTTGGCTTGCTGTTTCTGTAATAATTGATCTAGTTGCTGTCTTGCCTGCTGCAACTGTTGTTCCTGTAATTGATGCAGGCTTTGTTCTAGCAGTTCATGCTGGCCCTGTACAAAAGGATGCTCATGGCTACCGCAAACCATACAAGGCTCATTCGGTTTTAGTTGGGCACGCAGTTCCTGCACGCTTTGAGCATGTAACAGACGCTGTTGGGCAAGGGTCTGTTCTAGCTGTGTATAAGCTTGCTGTTCAGATTGAATCTGTTGTTGTAGATTGAGCTCAGCATTTTGTAGCACAACTAACTGTTGTTGCTGGTTTTGTACAGCAGTTTGTAATTGTTCTGATTCTTGCGATTGTTGAGCAAGCTGTTGCAGACGTTGTTGCAAGATGTCTAGCTGTAGCAGGGTCGTTTGATCCTGTTGTCGTTTTTCTTGCACAGAATGTAGTAATTGTTCCAGCTGTTGCAGGCTTTGATACTGTTGTGTCCAGTGATTTAGATTAGTTGATAGTTGTGCAACTGAATTTTCTAGTTCGGCTAGTGGTTGCTGCAGGCGCTGTGGGGCCTGCTGCTGTAGTTGCTGATATTGATGCAGATAGTCCTGAATACGTTGCAGGATACTTTGCGGTTCCTGATCAAATACACTTAAGTACTCAGATTCAGCCAATTGCTGTGTAAGCTGTTGCTGTTTTGCCTGTGCTTGATTAAAAGTCAATTGCTGCTGTGCCAGTTGTTGTTCTAGCGGCTGCAGTCGTGTAGTTTGGAACTGACTTTTTTCAGCATTCAGTTTTTTATACTGCTCGGAAATCGTATTAATTTCATGATCCAGTTTTAGACCAGCATCCAGATGCGGCTTGATATTTTCTAAATACTGTTGGAATTGCTGCTGCTGTTGTTGCAGGGCTTGCAATTTCGCTTCTTCTGCAGCAAAGGATTGTTTGAGCTTTTCAAATTCAAGCGTGAACTGGGCTTGTTGCTGCTGAATCTGGCTTTTTTGTGGTTCTAAACGGGCACGTTGTACAAACTGCTCCCGGATCGACTGGAACTCATCCAGTCGTTCTAATAATTGCTGCTGCCCGGCAGATTTAGTCACGGCATCCAGCTGTACATCATAAACTTCTTTTTTGGCATGCACTTCGGCATAGAGCTTGTGCTGGTCCAGATGCCATTTTCTTTCATTTTCCAGCAGCTTTTCTGACTGTTGCAGATTCTGCAGTTGCAGGGAAAGGGCCTGCTGTTGCTGTTGCAATGCAGCAATGTCTTCTTCTGACAGGATTTCAATATAGCCAATCAGCTTTTCCAGTTCGCTGCGCTTGTTTTTGACTTCACTGAATTTCTGTGCGGCTTTCTGGCTGACCACACTAAAAATCTGGGAATTGGTCAAATATTCCAGCAAATCCGCACGTTCATGATCCTTGGCTTTTAAAAAAGCACCGACTTCAGACTGAGCCAGTAATACGGCTCGGGTAAATTGCTCGAAGCTTAAACCGATCAGTTTTTCAATCAAGGGTGTCACTTCTGAAATTTTCTGGGTCAGGGTAGTGTCATCATCCAGACACTTGATATAACGCTCGACCTTAAGATTGCCATCAACCTTGTTACGGGCACGGCGGATATCCCAACGTGCCAGATAACGTTTGCCATCCAGCGCGAAAAATTCCAGTTCACTAAAACCGGAAGTGGTGCCACGACGTAAGATATTTTTTGAGTCCTTGATGGATACATCCTGTCCGCCAGTATCTTTTAGGCTGCCGGAAGCACCTTTAAGGCGGGGAATTTCGTTATACAGTGCCAGACACATGGCGTCCAGCAGGGTAGATTTTCCTGCACCAGTTTTTCCGGTAATGGCAATTAGTCCGGCATGGGCCAATGGACTTTCATCAAAACGAATGTCGTGCGTACCTGCCAGAGAGGCCAGATTATTCAGGCTTAAACGTAGAATTTTCATGGCATCTCCTTAAGGCTGCTGCAGATCAATGTCCTGCTGCGCTTCATGCAGCAGCTGCAGAAAATCACGCTGTACCGAATCATCCGGTTCATAGCCCATCTTTTTCCATAGGGTGCTAAATAGGGATTCCGGTGTTGGAGGCGCCAAGTCAATTTTAGAAATTTGTGCGTCAGTATCCATGACCTGCTGATAAATTCTGGAAATCCGCAGCAGGCGGTAGCGGTTCGGCGGCAAAGCCTGTTCGATCTGTTGTCTCAGATCAACCGGTGGTGGCGCCGTTGTCGTATATTCAATTTCCAGAAAATGCCGTGCATACAGCTGTTCAATTTCTCCCGGTGGCAGGGCTTTGACTTTTTCAATTAATTCATTGAGATCAGCTCGAATCCGGATCAGATCGACAGTTCTTGGAATGATCAGAGATTCGTACTGAAAACGCTGTTCATTTGATTGAGTAGGATCAATCCTGACTTCCACTACCTGATGCTTATAGTTCAGTTCGCTAAATGACAGTGGAATTGGTGAGCCGCTATAACGGATATGTTCCTTACCGACTTTCTGCGGTTTATGTAGGTGACCTAGTGCGACGTAGTCAATACCATCTTCAAACAGGGCTGTGGAGAGCGCTTCTTCATTACCGATCACAATTGGGCGTTCCGAATCGGAAGTTTCACCGCCTTGCATATGTGCATGTGACATTAAGATCAGCGCTTGATCCGGCTCTTGGCGCGAACGGGCTTCGGCAATCAGTTGTTGATGTAAGTAAGCTATCGCACTTTGGTTATTGCTGGTATGTTCATTCAGCCCGGTAATTTCCGCACTACGCAAATAAGGCAGTGCCAGACACCAGGCTACAATTTTCTGTTCAGGGTTATAAATAGGTACTAGCAGACGATCCAGATCGAGTTTATTGTCAGAAGTTTTGCTGATCACGCCAACTGCTTTGGCATTGAATTTACTTAAGAATGGCTCGACCTGTTCAATGCGGTAACCGGAGTCATGGTTGCCGGCAATCATCAGGGTCTGCATATGCGGTGCCAGATGATGCGCCGTAGCCAGGAATTGGTATAGCTGTTTTTGTGCACTGGACGCAGGATTAATGACATCAAAAATATCCCCGGCAATCAGCAGGGCATTCGGCTGTTTTTCCTCAATCTGTTTTAGCAGCCAGTCCAGAAATTGGGTATGTTCAAATTCACGATCATGATTATGGAAGAACTGCCCCAAATGCCAGTCTGATGTATGTAGAAAGTGAACTGCCATGTCCCCTGAGCCTGTAAAAAATTAAACACCCGGATATGGGCAAAAAGCATGGATGAAAACCGATCTAAGCTGTATTTCCCATTTAGTCTTATCAGCAGAAATACGTGCCTTAGGCTGGCTATAAAATAGCAGTATAGTCATCTCTAGGGATGAACACTAGCACCTAGCAGTGGATTCGTGGGGGTAAATTCGATGTCATGAAATCTTATTTATCGTTAGTTATAGATACTAAAGTGTTAAAATATGAACCAATATCAAAAAATAAAGCTGGGAAAATTACATTACCCAAAAAATAAAGACCGACGATTCGAGTGATGGTGAAATCGTCGGTCAAAGTGTGCTGTTTATGAAAATTTTGGCTGCTATTCAAAATTTTCTGCTGGCACACGAGTCTTATTGCTTTAGCAAAGATCAAACATATTTGTGGATGCCGGTACAAATTTGGTGACCTTGTATCCTATATAACGTCAGGGGTTCCGTATCGGTTGACAATAAAATGAAAAAAAATCCAATTTTTTTTATACTAGCTGCATATCTTTGTGTGAATCCCCGTCATGGTTTCCTTAAAACGCTATTTTCTCTGGTTTTTTTTCATCTGCTTTGTATTGACCTGTATTTGCGGTGTCATTGCTGCGCTGATGCCAACCGGAATGGGAGCAATTCTGACGGTGGTGCCGTATCTGGTGGCCATGATCTGGGTGTTGTATAAATTTCTGCACCAAAACCGCCGTGCACCGACCCAGCAAGAACGTAAAAAAATCACGCTAGGATTTACCCTGATTTTTTGGGGCTATAACCTGGCATTTTTATTACTGGGGATTTTACTGGCAACCCGTTCCAATCCGAATGCCTGGCAGGATTTTCTGCTCTATCTGCAGCAGCCTCAATTTATGAGTATGGTGCTGATCATGATTCTGCTGCTGGCGATTCCTTTGTATTTATTAACCTACTGGTTTTATGGGGCGCAGGCACAGCGTATGGCTGATAAAATGTTTGGCTCGACCCAGTAAATTGCTGAAAAATAATAATCTCGATATCTTAAAATTCACATCAGATAGGTGAATATTAAAGGTTTAGCTATACCTGTCGGTATAAATTGTTACGCTTATTGAGCGCTTTGGATAGCTCTAAAACCCACGCAGTTCAGTACAATAACCTGAGTTCGATGAAATCCACTTAACCTTTTAGCATATTTTGGAAAGTTGGCTTATTGGGGTTCAAACAATAAGCCACTACAGCAGCCATGATATTCACCATGAAGTTATTTACCGAACGATGACGTGAATGTTCAAGTTGATGTAAATTTTTTAATTGATCATTCACTGTTTCGATCAATCCTCTTCTGCAAAGTAATTGTTTTTCTTCTTCAGTTTGGATGGGTTTATTTTTCATATTCCGACGTGATGGGGTCAATATTTTCAGTCCTCTTGCTGCTAAAGCTTCGGCTTTTGCTTTGCTCAAATAGCCTTTGTCTCCGAGTAGGATCCCTTTTAATTCTTGAGTTAAAGATTCTAATATAGCAACATCATGAACATTTCCCGATGTCAGCTTGAGATTAATAATTTCACCTAAATTATTGATAACGAGATGTAATTTAAAACCATAAAACCAACCCGTACTACTTTTTCCACGACCGGCCAAGCCTTTAAATACACGATGCCTTTTAATCCGAAGATTATGGCAAACTACCAATTTAGTGGAGTCAATGATACTGATTCCCGTATCTTTTCCTTTCACCTGATGGAAGAAGCTACTCAGAGCTTGCAAACAACGGGGCATGATTTCAATAAATCGGTTGTAGCTAAGCAGTTTAGGAAAAGCAGATTTCCAGAATGGAACGATCATTTGGCAATAAAAATATTTGAAGAATCTAAAACCGGATTGATGAAATAAAATGACAATGGTCATTGCTTCAGACAAGCTTAAAGCTGACTTTTTCAACCTGGTTTTTTGATTAGAAATTAAAGCTTTCTCTAAAGATTCATTAAATTTTTTGCAGAAATCATCCAAAATACAAAATAATTCGGTAATATGATCCATTGAGAAGCCTTGTTTTATAACATTTTGTCTTGAGAACCAATATGTTACAAAAACAGGGCTTTTTTTCTACTCTTTTTTTATATCGAACTCAGGTTACAATAGTCCCGATATAAGAACAATGGCGACTGAATAACAATGTATAAACCTGTCGTACTGATTACCGGCGCCAGCGGTTTTATCGGTCAATATACCGTCCAGCATTTTCTTGGCATGGATTATCATGTAATTGGTCTGACCCGTGAACGGCACCGGATCGACATGCATCCAGATTTTGAATGGATTCATGATTTCGAAGAATTACATAGCCAGCAGATTGACTATGTGGTTAATCTCGCCGGTGAAAATATTGGTGCCCAGCGCTGGACGGATGAGCGCAAGCAAACGCTGCTCAGCAGTCGTCTCGAGACCACCCGCAGACTGTATGAATTTTTAGAGAAAAACCAGATATTCCCTAGACGAATCCTGTCGACCTCGGCAGTGGGCTATTATTGCATTGATCCTGAAGAACAATGGCAGCAGGTCTGTACCGAAGAATCGCCACCACAGCCGATTTTTATGTCACAACTGTGCGCGCAATGGGAAGAATTGGCACTGTCTTATACCGATCAAGATACCAAGATCATGCGTTTTGGTGTGGTACTGGGCAGAAAAGGTGGGCTGTTACCGCAAATCCTGATGCCGATTAAATTAAATCTGTTTGGCCAGATTGGTAGCGGCCGCCAGCCATTTTCCTGGGTACATATTCAGGATCTGCTCAGTGTTTTTGATTTCCTGATGCACGAACCGACCACTTCGGATATTTTTAATGTAGTTGCGCCGGAAAAAACCAGCCAGCAGTATTTTAGTCAAACCGCGGCGCGGGTATTACATCGCAAACCGTTGTTCTGTTTGCCGGGCATTTTTATGAAATGGTTGCTGGGCGAGCAGTCGCAGCTAGTTTTAAATGGTCAGTATGTCCAACCCAAAGCGCTGCAAGATGCAGGCTTTGAATTTCAGTTTCCAACCATTAAAGAAGCCTTAACCGATTTAGTGGGTAAGCGCAGTTAAGTGCTGCAACTGTTTCGCTGTATAGGCTTGAGGATCAATCAAAGTGGGTTGTCCAAACATCAGCTGCCGGAGCAATAATGCCGAAGCTGGTGCCATACACAGGCCATTACGGAAATGGCCGAAATTGGCCCAGCCATTTTTCAGTTGTGGTAACTGACCAATATAGGGAATACCTTTTGGAGAACCGGGACGCAGCCCAGCCCATTCCTGCACAATCGGGAAGTCTGCCAGTTCTGGCACCATTTCAAAACAGGCATCCAGAATTTTCTGGCGAATCTCAGTCGCAGGAGTGGTATCAAATCCGACTTCACGCATGCTGGAACCACAGACAATATGCCCGTCCTGACGTGGAATCAGATACATAACCCGGTTCATACACATGGTCGGTAGCCAGTGTTCCGGTGTTTTAAACAAGACCATTTGCCCCTGTACCGGGCGCACCGGAATATCCAGCTTGAGTTGATCTGACCATTGTGCTGACCAGGCACCAGTGGTAAATACGAACTGATCGGCTTCAATCCAGTCTCCCTGTTGAGTTTGTACTGCTGCAATTTGATCATCACTAATTTTTATCTGACGTACCGGAGCGTGTTCCAGCCAGGTCACTTGTGGATGCTGTTTGAGATAACAGCTAATCGATTGTAGCAGACGAGGGTTGCGGACATTGGCGATCTGCGGGAAATACAGCGCATGTTTAAAGCTGGTGGAAACCTGCGGATTGATCTGCTCGATCTGTTCCTGTTCGACATACAGCGCTTCCTGCAGCGGTTCCTGATGCTGTTCGGCATAGTGATAGCCGACTTCAAAATCCTCTTCATCAAAGATCAGCATGCCGGTTTCGTGAATTTCAAAATCGATGCCCGTGATGGGTTTTAGTTTGTCATTCCAGTTCTGATACAGCGGTTTGGCATATTTGGCCAGATCATTCACCGCTTGAGGGTAACGCCATGGATACATCGGGGAGAGGATGCCGCCACCGGCCCAGGAGGCGGCTTTGCCTGCTTGCTGTTGATCCAGAATCGTCACTGAACAGCCCTGTTCAATCAGCTCCAGTGCAGTCATGAATCCGTTAATTCCTGCACCGATGATGGCAATATGCATCAGGTTTTCACCTTTATTTCAATCATCAAACAAAACGCAAAAAAATGCCTCCCTTGAATTAAGGAAGGCATTTTGGATTATTTCATGTCTTTCAGTTTCAATGCGGCTTCTTCAGCAAAGTAAGTCCAGATGCCGTCTGCACCGGCACGGCGGCAGCTCATCAGCGATTCCAGAATCACGCTATCGGACAGCCAGCCATTTTGAATCGCGCCAGCCAGCATCGCATATTCACCGCTGACCTGATACACGAAGGTTGGAATGCCAAAGGTGTCTTTGACTTCACGTACCACATCCAGATATGGCAGGCCCGGTTTTACAATCACCATGTCCGCGCCTTCCTGAATATCCAGTGCAATTTCATGCAGGGCTTCAGCACGATTACCGACATCCATCTGGTAATTGTATTTATTACCACCTTTCAAGTTAGAAGTAGAACCGACTGCATCACGGAACGGACCGTAGAAGCTGGACGCATATTTGGCAGAATAGGCCATGATATTGGTATAGATAAAGCCATTCGCTTCAAAGGCCTGACGGATTGCACCGATCCGGCCATCCATCATGTCACTTGGTGCAAAGACATCGGCACCTGCTTCAGCATGACTCAGACCCTGTTTAATCAGACATTCAACCGTTTCATCATTCAGCACATAGCCAGTTTCATCGATGATGCCATCCTGACCATGGGTGGTATAAGGATCCAGCGCGCCGTCAGTGATCAGCACCATTTCTGGTAATTCTTTTTTTAGCAAGCGCACAGTGGTCTGGACCAGGCCATCTTCACGCCAAGCGGCTTCTGCAGTCAGACTTTTATCTTCTTGTGGTGTGACCGGGAACAGCGCCAGTTTATTGACACCCAGTTCCAATAAACGTTCTGATTTTTTTAACAACAAGTCAGCAGACAGGCGCTGCACATTTGGCATACTTGGAATGTCTTGGGTCTGGTTTTGTCCCGGCAGCACAAATACTGGATAAATCAAGTGATCAGCACTGAGATGGGTTTCACGTACCATAGAACGTAAATGCTCATTTTTACGAATACGACGCATGCGAGTCGCAGGAAACGCGGGACGATTGAACGTATAGGTCATAAAAATCTCATTGATCAATATTAAACTATGAGTATTGTAGCGCCTTAATTTGCATTTAGGGCAAATGAAAGTATTTTTTTATTTGATCAAGGTTATTCGAGCAAACTATGACGGTAGCAGAGAAAAGTTGGACAGGAAATATTGATTTAGGCTCGGATAAGGATGTTCTGTTAGACCAGTTGTGTGCTGCTTTTAATGATTCACCATTCTACAAATATTGTGGTATGCAAATGCGTGTGGTGGATGGACAGATTGAAGCTTATGTGGAAATGCAAAAGGATTTGATTGGTAATGTGGCATTCCAGATTTTACATGGTGGCGTGGCGGCGACCATTTTAGACAGTATCGGCGGCATTACCGCAATGGGCGAGCTGTATAAGAAAGCCAGCCAGGAAGATATGGTTGATACCAGCCAGAAAGTCTCCCGACTGGCAACGGTGGATATGCGCGTAGATTATCTGGCACCGGGTCGTGGCAAATATTTTACTGCACGTGCGGAAACCCTGCGTCTGGGTCGTAAAGGCTGCACCATGCGTATGACCCTGATCAATGATGAAGCCAAACCGATCGCGACTGCAATTGCCTCTTACGCGTATTAATTTTTTTAATTCAAAATCATTTTAAAATTTTCGATACAGGCATTGTTCCAGCAGGAGCAGTGCCTGTCTGCATTTGGAAACTGTAGAGTTACATAATTTTGCTCCAAAAACCGATTTTGAGATTAGAATGCGTGACATTTATAGTTTTATGACTTTCTCAGCAAAACCACCTGTCTGTGCCAAGTAAATCAAAAAATGCATGGGCATGTGTGCATGACCAAGTCTGTTGGATTTAGGAAAATCAATGACAGATACACAAGAAACCCTGCCAGAAAATACATCGCAGCCTTCTGAGCAAGAGCTAAAAGCCAAACGTAAAAAAGCGCTCGGGATCGTTGCCATTCTCATGGCCATTGCGCTGGTGTTGTTTCTGATATGGAAATTCTTCCTGAATAATTCGGTCAGTACTGAAAACGCCTATGTTGGTGCAGAAACGGCTTCGGTCACCTCGATGATCAGCGGGCAGGTGGCTGAAGTTTTGGTGCATGATACCCAGGCGGTGAAAAAAGGTGAGGTACTTGCACGAATTGATGACCGGGATGCACAAATTGCCGTGGCACAGGCGCGTGCTGAGCTGATCAAGGCCAAACGTCAATATAAACAGACTGCGGCCAATAGTGGTGCATTAAGTTCACAGATTGGCGTCAGCAGTGATGCCATTCGTAGTGCTGAAGCCCAAGTCGCTCAGGCTCAAGCGGCTGTACGTAAGGCTCAGGATGAATATAGCCGTCGTGAAAAACTGAGTGCAACGGGGGCAATTTCCAAAGAAGAACTGAGTACTGCGCAAAGTGCCTTGGATACTGCAAAAGCGGGACTGGCTTCGGCAGAAGCAGGCTTGGCACAGGCCAAATCCAGCCAGAAAGCAGCACAAAGCAACCTTGCCGCGAATGAAGCGCTGATTCAGGGTGCTAATGAAAACTCAACGCCAGATGTTTTGGTCGCTGAAGCTAAATTAAAACAAGCTGAACTGGATCTGGAACGTACCGTAATCAAAGCACCTTTTGACGGGGTGGTTTCACGCCGTTCGATTCAAGTGGGTCAACGTGTCGCACCTGGTACGGTGTTGATGATGGTGGTACCGGTCGATCAGCTCTATGTGGATGCCAACTTCAAGGAAAGCCAGTTGGAGAAGGTCCGCGTGGGGCAGAAAGCTGAACTGACCTCTGACCTGTATGGAAAATCGGTGAAATATCACGGCACCGTGGTTGGCTTCTCTGGCGGTACAGGTTCAGCTTTTGCTCTGATTCCGGCTCAGAATGCCACAGGCAACTGGATCAAAGTGGTACAGCGTTTACCAGTGCGTATTCAGCTGGATCCGAAAGAACTGACCAAGCATCCGCTACGTGTGGGTCTATCGATGGAAGCTGAAATCCACTTTAAGAAGTAATTCCCAATGAATAAATATGTTCCATATGGGAATCTGACTGGCGGCAAGCTGATGCTGGCGGCCTTTGTTCTGGCATTGGCCAATTTCATGGTCGTGCTGGACATGACCATTGCCAATGTCTCGGTGCCGCATATTACCGGTAGTCTGGCGGTATCCAGCTCGCAAGGCACCTGGGTGATTACATCCTACGCCGTAGCGGAAGCAATCTGTGTCCCATTGACGGGTTGGCTGGCCGGACGTTTTGGTAGCGTGAAACTGTTTGGTGTCTGCCTGCTTGGTTTTACCCTGTTTTCAGTGATGTGCGGGATTTCCACCAGTCTGGAAATGCTGGTGTTTTGCCGGATCGGGCAGGGTCTGTTCGGCGGGCCGATCATGCCACTCAGTCAGACTTTGTTACTGCGGATTTTCCCACCAGAAAAGCAATCCCAGGCCATGGGGATGTGGGCGATGACAACTGTGGTAGGGCCAATTCTAGGTCCGATTCTCGGTGGTACCATCAGTGATAACCTGTCTTGGCACTGGATTTTCTTTATCAATATTCCAGTGGGTCTGTTCTGTGGTCTGATGGCGTTGAAACTGCTCAAGCCAGCAGAAACCCTAACCAATAGCTTGAATATCGATAAAGGTGGTCTGTTCCTGCTGATCCTGTGGATTGGTGCATTGCAGTTGATGCTGGATCTCGGTCATGAACATGACTGGTTTAGCAGTTCCTTTATCGGCACCTTGGCAGTGATCGCTTTTGTTGGTCTGATCATTTTCACCATCTGGGAACTGACCGAACGCCATCCTATCGTGGATATCAGTATTTTCCGTTACCGGGGCTTTACCTTTGCCGTGCTGGCACTGGCCTTTGCCTTTGGTGCCTTTTTCTCTAGTATTGTGCTGATTCCGCAATGGGTACAGATTAACTTGGGCTATACGGCGACTTGGGCAGGTTACCTGACCGCGACCATGGGCTTTGGCAGTCTGTTGATGTCACCGATTGTGGCAAAACTGGCAACCAAATATGACCAGCGGATTCTGGCGAGTTTTGGTCTGACTTTACTGGCTGGGGTGACCCTGATGCGGGCTTTCTGGACCAGCGATGCTGATTTTATGGCGTTAGCGTGGCCGCAAATCCTGCAAGGTTTTGCAGTGCCGTTTTTCTTTATTCCACTGTCGAATATGGCGTTGGCTTCAGTGCTGCCGCAGGAAATGCCATCAGCAGCCGGTTTGATGAACTTCCTGCGTACTATGGCGGGTGCAATTGGTGCTTCAATTGCGGTGACCATTTGGGATGATCACAGTAAAGTGGCACGTAGCGAGCTGGTGGGTAAACTGAATGTTGATGAAACCCAGAATGCCTTGATGGCACAGGGCATGAGTTCGGATAGTGCCTTGGGCTATATTTCTAGTCTGGTGGATAAAGAGGCTTTGACCTTATCCGCCAATCATTTGTTTCTGATACTGGCATTGGTTTTTATCTTCGCCGCTTGTTTGGTCTGGCTGGCACCACGACCGAAAGCCGGGGTTGGTGGTATGCCATCACATTAAAATTTTCAAAATAAAAAACCGCTGCACAGTCAGCGGTTTTTTTAAAGGCTTATAAGTCTGATTTGGCTCGTTTCAAGGCATTCTGCCATTTGGCCAGATGGGCTTCACGTTCATCAGTTTGCATTTTCGGTTCAAAAGCGCGTTCTAACTGCCAGGACTGGGCGATTTCATCCAGGCTGGAAAATACGCCTGATTTCAACCCTGCCATGGCTGCCGCGCCCCAAGCGGTGGATTCCAACATTTTCGGACGCAGCACTGGCACATTCAGTAGATCAGCCTGAAACTGCATCAGGGTATCATTTGCGCTGGCACCGCCATCGACACGCAGTTCCTTTAAGGGATGGGTAATGTCGGATTGCATGGCGGTTAGTACATCGGAGACCTGAAAGGCGATGGATTCCAAAGCTGCTCGGGCAATATGGGCTTTATTGGTTCCGCGGGACATACCACACAGCAGCGCACGGGCTTCGCTATCCCAGTGCGGCGCACCGAGTCCGGTAAAGGCTGGCACCAAGACCACGCCGTCGGTATCCGGTACCTTGCAGGCCAGTTTTTCTACCTCTGAACTTTTTTGAATGATGCCTAGACCATCACGTAGCCATTGCACCACCGCGCCGGCCATAAATACGCTGCCTTCTAAGGCATAAGTCGTTTGATCCTGAGCTTGCCAGGCAAGGGTAGAGAGTAATTTGTTGTGACTGAGCTGAATGTCATGACCGGTATTAAACAGCATAAAACAGCCAGTGCCGTAAGTATTTTTGGCTGAGCCGACTTCAAAACAGGACTGGCCGAACAGGGCAGACTGCTGATCCCCTAAAATCCCGGTAATTGGAATATTGGCGCCGAGCAGACCAGAGGCGGTGTCAGCAATATAACTGTCCGATGCAATGATTTTGGGTAGTACCGAAGCTGGGATATTAAACAGATTGAGCAGCTCTTCATCCCAAGTTTGGGTGTGGAGGTTCATGAGCATGGTACGTGAAGCATTGCTAGCTTCAATGACATGCTCGGCACCTTGGGTCAGGTTCCAGATCAGCCAGCTATCCATGGTGCCAAATGCGACATGGCCTTGTTCTGCCAGCTCACGCAAGCCTTCAACATTTTCTAATAACCAGACCAGTTTTCCCGCACTGAAATAGGGGTCAATACGCAGGCCGGTTTTCTGTTGTACGCGCTCCATCTGACCCTGCTGGATCAGCTGATTACACCAGTCCGTCGCACGGCGGTCCTGCCAGACAATGGCCGGGGCGAGTGGTTTGCCAGTTCGCTTATCCCAGACTGCTGTGGTTTCACGCTGGTTGGTGAGTCCAATGGCTTTAATATCTTTCGCGAGAATACGGGCGGAGGCAATCGCCTGTTGTACCACACCAATCTGAGTGGTCCAGATTTCCATGGCATCTTGTTCTACCCAGCCGGAATGTGGGGTCTGGATATGAATTTCCCGTTGAGCCGTCGCTTGAACCTGTCCATGTTCATTAAAAATAATCGCACGACTGGAAGTCGTTCCTTGATCGAGGGCGAGTAAAAAGCTCATAATTTTTTCTATAGGATGACTTGAAAAAGAAAAGTTTAGCTCAATAAAGTAACTGAGCGCATCGAAAAGTGTAATTGTGTAGAAAATGCATCGTATTTTTTGCCAGTTGTGCTATGATTGCTCATACATCTGGGGATGTTCTTGGCTTCGACGCCGATGATGAAACTCATAGATGCATGCCGAGAGCGCATTTTCTCTCGTAAATCAAATTTGCATTTAAATAGTCGCAAACGACGAAACTTACGCTCTAGCTGCCTAAGGGCAGCTTGTCCGCATCCCTGAATACTTGTGGTTAGGGGTCCCGACTGAAGCGAACGCACACAAGTCCGTATAGAGTCAAGCCTCGGGGCTTTATACCAAACTTAGAGGATCGCACCTTGAACCCTGTTCGTCGGGTCTCTGGGTGTTAAAATAATAGACGATATCTAAGCATGTAGTATTCTCGAGCGTAGTGTTGGCGGACGCGGGTTCAACTCCCGCCATCTCCACCAAAATTCAATTCAGAGAAGTTCGACTGAATGTAAAAAAGCCTTTAAACTCAACGTTTAAGGGCTTTTTTATTGGCTGTATTGTCCGATCCGGTCCTAAGCTGTGTGACCCAATTTTTGCCTTCAGTGGGTAATTATTGGGAAAATTTACCCAATAATTTTACGATTGATAAAGGGTAAATACACATGAAACTCACCGATACTGAATGTAGAAAAGCGACACCAAAAGAAAAACGATATCGTCTGTCAGATGAGAATGGTCTGTCACTTCTTGTGACGCCAGCAGGACAAAAATACTGGAATGTACGTTATACCGTTCATGGTGAACGTAAGTCAGAGTCGCTTGGTCCATATCCTGATATGAGTTTAAAGAAAGCAAGGGAGCTTGCACTTGAACTCAAATACAAACTGAACCGTACCGGGTTTGTCGGAGACTTTTTTATTTAAGTTAGGCCACCTGACCTAACGGGTTAATCTTATCATAGTACATTGCTTCAAACTCAAAAGGCGATACATAACCCAGTGCACTGTGTACACGCTTTTTATTGAACCAATCTACCCAATTTAATGTCGCAAGTTGTACATCTGCTAAACCTTGCCAATCTGCTTTTAGATATTCAATCACCTCTGTTTTGTATAAGCCATTCACCGTTTCAGCCAAAGCATTATCGTATGAATCACCAGTCGTACCGACTGATGCTCGTAAATTTGCAGCTTCTAAACGATTGGTATAGCGAATGGAAAGATATTGCACACCTCTGTCGGAATGATGAATCACATTCTTTGGCATGCCGCGATCATGCAATGCTTGCTCCAATGCATCGAGCACCATATCTGTATTCATCCGTGTAGATACTTTCCATCCAACAATTGCTCGTGAAAACACATCAATAATAAAGGCGGTATAGACCCAGCCTGAATGAGTTTGAATATACGTAAAGTCACCGACCCATAGTTGGTTTGGATGATCAGCACTAAAATTACGTTTCACTAAATCATCTGCCCGTTTTTGGTCATCCCGGCTACGGGTAGTTTGTTTATTCTTACCGCGCCAAACACCTTGTATACCTAGCTTCTGCATCAATCGAGCAACTGTACAACGTGCAATCACATAGCCTTCACGTTTCAGTTGTTGCCAGACCTTACGCACACCGTATCGACCTGAACTTTCTTTCCAAATTCGTTTAATCTCCTCAGCATGATGCAAGTCATGTAAATCTCGCTTTGCTCGATGTTCCCTTGCGAAGCAATGCTTCTCATCGCAGAGATCTAGAGTCCGGTAATAGGTTGAAGGTGCGATCGGTAAAATTCTACAAATCGCCTCGACTCCGTACAGCTCTTTATTATTATGGATAAAATCCACCATTATTTGTGTGGGCGGTCGAGCTCCGCCTGGGCGAAAAAAGCGGCTGCTTTACGTAGAATCTCATTGGCGCGTTGCAGTTCTTTATTTTCGCGTTCGAGTTGTTTGATACGTTCTTGGTCTGAAAGCTGCTGTACTTTAACTGGATTTTGTTTATCTAAATATTTTTGATACCAAACACGTAGTGTTTCAGGAGTACAACCTATCTTGGGAGCAATAGCGGTGATCGCAGCCCAATTCGATGGATAATCTTTTTCAGATTCAATCAATAATTGAACCGCTCTTTCTCTGATTTCAGGGGTATATTTTAATTTTGTCATCGGGATAGTCTCTCAGAATATTGACTCTCCGACAAACCCGGTACGGTTCAAACAATAGGATTCCATAAATTATATAACTTTAGTTAGATGTCACGGTGATCGTTTTTTTTTAACTTTAAATCATCCAGAACAAGTTAAGAAAGGGCAATACTATGGGACTGATTCGTTTACCAAACACTGCTACTGCCGATGACGTTGCACAAGCACTAAAAGAGCATGGTCATTGTATTATTGAAAATCTGGTTTCACCTGAAGTCATGGACCGTATCGCTGAAGAAACACATGAATATGTATATGACAGTCCATTTGGTGAAGATTTATTTTTAGGGAAAAAAATTCAGAGAACAGGTGCATTGGTTGCACGTTCACAAACAGCACGTGAAGAAATTATTCGTCATCCTTTAATGTTGGCAGCAGCAAAAAAACATTTACATAAAGCATCTACGATTCAATTGCAATTAACACAAATTATTACCGTGAATCCAGGTTCCCCTGCTCAAGTATTGCATCAGGATCAGTTGACGTGGGATTTCTTTGATTTTCCTGATGATTATGAACCGCAATTCAATACGCTGTGGGCCATGACAGAATACACCAAAGAAAATGGCGCGACTCGTGTGGTTCCAAATAGTATGTATGTAGGTGCTCGTCAAAAATTTACCGAAGAGCAAACGATTGCCGCAGAAATGAGTAAAGGGTCAGTCCTGATTTATACCGGAAAAATTTATCACGGTGCTGGTGAGAACAAGACTGACAAAATCCGCCAGGCGATTAATATCAATTATTGCGCAGGCTGGTTAAGACAAGAAGAAAATCAGTATTTGGCAACACCGCCTGAAATTGCGCAGACTTTAGATGACGAGTTATTAAAACTCATGGGATATCAATGTGCATGTTTTGCATTAGGGTATGTACGTGACTTTGAAGATCCATTGGATGTGTTTAGAGGCAAGGAAGAGCGTCATTCTGCTGGACTTAATGTGACTGTCGCCACAGGAAATGAAGTCATTAAAGAATATGCCAAAGAAGTCGGGGAAGTTGTTTAATTGACTATATGCCTCTCTCCTGAATATTTGTGAAGGCTCTAGACTAGCAAAATGATTATGTTAGTCTAGAGCCTTGTGAATAAGCAATATATTTAGAAGAGAGGCTTTTTATTACTCAGTTTTTTATTTAACTTTAAGTATGAATACTTCTGACTGGCATATTAATTGCTACTTCTATATTGTAAAATATGAGGTACAAAAAGATGCTAAAAGAAGATTTAATTATTGAAAACTCATTACTTTTAGCCAAAAACTATTTAGATGCTGAAGGTGCAATGTTTTATTGGGTAGACGAAGAGCAGCGTAAAGCCAAAATTCATCAGAATATTGAAGTTCCTCAAGAGTTTATTCATAAATATCATCAACATTTTCAAGAATGTGATCCTCTCAATGTAGATTACTTTTTAAGTAGTCATGACAACATGAATTATTTAAATTCAGTGCACAATGTCACTCAAAAAGTTCACAGCTATAAGACTTTTGCTGCAGATTTAACTATTAATGAAATTTTCGAAGTGGTGTTTTGGGAAAATGACCATGCTTTTGCAGGCATTGCTGTAACTAATCCCAATGAAGAAAAGAAAATAGATTTAGCTTCCAATAAAGCCCTTTATCATATTCTGAAAACCAATATTTTTAGCATCGATGGTGTAAAAGAGAAGGTCATTTCAAACTATCTGAATCAGCACATGCTGACTTACCGGGAAAGTCAGCTCTGTTTTCTGATTTTAAAAGGTTCTTCCAACCAGGATATTGCTGAAATGATGGGAATTTCATTGGGAACCGTGAAAATTAATACCAACCGTATTTTTGAAAAACTCAATGTTCCGAATCGTCTCGCACTGACCGTGCTTTTAAACCAATTGGTCTAATTAATATTTTAAGTTCTGACCTAGTTCTGAAACAAGAAAAATAAAATAGGACTAAGGGAGAAAGAGGGAGAGATGAGCATGATAGGGGTATCTTGCTTTAATGCATTAATGTCTCCGATGGTAGTTCACCAAACATGGTTTTATAATTGGCAGTAAAATTACTGGCATGCCAGAAGCCCCATTTGCAAGCGATATCTTGCACTGATTCTGTTCTAGGATCAGCCTGTTTTAAATCACGGCGAACTCGATTTAAGCGTATGGCTTTTAAATAATGCGAGGCGCTGGTTCCCATTATTTCCTGAAAACAGGTTTGCAGGACTTTTTTACTGACACCCACATTTTGGCAAATCTCAGTAAGCGAGGGTGTGATTGAGGGATCTTCTAAGATCAGTTCTTTCACCTGATTCACGATGCGCTTATGTGAGTAGATCTTTTTCTCAAATGGATTCTCTTGGATTTTAAAAGAGGAAAAGAGCAGACAGAAAATCTCATCTAAAATGTAATGTTCATTCAATGTATGATAAAAATTTTCATCTCCTGAGTCGTTATTAAAGAGACCCATAAGTAATGCTTTAAGTTCATTGAAATGTTGAGGATTTCCTTGCAAGTGCGGATGACTTCTAAAAAAATCGTTCAAATTTTCGCACTCCTCTAGACAGGATAAGGCATCCATGATCTGGTTGGGAATTGCAATACCAATGGTCAGGTTATTGGTGCATGTCCTGTAATCCATGACTTCATTAGGATTCAGGGTCATGGGTGTATCAATATCTACGACCTGATTGCGGAACAGTGAAACTCCCTGTTGCTGAATGGGCAGGATAAAACAGCGTGAGTTCGACCATGAAGCACCAATCTGATGCACAGATTGGCTGCATTCTTCCAAAATTATTTGGATATCGCCTAGCCACAACTCCTGTAAGCAGCCATGAAATTGCCCCATGCTGATCTGCTCGTATTGCTGATCCCAACCGCTGATAAATTGCGCTTGTTCATCGGCATCTCGAAAGTAGAGACGTGGACTGAGCTGTTTATGTGGTTGCGATTCAAACATGCTGATTAGAGATTTTTATTAAAACAACTCAAAGCATCTGCAAGTTTGATGCCATAAAAAGAATTATAAAAAAGAACTTTTTTTGTTAAGTGATTTTTTTACTTCGTCTCAGAATCAAGACATCAGATCAAGAACAATCCATAACTTTTCAATGTTGACGAGATAAGCACATCCCACAAGGTCAGCAATAAAAGTTATCAATTGGGGAGACGGAATATGTCACTGAAAAAAGGCACACTAAGCTGGTATATGGTCACCGCAATCGGTGTATCCATTGTAATCGCTGGCCAGTTCTCAGGCTGGAATTTTGGTTTGGAATACGGCTGGAGCAATATGTGTATTGCTTTTGCCATTATGTTTCTGTTCTATCTTGGCTTTAGTCAATGTATTTCTGAAATGGCGGCAACTTGGCCAAATGCAGGTGGTTTAAGCTCATTTGTACGACGTGCCTTTGGTAATTTAGCCGGATCATTCTCCGGGATTACTATTGGACTGGCCCTGATCTCATGTGCTGGGGTAGTGGCAACCTTTATCGTGGGTTACGCCGCTTCCTTATTCACCATGGATGAATCACTGATCAAGTTGCTGTTATTTATCTTTGTAGTAGCGATCAGTGTCCGGGGTGCAAAGGATTTGGTATCTATCACCTTAATTGTTGGTGCCATTGCCGTTGCTACCCTGTTTATCTTCTCAGGTGGTGTTGCACCATCCTTCAAGGCAGAAAACCTTGAAATTACCAAGATGCCAATTTCCTTGATGGGTATTGCTGCTGCGATTCCATTTGCACTATGGATGTTCGTAGGTATTGAACATACTGTGTCCTGTTCTGAAGAAACCAAAAATCCAGCGAAGGATGTACCTAAAGGTTTAACACTTGGATTATTAATCCTCGCTTCTACAGCCATCTGCTTATTACTTGCTGCACCAGGTGCCGTAGGAACTAGTCAATTAACTAGCGTCTTAGATCCACTCTTAGCTGGTATTGGCGCTCAACAAGCGATGCTTAAGAATATCGTGATGTTTGGTGTATTGCTGGGCTTATTGGCAGGGTTCTTCTCTATCGTTTATTCAGCGTCTCGCCAACTGTTCGATGTGGCACGTGAAGGGGTGATTCCATCGGTGATTGCCAAAGTGAATAAAAATGGCACACCGATTTATTCAGTCCTAGTGGTTGCAATTGCTGGCTTTGGCATCTCATTGCTGGATCCTGAACGTGTAATGCTGGGTGTAGTGGTGATGTTTACCTTCACTTATGTCCTGACCAGTGCGGCCTTTATTTACCTGCGCCGTAGTCATGCTCATGTAGAGCGTCCTTATAAAGCTGTAGGCGGGGTGGCTTTAGGATACGGCATGTTAATTGCTTCCGCTCTGTTATTCGTAAGTGCCTTTAAGTTTGATCTGGTGGTACTTGGCCCATTCCTGATTTTGATGGTGTGTATGGGCAGTCAATACTTCAGCAAGATGATGAGTGTGAAGAAAACACACACTTTAGCGAAATAAGGGGGTGAGATCATGATTCAATTAGAACCGGTTGATTATTTAGAAACACTCATTCGCCAAGCTTTACCGCGATGGAATATTCGTCCAGAGGCATCGCTGAAACTGCTGAGTTACTCTGAAAATGCCACCTTCCTCGTGGCAGATGAAGGACAAAAATGGGTATTGCGGGTCAATCGTCCTGACTATCATACCGAAAATGGGATTCGCTCCGAGTTGGCCTGGATGAAAGCGCTGCGCGAAGATACCGGGATTGAAACTCCGCTGGCCATTGAGGGATGTGATGGTGATGTTTTGCAGTTTGTGCATGAACCAAAAACCAATAGCAAACGTACTATGGCGCTGTTCCATTTTATTGAAGGCAAACATCCAGAATCTGAAGACTTGGTCGCTGCCTTTAATCAATTAGGTGCGATGACTGCCAAATTGCATGTGCATGCCAAGCAATGGCAAAGACCGGATTATTTTGAGCGCCTGCATTGGGATCTCGAAGGTGCTTTTGGTGCTAAACCGAATTGGGGACATTGGAAGGCTGGTTTTGCCGCCCATGTGTCAGGTATCGAGATCGTGGAAAAAGCTGCAGCACATATGGAAAAACGGTTACGCCGTTATGGCAAATCCAATGAACGCTATGGCCTGATTCATTCAGATTTTAGAACGGCGAACTTGTTTGTACATGAAGGTAAAACCAAAATCCTCGATTTTGATGACTGTGGCTTTGGCTGGTATTTGTATGACCTGGCATCGTCCATGACCTTTTTAGAGCTGCATGAACAGCGTGATGAAATTATTCATTCATGGTTACAAGGTTATTTCCAGGTTGCACCACTGTCGGATGCTGATCTGGTTGAGATTCCAGTATTTATGTTGTTAAGACGTCTGGTGATTATGGGCTGGGCGGGTTCTCATCCAGGCACCGAGCTAGCACATGAAATGGGCGTGCAGTACACGGTTGATACCGTGGAATTTGCCAAACAATATCTGGCTAACCAAGTGTTTGATTATCAAAATTTATATAAAAAAGGCGCATAAGTTATGAATAGTTCGGTACATCAAGATCTTAATACTTCTCTATTAATGCGTCGTAAACGTGTCATGGGACAATCGCCATTATTTTACCAACAACCGCTGCATTTGGTGAAAGGTGAGGGAGTTTATCTCTATGATGCGGAAGGTCGGCCTTATTTAGATTGTTATAATAATATTCCCGTTGTGGGGCATTGTAATCCTCAGGTGGTGCAAGCGATTTATGAACAGGCACAGGTACTAAATGTACATAGCCGTTATTTAAGTGACAATATCGTCAGTTACGGTGAGCGCTTACTGACAACCTTTAAGGCGGGTTTTGATCAAATTATTTTTACTTGTTCCGGTTCAGAAGCCAATGATCAGGCATTACGTATCGTGCGCCAGGTGACAGGTGCTGAGGGAATCATCTGTTCGACTTATGCCTATCATGGTAATACGGCTGCTGTGGATCGTGTGTCGCCACTCTTTAAGGCACAACAGGATCGATACAATTATGATGATGTTCGTATGATTCCATTCCCGGAAACCTATCGCCCCCTGAATGGTTTAACTGGTGAAGCCTTGATTAATGCTTATCTTGAACAAGTGCAAATGCAGATTGATGCATTTAAACAGAGTGGTGTGAGCTTTGCTGGGATTATTTTCTGTTCTGTCTTTGCTAATGAGGGTTTACCGGATGTACCTGCTACTCTGCTGCAAAAAGTCACCGATCTGGTTCATGCAGAAGGGGGCTTGGTAATTGCTGATGAAGTTCAAGCTGGATTCGGCCGTACTGGGCAAATGTGGGGCCACGAACAGATGGGCTTTGTGCCAGATATCGTCACTATGGGCAAACCGATGGGTAATGGTTATCCGATTGCGGCTGTTGTGGCGCATGCAGAACTGTTTGATCAATTTAGACGAAAGAATTTCTATTTCAATACTTTTGCTGGGGCACAAGTAGCTGCTGCAGCAGCAAATGCTGTGCTGGATATTTTTGACGAGCAAAACCTGCTCACTAATGCTACCCAAGTTGGAGACTATATCCGTGCTGGGCTTCGTCATTATGCACAGCAATACAGTTTAATTGATGATGTGCGTGGCGTAGGGCTGTGGATCGGCTTTGAAATGGTTACAGACAATCAATTAAAGACACCGGCGATTCAAGAAACCAAGCAACTGGTAAATGACTTGAAAGATCAAGGCATTTTGGTCAGTACGATGGGACCGTATGACAATGTCCTGAAAATCCGACCACCACTCGTATTTACTCAGTCGCATGCAGATGAGCTTTTAGAAAAATTAGGAGATTGCTTAGGACGGATCTAATTTTTTGTATGAGTTAGTGCCAGTGGTGTATTTTAACTAATAATTGAAATACAGTAACTGGTACCAACTTAGATGCGAATATTTGGTATAAATTTATTAAACTAAAGCATACTGCCTGCCAAAACAAAAGCTCTAAACCAAAAGATTTAGGGCTTTTATTTTAGCTATATTTTTTTTATGAGTTGATATGATCAGTCATAAGACATAGTTGCTTATAAACATCATCATCACCATATTAAAAGTTTAAGTCTATTTGCTTTAGCACGAGATTTTTATGCTATTGTGTTCCATGGTTTTGATGTTGCTTATCTGTTTAGGCTTTTAGTTCGGCAGAGACGATACCAAAGCCTGCAATCCATTCACTGATATCTTCATAACAATGGGTAGTCATTTCATACTCGCCAAATTCGCTCAATGCAGCAAAAGCGGCCATCCACGCACGAACCTCCTGACCACCACGACCCCCGTCACGGCGAATTTCAGCTTCATTCATGGCTTCCAGTGCAGCGAAGTCAGCATTTTTGAATTTTTCCAGTAATGCCAGATCCCATTCAGGACTAAGCGGTACAGAAACACTCTTGTCTCCAGCAGCCAGACGCTGACCGACAGAAATGACATTGGCTTGACGTTTATTACGTGCTTCCGGAGTCGGGTTACGACCTGCAATCAGGAACTCTTCCACTTCTGGTGGTACAGAACCCATTTGAGGTGTTGGTGGATCGTGTGAAAGACCACCTGTACCTAAAACAAGGATACGCTCATTTTCAAGATTTAAAGATTTGATGAACTGACCTACAGCACGACCTAAAGCGATGGTGCGTTTGGTGGTTGGCATAGGTGCTGCAGCACCGTTGATAAAAATCGGAATGGTTGGATAACGATCCAGTTGACCTTCACACAGGAAGTGCAATGGCTGAGTTACGCCGTGATCCGCTTGCATGCGATAAGAATACGCAACATCTACACCTTCATCCAGGACACGGCGAACTAGCGCCAGCGCGGTGTCTTGAGGCACATTCAGGTGGTCATTATCTTTACCATAATCCCAGTCACCTGCTGCTTTAGCACGAATTCCCACACAGAAACTTGGCATCAGGTCATAGAAGAAACCATTGAAATGGTCAGGGCCAAAGGTAATGATTAAGGTAGGGTCATAGGCTTTGACTTCAGCTGCAAGTTTGGCAAAGGCATCACGAACGACTTGCTCTTTGCGTTGTTCTTGTGGTGAAGCAAATTCCATTAATGGGCTATGCGATGCACAAATCAGTTTAATCGCCATAAGAGACTCCTTAAAAGGAAGGCAGCCGAAGAACAGGCTGCCATCAGTCTGTTTTTACTCAGACTCAAGTTTTGTTCATCCCGGGAAGCGGTACGTGGTTGCCATCAACCGCGTATCCCCAAGCCGCAACCCGATGAACAAAAACTTATTTATTAGAAGAATACACTCAGGTTATGTGAGGTATAAGTCACTTGATCCAACGTGATCTTACGATCAAAGATCTGAAAGCCTAGGCCGCCTTCAACCTTACGGATCTTGTCATGACGTTTACCGCAGTAAATCGTAATATCCTTCTCTTTTTGCGAACGATAGAGCAGGTAAGTGACGTAGACATCGTATTCGCCTTTCACTTCAGTTGGCTCAACAATCACGTTGCTCACCATGTGAGTGGTACGTGATGGAGGTTCTTCAGCCCAAGCCATACCCGTTTCCAGACGAGCCACACGACGCTCGAGCAGGAATTTATTATCGTTAAATACCCAGGTTGTCGGTGGTTCAACTGAACGACGACGGTCACGGGTTTGCGCGTTTGGTGTGGTACGTAGCACATAAGAAATATCTTCTGCTAACAGGTCTAACCATTCGCGGAATTTCCAGTCGTCAAGCAGCTTCGCTTCACGATATAGGAATTGGCTAATTTGATGATGAAGTTCCAGACTTACTTGACTCATTTCACAAGCTCCTTCTCGTATGCTTCAGTTGCTTTTTCTACATCTTCCCAGTCTTTATGAATCAGCAGGTCTGCCCAACGGCGATAGAAACCACGTGCTGCTGTTTCTGAGAAAATATAGCTGGTAATACCAGGTACGCCGTCTTCACGCACTTTTTCGCTGCCTTTACCCATTTCTACAATGAGTTTGTTTTGACGTGCTTTATAACCGCGAAGTACCTTTTGGATTTCTACCCAGTTTTCAGAGTCATCCTGCTCCAAGAAGCCGGCAGGACCGAAGGCACGAGTTGCAGAACGTTCAAAGGCATCTTTCACTTCTTGCGGTGCTTCAGCATCACAGATACAGAATGCCCAAACTTCAGTTTTATTCGGACCACGTGGATGCCATACACGAAGGGTCGCTGTACCATTCAGCCATGACAGAGTTGGGAACATGGTGTTGTGACCTGCAAGACGTAGTGCACGAACTTCACCCAGACGCTCTTTGACTTCTTCATATGTTTCACGGAAGTAATTTGCTACTTCACCATCTACCCATACGTTTGCGTCCGGTTTTTCCGTGAAGAAGAAGCCTGAACCGTGACCTTTGGAACCGAACTGGATCGCGTCTTTGGCAGTTTCCCACACTGGACGAGCAGTTTGCGCAGCACCTAAGGTTTTGGTGGAGTTATCATCTGGTTTAGCACCGAGTACTTGTACTGCAGATGCGTGTGAGAACAGGGCATGGTATTGGTCAGATGCGAACTGTTCAGCTGCAAATTTCCAGTTACACTCGATTTCCCATTTGTGTACGCCACCCACGATCACGGTACCGCCAGGACGACGATCAAGTACACCATCCAGGTACCAGGCCATGTCACCCATGTATTCTTCTAGATCAGGCGTAGTTTCATCCCAGCAGCCGAATACCAGGCCTTTGTAAGATTTCACACGGGTAACTTCAAGCAGGCCCCATTCCTGTTTGCAGGCACCGTGTGGAT
This sequence comes from Acinetobacter sp. ANC 7912, assembly GCF_039862785.1. Classification (NCBI taxonomy): domain Bacteria; kingdom Pseudomonadati; phylum Pseudomonadota; class Gammaproteobacteria; order Moraxellales; family Moraxellaceae; genus Acinetobacter; species Acinetobacter thermotolerans. The sequence goes on from NZ_CP156795.1 coordinate 784,947, forward strand.
AAGCGCGATCTTCAAGCGGGATGTCTTTCAGAGAACCATCAATACCGTATGACCAGCCGTGGTATGGGCAAGTGAATGCACGGGTATTACCACAGTCTGCGAAGCTGACACGCATTGCACGGTGACGGCATTGGTTTAAGAAGGCTTTGATTGAGCCGTCTTTTTGACGTGCCACAATAATTGGGTCTTCGCCCATATAAGTATTGAAGAAGTCGCCAGCCTTAGGAATTTGGCTTTCATGGCAAAGGAACAGCCAGGTACGACCGAAGACACGTTCAAGTTCTAATTCGTAAAGGGCAGAATCAGTATAAATTGCTGGTGTAATACGTCCATTTTGTGCATCGACCAAAGCGTCGATTTCGCGCACATCAATTTTTCCACTCATGAAAAGTTCTCCTGTGACCAGTCTTGGCACAAAGTAGTAGACTCAACTTTTCAACGATGATGGTATTTTGAATTATTTTAATGAAATATTTTTTTATTTTAATTGATAAGTTTTATTGATTAATTTTAGAGGGATTAATTCCTATTAAATTACTCGAAATTATAATTTTATTTTAATTATTTTTGTATATTTTAATTTAGCTAAATTTGGAATAAATCCTACTAAAATGGTTGTGTTTAATAAATATTTTGAATCTAAAATAAGTTAAATAAAACATATGCTTACTATAAATATTTTTTAATCTTAAAAATATTTTAAATTATTTTTTGGAAATAATTCTGACTAAAACAGTAGTGATTATAATGTGTGATTTTATTTTAATTAAATTTTTTAATTTAATTAATTCCAACTAAAATAGTTGTATTTTTTAATGGTTGTTATATTTTGGGTAAATATATTAAATTTTATTTAACCGAATGGTTGATTTTATAAAATGATATCGACTCTATATTTGGATTATCATTGTGGAAGTCATGCACTTTATTAAGAATCTTTGAAAAATAGGTATAGCTAAGTTTTTTACTCAGGAAAAAACAAATCATATTGATTTAAGTAATTAATTTTAAAAGTTATATAATGAAAAATGGAAGGTGTGAGGTATTAGTAAAGACAAGTTTCTTTAGTTCGTATTGTTTGACTCTGCGCAATAAAATTCTGGGTTCAATGTAAACCCATGACATTTAGCTTGATCTGATATAAAAGACCAATTTTTTTATCAAACATTCATTTACACGATAGGATCATTGAGAAGGGAGGGTTTGCTGGTTTGTGAGGCTATCTCATGCGATTAGCTATAGAAGCTTGTGTAATTCAGGCACTGGCTGGAGAGTAACTTTATCGTGAACTGAATGTGAACAGATGTAGGCAGAAATTCGGTGCAGATTTTTGAGCTCTTGTAGTGGATTGTGTGATTTTTAATCATAAAGGTTAATCTGATTGAGTCATTCCAGCTATTTTCCTTATCTTAGAAATATCAAAAAAAACTATCAAAAAACTAAATTTAATCAATTCTTGGGCGAATCACTGTTGTCTGTTACGACTTAAGTCGAATAGGGTGATCCTAGCCAAAATAATGGACAGCACGTCCCTCTAAAGATAAGGTAACTTTAATCTTTGGAGATTCAAGAAATGGCTATCTTGCGCAGCAATGCTGCTCAAGTCCTGAATTTAAACAGCAAGCAATTGATTATGCACTTTCAAACTCGCACGAATCTTTAGCTGCAATCGCCCAGAAATTAGGTGTTGGTTATTCAACATTGGATAAATGGATTCGTGAAATCAATCCGGCGGGTTCAAGCAAACGCCAACTTTCACCAGAACAACAGCGGATTTTAGAATTAGAGAAAGAAGTCAAACAGCTCAGGGAAGCCAATGACATCTTAAAAAAAGCGCATGTGTACTTTCTGACAGATCATGCCAAGAAAAGTACACGGTAATTCAAGATCTGGATGTGAATGAAGTCACTGTATCTTCTGCCTGTAAATGCCTGGGTGTCAGCACTTCAGGCTATTATGCCTGGCGAAAACGCCAGGCCAATCCAGCGCAGAAATATAATGATTTAAAAGCCGTATATTGGCAGCATCATGCACGATTGGGTGCACCTTCATTAGTACATGACATGCATGATTTAGGGTACACCATGAGCGAACGAACCGTTGGAAGAATGCTAAAAAACTTGGTCTACGGAGCAAGATTGCACGTAAATACAAGCATACGACTGATTCAAAGCATCGTTTGCCTACAGCACCAAACTTGTTAGATCGCCAATTTACAGTCATGCAGCCTAACAAGGTTTGGACAACGGATATTACCTATATCCGTACCAAGCAAGGTTGGCTGTATTTATGTGTGATGCTGGATCTATTTAGTCGTCGTATCGTGGGATGGCAAACCAGCCATCGAATAGACCGCCAATTGGTGTGTGATGCGTTTCATTATTCAATGGCTCGTCAGGGCTATCCAACAGGTGTTATGGTTCATTCGGACCAAGGCAGTCAGTACTGTAGTCGTGATTTTAGAGCACTCTTGCTGACAAATGATTGTATTCAAAGTATGTCTAGACGCGGCCTTGCGCAGTATACTGCTCATGGGATAATGCCGTGACTGAAAGCTTCTTTCATACATTGAAAGGCCATGTGGTGCATGGCAGTGTGTTTGTCACTCGAAAAGAGGCGAATGCGGTCTTGTTTGACTATATTGAGATTTATTACAATCGGGTCAGAAGGCATTCTGCAAACGGTTGGTTAAGTCCAGAAGCCTTTGAACAGAAATATATTAAAAGTTTAGAGGGATCGATTGTCCACGATACTGTCTAGGATCAGGGTTTGCCTATATGAAAAGTAGGGATTAGAGGATAAAACATTGGGAACATAGCGTATAAATTTAAATTGTTATTTAATGATCAAGTATAAATATTCTTAGCGAAAAACATTCAGTCTTACAATTTGATGAATAAAACTACAATAAAGAAATAGGACTCTCGCTATAAGGAGAAGACCATAAACTTATATCAAGAGCCTGTATGAACCATCTTGTTTGATCTATAGACAAACACTGTTAACAGGTTGATTCTATAATTTCTGCCGTGAGGTAAGAGCATGAATATTGCCAAGAATACCGTCTGTCTTTGGTACGATCATGATGCTGAAGAAGCGGCACGCTTTTATGCCGAAGTTTTTCCCGATTCATTCATTGATGCCATCCATCATGCAGCGACTGACTATCCCTCAGGAAAAGAAGGTGATGTGATCACCGTCGATTTTACCGTGCTGGGTATTCCTTGTATCGGGCTGAATGGCGGTCCTGTATTCAAACACAATGAAGCCTTTTCCTTTCAGATTGCCACAGAAGATCAGGAAGAAACTGACCGTTATTGGAACGCCATTGTTAATAATGGCGGACAAGAAAGTGAATGCGGCTGGTGTAAAGATAAATGGGGAGTGTCCTGGCAGATTACTCCGAAGGTTTTAATTGAAGGCTATACCAGTACCGATCGCGCAGTGGCCAAACGGGTCTTTGAGACCATGATGACCATGAAGAAAATTGATGTAGCAGCAATTGAGGCGGCGATTGGAAAATGAAGAACAGTACCAATAAATAGCAATATAAAAGAAAATGAGGTCAATGCAGACCTCATTTTTATATTTGGAAACAATATTTGTAATTACTGGATAATTTAAAAGAATGAGCCTTATTTAAATTTCCACGTATAATCAATATTTACACGGGTTTCATTGTCTGAACGGAAGGCCATTCCTGTTGCAGGCATCTCATTACGATAATGAGTAAAGCGCGTGCGAACACCTAAACCTTCTAATGTGCCGGTTGGTACTCGATAACTCAAATCAACATCCCATGCATCTTGTTCAAAATCGTCACGACCGAATTGTGGCAAGTCTATGTCAACACCTTTGCTATAACGGGTCATAAATTTTAGACCATTCAAAGGAGTGTCTTTGAAATCATAGTCATAACGAACGTGATAGACTTTTTCATCCTTATTGGTAAAGTCAGCACTCATACAATCCAGCATGACTGCAGGTTCTGTTCCGGCCAGTGTAGGCATGGCTGTGTCACCAAAGGATTGCATATAGCCAATACTAAATGTCTGATTGCCACGTTGAAGCCCTATAAGTCCGCTTAGATGCTGATTTTCGATATCACCTGCTAATGCTTCACCGCTATCATTGCTTACAAATAAACGGATATCGCTAAGTAAGTTACCAATACCTACGTCATGCTTGGTTTTGACACCAAGGAAATTTTGCTGAAATACATCATGTAAATCAGCATGATAGACTTGGGTGTTAATTTGGTCATTAACTTTATAGTCAGCTCCTAGCATATGTAAACCAGAAGATTCTGCTGCCTGATCAAATCTGCTATTGGTATTACCAAGACGAATTTTTTCAAAGTTGGTTGAGTCGCGCTGATTCACTCGATCTGTATATAGGGCATGAAGCTTTAAATTGTCTATCTCATTAAATTGGAGATGAGCCCCGCGATAGTTTTGTTGAAATAAACGAGCCGGACTAGAAAAAAGTACAGGGAACATCGGAGTTAAAGTCCCGACATGTAAAGTAGAGTCCTGTATTTTTGCTTTAGCAGTCCAGCGAACTTCACCGTACTGGTCTGTACGTTTTAAATCTTTGCCTACTGGTAACAAGCCTGAAGCAGCATAACCATCGGTACTATCACCTAATAAGTTAAAACCGGCAAATGCTTGTAAATCTAGGCCGAACCCAATAACACCCGGGGTGTAGCCTGAATTTGCCTTAAAAATAAAACCTTGAGCCCAGTCGCGTGCAGCTGGAAAGGAATCGCCCTGTTTATAATCACGGTCAAAAAAATAGTTACGTGCAGTTAAAGTGACATTTGAGTCATCGATGAAATTATTTGCATGACCGGTCTGTAATGTCGCAGCCGCAACTAGCCCTAAAAAGAGTGGAGAAAATCTCATGAAGTTATCCCTGGTATTTTGAGAGCTAGACTTCATGTCTAGCTCATGGTGACCTAAATTGTGTTATGAGCTCACAGCTGAATTTTGGAAGTTCAATTGAGCTGTATGTTTTGCTTGTAATTTGGATAAAGAAAGAACAGTAATGATGGCGAGAATAAATGCGCCAGCATAATAACCATATAAAGTTAGAGAAGAGATACCGGTATCTAAGAATGTACCAGCAACCAGTGGAGACAAGATTCCACCAATACGACCGAAACCAATTGCCGATCCTACGCCTGTCGCGCGTACATCTGCCTCATAAATAGATGGTGACATTGCATATAAGCCAGCCACGCAGCCATTTGATAAGACACCTAAAAGTACAGACAGGATGAAGGCAAGAGTTAAGGTGCCAGTACTGTTTACAAACAATAGAATTAATGCAGCAGTGAGTGCTAGAAAAGCAGCTTGCACATAGAAAACACGGATACGTGCACTAATTAGGCCAATCAGTGCTGCACCAAACATTCCTCCAGCACTGATTAAAACACCAGCAGTAACCCCTTGTTCAGTGGTCATACCATTTGCTGACAGGATTTTTGGTGTCCAGCTCATCACGAAGTAGAAGCCGAACATTACGCAGAAAAAGCTAAGCCATAGGAAAATAGTTTGTAAGCCTAGGCCTGCACTAAATAGTTTCGCAATTCCTATTTTAGGCTGGGCTGACGGGATCAACACCTCAGGTAGTTGTGAAAGACGAGAAAGACCAATTCGTTGGCAAAGCGTGTTAATACGCTCTAATGCATTTTTCGGTTGTTTAACTAATAGATAATCTAAAGATTCTGGTAAAGTGAAAAATGCTACGAACAGCATGGTCATGGTGGTTAAACCACCAGCAAGGAAAACTGAGCGCCAGCCGAAATGACTAATCAGCGCAATGGCAATCATACCGCCAATCGTCGCGCCAATTGCATAACCTGTGGATTGAAGACTTACAGCTAAACTTCTCCAGCGTGAAGATGCATATTCACTCGCAATAACATTACTGCTTGCTAAAATACCACCGATACCGAGACCCGTAATAAAACGTAAAATGCCAAGTTGAGTTGCATTTTGTACAATTGAGGAAGCGATCATACTTACACCACAGATTAACAGGCATAGTAAGATCAGTGGGCGGCGACCAATTTTATCGGCCCAAGGTGCCAAGAATAAGGAACCTGCTCCCATACCAAAAAGGCCTGCGCTGAGCAGCATACCTAATTGTGAACCTGATAGACTCCATTCTGCTGAAACTGATGAGGCAGTAAATGCCATCACTAAAACATCGAAACCATCGATGACATTCAAAAGAATACAAATGATAATAACAAACCACTGATAACCATTCATGGCTTTGTTATTCATTTCCTCACGAGGGTTCTGAACCATTTACTTTCTCCATGGAATCAGACACCTGAAGCTGGGTGAAATGCAAGAAAATAATATTATTGTTCAATTAAAATTCTTGCTTATTCCTGGCAAAAAGGTGTCATCCTAGTAATGTTTGAAGTGTTCATCGCAGATCAGAACCCGTCCATATTCTGCTGCTGCATAATTAAGCAGCCTCACTGCGATGTGCAAAATGTATCATTATTGGATCCAAAAGCAAGGGTGTAATATATAAACTTATTGTTTTTTTATATTAAATGGATCCATTTAAGGCCTAGAGATACTGAAAAATTGATTAAAACACTAGGAATTAAAAAATATTGAAAAGTGTATTTTTTCTTGAAGATAATTCTGCTTATTTCAAAATTATGCATAACATGAATCTTAAATACTTTAAAATTCATATAAAAATCAAAGTATAGTGCGTAAATCGTGGGCAGTCTGTTTTAGAAGAGGAAGAATATTCTGAATAAGATAGTTCTCCTGTATCCGTGCACTTGATCCAATACAATTCAGAGCAGCTACCGTGTCACCTTGCATATTTAAAATCGGCACGGCGATAGCGATGACACCAAGTTCATGTTCTTCTATAGAAATACAATAATCAAAATGATTAATCTTTTCTAAAGTTTCTAAAAAGACATTGGCTTCTGTAATCGTATATGGGGTTAAACGTTTAAGGGGGTACTTTTCCAACCACTGTTTTTGTGCTTCAAGGCAGAGCCGGGAAAGTAAAATTTTACCTGTAGACGTTGCATAAGCAGGTAAACGATTACCTAAATGAATCCCAAGAGGATTAATTTTATTGCTTTCAGCTTGTTGGGGAATACTTCTTGCGACAGGAACTACTTCATGTTCATCTAATACAACCACAGAAAAGCTTAAGGCCGTTTTGATGCTTAAGAGATTCAGCAAAGGTTGGGCGACTTTGGGTAAGTAAGCTGAGCTGAGATAGGCACTACTAAAACGCAATACTTTGTGAGTAAGCCAGTAAAAATGTTCATCCGTATCTAGATATCCCAGATATTTCAGTGTACGGACATAGCGTCGAGCCGCAGTACGGCTGAGTCCAGTACGTTCAGAAATTTGAGTGATATTCAGCTTTTGCCGTTCAGTATTAAAGCATTCTAGCAGGTTTAGCCCCTTCGCAAGGCCCGCAATATAATCATCATATTGAATGGTTTCATTGTTATTTTTATTTAAAATCAATTCATTACGCATTTATATTCTCTTTATTCCTATAACCCTTATATATCTTGTCCGATCATCGGACAAAAGTCATCTATTTCGGTAGGGATTAAGGCTAAAGTCTAGCGAGCGTTTCAAAAATTACTTAATTTTTAAAAAAGGATGATGATTTTAAAAGGCGAGCATATGGAAATTTTAAATACCAAAGTTGCAATTATTGGCTCTGGCCCTGCCGGTTTACTATTGGGACAGTTACTTCATAAAGCAAGTATAGATCATATTCTGATTGAACAGCGTAGTGCTGAATACGTTGCAAGGCGTATTCGCGCTGGGATCTTGGAACAGGTTTCTGTAGATTTGCTGACAGAAGCAGGGGTCGATGCCCAACTTAAGGAAAAGGGCCTTCCGCATCAAGGAATTGAAATTCTCACCAATGGTGAAAAACACCGTGTTGATCTAACCGCTTTAACAGGTGGAAAACAAGTGACAGTTTATGGTCAAACTGAAGTGACTAAAGACTTGATGAAAGCACGTACAGAAGCAGAACTGACTTCATTTTATGAAGCTGCAAATGTTCAGGTGCATGACTTTTATACTGAAAATCCTTCGGTTACTTTTGAACATCAGGGTCGCGAAGTGACCGTAAACTGTGAGTTTATTGCTGGTTGTGACGGTTATCATGGAGTATGCCGTGCAAGCGTGCCCGAAGACAAAATTAAAACTTTTGAAAAAGTTTATCCATTCGGCTGGCTCGGTGTATTGGCAGATGTGCCTCCAGTCGCAGATGAGTTGATCTATGTACAGTCTGAACGTGGTTTTGCATTATGCAGTATGCGTTCGACTACACGCAGCCGTTATTATCTGCAAGTGCCATTGACTGACAAAGTTGAAAACTGGTCAGATGAACAATTTTGGGAAGAATTGAAAAATCGTTTGGATCCTGAAAGCCGAGAGAAATTAGTTACCGGTCCATCGATTGAAAAAAGTATTGCACCGCTGCGTAGTTTTGTCACTGAGCCAATGCGTTTTGGAAATTTGTTCCTGGCAGGTGATGCTGCACATATAGTACCGCCTACAGGTGCTAAAGGCCTGAACCTGGCTGCTTCTGATATTGCTTACTTGTCTCAAGCGTTAATAGAGTACTATCAGACTGGTTCTATACAGGGAATTGAAAGCTATTCAGAAAACTGTTTAAAACGTGTCTGGAAAGCGGAACGCTTCTCATGGTGGATGACACATCTACTTCATCGTTTTGAAACAGAAACAGAGTTTGAACACAAAATTAAACAGGCAGAGCTCAGTTATATCCTGGGGTCTAAAGCTGGTCAGACGACATTAGCTGAAAACTACGTAGGTTTGCCTTTGCAAAAGGCAAGTTAAACCTTTTCAGTCAATAAAATGTTCTACGTTTTGTAGATGACAGATATAAAGCACATATCAGGAATTTGATTTATCTGATATGTGTTTTTATATAAGTATTTGAAAGAGATGTTTTTTATAGCAGTTGGCGGAATTCTCTTGCTGTCTCTTGAAGTAAGGGGAGGATATGTTGCAGAAGATATTCTTTGCTCGTACGTCCAGTAGGTGACACGATATTCAAGGCAGCAATCACATCAGAACGATAATTATAAATAGGAACCGCAAGAGCATGTACGCCTAGCTCATGTTCTTCTGCTGAATAACAAAATTCATTCGCTCTTACTAAACTCAATAATTTTAAAAATTCTGTATTATCCGTATAAGTATATTTAGTAAGAGATTTAAGCGGATATTTGTCCAGCCACTCTGATTGGGCTTCTGGATTTAAGAAACTCAATAAAATTTTTCCGGCAGAAGTCGCATGTGCCGGCAGACGGTTACCTAGGTGTAATCCATAAGGATTCACTCGATCTGTTTGCTGGTGTGCCGCACTACGGGCAATGGTAATTGCTTCAAAGCCGTCTAAAACCATCACCGAATAGATCAGGGAAGTTTGCTGGGTTAATAAATTCAATAAAGGTTGAGCGATTTTAGGTAACTGGGCTCCACTCAAATAAGCACCTGAAAATTTCAGGACTTTAGGGGTTAAATAATAATAGTGGCCATCAAATTCTAAATAACCTAAATATTCTAGTGTCAGTAAATGACGACGAGCTGCTGCACGAGTCAGACCAGTTTTCTCTGCAGCCATTGTGACATTCAAACGGTGCCGGTCATTTGCAAAGCAATCTAAAATGGCGAGTCCCTTACTGATGCCCGCTACAAAGTCTTCATGACGGATTAATTTTTTATTTTCAATATTTTGAATCCATTGTGTGCGAGATTCTTTATTTCCTGACATCATAAATCCTTTTCTTATTCCAATTGTTTTTGAGAAAAGCTTCAGTAACTCTCTCTAATAATACGTGATTTATAAAGTTATTGTACGATCATCGAACATAATATTTGTATATCGCACAAAACTATCTTTTTCCCGTAGTAGATTGAACTAATTTTAACAAGAATAAGCAGTGCAGAATCCTAACGATATTGGTTGGAATTCCATTCTCCGTCCAGAATGATTTCGCCAGTATCGCGGATTTTCCAAAATATTTTGTATGTACTGGGAACAAACGGAGTTGTTTGATGATCGATAAAAGTTCTGCTTCACTGGTTGAAGCACTTTCACAAATCAAGGACGGATCAACCATCATGATCGGTGGTTTTGGTACTGCAGGTCAGCCTGCTGAACTGATTGATGGTCTGATTGAGCTGGGTGTGAAAGATCTGGTGATCGTTAATAACAATGCCGGCAATGGCGACTATGGTCTGGCGAAACTGCTGAAGACCGGTGCAGTACGTAAAATCATCTGCTCTTTCCCGCGCCAGTCAGACTCCTGGGTCTTTGACGAGCTGTACCGTGCCGGCAAGATCGAATTGGAACTGGTGCCTCAGGGCAACCTGGCCTGCCGTATTCAGGCTGCCGGTATGGGACTTGGTCCAATCTACACTCCGACTGGTTTTGGTACCTTGCTGGCAGAGGGCAAACCGACCTTGAATTATGAAGGCAAAGATTACGTTTTAGAAAATCCAATTAAAGCTGACTTTGCTCTGATCAAAGCGCATAAAGGCGATCGCTGGGGCAATCTGGTTTACCGTAAATCGGCACGTAACTTTGGTCCAATCATGGCGATGGCGGCAGATGTGACTATTGCCCAGGTCGCTGAAGTGGTTGAACTCGGTGAGCTGGATCCAGAACACATCATTACCCCGGGCATCTTTGTCCAACACGTTGTCCAAGTACAACCGGTACAGTAATTCAGGAGCAAAATCATGAGCTATATCAAACTGACCCGTGACCAGATTGCTGAACGTGTTGCCCAGGACATTCCTGATGGTGCCTATGTTAACCTTGGTATTGGCTTGCCGACCAAGATTGCCAGCTATCTTCCTGCAGACAAGGATGTTTTCCTACATTCTGAAAATGGCTTGCTGGCTTTCGGTCCGCCACCTGCCAAAGGTGAAGAAGATCCTGAACTGATCAATGCCGGTAAAGAATTTGTGACCATGCTGACCGGCGGTGCCTTTTTCCACCATGGCGATTCTTTCGCCATGATGCGTGGTGGTCACCTGGACATTGCGGTACTCGGTGCTTTCCAGGTCGCTGCCAATGGTGACCTGGCTAATTGGCATACCGGTGCACCGGATGCGATTCCTGCAGTCGGTGGCGCGATGGATCTGGCCGTCGGTGCCAAGAAAGTCTTTATCACTACCGATCATGTCACTAAAAAAGGTGAACCAAAGATCGTGGCTGAACTGACTTATCCGGCCACTGGCCTGAAATGTGTAGACCGCATCTATACCGACCTGTGTGTAATTGATGTCACTGCTGAAGGCATGAAAGTGATTGAAAAAGTTGAAGGTCTGTCATTTGAAGAATTGCAGTCGATGACGGGTGCAACATTGATTAATGCGACACAAGGTTAAGTAATAAAGGAAAATTAAATCCCTCTAAATCCCCCTTTTTTCAAAGGGGGACTTTCGAAAATATATGCCGGAAGCTCTCCTCCCTTTATCAAAGGGAGGTCGGGAGGGATTAGAGGACTGGAAATAGAAACAATGAAAAACGCATATATCATCGATGCCATCCGTACCCCATTTGGTCGCTATGCCGGTGGACTGGCACCTGTTCGTGCCGATGACCTGGGTGCGATTCCGATTAAGGCCCTGATGGAGCGTAACCTAAGTATCAACTGGGAAAAAGTTGATGATGTGATTTACGGCTGTGCCAACCAGGCTGGTGAAGATAACCGCAACGTGGGTCGTATGTCCGCTCTGCTTGCTGGTGTGCCTTATCAGGTACCGGCAACCACGATTAACCGTCTGTGCGGATCCTCCCTGGATGCGGTAGCGATTGCGGCACGTGCCATTAAAGCCGGTGAAGCGAATCTGATTGTAGCGGGTGGTGTGGAATCCATGTCACGCGCCCCATTTGTGATGGGCAAAGCCGAAACGGCTTATGGCCGTACACAAAAGGTTGAAGACACCACCATGGGCTGGCGTTTTATCAACCCGAAACTGAAAGAACTGTATGGTGTGGAAACCATGCCGGAAACTGCTGAAAACGTGGCAGCACAATTCAATATCAACCGTGAAGATCAAGACAAGTTTGCCCTGACCAGCCAGCAACGTACTGCAGCGGCACAAGCCAGAGATTTCTTTAAACATGAAATCGTGCCCGTGGTCATTCCTCAGCGTAAAGGCGAACCGGTTGTAGTTGATACTGATGAACATCCACGTGCATCTACAACACTGGAAGGATTAATTAAGCTAAAACCAGTCGTAAAAGCGGATGGTACGGTGACTGCGGGTAATGCTTCTGGCATTAACGATGGTGCAGCGGCATTATTAATTGCATCTGATGAAGCTGTTGCTGAATATGGCCTAAAAGCACGTGCCAAGATTATTGGTTCAACGGTTGTCGGTGTAGAACCCCGCATTATGGGCTTTGGTCCGGCACCGGCGATCAAAAAGCTGCTAGCTCAGACCGGCTTGACGCTAGACCAGATGGATGTCATTGAGCTGAATGAAGCTTTTGCCGCACAGGCACTGGCTGTTACCCGTGACCTAGGTCTTCCAGATGATGCTGCGCATGTCAACCCGAATGGTGGGGCCATTGCAATTGGCCATCCACTCGGTGCTTCCGGGGGGCGTCTGGTGACCACTGCCTTGAACCAGCTGGAACAGACTGGTGGAAAATATGCCCTTTGCTCTATGTGTATCGGTGTGGGTCAAGGTATCGCGCTGATTATTGAACGTGTTTAAGACAATAACGAGCTCATGTTCAAGCAGAATGTGAGTTCATATAAAAAACAAAGTGAAGAGGGAAGATTTGATGAGTCAGTTATATGCAAGCTTATTTTACCAGCCAGAAGTAACAGGCATTTTTAGCGATGTTACTTTGGTGAAATATATGCTGGAGACAGAAGCAGCATTGGCTCGAGCACAAGCAAAAGTCGGTGTGATTCCCTCTGAGGCTGCAGAAAAAATTGTGAATGTCGCCCAGCGCTCTGTAGAAGATATTATTGATTTTGCTGCTTTGGCAAAAGCGTCAGGGCTGGCAGGCAATATTGCCATTCCTCTAGTAAAGCAGTTTACAGCTGCAGTTAAGGCTGTAGATGAAGAAGCTTCCCGATATGTACATTGGGGAGCGACTAGTCAGGACATCATTGATACCGCATGTATGCTGCAGTGCCGAGCAGCACTCACTGTCATAGAACAACAACTACAAAAAGCTATAAACGCGACTACTGCATTAACTCAAAAATATCGTGATCAAGTCATGATTGGGCGTACCTGGTTACAGCAGGGTTTACCACTGACATTTGGGCATAAAACTGCTCGCTGGATGTCAAGCTTGCAGCGTGATCTGGATCGTGTACAGCAACTGAAGCAGAACGTTTTAACAGTTCAGTTAGGTGGAGCAGTAGGTACCTTGGCTTCTTTGCTGGATCAGGGCAGTGTGGTCGTGCAGACTTTTGCAGCAGAGCTGAATCTGAATGAACCCGCCTGTACTTGGCATGGTGAACGTGATCGCTTTGTCGAAATTGCACATGTGCTCGCCACTATTGCCGGCAACCTCGGAAAAATGGCCCGTGATTGGTCCCTGATGATGCAGACTGAAATCGCAGAAGTATTTGAGCCAAGTGGTGCAGGTCGTGGTGGTTCATCGACTATGCCGCACAAGCGTAATCCTGTTGCAGCAGCTTCCATTCTGGCCGCAGCAAATCGTGTTCCAACACTCATGTCCAGTATTTACCAAAGTCTTGTGCAGGAACATGAACGCAGTTTAGGGGCATGGCATGCTGAATGGCTGGCAATACCAGAAATTTTTCAGTTATGTGCAGGTAGCCTGCAACGCGCGACTGAAGTTTTTGAGGGGCTGGATGTACAGACAGACAATATGCTTCGTAACTTGGAATGTACTCAAGGTTTGATTATGGCAGAGGCACTGATGATGTCGCTCGCGCCTGAGTTGGGGCGTTTAAATGCTCATCATCTGGTTGAAGCAGCATGTAAACAGGCTGTTGCGGAACATCGCCATTTATTGGATATCGTAAAAGAAAATCCAGAAATTACAGCTATTTTTAATGTCCAGCAGCTCGAACAGATTTTTAATCCACAGAATTATTTAGGAAATACCCAGCAGCAGATTGATGCGGTATTGCAACATGTACAAGGAAGATAGCCATCATGACACTTATTAATAATCGTAATGGCCAGCAATTAGCAGTTTATTCCTTTGGGGATGCAGCACATCCAGCCATTATTTTTTCAAATTCATTAGGCACAGATCATGGCATGTGGCAGTCACAGGTGGCCGAATTTTCTCAGCACTATTATGTGATCTGTTATGACACGCGGGGTCATGGCAAGAGTTCTGTTATTGAAAATACCTCCCTTACAGACCTGGCCAATGATGTACTGGATATTCTCGATCACTTCCAAGTTGAAAAGGCACATTTCTGTGGAATTTCTATGGGGGGAATTACTGGCTTGCAACTCGGACTCATTGCACCCGAACGCTTTTTAAGTATCACTATTGCGAATTCTGCGGCAAAAATAGGTCAAGAAGCAGCTTGGTTATCTCGTGCGACTACAGTAGAAGCTGATGGTTTGGCAAATATTGTCAGCACAACCCATACCCGCTGGTTTAGTGACAAGTTTGATTATATTCACGATGCCATCGCGCAAAAAACCATTCAAAGTTTGTCGGTGACAGAGCCGAAAGGGTATGCAGCCTCTTGTAGGGCGCTTGCAGCTGCAGACCTGCGTGAAGAGATCTCAAATATTCAGGTGCCTTGTCTGGCACTGTGTGGTGGTCTTGATCCGGTAACAACAGTGGCTGATGGCAAATTGATGCAAGAGCGTATTCCACAATGTGAAATTGCGATAGTAGAAGCATCGCATTTATCCAATATTGAACAGCCAGTGCAATTTAACCAAGTACTTTCAGCTTTTATTGCGAAGCACTGATTTTATTGAAAAAAACCATAATGGTATGAAGATGTTCCTCAGACATGTTCGTACCGCCAAATAAATCCTTAAGAGTGTATTTATCATGAATGATGAAGAACGTTACAAACAGGGAATTGAAGTGCGGACTTCTGTATTGGGGGAAGCACATGTTGGGCGCTCACTGGAAAACCTGAATGATTTTAATGAAGACTTTCAGAATTTCATTAGTCGTTTTGCTTGGGGAGAGGTCTGGTCTCGGCCAGGTATGCCGCGCCATACACGTAGCTTGGTGACTATTGCGATTTTACTGGCCTTGGGTCGAGAAGCCGAACTACGCATGCATATTCGTGCCTGCTTTAACAACGGTGTGACGAAAAATGATCTCAAGGAACTTTTCCTGCATTCATCTTTATATGCTGGTTTGCCAGCCGCAAATGCCGCCATGCATATGGCAGAAGAGGTCTTTGCTGAACTGGGAATTTCACCAGAAAAAATTAAATAACGGACGATGTTAACAAATTGAACAAGGAGAGATTCATGTTTCAGAATCAACTAGGCGCCTATGCGCAACGTAATACAGATGACCATCCACCAGCATATGCACCGGGTTATAAAACCAGTGTTTTACGCTCACCAAAAAATGCACTCATTTCCGTAGCACAAACACTGACAGAAGTCACTGCGCCACATTTCACCTCAGAACTATTAGGTCCAAAAGACAACGATCTGATTTTAAACTATGCCAAAGATGGTTTACCAATCGGTGAGCGTGTCATTGTTCACGGCTATTTGCGTGATCAGTTTGGCCGCCCTGTGAAAAATGCACTGATTGAAGTTTGGCAGGCAAATGCATCGGGTCGATATCGTCACCCAAATGATCAGTATATCGGTTCAGTAGATCCAAACTTTGGTGGATGTGGTCGAATGCTGACGGATGAAAATGGTTTCTTTATTTTCCGTACCATTAAACCAGGTCCATACCCATGGCGTAACCGTATCAATGAATGGCGTCCAGCGCATATCCACTTCTCAGTAATTGCAGATGGATGGGCACAACGTCTGATTTCTCAGTTTTATTTTGAAGGCGACACTTTAATTGATACGTGTCCAATTTTAAGAACTATCCCATCTGAAGAACAACGCCGTGCCCTGATTGCACGTGAAGATAAGAGTAACTTTATCGAGGCTGACAGCCGTTGTTATCGTTTCGATATTACTTTACGCGGTCGTCGCGGTACTTATTTTGAAAATGATTTGACATGATAAGGAGCATCATGATGTACGGTTGGAAATTTGAGGAATTACGTGAAACACCATCTCAAACAGGTGGTCCTTATGTTCATATTGGCCTGATGCCAAACCAGGCAGGGATTGAAGTTTTTGAACAGAGCTTTAACAATAAAATGGTAAAGCCGGAAACTCAGGGCGAACGTATCCGTATTGAAGGTCAAGTATTGGATGGACTAGGTTTGCCTTTGCGTGATGTATTAGTTGAGATCTGGCAAGCTGATGCGAATGGTGTTTATCCAAGTCATGCGGATACCCAAGGTAAGCAGGCAGATCCACACTTCTTTGGCTGGGGACGTGCAGCTGCAGATTTTGAAACCGGCCTGTGGAGTTTCGAAACAATTAAACCAGGTGCCGTACCTGGCCGTAAAGGTTCTATTCAGGCACCACATATTGCGCTAGTTATTTTTGCCCGCGGTATTAACCTCGGTTTGCATACCCGTATTTACTTTGATGACGAAACGGAAGCGAATGCCAAAGATCCATTATTAAATGGTATTGAATGGACGCCACGTCGTCAGACAATGGTTGCCAAACGTGAAGAACGTGATGGTGAAGTGGTTTATCGTTTTGATGTCCGTGTTCAGGGCGAAAATGAAACGGTATTCCTAGATATCTAAGCATTCGATGGAAAGCGTTAAACGACAAAAAAAGGTCAGTTTTTACTGACCTTTTTAATACAAATGAATAAAATTTCAGGATTTAATCAAGAACCATAAAAGCTGCACTGGTTTTTGCGACCAATTTGTTATGTTGCCAAGCTTCACTTTCAATACTCAGAATTTTTTTTCCTTCCTTGATATAACGTGCCTTGGTTTGCACATCACCTACTTCACAAGGTCTAAAAAAATCCATAGAAAGATTAATCGTCGCGGCTGGTTTCTGACTTTTATTGAGTGCTGCCAATATTCCCATAGCATCATCTAACATTGCACAGATCATTCCACCTTCTACTGTACCACGTGGATTAGTAAAACTTTCAATTGCTGTATACGTTACTTCAATTTCACGTTTTTCTTCATTCCATTGAATATTGTGACCATTTAATAAGTGATGAATAGGAGGGAGGTGGTCCAGAATCTTGTTATCCATAGCTATTATTCCTTAAAAATTTTTTAGATACTGATGATTCATTCTTTTTTATTTTCAGGTGAAAGCATCATCAATGGCGGCCTTGCCTCAACGTATTGCACTGCTTATAGCCATTGTCTGATTTAACGAGGTATAGGGGGAATACTCGTTTTAAAGCATGCTCAAGTGAAAGTCATTTTGGTTTGGAACGACATCTAAGATAAAAGAGGCTCTGCAAATTCAGAGCCTCTCGAAGAAGAAATTATTTAAACTTCCATGTGTAATCGACATTGATGCGGGTTTCATTCGCTTCTTTGATATTAGCAGTCGCAGGCATGTCATTGTCATAAATGGCATAACGTGCACGTAAACCAAGATTTTTTAATGGTCCATTTTGTACGGTATAGCCAATGTCAAAGTCGAGTTCATCTTCTTTGAAATCTGTTCCCCCAAATTGCGGCGCATAAATATTACTACCGGCAGTATAACGTGTCATAAAGCGTAAGCCAGGTACATAATTCTTGAAATCATATTCGTAGCGTAAGCTATAGACTTGTTCTTTTGGATTTAGGAATTCTCCAGTCCAGGTATCAATGGTTAAACCGGTTTCACCTCCAGTTAAATAAGGGAAAGCAGTTTTACCCTGATGATGGAATGTTGAAAGAATAAATTTATGGGCATCATGCTTAAGCTCGAAATGACTGTGAATGAGGTCATTATCGACTTTTCCAGCACGGCCTTGACCATCTTTACGGCTAAGATAATAACGTAGTTGGGAAGTTAAAACGGTTTGGTCACTAAAAGCGTATTTATAGGTACCACCTAAAAGTGACTGATGATATAGATCTTCTACATCCATATGGAAAGCGGTGACTTTCAAAGGAGCTGCGCTTAAATCGTAATGTCCACCGACATAGTAGAGGTGATCAGACTCTGCAGATGTGAAACGACCGTTTACTCCTGAAATTTTGATATTTTCATAATTGGTCGAATCTCGATGATTTACTTTATCAATATATGAGACTTGCAGATCGAGTTGAGGAATATCCTTGGATTGTAATGCCACGCCACGATATATCTGTGGAAGTAAGCGTGCAGGGGAGCCGACCAGTACTGGCGTCATCGGCTGTAATGTACCAACACGTAATTCTGTTTGATTGATTTTAGCTTTAGCAGTAATCCCAATTTCACCATATTGATCAGCAGGTTCATTGGTACGCGCATTACGAGGCAGGTTTCCTGTACCCCCATATTTTGCATCACCCTCCAGTTTAAAGCCTGCAGTGGCAAGGATATCCAAACCAAATCCTATAGGTCCTTCGGTGAAACCAGAATTTGCTTTTAAGATAAAGCCCTGACTCCAGTCTCTGAGTGCGGGATAACGGTTTTCTACCTGATAATCACGATCAAAGTAGAAATTTCTTGCAGTCAATTCAACTGCACTTTCTTCTATAAAATTGTTTGCTAAAGCAGGTGTACTACTTATAAGTAGTGGCACTATCCATAATTTATTCATTTTGATTCATCCTGAAGCTTTATAAAAAATATTCTTGTTTTGTGTTGCTAAAAGGTATTACTTACCGAGTAATTCTCTAGCAACAATCTCTTTCATAATTTCGTTAGTGCCTCCATAAATTTTCTGCACTCGTGCATCTACAAAGAAGCGTGAAATTGGATACTCCTGCATGTAGCCATAACCCCCAAAGAGCTGCAGCAGTTGATCGATAACTTCACATTGGGTATCTGTAATGAAGCATTTCAAGGCCGCGACCTCATTCACTGTTAGTGCATTTTGGCTATACAGCTGGGTGCAATGATCGACAAATGACTGGGCTGCCAGTGCCTTAATTTGAGCTTGGGCAAGTACAAAACGGGTATTCTGGAACTGAGACAACGGTTGTCCGAATGCTTTACGCTCCAGCACATAGTTTTTAGTGAGTTCAATTGCGCCCAGTATTGAACCAAGTGCCATCAGTGAAATACTGAGACGTTCACGTGGTAACTCCTGCATGAGATAACTGAAGCCTTGGCCTTCCTGGCCGAGAAGCTGATTTTTGGGTACTTTGACCTGATCGAAGAAGAGCTCTGCAGTATCTTGGGCATGCAGACCAATTTTTTTTAGACTACGGCCTTTTTTAACGCCTTCTAGATGAGCATCGACCAGTAGAATTGAAATGCCTTTGGCACGTGCCTGTGGATCCGTTTTAGCAACCAATACGATCAGATCAGCCTGTTGACCATTAGAGATAAAAGTCTTCGAGCCATCTACAATATAGTGGTCACCTTCAGGAATAGCTTGCGTACGAATTGCCTGTAAGTCAGAGCCAGCGTTGGCTTCAGTCATCGCAATTGCAGTAATGACTTCGCCAGTAACCATTTTCGGTAACCAGTATTTTTTCTGATCTTCAGAACCAATGTTCTGAATATAGGGAGAAACCAGTTCACTTTGTCCACCAATGGCAACCGCAAGAGAGGTAAATCCGGCTTGAGCTGTTTCTTGAACCAGCATCTGTGAATAATGAATCGGAGCACCAAAACCGCCATATTCTTCAGGTACATCAACACAGAGAAAACCGTTTTCACCAAGCTGATACCATAGCTCACGTGGAATCAAACCCTGTTCTTCCCACGATTCGTAGAATGGCGCTACATTTTCCTGTAGAAAGCGCCTAAAATTGTCACGGAACAACTCAAAATCACTATCCCTTTGCATGATTTCCCCTTTTTTGGACAAAAATAGCTTTACAGCTCCAAAAAAGGAGCTGTTTTTAAAATTGAATGACTTATGCTTTCAGTGTTGGAATGCGAATAATCAGTGGATTATTGACATTTTTTTCATACAGTTCCTGTACTAATGCAGCACGGCGCTTGAGAATGCCGCTTTGATTCAGATTTCCTTTATCAGTTGTTTCACCTGCATCCAGTTGTGGTGCCTCGGTCATGAGGTACAGCATTGGAACAGTATTGGAACTACCCGTAGCATCTTTATTGAAATCAAGAAGGAACTGTTTGAACCATTGTTGAACTTTGGGATGCGCTAAAATCTCTTTGGCATTTGAATGTTGCAGGTCTAAACCAGCATACTCAGCGCAGGCATTGATTTTCGGGAAAATCAAAAAACCAATCGCACTTAAATTGGAACCTGTAATGCACACATCTTGAATCAGTTGGTTACCCGTAATGAGGACTTTGTTGCGGAGTGTGCCAACGTTAACAAATGTTCCTGTATTCAGTTTGAAGTCTTCAGCAATACGGCCATCGTACATTAATCCCTGGCTTGGATCATTAGGATCTACCAGTTGCACAGCATCACCCGTACGATAGAAACCTTCTTCATCAAAAATATCGGCTTGCTGATCAGCAGGTAGACGCCAGTAATGTTTCATGACATTCTTGCCACGTACACAGAATTCAAGCTTATCGCCATATGGTGTTAACTTGACTTCACATCCTGGTGCCGGATAACCAATAAAGCCCGCCATGACTTTAGGTCCAGTGGTAAATACACAGGAAGGTGCAGTTTCGGTCATCCCTAGACCACTCATAATGCGTATACGTTCACCGCAGTGGTCTTGTGCAATCTTATCTAGTCGATTCCATCCGGCCTCAGACAAAGCTGCGCCAGCAAAAAACAGTACTTTTACTTTTGCAAAAAACTTGTCACGCAATTCAGCATCATGCTCCAGGGCTTCAGTAATTTCTTCCCAGCCTTTAGGTACATTTAAATAGACGGTTGGTGAAATTTCCTTCAAGTTGCGAATAGTTTCATCCATTTTACCTGGGACTGGTTTGCCATCATCGATATAGATCGTTCCACCGTTATATAAAGCGATTCCAACATTATGGCTACCACCAAAGGTATGATGCCAAGCGAGCCAGTCTACTAATATCGGTGGTGTTTCCTCAAACTCTGGGAAGGTTTGTAATAACATTTGCTGATTAGTACATAACATCAAATGTGTTGTGGGTACCGCTTTCGGCATTTTGGTAGAGCCGGAAGTAAACAGAAATTTTGCAATCTGGTGCTCATCAATCGTAGCGTAATGTGCTTTGATATCTTTTATTTCTGAGTCGAGTAGGGAGGCAAAAGCTGTACAGTCTTGTTCACCTAGTCTGCCCGAGTTGGTGATAATCTCGATGTCATCATTATTTAGACAACTTTGTATAGCGGAAGCAAAAGCATCCCCATCATTAGCAAAAACTAAACCAGGCGTCAGTGTATCGAATATATGTTTAAGTTTGCCAAAATCTTTGGAAATCAGTGAATAAGCTGGAGAAATAGCAGAGAAGGGAATACCTGCCAGCATTGCACCCATGGATAGTGTTAAATGCTCTAGATCATTGCCCGACAGGATCACAATTGGTCGTTCAGTAGATAAATGGGCACGGTTCTTTAAGGCTTGAGCGATTCGCCATGCACGGTTGGCTGTTTCAGCATAAGTCAGTTTGATCCACTCGCCTTGTGCATCACGTTTCGCTGCAAAGACACGGTCCGGGTGAGCCGCAGCATGTTCTAATAGTCGATCGGTCAGTTTCTGTGGATACGGTTTAAGTTGTTCTTTTGGAGAGATATAAAGCGCGCCATTTTTATATTCAAAATATGTTTCATGACTGCCTAATTTTACAAAACGTTCAGGATATTTCTGTGCTGAAACCGTCATGTGTGCCATTACTTATACTCCATGTATTTTTAGCTATTCTTGTTCCAAATAAAAGGAGCTGACTTCATGTCAACTCCTTTAAGTTTCTTAAACTGGATAGTGGCGCGAGCTGGTTTGAATGGTAATCCAGCGCAGTTCAGTGAATTCAGCCACAGACACCTTACTTCCAAATCGTCCGTAACCACTTTGTTTTACACCACCAAATGGCATTTGTGCCTCATCATGCACTGTTGCACCATTAATATGGCAGATGCCTGACTCGATTCTTTTTGCAACTGCTAGGGCTTGTGCAAGATCTTGGCTGAACACGGCTGCAGACAGGCCAAATTCAGAATCATTAGCCAGTTCAACCGCTTCATCTACAGTCTTAAATCGTTGTACGGTACAAACAGGGCCGAAGGATTCTTCTGCATACAATTTCATTTCCTTAGTAACGTCAACCACTAAGGTAGGTTGCATAATAGCATCTTGAATGTCTAAACCGAGTGGTAAATTTGCACCTTTTTCACGCGCATCTTCAACTAATGATTGAATGCGAGAGGCAGCTTTTTTGCTTTCCAGTATACCCAATGGGTAATTGCTTTCCAGTGGATTTCCTGCACGAATGTTACGAGTTTTTTCAATTAATTTTTCAATAAATGCGTCAGCAATTTTTTCATCAACCAATACACGTTCTGTAGACATACAGATTTGCCCTTGGTTAAAGAAAGCACCAAAACTGATAGCATTGACGGCTTCATCTAGATCAGCATGTTCAAGCACGATTACGGGTGCTTTGCCGCCAAGTTCTAGCAGTACTGGTTTTAGATATTTTGCTGCAGTTTCTGCAATGATACGGCCGACATGTGTAGAGCCAGTAAAGTTAATACGTTTAGTTAAAGGATGAGAAATCAGTCGTTCAACAATCTGTGGCGCATCTTGAGGAGCGTGGGTAATGACGTTGACCACGCCATCGCCCAGACCTGCTTCATGTAGTACTTCACCAATCAAACGATGGGTAGCTGGACATGCTTCAGAAGCTTTGAGTACAACTGTATTGCCACATGCAAGCGGCATAGCCAGCGCACGGGTGGCTAAAATGACTGGAGCATTCCATGGTGCCATTCCGACGATGACACCACATGGAACACGGATGCCCATGGCTAAATTGCCCGGTACATCTGATGGAATAACGCTGCCATCTATTTGTGTGGTCATTGCAGCCGCTTCACGAAGCATGTTGGCTGCAAGGTGAACATTAAAGCCATACCAGGTAGCTGTAGAGCCAATTTCACGGATTGCTGTCTGTATAAACTGTTCAGTTTTTTGATCCATCAAGTCCGCGGCTTTTAACAAGCGTAAACGTCGTTCTGTTGGAGAAAGAGCAGACCACGTCTGAAAAGCTTGATGGGCCGATTTAATGGCGCGATCTACATCACTGAGTGTTGCAGCTGCACTGATAGAGGCAACGCGACCATCGATTGGGCTGATTCTTTCAAAAGTTTGTCCCGAACTTGCAGCCAGTGATTGACCGTGAATCAGTAACTCTACGTTTTGCATGGCTAATGTTTCCTTACATGTCCATCATTTAAATGTTTAATCAATCGTTATTAAGCTGGACGCTTATAAGCCTGTAGACCTGGTTTGATGGATTTATCATCAAGGAACTGTTTAAGGCCTTGTTCACGACCACCCTCATCATCTCGATGGTTGCACTGGTCAAGTTTTGCATATAAATAGTCTTCATTTTGTTCCCATGTCAGTTCACGGCAACGTTTGAAGCCATTCTTCGCAGTACGAAGTACAACTGGGTTTTTCTCAAGAAGATTATTTGCCAGCTCGGTAACTTCAGCTTTCAGTTGAGCAAGAGGCACACTCTTGTTTACCAGGCCCATTGCAGCAGCTTCCTGACCATTAAAAGTTTTGCCTGTCATGATGTAGTAAAGCGAAGTACGGTGGCCTACGGTATCTGCCATTGCTTTACTTACCAGGTTGCCAGGAGGGATGCCCCAGTTGATTTCAGACAGGCCGAATGTTGCCTCATCAGCAGCAATCGCTAAATCACATGCAACAAGAGGAGAGAAGCCACCACCGAAGCACCAGCCATTTACCATGGCAATTGTTGGTTTTGAATAGAAGCGTAATAAATGCCATTGCCAACGAGATGCATCACGGCGAATACGCTCCTGGAAAATTTCAGGTTGGCTATCTACTTCACGGAAATATTCTTTTAAGTCCATGCCAGCCGTCCAGGAATCACCTGCACCAGTTAATACAAGCACTTTTGCTTCTGGATCTAGCTCAAGTGTTTCAAGCACATCAATCATTTCTTTATTGAGAGTTGGACTCATTGCATTCTTTTTTTCTGGGCGATTTAAAGTGACCCAAGCAATGCCTGCTTCAACTTGTACATCTACTGTTTTCCAGCGGTTTTGATAAGACATTTCCTACTCCTTAGTGTTTGTTTTATGTCCTGATGTAATTTAATTTAATATCAGTTAAACTTACATTCAAGTCTTATTTTAAATTTTTTATGATTTTTTTATAAGCACAAGAAATTTAATGAATTAATTATTTATTTTGTAAAAATATAAAAATATATATTGATTAAATTATAAGTTTAGGTGATATTTTTTTGGTTGCTTAGGACGGTAAGCAATACATAGGATGTGTATGAATTAAAAATTTAATAAAGGACAATAACTAATGGAAAATAGTGTGAGTAGTAAAGGTAAAACCACACTGACACTCGTATTGTGTTTTGCTATTGCCATATTTGAAGGTTTTGATCTTCAATCGATGGGAGTCGCAGCACCACGTATGCGAGCAGAGTTTGGTTTAGATAATGCCCAAATGGCATGGGCATTTAGTGCTGCCATTTTAGGTACATTACCCGGTGCATTACTTGGTGGGCGCTATGCAGATAAAATTGGACGTAAAGCGGTTCTTCTCATTAGTATTCTTATCTTTGGTGTCATGTCTGTACTGACAGCATATGCTAGTGAATACAGTTTGATGCTTCTCATCCGTTTTTTAACTGGGCTAGGGATGGGGGGAGCATTACCAATGATGATTACCATGGCATCTGAGGCAGTTTCTGAGAAATACAAAGGAACCGCAGTTAGTGTCATGTATAGTGGCATTCCTTTTGGCGGAATGTTAGCTGCATTTGTAGCAATGGCTATGGCAGGTGATACTGAATGGAGGCATATTTTTTATGTCGGAGGTATTGCGCCTGTCCTGCTTATTCCAATTTTAATGAAATTCCTGCCTGAATCGACTGCCTATCTTGAAGCTCATCAAAATAAGCCAACTACGTCATTTATGGAGGTACTATTTGCGAAAGAACGTCGTTTTTCTACCATTCAAATCTGGATCAGCTTCTTCTTTACATTAGTGGTGTTATATTTCCTTTTAAACTGGTTGCCGTTACTTATGGGGGCACAGGGTTTAGGAAAAGCCGAAGCGAACTATGTGCAGATTGGCTACAACATCGGCGGTATTTTAGGCTCAATCCTTATGGGTATTTTGCTGGATAAATTACGCATGAGTTTTGTAATCAAGTTGATTTATGTCGGTATTCTGATTTCACTTTGCTGCCTTGCTATTTCCCCTACAGTTGCATTACTGTCTTTATCCGCTGTGGGATGTGGACTGTTTATTGTAGGCGGTCAATCTGCACTCTATGGTCTTGCTGCAATGTTCTATCCTACAGAAATGCGCGGTACAGGTGTTGGAGCAGCAGTAGCCGTTGGGCGTATCGGATCTTTCGCCGGACCTCTCTTTGCTGGTGCATTATTATCTTTGGGATCTAGTTCCGCAATGGTTATCGGTGCAAGTATTCCATTGATTCTGATTGCCGCAATTGCAGCGCTTTGCTTGGTGCGTAAGCCTAAGGCAACACAACCAATGTCTGTATTAAATACATCGACCCAGTAATGTGTTGACTCAAGTATGGCCATAATTGGCCATACTTTTTTATGTCTAGGATTTAAGGTTGAATTAAATATTATGAATCATCAACTAAATCAGCTTCCTACTCTGAGTTATATGATTGCTCGTGTAGACCGTATTATCAATAAATTGCTGAGTGAACGTTTAAAGCCCTTGGAGATCACTCTGCCTCAATTTACAACCTTATCGGTATTGGCTGCCAAAGGTAATCTTTCTAATGCCAAACTTGCAGAACGATCATTTATTAAACCACAGTCGACTAACAAGATTTTGCAAGATTTATTAAGTAATGGCTGGATCAGTAAAGAATCCGATCCTTCTCATGGGCGCCGAATTCTGATTAATGTTACTCAAGAAGGTATGGATAAAGTCAATGCATGCCGTGAAGTCGTCAAGGAACTGGAACAGACCATGTTGCAGGGTATTGATATTAATTTAGCCTTCCTCATCAGAAACAACCTGGAAATTATGGTATCCAACCTTCAGCAGTTAAAAAATGAATGACTATTCATTTGATATTTTTAATTAAGGCCAAATGACCAATATAGGTCATGGATCATTAAGAAAAGAAAAACAATGAATTTGCTATCTGTTGAATTATTTTCATTCACCCGGTAGCATCATCACAGATATTATAAATGAGTAAGTCCATGTCATCAGGTCAGCAGGTACTGATTGAACTTAGAAAAATGATCATTTCAGGGGAAATTCCCGGTGGTGCCCGAATGGCAGAAATTCCGACAGCGGAAATGCTGGGGGTATCACGTCAGCCAGTTCGTATGGCCTTTAGATTACTTGAGCAAGAAGGCTTATTACTTAAAAATCCGACTCGTGGTTATACAGTTCGTGAGATTTCTCCTAAACTGATTCAAGATGCCCTGGAAGTTCGTGGTGTATTGGAGGGACTGGCCGCAAAAAAACTGGCTGAAAAAGGCTTAACTGCAGAACAGCATGATCAGTTAATGCAGTGTATTACCCGTATTGATCCGATATTCAAAAAGCCAGAATTAACAGATGCGGATCTTGAAACTTATCATCACTACAACACAATTTTCCACAATACTATTATTCATGGGGCTGAAAATATCGCGATTGTGCAGGCTTTAAGTAAAAATAATCAGTTGCCTATGGCTTCTGCTCAAGCGCTGACTTTTGATAAAAATAATCCACTCTCGGAAATACGTCGTCTTCATCATGCACATATACAGCATTGTGCTATTTTCAATGCCCTGAAAAATCGTGACTCTGCACGTGCCGAGAGTTTAATGCGGGAGCATAGCTTGGTTGTGACGCTAGGAGACATGATGCGTTCTATTTTTACACCTGGATCAAACTCTCACATTTGATATTCAAGTTTTACTACTTCTAAATAGAAAAACCCTTCTGAGGGCAGAAGGGAAGAACATGGGGAAGATAAATCTGTTTCGTAGCTGTCATGGATATATGAATATCTAGAGGCTACAGGTTGCAGCCTTAAAGCTTAGACGTCTATGACTAGCATTTTGGATTTAGCCCTTGAACAACAAGGCGTAAATTGATCATTTGCAGCTTGCTCTTCTTCGGTGAGATATAGATCTCGATGATCAATTTCACCTTCAATTACTTTGACTAAACAAGTTCCACAGATTCCTTGTTCACATGATACTGGAACATGCACCCCTGCAGCTTCTAATGCCTGTACTGCAGTTTGGTCCTGAGCAACCTGGATGAGCTGACCTGTTTTTAAGATTTTAAGACTAAAACTGCCATCATCACTGGTATCTATAGCTGGCGCGCTAAAGTGCTCTTTATGAATATTTGTTTCGGACCAAGATTGCTGTTGAGCAGTGCGTATAACGAAATCCATGAAACCTTGCGGTCCACACACATAAACATGATGAGATGGATTAGGTTGTGCAATTTCCAGTGCTAAATTGCAATGGGTTTCAGCTTCATCATCAATATGCAAATGTACAGCTTCACCAAGTTGAGCCAAGTCCTCCTGAAAAGCTAGGGCATCACGGGTTTTTACAAAGTAAAAGAGCTTAAATGATTTGTTTAGTCGCTTTAATTCTTTGGCCATTGCCAGAATAGGAGTAATCCCAATCCCACCCGCACATAAAATGGCATGTTCAAGTTGTTCATCTAGTGCAAACAGATTACGTGGTTCACTAATTTTAATACGCTGGCCAGGCTGAAGCTGTTCATGCATATAGCGTGAACCACCTCGTGACTGAGGGTCATTCAGTACACCAATGATGTATCTATGCTGCTCACTACTACAGTTGGCCAAGGAATACTGGCGTATTAAACCTTCATGCATATGTACATCAATATGTGCACCCGCTTTAAAAGGAGGTAAAAGTTGTCCATCACAACTGATCAATTCAAATGAACGAATTTGATTGTTGTGTTGATGGATCTGATGAATGGTCACTTCCATGTGAGTACCGCTCCAAAAATGGAAAAATCAAAATACCAGTGAAAACTTTTGCTATTTAGCCAATAGTCACTGATGGGATCTGTTCTTTGCCTGCAATCTCGTTGATTTGCTCTTGGCTAATCAGGCGATCAATCACTTTGCGCGCCTGTACACCACCTGCATCAATATTTAGCATCAACAATTTACGCTCAGGATAACGCAGCAGGTTCTGTTGCTGTTGTTCCAACATGTCCAGATCTTCAGAGAAAATCTTACCTTGACCTTCACGAATCTGGTCTGTCAGATCGGCGTTGTTTGGTTGGAAATGACGAGCCATACCCCAAAAATACCAGTGAGAAGTCTCTGTTTCTGGTGTAATAAAGTCTACGACAATGGAAGAGACTTTATGTTCAGCAGGTGCTTGATACCCACCTTTACCTGCATGAGCAACACCAACTTCGATGTGTACATTGCTTGGAGCAAAGAAATGGCAAATCTGCCAACGGTCGACAGGAACGTCATCGGCAAGATTGTTGCCTCTCAAAGCCATTTTCCAAAAAGGTGGAGCAAAGACATTTTCCATATGTCGTTCTGTAATCACATGGTCACCCTCTACACGGGTAGTAGGGGCTGCTTCATCAATTTCTTTCTGGCCAATACTTGCTGAATGGACATAAGTTTCATGGGTAAGATCCATCAGGTTATCAATCATCAGACGGTAATCGCAGTTGATATGGAATAATCCGCCACCATAGGCCCATTCAGGGTTATCAGCCCATTCAAGTTCAGGTAATTGATCTTCGCTTGCAAGAGACTGCTCTCCTGGCCATACCCAGATAAACCCAAATTTCTCTACTACGCTATAGCTTTTATTGCAGGGAAAACCGCGAACACGCTGTCCTGGCATAGAAACTGTTTTACCATCGCAGCCCATGACTAGACCATGATAACCACATACCAGATTGCCATCTTCAACGAAACCCAAAGAAAGAGGTGCACCACGGTGTGGGCAAAAATCTTCTACTGCATAAACTTTGTTTTCTTTGCCGCGGTAAAACACCATTTTTTCGCCGCAGATTTGACGGCCTAAAGGTTTGTCAGTCACTTCTTCAGGTCGAGCTGCAACATACCATGCATTTTTAATAAACATCGTTGATCTCCTTATCAATTGGATCCAATTTAAGTATATTTATTTAAATAGTCAACATATATACTATTAAAAAGATGAAATTGGATCCATTAATTAATTTTAGTTTGATCTGAAGGTCTGATGCTTATCAGAATTTTATAATGCTACTTTGTTTAAATGAGAAAAGATTTAATGACATAACTAAATAGGGCTTTTAAGAAAAATAATCTAGCTTTCCAAGAGTTGCTCATGCTCATAGTTCTACAGAATCTCGGACACTATTATGTGTATTTGTTAGAAGCCGCGTAGCGATATGAGTATTTTTATATATGCTCTAAGTAAATTTCAGGGAATTAACTGTCTTAATTTATTCAAAAATAGTCTTTACTAGCTCAAGCATTCTAAAAAGCTTGAATCCAAATTTTGTATAGAGTTGTTGGGGGTAGAGACATTTTTACATAAGGAAATTGAGCACATGACTCAGCTATGAAAATAACCAATATAACTTAAATACAATTTCAAAAGATTTCTGGTGAACTCATTACTTGTTAGATAGTCTTATTTAATTGAAAAATTAATAAATATCATGGCTTTATAGATTTTAAATGATTCAAAATACTTTCTTTAATGGCGGATTCAAGCGGCAAGTGCAACAGTATAAAAACCAGCCATAACTTCACTCGGTGTATACCAACCTAGCGTTTTTCTAGGACGATGGTTGAGTGCAAATTCTATCTGCTCTATTTGTTCGTTTGACACGTCATCAAACGATGATGATTTTGGCAGATATTGACGGATTAAACCATTCGTATTTTCATTTCTAGCTCGCTGAATAGACTTGTAAGGATCAGCAAAATACGTCTCTATCCCGGCATCAGTAATTCTTTTGTGTTCGGAAAATTCTTTACCATTATCAAATGTCACACTATAAGCATGGCTCATTCGTAAACGATCTAACGCACAAGTAATCGTTTGAGAGGATGCTCTCGTTGATCCTAAATGAACAATATGTACATACAGGCTCTTTCGATCAACAAGGGTTAATAAAGCACCTTTATGATGTTTACCAATCACCGTGTCACCTTCGAAATCTCCTAAACGTTGTCGTTGATCAATGACCTGGTCTCGACAGTGAATACTTGTTTTATCAATGATTTGCCCCCTACGATCCGTGTTTTTGTAACCTCGTTTTCGATATTTCTTCTGATGCCTTAAGTGTAGATGGAGTTTACCGCCTTTTGATTTATCTTGATAAATGTACTGGTAAATCCACTCATGTGAAGGTACATCCAGCCAACCGCGTTGTGTTAAAGCACCTGAAATTTGTTCTGGTGACCAGTCCAAGCCAATTAAATAATCAATATAGGCGAAGGCAAATGCTGTCATTGATGAGGAAGGACGGTACCGTCTTTGACTTGCAAATTTAGCTGCCTGTTGAGCCCTATATCCACGTTGCCCAGTATTTCTTTTTAATTCACGGTAGATGGTTGATCGTGAACGCCCTAACTCCCGAGCAAGGTTAGCGATTGAGCTTTTACTTTTCAAAGTAGCATAAATTTCGCATCTTTCATCTTGAGAAAGTTGGGTGTATTTCTTCATTGTGTGCTTTCCAATTGCGAGTTGAAAAAGTCTAATGATTCTATGAATACACCTAACTTTTTCAACTAATTACAAATGTGTCGCACTTGGGATTTGAATCTGCGAATTATAAAGCTTATCTTGAAAGTAAAAATGCTTTTTTAACCTGAGTTCGATGAAATCCACTTAACCTTTTAGCATATTTTGGAAAGTTGGCTTATTGGGGTTCAAACAATAAGCCACTACAGCAGCCATGATATTCACCATGAAGTTATTTACCGAACGATGACGTGAATGTTCAAGTTGATGTAAATTTTTTAATTGATCATTCACTGTTTCGATCAATCCTCTTCTGCAAAGTAATTGTTTTTCTTCTTCAGTTTGGATGGGTTTATTTTTCATATTCCGACGTGATGGGGTCAATATTTTCAGTCCTCTTGCTGCTAAAGCTTCGGCTTTTGCTTTGCTTAAATAGCCTTTGTCTCCGAGTAGGATCCCTTTTAATTCTTGAGTTAAAGATTCTAATATAGCAACATCATGAACATTTCCCGATGTCAGCTTGAGATTAATAATTTCACCTAAATTATTGATAACGAGATGTAATTTAAAACCATAAAACCAACCCGTACTACTTTTTCCACGACCGGCCAAGCCTTTAAATACACGATGCCTTTTAATCCGAAGATTATGGCAAACTACCAATTTAGTGGAGTCAATGATACTGATTCCCGTATCTTTTCCTTTCACCTGATGGAAGAAGCTACTCAGAGCTTGCAAACAACGGGGCATGATTTCAATAAATCGGTTGTAGCTAAGCAGTTTAGGAAAAGCAGATTTCCAGAATGGAACGATCATTTGGCAATAAAAATATTTGAAGAATCTAAAACCGGATTGATGAAATAAAATGACAATGGTCATTGCTTCAGACAAGCTTAAAGCTGACTTTTTCAACCTGGTTTTTTGATTAGAAATTAAAGCTTTCTCTAAAGATTCATTAAATTTTTTGCAGAAATCATCCAAAATACAAAATAATTCGGTAATATGATCCATTGAGAAGCCTTGTTTTATAACATTTTGTCTTGAGAACCAATATGTTACAAAAACAGGGCTTTTTTTCTACTCTTTTTTTATATCGAACTCAGGTTTTTTTAGAATTTTGATAGAAAAGGCTAAACCAAATTTCAAAAAACCGCGTATTATTTCTCCAATTCTTTCTAACATTGATGTTGAGATTATGATTCGCAATGACTGGACGCGTGACGAGATTCAGGCACTTTATGATCAACCGCTGATGGATTTACTGTTCCAGGCACAGCAAATTCACCGTGAGCATTTTGACGCCAATACCGTACAAGTCAGTACCTTACTTTCGATTAAAACCGGCCGTTGCCCAGAGGACTGTAAATACTGTTCCCAGTCTGCCCATTATGATACTGACTTAGAAATTGAAAAAAGGGTGGAGGTGCAGAAGGCCATTGCTGAAGCGAAACAGGCCAAAGAATCCGGTTCCACCCGTTTCTGTATGGGTGCCGCATGGCGTAATCCACATGAACGAGATATGCCTTATGTGTTGGAACTGATCCAGGAAGTTAAAAAGCTGGGCATGGAAACCTGTATGACCTTGGGTATGCTGAATGCATCCCAGGCAGAACGTTTAAAAGAAGCGGGTCTGGATTATTACAATCATAACCTCGACACTTCGCGTGAATACTATGCCAATGTCATCAGCACCCGTACTTATGATGACCGTCTGAATACCCTAGAACATGTCCGTGCGGCCGGAATCAATGTCTGCAGTGGCGGTATTGTCGGTCTGGGTGAAGCCAAACAAGATCGTATTGGTCTGTTATATGAGCTAGCCACCATGCCGATCCATCCGGAATCTGTGCCCATCAATATGCTGGTTCCGATTGAAGGGACACCACTGGCCGATGTAGAAAAACTGGATGTGATTGACTGGATCCGTACTATTGCTGTGGCACGGATCATCATGCCAAAAAGCTATATCCGTTTGTCTGCAGGTCGTGAATCCCTGTCAGATTCGGATCAGGCTCTGGCATTTATGGCTGGTGCCAACTCGCTGTTCTCAGGCGATAAATTGCTGACCGCACCAAATAGCGGTGAAGGTAAGGACAAGGCCCTGTTTGCCAAACTGGGGCTAAAAGCCGAGGCACCGAAGAAAACCGGTCGCGAACTTGCCGTGGATGCTATGCAGCCTGCTTAAATTCTGCAGCTGTCTATCAGGGATCATTTCGAAAGAGATTGATCCCTTTTTTATTGAATGGATCACAACAAAAATATAGGGAACAGGATTGATGAAAATTCTGCTCATCAGCGGTTGGGGGCTGGGTACCCAAGTGCTGAATGAATTTGTGCAGCAGCTGGAACAGCAGTCAGGACAGCAACATCAGGTTATCATTTGGGACATCTTTGATCCGAACAATGCAGAACTGCTGGCAGAAAAAGTACAGACAGCTGCCGATATGGATGTGCTGATCGGCTGGTCGCTGGGCGGGCAACTGGCGATGTTATTGGCCAATGAACTTTATCAGCAGACCCAAGATACCAAGCCTGTAATTGCCTGTATGTCCAATCCTAGCTTTGTAGTACAGGAAAATTGGCCGCATGCGATGCTACAAGATCAGTATCAGCAGTTTAAACATGCGGTGATGTTGCAGCCAGAGCAGGCGCTGAAACGCTTCTGTGCACTGGTGACGCTAGGTTCTGCAGCACCTAGGGAACGTGCAAAATATTTACAACAGCAATTGATAAATATTGATTTATCCTATCAGCAATCACATCTCTATCTTTTGGAACAATTAAATCTGGTCAATATCGTGGAAAGCTATCCAGGCAAGATGCTATTTATTAATTCCGAGAAAGATATGCTGGTTCCCTGCAAAGTTTTGCAAGATATTGCACTTATCTCTGCAAGTAATCTGAACTTTGTAAAAATTCTGGCTGCGCATGATGCCATCCTGTTCGATACCAGTTTAGTGATTGAGCCAATTTTGCAATTTTTACAAGACATTCATTCAGTTAAAATTTCCTGACTATCCGGTGGATGTTCATTTCAAAATTAAACCGTTAAGATCGGGGCAGCGCTATTGTTTAGGTTATTTTCTGTGCACGATTCTTTTGATCAGCAGCATATTTGGCATCCTTATACATCCATGACCCATCCATTGCCTTGTTACAAGGTCAGGACGGCGCATGGCGCTGTAATTGAGCTGGAAGATGGCACCCAGCTGATTGATGGTATGTCTTCCTGGTGGTGCACGATTCATGGCTATAACCATCCGGAACTGAATCAGGCGGTACAAGAACAGCTACAGTCCATGGCGCATGTCATGTTTGGAGGTTTGACCCATCAGCCGGCGATTGATCTGGCTAAACTGTTAATCGAGATTACTCCAGAACCGTTAGACCGGATTTTCTATGCAGATTCCGGCTCGGTAGCGGTAGAAGTGGCTTTGAAAATGGCAGTGCAGTACTGGCATGCCCGCGGTCAGGCAAAAAAAAGCAATTTTGTCACCACACGTTCCGGCTACCATGGCGATACCTGGAATGCCATGTCGGTCTGTGATCCGGTCACTGGCATGCACCAGATTTTTGGTTCCAGCCTACCACATCGTTACTTTGTCCCGGCACCGCAAAGCCGTTTTGATGGTGAATGGCAGCCTGAAGATATTCAGCCTTTGGAACAGCTGCTGGCAGAAAAACATGCACAGATCGCAGCGATGATTATTGAGCCAATCGTGCAAGGTGCGGGTGGTATGCGCTTGTATCATCCGGAATATCTGCGCCAAGTACGACAGCTATGTGATCGTTACAATATTCTGCTGATTCTGGATGAAATTGCCACAGGTTTTGGTCGTAGTGGCAAACTGTTTGCCTGTGAACATGCAGATATCAGCCCGGATATCATATGTCTGGGCA
Source organism: Acinetobacter sp. ANC 7912 (assembly GCF_039862785.1). Taxonomy (NCBI): domain Bacteria; kingdom Pseudomonadati; phylum Pseudomonadota; class Gammaproteobacteria; order Moraxellales; family Moraxellaceae; genus Acinetobacter; species Acinetobacter thermotolerans. Next base: position 819,927 of record NZ_CP156795.1, read on the forward strand.
AAGCGCTCACCGGTGGCTATATGACCATGTCAGCAACCCTGACCACCCAGCATGTAGCAGACACTATCTCGCAGGGTGAAGCAGGCGTATTCATGCATGGCCCGACTTTTATGGCTAATCCATTGGCGTGTGCTGTAGCCCTCAAAAGTACCCAACTGCTCTTGGCACAGGACTGGCAAGCGAGAGTGCAGCGGATTGAACAGTTATTAAAAAGCTATTTACAGCCACTGAAGACATTGCCGCAGGTTGCGGATGTCCGTGTCCTTGGCGCGATTGGCGTGGTAGAACTGCAGCAGCCGGTCGATCTGGCCAGCTTCCAGGCCGAATGTGTACGCCGTGGAGTCTGGATTCGCCCGTTTGGAAAACTGGTGTATGTGATGCCGCCATTTGTGATTTCCGATGAGCAACTGGCAACTTTATTGACCCATATGGTGGAGATGATTCAGGCACTGGGAGCAACAGCATGAAGCATCTGGAACATTTTCAGCAGCAGCTGGATGATTTAAAACAGCAGGATCAGTACCGCCAATTTAAGCAGGGCATTTCCAGCCAGCCTGTTCTTCAGCTGAATGGTGTTGAGATGCTGAATCTGGCCTCCAATGACTACCTCGGGCTGGCGGCTAATCTGCAGCTGCGGGAAGAGTTTTTTGACCTCACCCCACTTGCTGAACGACAGATGAGTTCCAGTTCTTCGCGTCTGCTGACTGGAAATTTTCTGGCCTATGAACAGCTGGAAGCCAGCATGGCACAGGCTTTGGGCCGCTCTGTGCTGCTGTTTAATAGTGGCTATCACATGAATATCGGCATTCTTCCCGCACTTGCGGATAGCAAGACCATGATCATTGCTGACAAGCTGGTACATGCCAGCATCATTGATGGCATTCGTCTGTCCAATGCCAGCTATGTGCGTTACCGGCATAATGATCTGGAACATCTGCAGGAGCTTTTAGCAAAGTATCAGACGGATAAGGCTATACAGCGGATTATTGTCGTTACCGAATCCATTTTCAGTATGGATGGCGATGAAACTGATCTTGCTGCGCTAGCCGCGCTCAAGCAGCAGTTTGATAAGGTCATGCTGTATGTGGATGAAGCCCATGCCATTGGTGTACGTGGTGAGCGCGGGCTGGGTTGTGCCGAGCAGTATCAGGTGCTAGATCAGATTGATCTGCTGGTCGGAACTTTTGGCAAGGCTCTGGCTTCGGTCGGTGGTTATCTGGTCTGCCATCCAGTCATCCGGGAATATCTGATCAACAGCATGCGTCCACTGATTTTCAGTACTGCGCAGCCACCGATCTGTATGGCCTGGACGAATTTTATTTTCCAGAAAATGCAGAAAATGAATCAACAACGTCAACAACTTGCCAGTCTGTCCAGTCGCTGTCATCAGGGGATTCAAGCCCTTGGTTATCCTTGTCCCTCCAGTTCACAAATTGTGCCGGTGATTATTGGCGATGTGGCTAAAACTGTGGATGCCGCAGAATATGTGCAGCAGAAAGGCTTTTATGTATTGCCAGTACGGCCGCCAACTGTGCCGAAAAATACTTCCAGATTGCGCATCTGCCTGCATCAGCAGGTCAGCCCGGTACAGGTGCAACAGTTGCTGGATGTGTTGCAGGAGTTAACACGATGAACACTGATCTGGTTGCACAACGTTTTGCCCAGGCACAATCCAGCTATGAACAGCAGGCGATTGCCCAGCGTCGGGTCGCTTTGGAACTGATCCAACGTATGCAGCTGCATGTCCCGCCGCATCTGCAGCGGATTCTGGAAATTGGTTGTGGTTCAGGTTTATTCACCCGTCAGCTGATGCAGTATTACAGCTTTGATCAGCTGTTTCTGAACGATCTCTATCCGGAAGTTAAACAGCATTTTGATGAAGATGCCCGGATTTACTGGGGCATTGGTAATATTGAAATTTTGCCGCTACCACAATCGCTGGATCTGGTCGTGTCCTGTTCCGCCTTGCAGTGGGTGCAGCAGCTTGAAGCGTTATTCCTGAAAATTCATCAGACCTTGAATTCATCTGGATGGTTGTGTTTTGCCAGCTATGCACAGGACAACTTGAAGGAAATTAAAGCACTGACTGGGCAGGGCTTGGATTATCTTTCACTGCCGCAAATGATTGAATTACTGGAATCTTGTGGTTATGAAGTTTTGGTTCAGGAAGAACAGCACCTGATTCTGGAATTTGAACACCCGCGTGATGTGCTGAAACATATCAAGGCCACCGGGGTGCAAGCAACCGCTGAGGGTTTCCGCTGGGTAAAGTCTTCCTTGCAACAGTTTTATGCGCAATATCAACAATTCCAGTTACCAGATAGCCAGCAATATCCTTTGACCTATCACCCGATTTATCTCATTGCACGGAAGCGCCCATGAACCCACAAGTCTATTTTGTCAGCGGTATCGATACTGGCATTGGTAAGACTTATGCCACTGGTTTTCTGGCCAAAAGCTGGAACGATCAGGGCATTCGTACCATTACCCAAAAGCTGATCCAGACTGGTAATACCGATTTATCTGAGGATATTGAACAGCATCGCAAGATGATGGGCTGTGGTCTTTTACCGGAAGATCATGCAAGGCTGACCATGCCGGAAATCTATGCCTATCCGGCTTCGCCGCATCTGGCTGCCCGGCTGGAACAGCGTCTGGTGAACTTTGCAAAAATTCAGCAGGCGACTCAAACCTTAGCTCAACGCTATGACCGGGTATTACTAGAAGGTGCAGGCGGCTTGATGGTACCACTGACTGAAGAACTGTTAACGGTGGATTATATTACAGCACAGCAGTTCCCGGTGATTCTGGTCACTTCTGGTCGTCTCGGTAGTATTAACCATACCTTGCTCAGTCTGGAGCTGTTAAAGCAGCGCAAGATCAAACTGTATGCACTGGCTTTTAACCATGCCGATGATGCTCAAGATGAAGTGATTGCACAGGATACCATTCAGTATTTACAGCAATATTTACACCAGCATTTTCCAGAGGCCCAGTGGCTGGATATTCCTGTGGTTGAGGCTTGAATTAACTAGAGGAATCGGTGGTTCAGTCTTAATTTTATGCCAATCGAAACTGCTCAATCGCTTAGGGGCTGAATCGAGACAGTTTGACTAATAATTTTTCAGGATCTGTTCAATTCATCTCCTGACAATACAACTGATGCAGGGTTTGTATGATTTTAACAATTTTTGGATCACTCAGCTGATAATAAATCTGTTTGCCTTCACGGCGGGTATTCACCACTTCATATTTGCGCAGCACAGTGAGTTGCTGTGACAGGGTCGGCTGCTGAATACCAGAACAGTCGGCAATCTCTTGTACATTCAGCTCAGTATCGACCAGAACACAGAGAATTTTTAAGCGGTCTGGATTCGCCAGAACTTTCAACAAATTAGTAACCTGATCAACCTTGGAAAAGTCCATATTAAATACCTATAGCGCGTCTGAGATGCTAATCTGAAAATATGTCTTACTAAATTCGGCTTGAATAATGTTATTAATTATATATTATAAAATTATATATTAAATTTCAGAATTATTATGCACGATTTTACCTTGGCCTTTCTCGGTGGTTTACTACTTGGTGTTGCTGTCGTCGGCTATCTCTATGTGAATGGTCGGATTGCGGGTGTCAGTGGACTGGTCGGACAGGTCGTGAATAAACAGACCCGCTTTAAAACTCCGGCAATCTGGTTTTTGGCTGGCCTGATCATTACTCCATTTATCTATGGTTTGTTTATCCAGTCCGAGATTAAGTTGAATGCCAGCCCATTGATGATGATTGTAGCTGGACTCTTGGTTGGTTTTGGGACACGACTCGGTTCTGGCTGTACCAGCGGACATGGCATTTGTGGCATCAGTCGTCTGTCAGGCCGTTCTATCGTGGCGACTTTATGTTTCATGGGCACCGGTTTTATCACGGTCTATATGATTCGCCATGTGACAGGAGCGTTCTAGCATGAAAAATCTGTTGGCTTTTGTCTTTGGTGGTCTGTTCTCAGTCGGACTGATGCTTTCCGGGATGTCTAATCCGGAAAAGGTACTTGGCTTTCTGAATTTATTCGGCAACTGGGATCCGAGTCTGGCTTTTGTCATGCTGGGCGCGATTATGGTGGCTTTTATTCCATTCCAGAAAGCAGTACGTAATCCAGCAACGAAAACCCTATTCGGTGAAACGATTGAACTACCGACCAAAACTGAACTTGATCGCAAACTGATTATTGGCAGCCTATTATTTGGGATAGGTTGGGGCACTGCCGGCATCTGTCCAGCACCAAGTTTTACCCTTATTGGTCTAGGACATTATCAGGTGTTTTACTTTATTATGGCGATGTTGACCGGTGTTTTCATTCATAAAAAATGGGCAGGGGGATAAGCATGTTACAACAGCCACAGGTACAGGAATTTTTTGATGCGAATACCAATACCTTTAGTTATGTGGTCAGCGATGCTATCACACAGCAATGTGCCATTATCGACAGCGTACTGGACTATGATGCTGCCTCTGCCAGCACCTCGACCACACATGCCGACCAGATCATTGCCTATGTGCAGGCACAGAATCTAACCGTTGAATGGATTCTGGAAACCCATGTGCATGCCGATCATTTAACCGCCTCACAATATCTAAAATCGGTGCTGGGCGGCAAGATTGCCATGAGCCATAAAATTTCGCTGGTGCAGGAAACCTTTAGCAGCATTTATAACCTCGACATCAAGCAGTTTAATGCCTTGCAGCCTTTTGACTATCTGTTTGAAGATGGTGAAGCTTTCAAAATTGGTCATCTGGATGCCTATAACATTCCAACTCCAGGACATACACCCGCCTGTCTCAGCTATGTGATTGGTGATGCCGTGTTTGTCGGTGATACGCTATTTATGCCGGACTATGGTACGGCGCGTTGTGACTTTCCGCGTGGCAGTGCTGAAACCTTGTATGATTCGGTGCACAAACTTTTCCAGTTACCTGACCAGACTCGGGTATTTCTGTGCCATGACTATTTACCCAAAGACCGTCAGCATTTTGTCTGCCAGACTGATATTCAGACCCAGAAAACCCAGAATATTCATATCCGGCAGGGCATTAGCAAGGCTGAATTTGTCGAGATGCGCAACCAGCGTGATGCAGGCTTGAGTATGCCGAAACTGATTTTGCCTGCAATTCAGGTCAATATGCGGGCTGGGCAGTTTCCTGAGCCAGAAGCCAATGGCACTTCCTATCTGAAATTACCGCTGAATTATTTTAAATCCTGAGTTCCATCCCTATTTTCCGCCGCAAGGCAAGGCACTTCCATGTACTCTTTAACTCGTTAAGTCCGGCAAGCCATCTTTGCGCTTGTCTGAAACGTTTTAAAAAGATTTACACCGTGAAAATGATGAATTTCGCATGAGTTTTCCATTGCGGACTGGAACTTTGCACGCCTGAAAAAAAGCTCAGGCAGATATCAAAGTCCTACAGATTTGCAACATTGTGAAAGTTGCGTACGACCTACACTACAAAATAAAGCCATTTCAGCTGCTTATGCTGAAGATTTCTCACCAACAAATTCAACAATAAGGTGATGACATGGATTTAGGTTTAACTGCGCTGGAACTGGCACGTATCCAATTTGCCTTTACTGTCTCCTTTCATATTATTTTCCCAGCGATTTCGATTGGCCTGGCCAGCTTTTTGGCGGTACTGGAATGGCGCTGGCTGAAAACCAATGATCCGGCTTACCGGGATCTGTTCAAGTTCTGGATCAAAATTTTCGCGCTGGCCTTTGGTATGGGTGTGGTCTCTGGCGTAGTGATGAGTTATCAATTCGGTACCAACTGGAGTGAATTTTCCCGTGTAGCCGGAAGTGTCACCGGGCCGTTGCTGACTTATGAAGTCTTAAGTGCTTTCTTTCTGGAAGCTGGTTTCCTTGGCATCATGCTGTTCGGCTGGGATCGGGTGGGACCTAGAACTCATTTTTTTTCCACTGTTATGGTGGCGATCGGCACCTGTATTTCTATGTTTTGGATTCTGTCTTCTAACAGCTGGATGCAGACCCCGCAGGGCTTCAGTATTGAAAATGGCCTTATTGTTCCACAGGACTGGTTTGCCATCGTTTTCAACCCTTCCTTTCCTTATCGGCTGGCACATATGGGCATTGCTGCTTTCCTGTCCTCAGCTTTGCTGGTACAGGGCGTGGCAGCCTGGCATTTGCTCAAAGGACGCCGGGATGCCTTGGTTAAAACCTCCTTTTCCATGGCCATGTGGATGATTTTGGTGTTGGCACCGTTACAAGTAATTGTGGGCGACTTTCATGGACTGAACACCCGTGAATATCAGCCAGCCAAGATTGCGGCAATTGAAGGACATTGGGAAACCAACCGTGGCGAAAGTATGCCGCTGTATCTGTTCGGGATCCCGGATATGGAAGCCGAAGAAACCAAATATGCTATTGGTATTCCCAAATTGGGTAGCCTGATTCTGACGCATAGTATGGATGGGGAAGTGCAGGGCCTAAAAGACTTTGCACCTGAAGACCGTCCAAACTCATTAGTAATCTTCTGGAGCTTCCGCATCATGGTGGGTTTGGGCGTGTTGATGCTCATCATGGCACTGGCAGGTCTGATCCTGCGTAAAACTGGGCGTTTTTATGAAGCGCAGTGGTTTCATCGCTTTGCCTTGATGATGGCACCTTCCGGATTTATTGCCTTACTCGCTGGCTGGTTTACTACAGAAGTCGGCCGTCAACCCTGGGTCGTTTATGGGGTAATGCGAACCCGGGATGCGCTGTCTCCGGTTTCTGCCGAGCAGGTCGGATTGACCCTAATTATTTTTGTACTGGTCTACTGCGTGGTATTTGGTGTCGGCATTTATTACATGCTGAAAATGATGCACAAGGGACCAGAATTTATTCATGCCCGTCCGCATACTGAGGGTGAAGTCATCCGTGCGTCTAAACGTCCAATGAGTACTTTCGAGGAAAATGAAGAGGACGCGCGTGCTCAACGTGAGCAGGAGGATAACAAATGATTGATCTGTCGTTGATCTGGATTGCAATTATCGCGCTTGGTGTCCTGATGTATGTGGTGCTGGATGGCTTTGACTTGGGCATCGGTATTCTGTTTCCTTTCTTTAAAGATCAGCATGAACGCGATGTGATGATGAATACCGTGGCACCCGTTTGGGATGGGAATGAAACCTGGATGGTACTCGGTGGAGCCGGGCTGTTTGCTGCCTTCCCGCTGGTCTATTCCACTGTGCTGTCCGCTCTATATATGCCAATTATCCTGATGGTGGTGTCACTGATTTTCCGTGGCGTTGCTTTTGAGTTTCGTTTTAAGGCACATCGGGGTAAACACTGGTGGGATGTAGCTTTTATTGGCGGTTCACTGCTGACTTCTTTCCTGCAAGGGGTGATTCTCGGTGCTTATATTCAGGGGATTAAAACCACCAATGGTATTTATAGTGGTGGCGGGCTGGACTGGCTGACTCCATTCTCTCTATTTACCGGTCTAGGTGTAGTGACCCTCTATGCAACGTTGGGCTGTGGCTGGCTGATCTTTAAAACCGACCATGAGCTGCAGGACAAGATGTTCAAGTTGATGCCTAAACTGATTATTGCCTTATTGTTTATATTTGGCGCCGTCAGTATTTATACTCCATTGGCTCATCAACAGATTGCAGAACGCTGGTTTAGTCAGCCGCAGATTTTCTATTTCAGTCCGGTGCCGATTCTGGTGTTGCTATTTACCTTTCTATCCTTGCGTGCCTGTAAACGCCGTCGCGAGTTCGCACCGTTTATCTATATGCTGGCACTCGTAGTCCTAGCCTATACAGGATTTCTGATCAGTCTGTGGCCTTATATCATTCCGCCAACTGTGACGCTGTGGGAAGCTGCTGCACCGCAAAGCAGCCAACTTTTTACCCTGATTGGCGCACTAATCCTGATTCCGATTATCCTGTTTTATACCGGGCTGTCGTACTGGGTGTTCCGGGATAAAGTCCGGGTCGGTGATGAAGGTTATCATTAAGGCAGGGAGGTACGTGTGATGAAATTGAATCAGGCGGGCTGGTTTATCCTACTCTGGCTCGGCGGTTTCCTGACCATGGTGATCATTGCCGGGATTTTCCGCTTCCTGCTACATCTAGCGTATTAAGCGAAAGTAAAATTCTACCCAATAAAAAACCTCCTTGATGGAGGTTTTTTATTGGACTGCCATTCATTCAAAAGAACATTTAGCAAGTCGAGTATTGTGAGGGGAAAGAACAATCACAACATTTGATTGAATTCGGAAAATTACAGCTCTTTCCAGACCTCGTTTTGGTCTTTAAGGGAAACCGTGAAATTAAACTGGTTGTCTGTAGTCACCAACAGGCTGGTTGGTGTTTGCATAACTACTTTCAGCACTGTGCCTTCTTCAAACACCAGTGGTGTGCAATTTTCCTTTTCCAAGGTAACTGGTTTTAGTAGTTCAATGACAGAGCTTTCCATGATGTATTCCCCAAGCTTCAATTGTTCGTATTTTCGTTTAAGAATAACATAGTTTATCGTTATTTTTTATACCTATTTGCTTTATCCCTTTAGCCGTAAAACCTCGCCCTTCAGGCATAGGTATCTACACAATTTCCATGTTTTGCGTTAAATTGAAGAGCATGCTCTTCAATTTTAACATCTCTCGCTTAGATCAGCGCCTTGTCAAACGTTACAACAACCTCGTTCAACTCAATATGAATCCTCTTGCTTCACTTGCTCCTGCAATCAAAGATATTGCCTCTGCTCAAAAAAATAGTTTCGCAACGACGCAAGCTGTATGGCGGTTTTTAAATAATGATAAAATCTCATTTAAACAATTAAATGAACCTATTCAAAAACTTACTTGTGATCAGATTAAGACATCGCTGCATCGTTATGCTTTAGTTATTCATGATTGGTCACAAATCCAATATGTGACACATCGTAATAAAACCCAAAAACTCCAAAGGACACATCAGTACGACTCAGGCTATGAATTACAAACGAGCTTACTTGTTGATGCTGCTTCTGGACTACCTGTTGCTCCATTAGCTCAGACCCTTTCTAGTGCTTCAGGTTGCTATTCGACATTCAATGAGCAACAGACCGAACGTAAAACCCATTTAGACTCCCTTTCTGAACAAATTCAAAAAGTTGAACAGTTTCCTCTTGATAAAACCTGCGTACATATTATTGATCGTGAAGGAGATTCCATTGCTCATCTCAGGGAATTAAGCAGTCATGGTTTTCAATGGCTTATTCGAGCAAAGGAAGGAAATCGGATTGAGCATCAGGGTGAAATATGTAAAGTTGGAGAAGTTGCTGAACGTATCGAAATACAGCAAGTGAAACCCATTTCTTATAAGGGTAATCAACATATGCTTTATGTTGGAGAAACCAATGTTCGGCTTACCCGTGCTGCAAAATCAAATAAAAAAGATTGTTTAGGTCAAAGAGTTGCTCCTCAGAAAGGTGCTGCAATTGAGGCTAGACTGATTATTGCGGTGGTTAAAGATATTAATGAAAAGACAGTTGCAAGATGGTCATTGATCAGTAATGTACCAACTGAGATTACCGCAGTAGAACTGACGACTTGGTATTACTGGCGTTGGTCAATCGAATGTTATTTCAAACTTCTCAAGCAAGCAGGCCATGATATTGAGTCATGGCTTCAGACTACGCCAGAAGCGATTTTAAGGCGTTTGCTAATCAGTTGTATGGCTTGTGTGTTGACGTGGAGAGTACAGCGTTGTACAGATGAACAAAATCAGAAAGTCCGTGCATTTTTGACTAGACTTTCAGGTAGACAACAGAAAAGAGGCAAGGTAGAGAGTGCGCCTGCCATATTGGCAGGACTCTCGATTTTACTAAATACTCTTCAACTGCTCTCAGAATATTCAATAGATGAACTGAATGAAATCGCAACTATTGCACTAGGTACCTAAAGATGTGTAGATACCTATGCCCTTCAGGGCGGGGATATAAGGCTGCAATCCGCTAGTCCCCCTTGTGGGGATTAGCTAGGATTGCTAATGCGGTGTTTGCTGTTGTTGGATATATTGTTTAATAATCCCAATGGGAGCACCTCCACACGATGCAGCGAAATAACTAGGCGACCACAAAGCATTCCCCCATAATTTGTTTTTAATTTCAGGGTGTTTAGTTCTTAAAATACGACTAGATGCACCTTTTAGGCTGTTAACCAAGCTAGAAATAGCTACTTTTGGTGGATAGTTCACAAGTAAATGAACATGATCATGCTCACCATCAAATTCTACCAACTTAGCTTCAAAGTCTAAGCAAATGCGCTTGAATACTTCATTCATAGTTTCGAGCATAGCTTTGGTAAAAACATCTCTACGATATTTAGCCACAAAGACTAAATGAACGTGCATATTAAAAACACAGTGACGACCTGTTCTAATCTCTTGACTATTATCCATAGACCAAATATATTTTAGTGATGAAGACACTTAAATTACGCATAAAAGACAAACATTGCAAGGTGCTAGACCAATTGGCATCTGAAGTTAATTTTGTCTGGAACTATGTCAATGATTTGTGTTTTAAACACTTGCAAAGAAAACAACAATTCTTTTCAGCTTACGATATTGCTAAATACACGAAAGGTACATCAAAAGAGTGCAATTTGCACAGCCAAACCATACAGGCAGTTGCGGAAGAATTAGTTACTCGAAGAAAGCAATTTAAAAAAGCCAAGCTAAAATGGCGTGTCAGTAACAAAAAAAATGCTAGACGTTCTCTCGGTTGGATTCCATTTAAAAAAGTGGCGGTGAAATATGCCGATGGGTATGTCCAATACGGCAAGCATCAATTCAAGCTATGGGACAGTTACGGACTAAGTAAATACAATGTTAAAACAGGCTCGTTTGTCGAGGATAGCCGAGGGCGTTGGTATGTATGTCTTGTGGTTGATTCAATTAAAACAGAGAAAACCACCGCTAAAACCTCAATTGGCATTGATCTAGGACTCAAAGACCTTGCGACTTGCTCAGATGGTGTAAAGTTCAAAGCGCCTAAAATCTATCGTCAATATGAACAAAAACTTGGTATTGCTCAAAGAGCAAGAAATAAAAAACGTGTCAAAGCGATTCATGCCAAGATCAAAAATCTACGTCAAAATATGCTGCATCAATTCAGTCATAAACTGGTGAATGAACATGCAGCCATCTTCGTTGGTAATGTGAATGCCAAAGCATTGGCACAGACAAAATTAGCTAAGTCTGTACTCGATGCAGGTTGGACGACCTTAAGAACCATGCTCAAGTATAAATGCGAGAACGCAGGGGTATGGTATGAAGAAGTCAATGAAGCCTATACCACCCAAACTTGCTCGTGCTGCGGCTCACGCTCCAGTAGTCTGAAAGGTAGAGCAGGACTTGGAATAAGAGAATGGCAGTGTGTGGAGTGCGGTACATTCCACGATAGAGATATAAACTCAGCACTGAATATTCTTGCGCTCGGACATGGGCGTCTCGCAGGAGGAATCTCCGTCCTTTAGGTCGGAGAGGATGTCAAAGATACAAAGTCATAAAGTTTAGAATAATTGATTTGGGACGTACGTATAAATGAGGTACTAATATGTTAGTTATTGTTTATGCTCGTATTTTATTCTAAAAATGATATATTGCATGAGTTTTCAAGACATTGGCCACGTGAATTATTATCTTTCGTACCAGGTACTTTAAAAATAACGTGTTTTCCAGCAGAGATTATTTAATAATACCGTAACAACTGCACTGAGCTGCAAAACATTACAGCATAATACGCAGCGATTTCTTGACCTGTGGTCTACAAAAATAAGGAGCATGCAAAGGACATGTTTAAGTCTTTCTTTCCGAAACCCCTCTGGTTTTTTCTCAGCGTGGTGATCTGGTTTTTTATCAACCTCGCGATCTGGCATTCCGGTGGTTCCGGCTGGGGCAGCTATGTGGGGTTTAGTGAAGGTTATCATGAAGCGACATTGGCGATTGATATCAGCCGGTTCTGGTCGCAAAAATTCTTGTGGTTTTATCTGTGGTTCCTGACCGCGACAGCCTTGTTTGCAGGATTTTGGTATGTGGTGGCACGTCATCCCTGGCAGCGCTGGTCGGTCTGGGGCTCAGCCTTTATCCTGTTTAATATCTGGTTTGGCGTTCAGGTCAATGTAGTGCTGAATGAGTGGTACAGCCCGTTCTATGACCAGATTCAGAAGATGTTGACCAGTGGTGGTGGCGATGTCGGACTATTGTATCAGGGGGCATTGACCTTTATTTATATCGCGATGATTTATGTGACCTTGGCGGTATTTAACATGTTCTTTGTCAGCCACTATGTATTCCGTTGGCGTACGGCAATGAACGATTATTACACCTCGTTCTGGGAAAAACTGCGCCATATTGAAGGGGCTTCACAGCGTATTCAGGAAGATACCATGCGCTTTGCCCGTAGTACTGAAGAGTTGGGCGTATCCTTTATTGAATCCTTTATGCTGCTAATGGCCTTCCTGCCAGTGCTGTACAAGCTGTCCAGTCATGTCACCATTTTGCCGATCGTGGGGCATGTCGATCATGCCTTGATGTGGGCATCACTGGGTTGGGCCGTTCTGGGCACGGTGATCCTGATGGTAGTGGGGATGAAACTGCCTGGTCTGGAATTTAACAACCAGAAGGTGGAAGCGGCTTACCGGAAGGAACTGGTCTATGGTGAAGATTATGCCGAACGTGCTCAGCCACTGACCTTAAAAGAACTGTTTGGACGGGTGCGCTGGAACTATTTCCGCTTGTATTTCCACTATGCCTATTTCAACATGGTACGGATCTGGTATTTGCAGCTGGACAATATCTATGGTCTGTTTGTGCTGTTCCCGAGCATTGCAGCAGGGACGATTACTTTAGGTTTGATGATGCAGATTCTGAATGTATTTAACAAAGTACGTGAATCATTCCAGTATTTGATTTTGTCTTGGCCGAAAATTATCGAACTGCTATCGATCTATAAACGTTTGAAAGCATTTGAATCGCATATCCATTAATCGGTGCAGATTCATTTTAAAAGACCAGTTTTATGACTGGTTTTTTTATGTCTACTTCGAATTAAACTAAGTATCCGATGAACGGTTGATATTAAGTGAAAAAATGTGAAAAACATCCCAATTTTGGGATATTCAGTGAATTTTCGCATGACTAGAATCATAAAGACCAAGTTTGTTTGGTGCTTAATTTTCAGTCCCTCTGCCGTATAAAAATAATAACTGTACGTGAGTGAAAATTAAGGAGTTTGAAGCGCATTTAACTGTATGCTGGTGATGGAGAGTGCTTTGCTGTCCACCTTTAAGAGCTCGTGTTTCAGCATGACAGTTCCGCAGACCAAAGAAGTTAACATTTCTTCTTTGGTCTTTTTTCATGTCTGATTTTAACCTTCAAGCCTCATCTATCCAGATAAAAATTAAGCAGAATAGATCAATCATTGATCATTGTTCTGTGCTCTGGTTGTCATTTGAATGATTTTCTATGAGTTAAATAATTTTTATTAATCAAAGTTTTGTATTTGTTGTTTCCCCATTTTTGCTTTATGTTATGGGCATGCTTTGGGTTGAGATAACGGAAGTGAAACTGAAAGTATTTGCTCTCACAATAATAACAATGGGTTTGGCCGCGTGTAATGGAATACAGCATGGAAAAAAAACGATCATGCATCCTTATCATAGTCCGCAGGAACTGATTGCCAAACGACAGTTAAACAATACGGATGGCAGTGCCAAAGACTATGTTTATCTCTGGGATAAAAACCAGCAGAATAATGCCACACAGGCCATGTATCCGCGTTCGATCTTGACCCAGTACTGTCATGAACAGGGCGGTAAATTTTCCCTGCTATATAAAAGTCAGCTAAATCTGGTTCGAGATGCTGCCCAGCGCAAACGTTTAAGCAGCAACCGTGGGGTTATGCAGGGGATTGGGGCGTATAAATGTAATATGGATGATCTGACCGATAGCTGGATTGCTTCGATTGAGCCACTTTCCGAACGGCAGATGAATAATAGCAGTTCTAGCCGTAGTGTCAGGTTACTGACGCGTTTGATGAGTGCAAATGAGGCGAAGAATTTTTACCGTCCTTCCAAAGCAGCTATCGCTGAAGAAAAAGCCAAACTGAGCGCAGCTCCAGCCAAAGCAGCGGCAACCGCTAAAGCTGCAAATGCTAAAGTACCAGATGCCAAAGAACTGGCGCGTAAGGAACAGGAAAAGAAAGACAAAGAACTCGAGCGTAAGGAACTGGAACGCAAAGAGCTGGAAAAAAAAGAAGCCGAGAAAAAGGAAAAAGAACTCAAAGCAGCTGTAAAAGAAACATCACGCAGTCCGGTGGCAGAGACTCCACAGCAACAACAGTTAAAACTCTATGCGGCCGCACGACGTGACATTCAAAGTGGCAGAAACATGCTGAATGCCTGTAACAATGCCCAGCGTGCCTATAACTATGGCAAGCTGCAAGGTGCAGAAGGCACCCGCATTTATACTGAATCAGGGATGTTGGTGGCAAAATGCCTGACCAGTGTGCCGGTATATAGTAGCCGTTTTCCAAATGCCAGAGGGCAGGCAAAGCGGATACTGAATGGCTTGGCTAGCCAATATAACCATGCTGGGGCGAAGAACATGCTGAGACAGCTCAAGTAAATATTCCGGTTCAATTGAAAATGCCATGTTTCCGGACGTGGCATTTTTTATTCTTAAGGCTGAATTCAGCAAATACTTATAGTGTGATGGTTGCCCCTAGCACTTTCACAAACTGAGCCAACCAGGCTGGATGTGCAGGCCACGCTGGCGCAGTCACCAGATTTCCATCGGTTACTGCTTCAGTCACGGCGATATCGGCATACTGTCCACCCGCCAGTTTCACTTCAGCCGCACAGGCCGGGTAGGCAGAACAGGTACGGCCTTTGAGTACATTCGCAGCAGCAAGCAGCTGGGCACCATGACACACGGCTGCAATCGGTTTTTGGGCACTGTCAAATTCACGTACGATTTCAATTACGCGTTCATTCATACGCAGGTATTCCGGTGCACGGCCACCAGGAATCACCAGTCCGATATATTCAGACGTGTTCACCGCACTAAAGTCATAGTTGATGGCAAAGTTATGGCCGCGTTTTTCGCTATAGGTCTGGTCGCCTTCAAAGTCGTGAATGGCAGTGGCTACCGTGTCACCGGCTTTTTTGTCCGGGCAGACGGCATGTACGGTATAGCCGAGGCCAGTTAAAAACTGGAATGGCACCATGGTTTCATAGTCTTCGGCATAGTCACCGACCAGCATCAGCAGTTGTTTAGCCATGTTGTTACCCTCTCATTCATTATGATTTATATAGGAAATTTACTTTCATTCACCATAGCATAGGCCGGTTTTGGATTTAATATGTTTATTGTTCACTTTAGTCGTAGCTGGACAAGCTCAGTTTTATTCACTTTAAACAGCTTAAAAATCAGGTGGATTTTGCAATGCAATAACAGATGAACTGTCATGTTTTATGGTACAACAGGCAGACTGTTGATTGGAGTTTGCTTATGTCTCGCTGTGTTTCCCCTGTACGCCATAGATTTTTTAAAATCATTCGTTCTGCACTGATGGCAACGGCCTTGTTTGGAACGGTGCAACTGGCAAATGCAGGCTCAACGGTTGATCAACTCAGTGATTGTTTAGAAAAATCAACCACTGCTGCCGATAAAACTACAGTGATGCAATGGACTTTTGTGGCTTTGGCGGCACATCCAGACCTAAAAGCGTTTAGCAATGTGTCTGCACAGCACAAGGAAAGTCTGAATAAGAATCTGGCAGCGGTATTGCAGCGAATATTGGTGGAGCAATGTTCGGCACAGACTAAAGCTGTAATTCAGGCGGAAGGTTTGGAAGCAGTGGGGAATAGTTTTCAGGCACTCGGACGTAGTACGGGTGAGGAAATTTTGAAAAATCCGGAAGTGAATAATCAACTGAAGGGTGTGTTGCGTTATGTGGATATGAGTAAGTTAATTACCACTTTCTTGACACCGGATATTTGGAATAAGTTGGGTGTGGTAAGAGGGAAATAAGGTTTTCAAGCCCTATTTGAAAATGGCAACGATGATTCTAACCAGCCAGTAAATGGGATAGAAAATAAATTCGATTCCATCCACCAAGCCTAGACCTCGCTGTTTTCTGCGGGGTTCGGGTTGCATTTCGGATAGCCATTTACGGCTTTTGGGAATCAACATCAAAATGATGATGACTAGCGCAAATAAGCCAATGGCGATCTGGATAACGAAGAGCAAAAGGTCAGGTGTCATTTTTGTTTTTCCTTGATGTTTTTGATTTTATAGCATAAAAGATAATCCTCTCCCTAACCCTATCTTTTAAAAAAGGAGAGGGAATCCCGCGTCTCAAATTGATTACGTGATAAAGTCTCCCTTTTTAAAGGGAGATTTAGAGGGATTAAAATCACAGTAAATTAGGATAAAACTTCTCAAACTCCAAATTCACTGCTTCACCTCGCAGCAAATAACCTTTCGGCTGAATATAACTATAGATTTCCCGTGCAGGCTGTTCGTGCCAGCCAATATTAAAAGCACAAAGTTTTGGGAAAAATTGTAGATGGCTATAGTTCAGATTGTTATGAATCCAATAAGCAAGCTGTTGCCAGTTGGATTGGTCTTTTTCATACAGTTCTAGAAATGAAGGAATGACTATACACGCCGTTGCGCCGTAGCCTTTTTCGTCAGGATAGTCCCAAATATGGCTAGCAAAGTTTTTCTCATTACTGGCGCAGTTATGTCCTTTTTCATTGCCGAGTTGGTTCACGCTTGGCGAACGATAAGCAGATCGAATGGCGATACGACCAAATTTGTCTTGTAGCGGTTCAAGTCGCTGTTGGCAGAGTTCCGTGCCTGTGCGAATGGCAATGTCAGGATGGTCTGGAAAATTAGGAATGCCGTACCAATTGGCGATTTCGCTATAGAGGAAGTCACGCATAAAGAAGGACTTTGAAAGTCGGATACGTCCTAAATCTTCAAGTTTATTAATAGAGGATACTTTTTTGATGGTCATGTTGTTTTTGATAGGAAGTGTCTGGGTTGATTGTATGTTTAAATTGATGAAATTTAAATAATAATCCACTCCCTATCCCTCTCCTTTAATAAAGGAGAGGGAATATCCATTACTAAATTTATGAAGAAATTTGATAGAGGGATGAAAGCTCCTTCTTCCAGAGAGAGGCGAAGATGTGATAAAAAAACGTATAAATCCTTGAAAGTTAGTTTGCTATTTGTGGAATCGGCTGATTTTTTGTTTCTTCAATTATATAGACCATTGGATAGGCTATGAATTCGGCACCTAAAGTATCTCTTACATTGGCAATGCATAGATTTTTTGGATTTTTAATATATTTGAAATTAATATTGAATGGACTATTTACACCCCATTTTTTACCAGAGATTTTTTCACAGCTAGCTTGTAGCTCTGAATCTTGTTGTGAAAAATCCAGAACATCACTTAGATCTGTAAACATGAGTTCAAAAATACGGTCAAATGCATAACTAGCTACTTCATCAAATCGTTTTTCATCAATTTCAGTGATCACAGAAAAGTGTTCACTTCTATAACGATACATTCGTGTCTTTTTATTAATATCCATCGCAATCGTAAAATCTAAATAAAACTTATTTTTATCAGATGAAACGAAAACATAGGGTATTAATTTAATATCTGTTTTCTCATCTATGCTAAAAACAAAAGAAGGGCTAGAAGTTATCAGTTTCTTTTTTAGTTTTTCAGTGACAAGTTGATCAAATTTTTTTTGCTGTAAGAAAAGTGATCGATTTGCAGTTTTTGCATTACTTACATTATTGTTAGCAATACTTAGTCCGATAATCTCTGCAAAAAGTGGTCCAGGTGTTGGCATTGCGCCACCAATTGTTGGAGGAAGTCCAATGAGCACTTGAGCATTCGGTAATGATTTATCACGCATCGCACCATATCGAAATTTAGATATAGATTCACTAGAAACACTAATTGTCATTTCATTATTAATAAGTGGAATTTTAGTTAAAGGACTCATTGCATGAGTTAAACAAAAACTGCTAAAAATTGATATAGTAATAAGAAATTTTTTAAGCATTTGATCCCTCGAGAACAGTTTTTAATGCATATTGCAAAATTGTACTAAGAGTATATTAGGGCAGAGTAAAACTTGAAGTGCGACATAAACCACCTAATTAATTTAAAGGGTTTATGGAGTATATAAAATTGTCATACCATCATCTTAACTTTGAAGATCGTACTGCATTAATGCTTGAGTCAAGAAAAGAAGGCTTTTCACCCAGAAAATTTGCTGAACTTATTAAAAGACATCCTAGTACGATCTATCGTGAACTTAAAAGAAATAGCATCAATGACGTTTATCAAGCTCGATATGCTTCTGATAACACCTTCGCTAGACGTAGACGTGGTCACAGAAAACTCAAAATCGACTCAATCCTCTGGAGATTTATTGTTGAAGCGATCCGTTGTTTATGGTCTCCTCAGCAAATATCGAAGCGTTTAAAGACATTTTCTGATTTGGATCAAACAATGAATGTAAGCCATACAACGATTTACTCAACTATACGAGCATTACCAAAGGGTGAGTTGAAAAAAGACTTATTATCCTGTCTGCGTCATGAAAATAAAAAGCGAAAAGCTAACGGTGAACCTAAAAAAGATTCTATATTACAGGATATTAAAACTATTCATGAGCGCCCAGCTGAAGTTCAAGAAAGAAAAATACCGGGTCATTGGGAGGCCGATTTAATTAAAGGTAAAGACAATAAAAGTTCGATAGCAACACTTATTGAACGAAATACACGGCTCTGTATCTTGGCAACATTACCTGATGCAAAGGCAGAATCAGTGCGCAAGGCTTTAACTGAAGCTCTGAAATATTTACCTGCAGAACTGCGTAAAACGTTGACCTATGACCGTGGACGTGAGATGTCAGAACATAAAATACTCGAAGAAGATTTAGGCATAGATGTATATTTCTGTGACCCACATTCACCATGGCAAAAAGGCACATGCGAAAATATGAATGGTTTAATTAGGCAATATTTACCTAAAGGGATTGATTTAAATCAGGCAGATCAGCATTATTTAAATCAAGTTGCCATGTCACTGAATACTCGTCCTAGAAAAGCGTTAGATTGGCTTACACCATTAGAGAAGTTTGCTCAGCTTGTTGATTATCATAAGGCTTTTGAAACTGTCGCACCTCATGTTTGAATTCGCCTAGATATGTATTTCTATTTATTATGTATAAAACTAACTGAATAAAAAACCCACTCTAGAGCTAATGCCAGTCAGTTAAGAGATTGACTGGCATTTTTTTGGGTATTTCTGTGGTTTCCCTTTCACAACTCGTGGGTAGTTTCTACTTCTTTTTTTCGGTAAAACATACCTTTTAGATTTTTCCATTAAACTTTCTAGATGTTTAGGCAAATTGCCTGCGGAAGCCAAAGAATCAAACTTCAATAGGTTAAGGATAGCAATAGAGGTAATATGAAAGCTCATTCTCAAAGGACTGACTTTTGCACGTTGAGCCATATATTTCATTTGTCTTCTTAGAATATTATAGGCAATAAAGACTCCCCATAACTCTTGATAAATCAAGGTAGGTTGTTTACTCCTTAAATGCTTCCCTTCCTGTAAGTTACTCTTGATTTCTCGGTAACACATTTCTATTTCCCAACGCTGGGCATAGAGTTTTGCTAAAGCTAATAATGGATATCTCTTTGAATCTATTAGTGAAGTGATATAACGTCTAATCTTACCTGCCTGCTCAACCTCAATGAGACGTGCTTCCCAATAATCTCCTAAGGCTGGATTAAGTTTTTTAGCTCTTGTTGATATCGGCATTCTAATATGAAAGTCATGTTGCGAATTACGCTCCACAATCTCATACCGTAAATTATCTTTTGCACGCATAAGCCAATGACTTTCTTCTGCACGTTTTTGCCACCCGATGAGAAAATCTGCAGAGAAATAGGCTCGATCAAATAGGGTAATACTGTGTGAACAAGGAGATAATTGGCTTGCCAGTGTGAGTTCACCTTGATCCATACTGCCTATTTGAGCATCTATAATTTCATGGGTCGCGGTATTTACTAAGCAGGTTGCTCTCACTTGTGGATAAGGAGCATCAGCAGTTTTTCCTTTAGATGAACCAAAGTGTGCAAAATTCTCATCTGTATAAGGCATAGACCAAACAACACCATCAACAGCGCACACACTCAGACCGTGAAAGTTTGAGTATTGCTGCTGAGATTCTTCAAACCAGGCTTGGCTAAGTAAAGAAAATAGCGCATTTAAAGGTTCTGATCCTAAACGTTGTCGTGCTTGTACTACTGCGCTAGGAACACAATATTCTGTTGTACCAAATACAAGTTTTAGTTGTTCTACGACATATCCGATAGGTTGATTTCGAAATAAAGCGAGTCCAATGACAAGCCATACCACATGTTCAGCGGGTAACTTCCTTCTTCTAATTGATGCCTTACCTGTTTGATTCAGACTTTCCTCAATCCAGTTGAAATCAATAAATTCACTAAAATGGCTAAGTGAAGGTAAAGAATGTTGAAGGGTGCAATCTAAATTTTCAGATAAAGTCATAAAAAAAAATGAGCGTATTTACATACACTCATTTTTACTACATTTTACTAATATTTGCTTAACTGACTGGCATTACACTCTAGAGCGGGTTTTTTATTCCAAAGCTAATTAGTATTAACCAATCAATTTCTTCATCAATTCATTCACCTGAGCAGGGTTAGCCTTACCACGTGATGCTTTCATCACCTGACCAACCAGACCATTAAAGGCTTTCTCTTTACCAGACTTGTACTCATCTACCATCTTCTGGTTCGCAGCAAGCACTTCTTTAATCATTGCTTCAATCGCGCCTGTATCAGTTTCCTGCTTCAGACCTTTCTCAGCAATAATTTCGTCCGCAGTTTTGCCTTCTTCCCACATAAAGTTGAACACCTGTTTCGCGATCTTACCGCTAATAGTGTTGTCCACGATACGTGCGATCATGCCGCCTAGTTTCTCAGCAGAAACCGGGGAATCAGCAAGGTCAAGGCCAGCTTTGTTCAGGGCACCTGAGAATTCACCCATCACCCAGTTCGCAGCAATCTTACCTTGAGCAGCACCGCCAGCAGCTTTTACCACATCTTCGTAAAACTCTGACATTTCACGAGTCAATGTAAGCACGTGAGCATCGTACTCAGTCACACCGAAGTCTGCTACGAAACGTGCACGACGTGCAGCAGGTAGCTCAGGCATTTGTGCTTTAATCGCTTCGATCTGTTCGTCTGGAATGATCACAGGTAACAGGTCTGGGTCCGGGAAGTAGCGGTAATCGTTCGCTTCTTCTTTCGAGCGCATTGAACGGGTTTCCATCTTCGCAGGGTCGAACAGACGAGTTTCCTGATCGATTTCACCACCCCATTCCAGAATTTCCATCTGACGTTCAATTTCAACATTGATTGCCTGTTCAATGAAACGGAATGAGTTTAGGTTTTTCAGCTCACAACGGGTACCAAACGGTTCACCCGGACGACGTAAAGATACGTTACAGTCGGCACGGAACGAACCTTCTGCCATGTTACCGTCAGAAATACCTAACCAGCGTACCAGCGTGTGAATCGCCTTGATATAAGCCACAGCTTCTTCAACAGAACGCATATCCGGTTCAGAGACGATTTCCAGCAGTGGAGTACCAGCGCGGTTCAAGTCGATACCAGACATGCCTTCAAACTGGTCGTGAATCGATTTACCGGCATCTTCTTCAAGATGCGCACGAGTCACACCAATGCGTTTCACGGTGCCATCTTCAAGCTGGATGTCGATATGGCCCAAGCCCACAATCGGGTTGTCCATCTGGCTGATCTGGTAGCCTTTTGGAGAATCCGGATAGAAGTAGTTTTTACGCGCAAATACAGAAGCCTGGTCGATGTAAGCATCAATACCCAGACCAAAGCGGATTGCAAGATCAACCACTTCTTTGTTCAGCACTGGCAGTACGCCCGGCATTGCCAAATCCACTAGGCTCGCCTGAGTGTTTGGATCATTACCAAATTCAGTTGATGAACCGGAGAAGATTTTAGATTTAGTCGCAAGCTGAGTGTGAATCTCGATACCAATAACGACTTCCCAACCATCAATCAGGTTAGATTTTGGTTTAGCAGCGTTTTTAGCCATTATGCATTCTCCTCAGCAATTGCAGCGCGTTTTGTATGCCAATCGGTTGCCTGTTGATACTGGTGTACTACAGACAGCAATTGAGATTCAGACCAGTAGTTACCAATCAGCTGTAAGCCAACTGGCAGGTTGTCCTGGTCAAAACCAACAGGTGCGCTGATTGCAGGAAGACCTGCAAGGTTAACCGCGATGGTGTAGATGTCACCCAGGTACATTTCCACTGGAGACAGGTTGGCACCGATCTTGTAAGCCGTTGTTGGTGCAGCAGGAGCAGCAATCACGTCGACTGATTCAAATGCTTTCAGGAAGTCTTGTTGAATTAAACGACGGACTTTTTGTGCTTTCACATAATATGCATCGTAATAACCGGCAGACAGGGCATAAGTACCGATCAGGATACGACGCTGAACTTCAGGGCCGAAACCTTCTGAACGGGAACGTTTGTACAGGTCCATGATGTCTTTCGGATCTTCACAGCGGTAACCATAACGCACGCCGTCATAACGTGACAGATTCGAAGATGCTTCCGCAGGTGCGATCAGGTAGTAAGTCGGTACATAGGCTTCAGTCATGTTGAGGTCAATCTCAACCAGAATGGCACCCATTTCTTCCAGTTTTTTCAGTGATTCTTCAACACGCGCTTTTACGTCAGCAGCCAGACCAGCCACGTTGAAGTACTGTTTAGGAATACCGATGCGTAAGCCTTTCACAGACGTGCCATTCAGGTTCGCAACGTAATCATCCACGTCTTTTTCAACTGAAGTTGAATCTTTCGCATCGTGACCTGCCATCACATTCATCAGATAAGCACAGTCTTCAGCAGAGCGCGCCATTGGACCACCTTGGTCCAGTGATGATGCGTAGGCAATCATGCCGTAACGTGATACACGGCCATACGTTGGTTTAAGGCCAGTCAGACCACAGAAAGAGGCTGGCTGACGGATTGAACCACCGGTATCAGTACCGGTTGCAAATGGAGCTAGGTCAGCAGCGACAACGGCTGCAGAGCCGCCTGAAGAACCGCCAGGGACGTGATCGAGTGCCCAAGGGTTTTTGGTCGCGCCATAGTAAGAAGACTCGGAAGTTGAACCCATGGCGAATTCGTCCATGTTCACTTTACCAAGCGTCACCAGGCCCGCAGCTTTACCTTTCGCTACAACGGTCGCGTCGTAAGGAGAAATAAAATTGTCCAGCATTTTAGAACCCGCAGAAGTTCGGATGCCTTGGGTACAGAAAATATCTTTGTGGGCAATCGGCACACCGGTCAGCACGCCTGCAGTGCCAGCACGACGCAGTTCATCTGCAGCATCAGCCTGTGCCAGTGCCTGCTCGGCAGTGACAGTCACATAGGACTTCACTTGAGCATCTACTTTTTCAATGCGCTTTAAGTAATGTTCAGTCAGTTCGCGCGATGAAAATTTAGCTTGTGCCAAACCTTCGGTAAGTTCACGAACTGATAGGCGGTGTAAATCTGTCATGAGAAATAATTCTTTACGTTTAATTTAATAAAAAGAATGAACTGGGTAGTAATTACTCAATCACGCGTGGAACCAGGTATAAGCCGTCCTGTACAGCAGGCGCTACGGCTTGGTATTCATCACGATGGTTGCTTTCAGTCACCGCGTCTTCACGTAATGGCTGTGGATGGTCGAAAGGGCTCTTCAATGGTTCAACACCGTCAGTATTGATACCTTTCAGCGTTTCCATCATGCCTAAAATTTTATTTAAACTTTGAGCATATTCAGTAGATTGCGTATCATCCAGAGATAACCTTGCGAGGTGTGCAATCGCTGAAACTGTTTCTGCATTTAAATCTGCAGAATGCTGTGCATCCGATGTAGACATAACATTACCTAATCAGTATTAAAAAAAAATCAAATTATCATGCGTTATGATAAGCGATTGACTTGTCCAAAGCATCACATTTAGTTAAAGTTGCCACCTTGCGTCCATATAAAGTTTAATTGAGAACGTCCCCGTGATTCTAAAACGACTAATAGGCTTGTTTTCGCCAGATCTAGCCATTGATTTAGGTACTGCAAATACACTTATTTATGCGCCAGGACGAGGCATTATATTAAATGAACCGACGGTTGTAGCAATCCGTCATAGTGGTTCACAGAAAATTGTTGCTGCCGTAGGTCTTGACGCGAAACAAATGCTTGGTCGTACCCCGGCAAATATTTCAGCAATCCGTCCGATGAAGGATGGCGTGATTGCCGACTTCGAAGTAACTGAAACGATGCTGAACCAGTTCATCGGTAAAGTTCACGAAAAACGTTTATTTCCACCAGCGCCACGTGTTGTGGTGTGTGTACCGTGTAAATCTACCCTGGTTGAACGCCGTGCAATCCGTGAAGCAGTGTATAACGCTGGCGCGCGTGAAGTTCGTCTGATTGAAGAGCCAATGGCTGCAGCCATCGGTGCTGGCATGCCGGTAGAACAGGCATGTGGTTCAATGGTTGTAGATGTGGGCGGTGGTACTACAGAAATCGCGATCATCTCGCTGCAGGGCTGTGTCTATGCAGACTCGCTGCGTATCGGTGGTGATGTATTTGACGAACAGATCATCAATTACGTGCGTAAAGCGCATGGTTGTGTGATTGGTGAAACCACAGCAGAAACCATCAAGAAAGAAGTGGGTATGGCACTTCCAGATGAAGGTGCGAAACCACTGGAAATCGAAGTTCGTGGCCGTAACCTCGCAGAAGGTGTGCCTCGTGCAATTACCGTGACTTCTGATGAAGTGACTCAGGCGATTGCTGATCCGCTACAAAATATCGTGTCTGCAGTAAAATCTGCACTGGAACAAACGCCTCCTGAACTGTCTTCTGACATCGCTGAGCGCGGGATCGTGTTGACCGGTGGTGGCGCATTATTGCGTAACCTGGACAAGCTGCTTGCCAAAGAAACTGGTCTGCCAGTGGTCGTTGCAGAAGATCCACTATCCTGTGTCACCCGTGGTGGCGGTAAGGTGCTCGAATTCTTCGACAACCCAAATCATGACATGTTATTCGTAGGCTAAGAACAGGACACGGCGGGTGCAAACACATCTGTTTTCTAGACAACCGCCATCTTTTCGCTCATTCATCATTGCGTTGGTGACCTGTCTGGTGGTGCTATTCTTTGACTGGCGCATGCCACACCTGGTTCAACCTGCAAGGGAAGTGCTGAACGCGGCATATAATCCGATTTATGCTTTGGCCAGCTATCCTGTACTGTCGCGAGAATGGCTGAATCAACAAACCAAGTCTGAAGCCCAGTTGCGTCGCGAAAATACCGCGATGCGTGCTGAGCTGCTGCAGGCTCAGGTTCGTCTGCAAAAAATTGCAGAACTCTCTGCTGAAAATACCCGTCTGCGCGGTCTTTTAGACACGCCGTTAATTATTGATGGCCGTATGGAAATTGCCGAAGTGATTGGGACAGATCCTGATCCTTTACGGCATATCATCGTGATTAACCGTGGTTCTAACAGCCAGCTCCGCGTTGGGCAGACCGTATTGGATGACAAGGGGATTATGGGGCAGATCATCAGTGTCTATCCGCATAGTAGCCGCGTCATGCTGCTGTCAGACAAGGAACATTCACTTTCAGTGCGTTTGGAACACACCGGCATGCGTGCCATCGTCTCGGGGACGGGTGATCTGGGGCGTCTGAAAATGGAATATGTGCCAACCAGCGCTAACATCAAGGTGGGCGAGAAGGTCTACAGTTCCGGTCTGGGTCAGCATTTCCCGGCAGGTTATCTGGTCGGCACCATTTCCAAAGTACAACGACATAATTCCGGGGAATTTGCCCAGATTGATGTGACACCTGCAGCCCAACTGGCTGGCGGTCATCATGTGGTGGTGCTATTCTCTGACTCATTAGCGATGGAGCAACCGTATGTCGATCGCTAAGATGCAGCCCAAAACCCATCGTGATCCACTATTTCCAATTATTATTTCGGTGATTGTGGCCTCGGCGCTGGTGGTTTATCCCTTATCCTATTCAGTATCTGGATGGCGTCCGCAGTTTATGCTGATGGTGATGCTGTTCTGGGTGCTATGCCAGCCGACCTGGTGTGGGGTGTGGTTCGCGTTCAGTACCGGAATTTTCCTGGATCTGCTGATGGATGCACCGTTGGGCCTGAATGCATTAAGTTTTATTATTATCGCCTTTATGGCACGGTTCCTCACTCGTGAACGCCGGATCTTAACGTTTGGCAATCTCTGGGTAATTACTACCTTAGCACTGATCGCGCATCTAATGATTACCTTTTTTGCCCAGGTGCTGAGCGGTGAGCATTTCTCGATTCCACGTCACTGGCTGCCGCTGCTGACCAGCGTGGTAATCTATCCGGTCATTTATTATCTGCTAAGAAAATGGCGCATCTGATTCTGGCTTCCAGTTCACCTCGACGCCGTGAACTGCTACAGCAATTGGGACTGGAATTTGAAATCTACAGTCCCCATATCGATGAGTCGGTTCTTCCGGGTGAGACGGTGGAAGCCTATGTCGAGCGCCTGGCCAGAGCCAAGGCTGATGCGGTAGCCGAGCGTTATCCTGAGGCCATTATCATTGCGGCGGATACCAGTCTTAGTGTGGATGGCGAGATTCTGGGTAAGCCAGAATCAAAACAGCACGCCTTTGAAATGTGGGCAAAAATTTCCGGCCGCAAACACGATGTGTTAAGCGGCGTTTGCGTTCGCACAAAAAATGAAAAATACAGTATAGTGGTACGAACACAGGTTGAATTTCAATCACTAACCACCCATGATATGGAAAGTTATTGGGCAACAGGTGAACCGGTTGGAAAGGCAGGCGGCTATGCTATTCAAGGCATTGCAGCGCGCTATATTCCTGCGATACAGGGGAGTTATACCAATGTAGTCGGTTTGCCGCTATATGAAACGGTACAGTTATTACAGACGGTTAAGGCACTAAATTAACTGCTGCAAAAGAATTCTTATAATGTTTTGAGTGTTGTTATGTCTGACGAGTTGTTGATTAACGTCACACCGATGGAGTGTCGTGTGGCGTTAATTGAAAACGGCACGGTGAACGAACTGTTCGTCGAGCGTACCGCAAAGCGCGGTCTGGTGGGGAATGTCTATAAGGGCAAGGTCGTCCGTGTGCTGCCCGGCATGCAGGCGGCTTTTGTTGATATTGGTCTGTCCCGTACCGCCTTTTTACATATCAATGATATGGTCTGGCCACGCCAGCAGCCGACGCCGAATGTATTTGAACTCCTGCAGCCGGGTCAAACCCTGACCGTCCAGGTGATGAAAGACATGCTCGGCACCAAGGGCGCACGCCTGTCCACTGATCTGTCTATTCCATCCCGTTATCTGGTTCTGATGCCGTATGGCAACCATATTGGTGTCTCCCAGCGTATCGAAGATGAAGAAGAGCGTAACCGTTTACGTTCCATCATTGAGCGCATTCAGGAAGAGCATAAGCTGCCGGGTTCAGTGATTGTCCGTACCGCGGCGGAAGGCATTGAAGAAGCTGAAATCGCGCAGGATATGGCTTATTTGGCCAAGCTTTGGGAATACATCCAGCGCAAGCAAAAAAGTGTGGTAGTGCCTTCGCTGATCTTTGAAGAACTGCCATTACCGCAGCGTGTGATTCGCGATCTGGCCAATGAAAACACTGCGAAAATATATGTCGATTCACGTGAAATTCACGGCAAGCTGACCGAGTTTGTGGATGAGTTCGTGCCAAGCATGAAGGATCGTCTGCTGCATTATCCGGGTGAGCGTCCGATCTTTGATCTGTATAACGTTGAAGATGATATCCAGAAAGCGTTACAAACCCGTGTGGCTTTAAAATCTGGCGGTTATCTGATGATTGACCAGACTGAGGCCATGACCACGATTGATGTCAATACTGGCTCTTATGTTGGCGGCCGTTCGCTGGAAGACACCGTGTTCAAGACCAACATGGAAGCGACCCAGGTCATTGCCCGTCAGCTGCGTCTGCGCAATCTCGGTGGCATCATCATTATTGATTTCATTGACATGCAGGAAGCCTATCATCGTGAAGAGGTGATGAACCAGTTTGTGAAAATGCTGGAACGTGATCATGCCAAAACCAAGATCACCCAGGTATCTGAACTGGGACTGGTAGAAATGACTCGTAAGCGTACCCGCGAATCTTTGGAACACTTACTTTGTGAGTCTTGCCCGACCTGTCAGGGACGCGGTTATGTGAAAACAGCCGAGTCGGTATGTTACGAAATCTTTCGGGAAATCCTGCGTTATGCACGCGCTTATGAGTCACAGAGTGGCTTTACTGTCGTCGCGCATCCATCGGTGATTGATCGTCTGCTGACTGCAGAAGCGCCAGCTGTCGCAGATTTAGAGCATTTCATCAAACGTGTAATTAAATTCCAGGTTGAAAATTTATACACGCAAGAGCAATACGATATCATTCTTAGCTGAAATTGTAACAGAATGTCGTAAAACCCTTGTTACAACTGAAGTTTTACAATGTCCTGTGAATTTTGAATACTAGATTCATCAAGTAGCCAAAGCCGATCTCCCAGTATTTTTGGCTTAGCAAACACGAGGTGAGTCATGAGTATAAGTAAAGCGGTATTAAATAAAGGCCTAAAACACGTATTAGAACCTAAAAAAACTGTACACGCGGGGTACATTGTCGATGAACGCGGGAATGAAGTGCAGATTACTTCCTCTATGATCCGTGCAGTCTGCCATCAGTTGCTGAAACAATGCCGTACGGTAAAAAGTTAAGATTCTAAATTTGTGACACGGTCTGAATAAAAAATAATCAAATAAAAATAAAAGGGGCTGCAAAGCCCCTTAATTTTTGCGTGAAAGAATTGGCAAAAATGCTCATACCAATTTTTTACTGAAAACCTCAGTCGGAATCATCCATTATCCGGCTGCGGCCACCAGCTTTGGGGTTTTATCACCATCGACAATCCGTTCAAAACGCTGGATTTCGTCCTCTAAGTGAGTCAGCAGATTCTGCATTTTTGGCAGGGCATTTCGGCAAGCGGTTAAGCCAACTTCCAGTTTATCCATATAGCTGGTCATGGTGATATTCAGTGCCTGACCGTCCAGCACGATTGAGGCTGGATATAATGCTTCTAGACGTGCGCCATTCCAGTACAACGGTTCTTGTGGACCTGGTACGTTAGAAATCACCAGGTTAAATGCCTGACGTTTTGGCATGAGGCCAGAGGCGATATTTAGGCCAGCCGCACCATACACAAAGGCACTGTAATTCAGGATCTGATTCGCGGTCATACGCTTAAAGCGTTCTTTGGCATTCAATACGCTGCGGCGTACGATTTTCAGACGCTCCAGTGGGTCTTCCTTATGCGTACCCAGATTCGCCAGAATCATGGTAATACGATTCGAGACATCGGAATCATCGCTACGTACCGAAGCAGGTACCATGGCAATTAGCGGTTTCTTCGGTAAGGCATCCTGAGTGATCAGGTATTCACGTAGCGCACCGGAGCAGATCGCTAGCACGATATCATTAATAGTTACGCCAAGTTCTTTAGAAATATGGCGCAGACGTGAGAATTCAAAAGACTGTGCCGCAAATCGGCGTGAGGCGGTAATCCGCTGATTGAGAATGGAAGGCGGTGCCTGGAAGCTGGAAACATAATCCGGGTTACGTCCCATATCTTTGAGCACGGTTTGCGATAATTCATACAAGACGCGCGGTGTTGATTCTAACTGTCCCTTAATGGTCGATAATGTGCCTTTTAGTCGGCTGACTTTAGGTGCTTTTAAACGCTTAGCACGCGGGCTTTCTACACACCATAGCGGGACAATGCTTTTCGTATTTGGATCATGGGAGAGAGATTTTTCAACCAGACGCATGCCGGCAATCCCATCGACCATGGCATGATGAATCTTGAAGTACATGGCAAAACGATTGCCTTCAATGCCTTCAATCAGGTGGCACATCCATAATGGCTTAGCGCGGTCAATCAGGGCACTGTGTTCCTGTGAAATATAAGTCAGTAATTCACGGATACGGCCAGGTTTCGGCAGGGCGATATGACGGAAATGATGATCCAGATCAAACTGATCATCTTCGTCCCAGAACAAACCGTTTAAATAATTATTGAAGGGTGGAATGGGCATCGATTTGGAAGTACGGATATCTTTGACCAGATCTTGAATAAAAGTTGCAGGTGCATTTTCTGGAATCTGAAATAAAAAAAGACCACCTACATGCATAGGTTGTTGCCGTTTTTCTAATGATAAAAAAATTAAATCAATTGGATGTAATGGACGCATAGCGTGGATTGCCTCACTGCACTCTATAGCTCTTCTCTTTCTGAAAAGCCTTGTTAGAATTATTGCTTTAGTTCACAAAGTATAGCGGTTTTAACATATATGTGAACTGCTTTCTCTGATCGGATCAGCAAAATAAGTAGCTATTGACAAGCACTTAAAACTATTCCTAAGTCCATGAAATGTGAAAATTTTAGTTTTATATTTGCGGAATAAAAATAGATTTTTTGTAATTTGAATAAAGCCTATCTACATAATCATCTGCGATTTATAAAATTTTATTAATCTATATTTCACATTTTTATGCCAGTAAATCAATCGACTAACAGTTTAGAAATTCTTTAAATATTAAAATGGTACTTCCCGATAAACGGTAAATATGGATGATTTCACCTTGAAAATAAATCCAGATATGAAATAAAAAAAGCTGTCTTTAAAAAATGACAGCCTTTTAGATGGACTTAAAGCCAGCTTATTTTTTCAGGTTGCCGGCGTGCAGCCCACATTCTTTGTGAGTAGCTTCTTCCCACCACCAGCGGCCTTCGCGTTCATGCTGGTTTGGCAGAACAGGTCGGGTACATGGTTCACAACCAATGGAAATAAAGCCTTTTTCATGTAGTGGATTGTATGGAATTTCCATCATACGGATGTAGTTCCAGACATCAGCACTGGACCAGTTGGCTAAAGGATTATATTTGATCAGCTGTTTGCCTGGGCCAGAAAAACCAGCATCAGCCTGAATGACTGGAATTTCATTACGGGTACCAGGGCTTTGATCCTTACGTTGACCAGTAATCCAGCCATCCAAAGTGGCCAGTTTTTTACGTAATGGCTGAACCTTACGGATACCACAACATTCTTTGTGACCATCTTCATAGAAACTGAACATGCCTTTCGTAGTCGTCAGATTCTGTACGGCTTCTGCTTCAGGGAAACAGATCTCAATGTCGATGTTATAGTGTTTACGCACCTGATCAATAAACTGATAGGTTTCAGGGTGCAAACGTCCAGTATCCAGACTAAACACACGGAAGGGTTTGCCCAGATGTGAAGCCATATCAATCAGTACGACATCTTCCGCACCGGAAAATGAAATCGCAATTTCACCGGGCTGGCTCAGGGCAAGTTCCAAAATTTCACTTGGAGATTTGTCTGTATATTCAGATGCAAGCGCATCTACCATATCAATAGTAGGAATAGTGGTCATGAGAATCCTGGCGATATAGGCTTGGAATAACTCTGCCTATATTAATTAATTTCACATCTATTTTAATAGAATAGAATTAGTCACCTTATCACTAAAAAATAAATGCTTATGAAAAAAATAGATTTAAAAAAGAACAGTGCAAAATGTGAAGATTCAGCTATGATATGCGAAATTTTTTAAATAAGACTGCTGAGGGGAATATTCATGGAAGTCGTATGTCTGGATCTTGAAGGTGTTCTGGTTCCTGAAATTTGGATCAATTTTGCAAAGAAAACAGGGATTAAGGAACTAGAAGCGACGACTCGTGATATTCCTGACTATGATGTGCTGATGACCCAGCGTCTGAATATCCTAAAACAGCATGGTCTCGGCCTGAATGATATTCAGGAAGTGATTGCTGATATGGGTCCATTTGAAGGCGCTAAAGAATTTGTAGAATGGGTACGTACTCATTTCCAGCTGATCATTCTTTCTGATACTTTCTATGAATTTGCGCATCCTTTAATGAAACAGCTGGGCTGGCCAACGATTTTCTGTCACAAACTGGAAACTGATGAAAATGGCATGATCACCGCCTACAAACTGCGTCAGCCAGACCAGAAACGTCAGGCAGTGAAAGCATTACATGGTTTAAACTTCCGTGTCATTGCGGCAGGTGATTCTTATAATGACACTACGATGTTAGGTGAAGCAGACAAAGGCTTCTTATTCGATGCACCAGAAAATGTGATTGCAGAATTCCCGCAATTCCCGCCAATTCATGGTTACGCAGCATTAAAAGAAGCAATTCGTAATGCTTCAGTACGTGATATTCCAGCATAATAAAATAAACAATAAAAAAGCCGCTTTATGCGGCTTTTTTATTTACATAAGTTTGAGATTAGAAACGGTAACCGATCTTCATACCGTATGCCCATGCATTATTGTCTTCAAATTCAGCAACCACATTGCCCCCTGTTTGAGCGTGTGCGTCACCTAACCATAAGTGTTTTACTCCTGCTTGAATGAAGTAATTTTCAGCAGGGCTATATTGAGCACCCAGACCTAAGCTCCAGTAGCCTTCAGTTGGACCAAGTGTTGTTACAGGATTACCTGCACCAGAGTCCCAACCGATTGAAGTAGAAGCAGACCATTTATCTGAGAATTTATGGCCTACACCGACATTTGCAGACCATTGGTCATCTGAATATGAAATTAGATCTTGGCCTAATGTGTTAAGTAGTTGCGGGCTGACGGTAAACTGATCCCAATGTACCCAGCGCACATTTGCGAACGCAAGTGTATTTGGCGCGACGCCAGTTTGGAAATCAATATTTACCGACTGAGGAGTTGTTGCATTAACTTTGGAATCAATATGACCTAACAGTGGGAATGCATATTTTTGTTCTGCTGTAAGTCCAGGAGATACGCGAGGATCTTGTGCAACTTGAGGAAGTAAAGATGTTTCATGAGAACTTGCATCATGTTTAATTTCTGAACGATAAGTTATAGACGTTTTTAACGCAATTTCAGGAATTTGATAAGCAAAACCAGCTAACCAGCCAAATGCTTCCTCTTCTTCTAGCTTAATGTTATAGCCACTAAGAACACTATAAGCTTGACCACGTAATTTAATATCCGCTTCTACCGTTTGCCAAACTGGACCAGCATAAAAATTCCAGTTTTCTGTAGGTTGATATCCTATAAGGGCTGTTAAATTCTGAGTTTTAACTTCAACTGATGTACCTTCTGAGCCATTTCCAAATGAATTAGTAGCTGCATCATATTGTGCATCTGCACCAAAAGGTTGGTCATAAATCAGACCTAAGGAAATTTTATCAGTTGCTTGAACTTTGATTGCCGCATTAATGAAAGAGTAATCATCAGCCATATCACTGATTTTCTCCCCTTCAAAACCGGAAGTTTTAGAAGTTCCTGAGACATCAGGATCTAAAACCGAAATACCAACCTCTGCATAGTTGCCCGGCTGTAAAAATGCTTGAATAGACTGACCAGAACGGTCTAAACCACCAGCAAAAACTGCTGAAGTTGGAAGTATTGCAAGTAATATTGCAGTAGAAATCGGCTTAAGCTTCATGGCTCTTCCTTGAAATGTTGCATAAACATAATAAAAAGTTGTGGAAAAGTAACATAAAATTAAAAAGAGTAAATGCTCGCCTTTGATGAAGATTTGAACTGATCAGTAATTAAAATAGGAGGGGTTAGAGTTTTTGTACTAAAAATATAAGGTTAAATATGTGAATTAAATAATATTTTATTTATATGGATTGACTGAAATGACACATAAATTAATTAAAAATTAATTGATGTTTAAATCATCAGATAGTTTACAAGTGTATAAAAATAAATTTTAAACAATAAAAAAACCACCCGAAGGTGGTTTTTTAAAGTTCTAGATATTAGAAGCGGTAACCAATTTTTAGACCATAAGCAATTGCGTTATTATCTTTAAAATCACCTACGATACGGTTGTCTTCACCTACTTGAGCTGCAGTTTGTGATTCTGCATCACCTAACCAGAAGTATTTAACACCACCGGCAATAAAGTAATTTGGTGCAGGGCTGTATTGAACGCCTAAACCAACATTCCAGTAGCCATCAGTTGGACCAAGTGTAGTGATTGGATTGCCAGCACCTGAGTCCCAACCTACAGATACATTCCCAGCCCATTTTTCTGAAAGTTTACGGCCTACACCTGCAGTAGCAGTCCATTGATCCTTATCGTATTTAACAATATCAAAACCATTAGGACGATTTACGGAATCTAATTGACCTACGACTTCACTTAACATACCAAATTTAAGTGGGCGAAGTGCAAATTCAGACCAATCGACCCAACGAACATTTAAGAATGCAACCGTATCTTGCATAATCCCTGATTGCAAATCGATGTTTACAGATTGAGGAGTGGTAAATTTAGATTTACCTGTGGCATTTGCAATAGCATTAGCAAAAACAGGCCCTTGAGTTGCATCAATCAGAGAAAGAGCTGCTAGAGCAGGTAAAGATTCTCTTGCATTTGCTTCATGTTCAATTTCGGAGCGATAAGTAACAGAAGCTTTTAATGCAATTTCTGGAATTTGATAAGCAAAGCCTGCTAACCAACCCCATGCATCAGTTTCTGGAAGAGTAGCATCATAACCATTGTAAATGCTATAAGCTTGGCCACGTAGACTTAGATCACCTTCAACGGTTTGGTAAACTGCACCTGCGTAAAGATTCCAATTTACAGTAGGCTGGTAACCGAACACTAAAGATAAATTTTGTGATTTCAGGTCAACGACTGTATTTCCTTCTCCAAGTAAGAATCTAGAATTTAAGGCATTTCCAATATTATTGGCTGCTCCTTCTAAAGCGGTGGCAGTTGCTAAAGCTTGTTGAACTGCTGGCAGAGTTTCTGGGAGTCCTTCTACATCAGCACGATATTGTGCTGCTGTAGCATTTAATGCAGCTTGAATTTGTTCTGGTGAGGCTTGGTTAAAATTACCACCTAAAGCTTGCTGATTAAATTGATCAAAAGAATCGCCTAGACCAGTACGAATCTGATCTCTAAGCATATTATTTAAAGTTGTTTGTGGAAGTATTGTGTCAGTACCATAATCTGACACAAAAGCATTATTACCTGTATATTTAGCTTTTGCACCAAATGGCTGATCGTATAATAAGCCTATTGAAAAGTTATCAGTAGCTTGGATTTTTAGAGCTGCATTAGGAAAATAGTAGCTTTCTGCCATGTCATCAATATCACGGCGTGTGGTTGTTTCACCAGCCTCTCTACCAGATACATCAGCATCTAGTATAGAAATCCCTGCTTCAAAATAGTTACCAGGCTGTAAAAATGCTGCCATTGATTGGCCAGAACGATCCATAGCTGCTGCAAACGCGCCAGTCATTGGTAAGGCTGCCAAAATCATTGCTGTACTAAGCGCTTTTAATTTCATTCTTCATCTTCCCTTGAGGTACAAATTGGAGTTTTAAACGATTATTCGGTATTTGCTTGGTATTGTTTTTGGAGACATTTCGATGCCTTCAATGGCTGTTTTGTTACTCCATGTGTCAAAAATAGCATAATAAAAAAAAGAGTAAATGCTCTAGCTTGAATAATGAGTTCAAAAAAACATCATATTAGAGTAAAAATACTAATTAGAAAGGAGCTTAATGCTGTAAGTATTTGAAAATAAAGTTTTTTAAAATAGAAAACATTGAATTAAAAAAATATAAATTTCTTGAATTATTTCTTAAATATTTTGTTAATTAGTTCACATATTTAAAGTTTGTGCGCCCTGCGGGACTCGAACCCACGTCGGTCGCTTAGGAGGCAACTGCTCTATCCAGTTAAGCTAAGGGCGCAAAACGAACCCTAATCTACTCCAAAACTAGGTAAAAAAAAAGTTATTGCCGTAGCAATAACTTTAAAAATCATTTTACTAAAATATTTTTTAATCAATTTTTAGGGCGAAGTGCTTTAAATAGACCAAACATGATCGCAACCCAGATTGGAAGCATCAGCACAGATTCCTTAAAGCCTTGTGTCCACATGATGTAAAGAATTATCGCAATAAAGCCAAGTACTAGCACATTGCTAAATGGAGACCACAGGGCAGGGAACTTGGTTTTCTCGCCTAGCTGTTTCATGTGCTGAATAAACTTGAAGTGCGTCAAGCTGATCATCGCCCAGTTTAGTACCAGTGCCCCCACCACAACATAGATCAGGTGGCTTAAGGCATCTTCTGGAACAAAGTAGTTCAACAATACACAACCAAAAATCAGGATTGCAGAGAACAATACTGCAGTGATCGGCGTACCTTGCTTGTTCACTTTCAGGAACATTTTAGGAGCATTGCCTTGTTTAGCCAGACCAAACAGCATACGGCTATTGGCGTACAT
The DNA here is from genome assembly GCF_039862785.1 of Acinetobacter sp. ANC 7912. Classification (NCBI taxonomy): domain Bacteria; kingdom Pseudomonadati; phylum Pseudomonadota; class Gammaproteobacteria; order Moraxellales; family Moraxellaceae; genus Acinetobacter; species Acinetobacter thermotolerans. The sequence continues at coordinate 856,532 of NZ_CP156795.1, forward strand.
CCCACTGTTATACACAGACAAGGCAGCAGTCAGAATGATGAAGTTCAGTAGATGGGCTGCCCAGTCAATGCCTAACTGGCTAAAGATCAGCACGAAGGGACTCTTGTCCAGACCACCAAGTTCCAGCTGATTCCAAGGCACCAGTGACAACAGAATAGTTAATGCCCCGACATAGAAAATCAGGATACGGAACACAACCTGGTTAATCGCTTTTGGAATGGTTTTTTCCGGATTTTCCGCTTCTGCAGCTGCCATACCAATCAGTTCGATCCCACCAAAGGCGAACATTAGGAAAGCTAGCATATAGAATAAACCTTCAAAGCCATTTGGGAAGAAACCGCCCGCAGTCCACAGGTTACTAAATGTTGCAGTTGACGAAGCATCGGCTGTAAGTAATAGATACAGACCAAAGACAATCATCGAAATCACGGCAGTGACTTTGACGATAGAAAGCCAGAATTCCGATTCTCCATAGAATTTCACATTGCCGAGGTTGACCAAGGTAATCACGACAAAGAAAAACAGTACTGATGCCCATGCTGGAATATGTGGCCACCAATAGTTAATGTATTTCGCGACAGCGGTAAGCTCGGTCATGGCGACCAGAATATATAAAATCCAGTAGTTCCAACCTGCAAGGAAGCCGGGGAATTTACCCCAGTATTTATAAGCAAAATGGCTGAACGAACCAGCAACTGGTTCGTGAACAATCATTTCACCCAATTGACGCATGATCAGGAATGCAATAAAGCCACCAATGGCATAGCCCAAAATAATCGAAGGACCAGCAGACTGGATCACCTGTGCGGAACCTAAGAATAAGCCTGTGCCAATTGCACCGCCCATGGCGATCAACTGAATATGACGGTTCTTTAAGCCACGCTGAAGTTGTGAAGACTCGTTATTCAAAGTTTTCAGCCCGACAATGTAAAAAATAAGTGAAAAGATTGTAATAGATCAGGCCAGATAAGCCTAGAGCAAGTCTTTGAATGAAATATAATTATCAGATGTATAAAAAATAATTATAAAAATAAACTAAATAAATAATAAACGAATCAATATATTAATTTTATTGAATCTGATAATTCTCATCCGCATTAGAAAATAGACGACTTGCAGATGTTGTTTTTTTATACAAAGGTCTTGCAGTCAATGTATCACGCAATAAATATACTAGACCTCTTGCGAAAGTAAAAACTACCTCAATATAGATTTCATGAAATATCAGAAATTAAACCGTTTTTCAGATTCTGAATTCAAGCGCTTGGTTGGTGTACCTCGACCAGTTTTTAGTGAAATGGTCGAAGTTTTAAAAGAAGCAGAATCACTTAAAAAGAAATCTGGGCGTCCTCATACTTTAGCTATAGAGGATCAATTATTATTAACACTCAATTACTTACGGAATTACAGCACTCAATTGGAATTGGCTGCAAATTACCATATCGCTGAAAGTAATGTGAATCGAACTATTAAAAAGGTTGAAGATGCATTAATGAAATCAAGACGTTTTACCCTGCCAAAACGAAGCATTACCACAGCAGACGAACAATTTAACTGGGTAATTATTGATGCGACAGAATGTTCAATAGAACGCCCGAAAAAAAAATCAGAGTAAGTTTTACAGTGGTAAAAAGAAGAAACATACGTTAAAAGCCCAAGTGATCTATCATCCGAAGAGCAAACAAATCATAGGAGTAGATATATCGTCTGGCAGTCAGCATGATATTAAATTGGCAAGAAAAACAGTTAAGAAATTCAAACATTGTGACTATGTTATGACCGATTTAGGGTACTATGGGTTAGAGCAAGATGGCTTTAAGTTATTGATGCCAATAAAGAAAAAGAAGAATTTCCCCTTATTTGATGCTGAGAAAAATTACAATAAAATGATTGGAAAAATACGAGTTGTAATCGAACATATTAATAGTCAATTGAAAAGATTTAGAATACTAAGTGAACGCTATCGAAATAGACGAAAAAGATTCGGTTTACGCATTAACTTAATCGCTGCACTGGTAAACCGGATGAACTTGCAATAACGACTTTCGCAAGAGGTCTACTATACTCAAAATCCGGTTTCGCCCGTAATTGTTTACAAAATAAAGACAAGACGAAGGAAGACAAAAATTATGACTTTTGCCCCGCAAATCAAGATTCCAGCTACCTATATGCGTGGTGGTACCAGTAAAGGTGTTTTTTTCAAACTAGAAGATCTTCCAGAAGCAGCACAACAGCCGGGCAAAATCAGGGATCAGTTGTTATTACGTGTCATTGGCAGTCCAGATCCGTATGGAAAGCAGATTGATGGCTTGGGCAATGCAACCTCCAGTACCAGTAAAACCGTGATTCTGTCAAAAAGCCAGCAACCCGATCATGACGTGGATTATTTGTTTGGGCAGGTCTCAATTGATCAGCCTTTTATCGACTGGAGCGGCAACTGTGGCAACCTGACTGCAGGTGTCGGCTCATTTGCCATTAGCAATGGATTAGTGGATTCCGCACGTATTCCGGAAAATGGCATCTGTACGGTACATATCTGGCAGGTGAATATCCAGAAAACTATTATTGCCCATGTACCTATTGTGAATGGTCAGGTACAGGAACTCGGTGACTTTGAGCTGGATGGCGTGACTTTCCCAGCAGCTGAAGTACAAATTGAATTCCTTGACCCAGCCGATGATGATGCCGAGGGTGGAGCGATGTTCCCAACAGGCAATCTGGTAGATCAGTTAGTCGTTCCAGATTATGGCACCTTCGAAGCGACTTTGATCAATGCTGGGATTCCAACGATTTTCCTGAAGGCCGAAGACCTAGGTTATCAGGGCACAGAACTGCAAGAAGATATTAACAGCGACCCGGCAGCACTGAAAAAGTTTGAAACCATTCGTGCTTATGGTGCATTAAAAATGGGCCTGATTTCAGATATTAGTGAAGCAGCACAACGCCAGCATACGCCGAAGATTGCCTTTGTTTCTGAGCCTAAAGCTTATGTTTCATCTGGTGGTAAGGCGATTACCGAACAGGATACTGATGTGCTAGTACGTGCCTTATCTATGGGTAAGTTGCACCATGCCATGATGGGTACCGTGGCAGTATCGATTGGTACAGCGGCTGCTATTCCAGGTACTCTAGTGAATCTGGCAGCAGGTGGCGGTGAACGTGAAGCGGTACGCTTTGGTCATCCGTCCGGAACTTTGCGTGTGGGTGCGCAGGCAGTACAGGAAAATGGTGAATGGAAGGTGAAAAAAGCCATTATGAGCCGTAGTGCTCGAGTCATCATGGAAGGCTGGGTACGCGTACCCCCTGAAGTGCTAGTTGAATAATCTCTATTCAAGTTTCTCCTTAGATTTTAAAAACCACTGCCAGCTCAGTGGTTTTTTATTATTTGTAGAGGATTGGATATTTGAAATTCAGGTATAGAACAAAACAACAGCAGGATTTCAAGCTGATAATTCTTCAGGTTTAAAGGTACAATAACGGTATAAAGCGGCAAGAGCAGTATCTTGTCATTAAACTCTATTGGACAACGTATCCGAGGCGAATGTGTCATCAATAACTGAGCTGTCAACCCATGCATTGACTCAAGCACAACATCGTATTCAACAGGACCTACTGACAGCACTTGATGCCTTTGCCATTCCTGAACCGTTAAAGTCTGCGGTGCACCATGCGGTGATGTTGGGTGGTAAACGTGTTCGTCCAGCCTTATGCTATGCCACAGCAGCTTTAAAATCTAATCAGAATATGGCAGCGGTACGCCGTGCCGCAGTAGCCATTGAATTTATCCATTGCTATTCGCTGGCACATGATGACCTGCCATGTATGGACAATGATTTACTTCGCCGTGGTCAGCCGACCTGTCATGCGGCTTTTGGTGAAGATACGGCTTTACTTGCTGGCGATATTCTGCAATCGATGGCGTTTGAAATTCTGGGCAGCCGCCTGTTTGATCAAGGTCCATCAGTAGAACCGGCAATTGTGTTGAAGCAGATGCAGATTCTGGCAACTGCGTCTTCAAAAATGGTCAATGGTCAGGTGCTGGATTTACAGGCGGAAGGCAAAAAAATTGATCAGGATGCTTTGGAAACCATTCACCGCAATAAAACCGGAGCACTGATTTCTGCCGCGATCATGATGGCAGCCGTAACGATTTTTGAAGGCACAGATCTGGCAATTCCGAAACTACGTGAATTCGGACAGTCACTTGGTTTAGCGTTCCAGGTGCAGGATGATATTTTGGATATTATTTCCGATACCGAAGTACTAGGTAAAACTGCTGGTAAAGATGAGATGGTTGAGAAATCAACTTATCCTGCGTTGATGGGCTTAGATAAAGCCCAGCAATATGCCAAACAGCTACATGATCAGGCTCTCAGTGCTTTGTCATATTTTGATGGGCAAGCGGAAGAATTGACCCAGATTACTCAATTCCTGTTACATCGTAAGAACTAATCATCAGCAATTGCTGTAATGCACAGGCATAAAAAAGAGGACTTAAAGTCCTCTTTTTTATTGAAAGTTAAATTTATTTGCTTTCGTTATACAGTCGTTCTGCCTGTTCAAAACGATCGGTAATTTCAGCAGTCGGTGCTTTGCCCATCAGGCTGACCACGACAATCGCAATCATTGAACAGATAAAGCCAGGAATGATTTCATACAGGCCAGTTGCGGCAAACAGGTTCTTCCAAAGAATCACCACTGCAGCACCCACGATCATACCGGCTAATGCGCCATTCAATGTCATGCGTTTCCAGAACAGCGACAGAATAATCAGCGGACCAAAGGCAGCACCAAAACCTGCCCATGCATAAGCGACCAGACCAAGGACTTTAGATTCAGGGTTACCTGCCATCCAGATCGCCAGTAAAGCAATCAAAAGCACCATCAGACGACCCACCCAAACCAGTTCTTTCTGAGACGCATTTTTACGCAAGAAGGATTTATAGAAGTCTTCAGTCAGGGTACTAGAACACACCAGTAACTGACAGCTCAGGGTACTCATCACTGCTGCCAGAATTGCCGCCAGAACGATACCAGCAACCCATGGGTTAAACAGGATTTTGGTCAGTTCCATAAACACGGTTTCAGGGTTGGCTGTGACCGTACCCGCCAATTCTGGATGCGCCTGGAAGTAAGCGATCCCGAAGAAACCAGCTGCTACCGCACCACCGAGACACAGGGTCATCCAGGTCATGCCGATACGACGCGCATTCGGAATCGATTTCACTGAATCTGCCGCCATAAAGCGCACCAGAATATGCGGCTGGCCGAAGTAACCCAGGCCCCAAGCGAGTAGGGAAATAATGGCTACAAAGCTTAAGTTGCCCATGACATTCATAGCTTGTGGACGTGCAGCTTCCAAAGCCAACGTCATTTGTGACAAATCCGAGAAACTTAAAATGGTGACAATCGGTGTTAATAACAGCGCGAAGATCATCAAGGTTGCTTGAATGGTATCGGTCCAGCTGACAGCCAGGAAGCCCCCAATAAAGACATAGCTGATGGTGGCAATCGCACTAATCCACAGGGCAGTGCTGTATGGCAGAGCGAACATACTTTCGAACAGACGTGCACCTGCGACCATGCCGGATGCACAGTAAATTGCAAAGAAGATCAGAATTACACAGGCTGAAACGATACGCAGTACTTTTTTCTGGTCATTAAAACGATTGGAGAAATAGTCGGGTAAGGTGAGGGCATTGTGTTGTACTTCGGTATGTACACGCAGACGGCCGGCCACCAGCAGCCAGTTCATCCAGGCACCAATGATCAGGCCAATGGCGATCCACATTTCTGACAGACCTGACAGGTAGATCGCACCTGGCAGACCCATCAGCAGCCAGCCGCTCATATCGGAAGCCCCGGCAGAAAGTGCAGTGACGAAACTACCTAAACGTCGGCCCCCTAAAATGTAATCGGAAAAGTTGCTTGTCGCACGATAAGCCAGCAGGCCGATCGCGATCATGGCGACAATATAGAACAGGAAGGTTATTAAGGTTGGATTTAGGGAGCTCATACGGTATCCATTTTGAAGTTGGACAGTAGATCGAAATAAGGATTATGGCAGATGCAGTGAACTTTAATCCGAAAGTTATGCAACCTCGAATCCAGGAGATTTCAAAAATTAACGCGAAATTTAACCATAATTTCACAATCTTTGCTGAGATTTTCTGACTAAAAAGAAAATAGGCAGCCAAATGACTGCCTATTTGTCGTAATTTCTTAAGAATCCTTAAGGATTATGACGGCCCATGACACCACGAATGGTATTCAGCACATCGGCCGGAAGTACCACAGTTTTGGCATTTGGAGATTTTGCCATCTCTTGCATGGCTTTCACATATTGTTCACCGAGCAGATAAGCCACAGGAATTTCCTTGTCGCCAATCGCTTGAGTCACCATATCAATGGCACGTTGCGAAGCTTGAGCCAGAACCACTTGGGCTTCTGCATCACGACGAGAGGCTTCCAGACGACCATCGGCTTCCAGAATTGCGGCCTGTTTTTCGCCGTCCGCTTTGGTCACGGTTGCACGACGTTGACGTTCTGCAGCAGCCTGTTCTTCCATCGCCGCCTGCATGGTATGGGATGGTTTAATATCCTGAATTTCGACTGTTTTTAGGGTAATCCCCCAGTCCGAAATGTCATCAGAAATGCTGGCTTTCAGACGTGCCTTGATATGGTCGCGGGAAGACAGGGCATCATCCAGATCCATTTCACCAACAATTGAACGCAGGGAAGTTTGTACCAGGTTCTGAATCGCCCAAGAATAATTTTCAATCCCATAGACGGCTTTTTCAGGTGTAGTCAGGTTGATATAAGCCACGGCATTCATCAGCAGTACGGCATTATCACGGGTAATTACTTCCTGAGACGGAATATCCAGCACGATATCTTTGGTGGTGACCTTATAAGCGACTTCATCAATATATGGGATGACAAAATTCAGGCCCGGATTCAGAGTGGAATGGTATTTACCCAGACGCTGTACGATCCATTTATAGCCTTGCGGAACAATACGCACACCTTTAAAAATGGTGACAGCAACAAATGCCAGCAGGGCCAGCATAATGATAGAACTCACGCTCATATTATTTTCCTTTTGTTAGTTATTGCTATGCGGTTGCACCACAAGATCATTGCCGAGAATATCTACCACGCGTACCCGGTCACCGACCTGTACCGGACTCAGCGTGCGGCAATCCCATTCATCTGAACCGAGTACAGGTAAAGGAAAACGCACTTTCACTTGACCATTGTTCAGATCAGTCTGAATCACCATGCCGATCTGACCAATCGTGGCTTCACGTGACAGTCCGGCTTTGGTCTTATCCACGGAAAGTGGCTTGATAAACTTGAACCAGGCCAGCGTACACAGCACCGACAAAATGATCCAGGTCAGCAGCTGCGTGGTCAGTCCCATCATCGGAAACATCCAGTACAGGATGCCGACCATAATCGCTCCAATACCAAACCACAGGGCGGCAAATGCTGGCAAAATAAGTTCCGACAGGATTAGCAGAATGCCAAATACAAACCAGTGCCAAGGTTCGAGAACAAATTCCATAAATTGGCCTATGTCATTCAATAATTAAATATTCATCATGATTTTTATATCTACTTCAATGTAGCAGATGTCGCTATCGATGCCTACTGAAATCCTGTGCTAGAACTTTGGCTTAGCTGATGGTTGCAAAGTGGCAGGTGATTTGCTGAAATCACTTATCAGTTTTTCAATAGCACGTATTTTTAGTTGGGCTGCTTTTTCACCTTCCAAAATGGTTTCATTGCTGGCTTTTAAATCCAGTGTACCAATATGTCCGACCTTGGGTTGAATCACCACATTGGCCTGATTCAGCTCTTCATTAATACTTCGCTGTCCCATGATATTCAGGGTCTGATCCAGCAAGCCAAATATATTCATGGCTTTGCTACCATCCGGACGGGCAGAAATATCTACCGCGATGATAATATCCGCGCCCATGTCTTTCGCGGTTTTTACCGGAATCGGGCTGACCAAACCACCATCGACATACTGTTTACCGCCAATCGTGGCAGGGACAAAGACATTTGGAATGCTGCAAGATGCACGAACTGCCTGACCAGCGTTGCCTTTAATAAAATCAGCCTTGCGACCCGTGTCCAAACGGGTTGCGACCGCGGCAAAACGGATCGGGAACTGTTCAATCGGCTTATTGGCAATCTGCTTATTTACATAATCTTGCAGCTTTTGTCCGGCAATAATGCCTTGACGGTTTAAGGTCAGGTCACGAATATCTGATTCTTTAAAATTCAGTGCAATTTGCTGTAATTGGAAAGGTGTTTTACCACTGGCATACAAACTGCCCACAAAACTTCCGGCACTGGTTCCTGTGACAATTTTCGGTTTAATACCATGTGATTCCAAAACTTTAATCACTCCAATATGAGCAAATCCCTTGGCACCACCGCCACCCAAGGTAAGAGCAATCACTGGTTCACGGGCTTTAATGGTCGGCGTTGTTGTGGGTTTGGTCGAGCTTTTATCACAGGCTGCCAGGCTCAAGCCCAGACAGCTAATCATGGCATAACGAATTATTTTCATTCTAAAAATATTGAATATTTAATAGACAAATCAGGCTTATCTCAGCAGAAAAGTGTAGTTTTGCCTAGTCCTTTTTCACCAGTTTACGTAGTGGCTTGGCGATCCAATCTGGATTTTTGGCGGAAATCTTGCCTTCATAATGCTTATAGATCTGCTCCAGATCGTAGTCATAATCACCAGTAATATGGTAAACACCCAAAATGTGAATGATCTTATGATCATAATCAAAGGAAAACATCACGATCGGCAATTTGGCTGCCTTAGCAATATGATAGAAACCACTACGAATTTTCTCAGGGGCTTTGCGAGAACCTTCGGGAGCCATCCCCACCCAGATATGATTGGTTTTGTTAATCACATCGACAATCTGTTTGGTTTGACCTTGTGGGGTATCACGTACTACCGGAACCACACCAATCCATTCCAAAATCGGTTTCAGTGGGGTTCGGAACAGGCTGTCTTTACCAAAAATCGTGATCTGAATGCCTAAGCCCAGTAGGGCATTAAAGCCCAGCCAGGCATCGAAGTTCGAGGTATGCGGGGAAATGATGGCAACAGCTTTGGGAAGATTGGGGAATTCACCTACCATTTGCCAGCCTTGTGCCAGAAAAAGTTTTTTATAAAAAGCACGGCTAAATTTACTACCACGTCCAGGAACGAGCGGTGGGAGGGTAGGGAAAGATTTTTTTGCCATCTATACGACTCTTTTAATTACGACAACATTCTTTATTTTTTATTGTATTATTCGTTTGAAATAAAAAATTCATTAGCAAAAAAGTCAGATCTCTAACCCTTCACCTATACCTTTTGCCAAAGGATGACCTATGCCTGTTACGCGCAATATTTACCTGTTGCTGTTTTCTTTGTACTGGGCGCAAGGTTTGCCAGTGGGATTTATGACACATGCACTTCCAGTCATTCTACGTGCTCAAGGCGTATCTTTAACCCATATCGGTGGATTTGGCCTGTTGATGTTGCCTTGGTCGATCAAAGTTTTTTGGGCGCCGTTGGTAGACCGGTATGGTTCAGCTGCAAAAGGGCATTATCGTAGCTGGATTATTCCGACACAGCTGTTGTCGGTCATCGTACTGATCATCCTGTCTTTTATGCCGATCGATGCATTGAACCAGCCAGTGTATCTGTTGGCTTTTTTTGTGGCGTTGCTGTTTATGAATGGCGTTGGGGCGACACAGGATATTGCCACCGATGGACTTGCCGTCAATATTCTAAAAAATGAACAGCAGCATTGGGGTAATACTTTTCAGGTGATTGGTTCACGGCTGGGGTTTATTGTCGGTGGTGGAGCAATTCTGTGGTTGCTGGATATTCTGCAATGGCAAACCACATTTCTGATTTTAGCTGCTTTAGTTTTTCTCAATACATTGCCGGTACTGCTTTATAAAGAGCCACAAAGGTATTCACTAGATCATTCAACGTCTGAACAAAAGTTTCAAATAAAAAGCTATTTTCAGTATTTTATCCAGCAACCAGAATTACGCTGTTGGTTAGCGGTTCTAATCACTTTTAAAATTGCTGATGGCTTATCTGGGCCTTTACTCAAACCGTTGATGGTGGATCTAGGACTCAGTTTTAGCCAGATCGGGATTTACGTCACTATGCTCGGTGCATTTGCAGCACTGATCGGAGCAGGATTGGCGGGCTGGTGTTTGAAAATATTTTCCCGTACCCGAACTTTACTGGTGTTTTCAATCATTAAGATTATGAGCCTAATGGCTTATGCCTGGCTAGCCATGCAATACGAGGCCAAGCAGTCAGTTGCACCTGTGGTGATTTATATAGTGAATGCAGCTGAAGACATGATTTCTGCCATGTTACTAGTTGTAATGCTAACGTTAGTAATGCAATACAGCCGTAAGCATTTAGCAGGCACAGACTTCACTTTTCAAGTCGCGATTATGGCGACGGTTAGTGGTGGACTTTATAGTATTAGTGGAATATTAGGGGATAAGTTGGGCTATCAGAATTATCTGTATGGCATCGTTTTTATTGCAATATTGTGCTTAATCCCGATAAACGGTTGGATGAAACAACGTGAAAGTGATTTAAAAATGATCTGAATCAATTGTTTGGTTGGATATTAGCCTAAAGTACTAAAAAGAATATATAAATATGTTTTTAATAATTTTGTAGTATAAAGACGTTGTGTATGATTTGTTACAAAATTAACCAAAGGACTATTGAAATGAAAACTAAGTTAGCAACAGCGATTGCATTAAGCCTTTTAGCGGGGACAACTTTTGCAGCACCAACTTTTTATGGTGAAATTGATGCATCTGTAGATTACTTACCTGAAGATAATGCTTCTCCAGTATCAGATAAAGATGTAGTTGAACTAAGTTCAAATAGCTCATTCGTTGGTTTAAAAGGTGAAGAAAAACTGACTGATCGTTTAAGCGGTATTTATGCGATTGAATGGGCATTTAATTCTGATGGCGAAGGGGATGACTGGTCTAAGCGTAACCGTTTTGTTGGTTTAAAAGATGCAAAACTAGGTACATTAAAAATTGGTGCACATGATACTCCATTAAAACAATTGTCTAGCCCGGTAGATACTTTCAATAACTATGTAGGTAACCGTGCTGATGTAAATGGTATTTTCACAGGTGAAAGCCGTGTAGCAAATGCAGTAGTTTATGAAGCTCCAGCAATTGCTTTGTCTGAAGGTAAGATTAAAGTTAATGCTTTACTGGCAACTGGTGAAAATTCAGGAATTAAATCTGACAAAGGTGTAGTTAAAACTGCAAATCGTGGTTTAGGTGATGCTTGGTCTGCTTCCGTAGTCTATGACAGCCCTGTAGTTGTTGCGGGTATCGCTTATGACAAAGCAATTCCAACTAACTTCCTAGGGCGTGGTTTCAGTAATGCTTCTGCACCAGAAGTTCTTGTAAATGCTGAAGGTACTCCACTTGCAGCTTTTGCTGCAGCTAATACAGTTCGTGCAATTGGGCGAGTTAATTTAGATGGTGGTTTAGCATTAAAAGCGCTTTATCAAACTTCAGAAGTAGAAGAAGTTAACGGGAATACGGGTGCTTCAGCAGCTATTGATGATGCTCAAGGTTGGTTAATTGGTGCTGAATATAATCTACCAAATGCACAAGCATGGACAGTTAAAGGTCAATATAGTCAAAATTCTACAAGCTTTAAGGAAAATGGTATATCTGACTTTGATGCACAACAAATCTTAGTAGGTGCAGATTACGCGTTCAGTAAACAAGTTAAAGCATATGGTTATGCGGGTTATTTAACATTGGAACAAGGTTCTGATGAAACTAAACAACCAGTTCTAGGTACTGGTCTAGAATACAAATTCTAATTTAGATTTTATGATCTGAAAAAAGGCGATGTTTTTACATCGCCTTTTTATATGGATATTTGTATAGCTTATGAGTTTAAAGCGAATAGCAGCCCTGTCTGAACTGTTAAAGTAAGCGCAAAAGTTTGATGTATATCATTATGACCATACGTGCTGTTTTATTTGACTTGGACAATACATTAACCCATCGCGACCTAAGTGTGCAGGCGTATAGCCGATATCTGGCAGAGCATTATAGTCATGCGCTAGATCTGGTCGATGTTGCAAAAATTACCGAGATCGTACGCCGTATTGATAATGGCGGATATCCTAAAAAAGAACTACTCACACACTCCACGATTGGTGGATCAGTTGCTTTTGCCTTGCTTCAAGAATTGTCTTGGCAATCTCAGCCGCCATTAGAAGAACTGAGCAATTTCTGGTTTCAGAATTTTGGTCAGTTTGCCATAGCCATGCCGCAGGCAGAAAACTTATTGCAATCACTTAAAGCTGCAGATTATAAGCTGGCCATTATTTCTAATGGTGGGCATGACACCCGGATGAATATCATTAAAGGGCTTGGATTTGGTCATTATTTTGATGAAATTGTCAGTTCGGAATTGGTCGGGATCAGCAAACCGAATCCCGAGATTTTTCTACATACTGCACAGAAGCTCGAAGTTACCCCAGAACATTGTCTATATATCGGTGATCACCCGATCAACGATATTCAAGGGGCAGAAAATGCGGGTATGCAAAGTTTATGGATGGAAGGCTTTCATACTCCTGTGCAACCGATTGAAAGAAAAATCCAGAATCTGGTCGAAGTGCTAGATTATCTCAAAGCTTAAGTTTGGCGCTGGGTATTGATGGCTTCAGTCCAGTGACAGCTGTCACAACGCGGGCAGATCTGCTCGGCACTTTGCAAAAAATCGGTATAGCCACAGTATACGCAGGCGTAATGGGTATGCGGTTTGACTTCGGTAATTTCCTGACAGGCTTTGGGAAACAGGGGCAAACCGTAACGCACCTGATCATTGGAAAAAAACAGGATGCTAAACTTGCCATCATTTTCGAGTAAACCGACCCGTACCTGTCCCAGATGTTCGACCCCTTGCTGGCGCATTTCGGCAAAGAATTCATCATGCGACATTTTACCGCGCTTAATCTTTTCTAAGACCAGCTCACCATCTTCGACAATATACAGTGACTTACCTTCCAGCAGATCTTCAAAGGGTTGGTATTTCATCATTAACCAGGTCACCAGACGATACAGGAAAATCACGATGCTCATGATTAGCAGGGCCTGAATCAGCGGCAGATCTTCGGTGAACATCGGGTCGCCGGCAATTGAACCCAGCGATAGAATAATCGCCAGTTCAAAAATTGACAGCTGGCGCACACCACGTTTTCCAGTCAGACGTAAAAAAATAATGATCATGCTGAACATGAGGATGGCACGCACGCTAATTTCAGCAGCAAAAGCCCAGGTGGTGTCATGAATAAAAATACTGGCCCAATCCATGTGAATGTCCTTTTTATAATCTGTTGGTCTTTGTTGATACTATGCATGAATTGCGGCGGCTGAATGTTTATAGTTGCGTAATAAACTGCAATGATTTGAGTGACTTGGTTAATTCAAAAAATTACCTGATCTGAAGCCATGTAATGTTAAGGCTTATTTGCTCAGGATTTTGCTTTGCTTCAGTTTTACTGAGATGAGTCAAAAAATACTTTCACATAAATCAGGTATAATTTCTCTTTTGCTTTTATCTTCCCTATGCCTTTTGCGCTGAAAACCATGCCAAACATGGTGCTTGAAGTCTCACCACAGCATCAGAAGCTGAATCGTTTAATTGATGAGATTGAACAGCAGAAACAGTTATTGCTTGCATGGCAACATGCCCAAGATGACATTCGTGCCTATAGTCAAAAGGCGCTGATGCCTGCGTATCGTGAGTTATATAGCACTTTGTATGAACAGATGAAGACACTTTGGAATGGTCTAAGTAGTTATAGTTTCACGAAATCAAATACAGCATTGGTGGAAGATAAAATCCAAACTTTAGCACGGTTACTACAAGGTTCACATTTGCTGAGTCAAAAGCAGTTAGATGAAGTGGAAAAAATGCATGTCTATTATCAGCAGGCAGATGAATACAGCAAGAAAAAAACAAGAAGAAAAATATAGACACTTTTGATGAGCCTGAAACTGAAACAGTCCAAGCCGATGATGTATTTGAAGATTGGAATAATGATCAATACCAACAAGCACGTGAGCAAGCCAAGTTAAAACGTCAGCAAGAAAAACAAGCGCAAGCTGAAAAGATGGTGAATCAATCACTCAAAACTGTGTATCTCAAGATTGCTTCCATCATTCACCCTGATCGTGAGCCCGATGAAGCTAAAAAAGAGGAAAAGACCGAGCTTTTACAACGTGCCAATGAAGCATACGAACAGGAAGATTTATTCTTTTTACTGAAACTTCAGCTTGAAGTTGAGCAAAGTAAAAACGGTTCAAACAAAGGTTTAAGCACAGAACAATTCAAGTTTTACCAACAGGCGTTAGAAGCACAAAGCCAGTCCTTAAAACAGCAGATGCAGGAATTGATTAACTCGCTTGTATGGTCAAATAAAGCCAAAATTGCGGTGCAAAAGTCCAAAGGGCAACTCAATATTGAGCAGTTGTATAAACAGATTGATGCGGATGTGTCGAACGTGAAGCATCAGTTAAAAGCGGAGAAGCAACGGCTGAGTTTTATGGGGAAAGAGAGTGGGCTAGGGATGTTGTTGGAGCATGGGGTTTTGTAAAGAATATAGTTTTTTTGAACTAAGCAAAAAGTTTGTATGCTATTCATTATGCTAAAATATTACAGAAATTAAGATTAGCGTTGAAGTCAGTGAATGAGCAATTTAGATTTAAGCATTTATCAAACGAGTGAAAAATTATCGGCACAACAAAAAAAGTTTAATCGGTTGCTTGAAAAAATTGAGCAATTACAAATGGTATTGGCGGACTGGCAACAAACGCAAAAACAAGTTCAAGAGGATGCAAGAGATGAGCTATTACCTGTATATCGTCAGTGGCACCACGTTTTGTTCGCTCAATTAGAGACGCTTTGGCAATATAAAAATACGCATAAAATCGCAAAAACATATTTAGTGCGTTTAGATGAAAAAATTTCAATTTTAGCGAGTCAGCTGCTTAATAATCCGAATCTTTCTGAACAACAACATGAGTTGACGCTTATCATTGCTCAACATTATGAGCTGATAGAAGAAAGTGCTGATGCTGAAGAAGTCAGCTCTCATGTAAATGATCATTCGCATCAAGCGCATGATGCTGATGAAATGATGCAAAAACAAGCCATAAAAGAAATGATAGCAGACCAAATCGGGGTACCCGTAGCTTGGCTTGACTTTGATTTGGATCTCAATAATCTCGACGCGTTTATGGAAAAAGTAAAAGATAAATTAGATCGAGAAGAAGCAAATTTTATTCAAAATCAGCTTAATGAAGATGAGCGTGATGAATATCAAAAGTTTGTTGAAAAGGAAAAAAAGAAAATTTTAAAGAAGCAAACACAGCTTGAAGAAGCGAAAAAAATGGCAGGGCAATCTCTAAAAAGCATTTATTCAAAAATTGCTGCCTTAATTCACCCTGATCGAGAGCAAGATGAACAAAAGCGCATTGAAAAAACCGAATTATTACAGCAAGCAAATGCTGCATTAGAGGAAAAAGATTTGCTTACTCTTTTGAAATTGCGTGTTTTTACAGCGCAAGGTGATCAGGAACAGGCAACAAAAATCGCGAATGAGCATTTGAAATCTTATAATTTATTGTTGGAAGAGCAAGTAGAGAAATTGCAATTTGAAATAGATGATATTATTTATTCATTTGATTGGATCGGCTCTGGTTTTTACAAACAGCGTTTTAAACCTGTTGATTTGATAAAAAAATATCAACGCGATTTAGCAGATATTCAAGCAAAACTGTTAAGAGATGAAAAGCGTTTAAATGATTATAAGGATTTTGATTACTTAAAAATTTTACTGAAAAGCAGAGCATTTAGTTGGTCATTTGAGTAATTTTTAGCATTGATTGTCATTCAGAGCATCGTCATTTTGACGATGCTTTTTTTATGCACTTTAACCCGCTGATTATTCGCCTTCGCCAAATCCATGCGTCACACTGCCACCGATGCAGAACATTTAATGTGGCAACTTCTACGCGCCAAGCGATTTATGAATCTTAAATTTCGTCGTCAGCATGTGATCAAACCTTATATTCTAGATTTTTACTGTCATGAAATTGGCTTGGTGATTGAGGTAGATGGTGGACAGCATGGAATAGATGATGCTATTGAATATGATGCTGCACGAACCAAGTTTTTAGAGGCTTTGGGTTTAACCGTTGTACATTATCGGAATCATGATGAGTTGGGGCGGACGGATATGGTTTTAGAAGATTTGTGGTAGAGATGTTTTGAACTAAAACAGACCTCTCCCTACCCCTCACTTGCGCTTTGTTTTAAAGCAGTGCTTTAAAACTTGTTCAGGAGAGGGAACTCGATTTTGAAATTCATATTGGCATTAAATCAAATGACGTTCGCTCTCCTTATGGGTGAGAGTTGGGGTGAGTGTATAATCAAGAGGATTGAATATTAATTTTATATAGGGAAAATAATGTCGTATTTGAATCTAGCTACACATCAAGTATTACTACGAAGTTATGAGGAATTAGCTATATTACATAATAGAAAAAATAAGCCTGAAAACTCAAAATTAACTGATGATAGATTTAGCGAGAGTTACTTGAAAGTATTTTGTAAGGAAGAAAAAATAATAGATAATTATGTGTATAACTTCCCATTACTTTCACTAAATGCTGCAATAGTAGAAGGTGCTTTACGATATATTTTATCTCAAAATTTAAGACAGGAAATTAATAAACATATTGAAGAAAATTCAAGAAGGGGTGCTACAGGTAAATCTCCCTATGAAAATATATTAGACACTTTTCTTATTAAATTAGAAAATGAAGGTGGGATTGAGAAATTATTAGACCTCTTGCGAAAGTCGTTATTGCAAGTTCATCCGGTTTACCAGTGCAGCGATTAAGTTAATGCGTAAACCGAATCTTTTTCGTCTATTTCGATAGCGTTCACTTAGTATTCTAAATCTTTTCAATTGACTATTAATATGTTCGATTACAACTCGTATTTTTCCAATCATTTTATTGTAATTTTTCTCAGCATCAAATAAGGGGAAATTCTTCTTTTTCTTTATTGGCATCAATAACTTAAAGCCATCTTGCTCTAACCCATAGTACCCTAAATCGGTCATAACATAGTCACAATGTTTGAATTTCTTAACTGTTTTTCTTGCCAATTTAATATCATGCTGACTGCCAGACGATATATCTACTCCTATGATTTGTTTGCTCTTCGGATGATAGATCACTTGGGCTTTTAACGTATGTTTCTTCTTTTTACCACTGTAAAACTTACTCTGATTTTTTTTTCGGGCGTTCTATTGAACATTCTGTCGCATCAATAATTACCCAGTTAAATTGTTCGTCTGCTGTGGTAATGCTTCGTTTTGGCAGGGTAAAACGTCTTGATTTCATTAATGCATCTTCAACCTTTTTAATAGTTCGATTCACATTACTTTCAGCGATATGGTAATTTGCAGCCAATTCCAATTGAGTGCTGTAATTCCGTAAGTAATTGAGTGTTAATAATAATTGATCCTCTATAGCTAAAGTATGAGGACGCCCAGATTTCTTTTTAAGTGATTCTGCTTCTTTTAAAACTTCGACCATTTCACTAAAAACTGGTCGAGGTACACCAACCAAGCGCTTGAATTCAGAATCTGAAAAACGGTTTAATTTCTGATATTTCATGAAATCTATATTGAGGTAGTTTTTACTTTCGCAAGAGGTCTATTTAATTTTTATATAGGATTTTTAAAATTTAATATTAATAAAGAAGTTAATCCTGATATTTGTAATAAAATCAGAATCTTATTCAGTTTAAGAAATATATTGGCACATGGAACAACATTTGTTGAAATTGATCCTGAGTTAATCGACGAAAATAATGAAGCATTCTTCAAGCAACAGAAAACTTTGGAGGCAGTAAGAAAATTATTGAATGAATTATATGGTCAAGATGATTTATTAAGAAACTTAAGTCATTTTGAGTTGCCAAAATATTTTATGGGAATCACACAAGAGTTTTTAAAAGAATTCAAAATTAAATTTGGTAACAAACACAAGTTATCTGATGATGATAATCGTTTTTTGGATAAGATAATTGAATACTCTTGGGGATATAGATTAGTTTGACTCGGCTTTGTTGCACAAAGATTTCATAACTATATGATTTTAGAAGTTTTGATTATTTTTTGATCCAAAATTAAATTTATTTAAATCAGATGCTTACATATTTATGCAACAAAGCCGTTTGACTCTAAAAATAAAGGGCTGAATAATCAGCCCTTTATACTATAAATTAGATCAAACTAACAATACATTAAAGCGCTGCAATTTGCTCCATATTCGCTTTAATCTTCGCTAACTGATCCGCAAACTCAGCAAGTTTCACTTTCTCGCCTTCAACCACAGCAGCAGGTGCTTTCGCCACAAAACCTTCATTGCTAAGTTTAGTGGCAATTTGGTCATGCTGTTTTTGAACCTTGTCTAAGTCTTTTTGCAAACGAGCCAATTCCGCTTTAGGGTCAATTAAGCCCTTCATTGGAACGAATACAGACACATGACCGACTACAGATGAAGAAGACAATGGTGGTTGTTCAGCATCAGCAAGGAAAGTAATGCTTTCAACTTTTGCCAATGCTTTAAACAACGGTTCAATACGCGCGATTTGAGCTTTTTCTGTATCAGTGGTGTTTTGAAGAAGTACAGGCAATAAGCGAGCATTACCTAGACCCATCTCACCACGGATGTTACGTACCGCACCAATCAAACCTTGCAGCCATTGCATGTCCGCTTCAGCCTGTTCATTGATCAGAGTTTCATCAGCAACAGGGTACTGAGCCAGCATAATGGTTTCACCAGCGATCCCCAGTTTAGGTGCAAGTGTTTGCCAGATTTCTTCAGTCAGGTACGGCATGATTGGATGAGCAAGTCGTAAAGATGCTTCCATCACAGCCAATAACACACGGCGAACTTCAGCTTTACGCTCTTCAGACACGTTTTCATCATTCAGCACCGGTTTAGTCAGCTCGACATACCAGTCACAGTATTCATTCCAGATGAACTCGTAAATCGCTTGTGCAGCCAAGTCTAAACGGTAAGTTGCAAATGCTTGTTGAACTGCTTGCTCCGCTTTTTGTAGACGGCTTACGATCCATTGTTCTGGCAGTTCCCAAAGGTCTTGACGAACTTCCTGACCGATGGTTTGACCTTCAATGTTCATCAATACGAAACGGGTTGCGTTCCAGATTTTGTTGGCAAAGTTACGGTAACCTTCCACACGTTTCATGTCGAACTTGATGTCACGACCAGTGTTTGCCAGCGCACAGAATGTGAAACGAACTGCGTCAGTACCGTAAGCCTGAATACCTTCTGGGAATTCTTTACGGGTCGATTTTTCAATCTTCGCAGCCTGTTTAGGGTTCATCAGACCGTAAGTACGTTTTTGTACCAGAGTTTCCAGATCAACACCGTCAATAATGTCTAATGGGTCAAGTACATTACCTTTAGACTTAGACATCTTCTGACCTTCGCCATCACGTACTAAACCGTGAACGTACACAGTTTTAAACGGTACTTGTGGAGTACCATCTTCATTTTTCATGAAGTGCATGGTCATCATGATCATACGGGCAACCCAGAAGAAGATGATGTCAAAACCAGTCACCAATACGTCAGTTGGGTGGAAGGTATTCAAGAAATAGTTTTCTTTGTCTTTCGCTTCGTCACCAGTCCAACCTAAAGTTGAGAATGTCCACAGACCAGAAGAGAACCAGGTATCCAGTACGTCTTCGTCCTGGTTCAGTTCAATGTCAGCGGCGATGTTGTGTTTCGCACGCACTTCTTCCTCGTTACGGCCCACGTAAACATTGCCTTCAGCATCGTACCAAGCAGGGATACGGTGACCCCACCACAATTGACGAGAGATACACCAGTCCTGGATATTGTTCATCCATGCCATGTACATGTTGCTGTATTGTTCAGGCACGAACTTGATGCGACCGTCTTGAACGGCTTCAATTGCTGGTTTCGCAAGCGGAGCGATTTTCACATACCATTGGTCAGTCAGTAATGGCTCAACGATCACGCCTGAACGGTCACCGCGAGGTGGTTTCAGGGTGTATGGTTGGATTTGATCTAACCAGCCTTCAGCTTCGGCTTGAGCAACCAGTTTTTTACGTGCTTCAAAACGCTCTAAACCGATGTAGTCTGCAGGAGCAGGGATAGTTTTAGAAATCTGCTCACCCGCTTTTTCGATGTATTCGAACTCAGCCAGTATTTCAGCATTTTTGTTGAAAATGTTGATGATTGGCAGGTTGCAACGTTTACCCACTTCATAGTCATTGAAGTCGTGTGCAGGGGTGATTTTTACACAACCTGTACCAAATTCTTTTTCAACATATTCGTCAGCAACGATCGCCACTGGACGGCCAGTAATCGGCAGGATGATGTTCTTGCCAACCAGGTGCGCATAGCGTTCATCTTCAGGGTTTACCGCAACAGCAGTATCACCGAGCAATGTTTCTGGACGAGTGGTAGCAACGACGATGTAGTCTTTGCCATCTTGGGTACGCAGGGATTTATCTTCAAAGAAATATTTGAAGTGCCACAGAGAACCTTGTTCTTCTTTATCAGACTCAACTTCCAGGTCAGACAGGGCAGTTTGCAGTTTAGGGTCCCAGTTCACCAGACGTTTGCCGCGGTAGATCAGGCCTTCTTCATGCAGTTTTACGAACACTTCTTTTACTGCATTGGATAAGCCTTCATCCATGGTGAAGCGTTCACGTGACCAGTCTACAGAAGAACCTAAACGACGGATTTGGCGAGTAATATTGCCACCAGACTGTTCTTTCCATTCCCAGACTTTTTCAATGAATTTTTCACGGCCCAGGTCATGACGGCTGATGCCTTGCGCACCGAGCTGACGTTCTACAACCATTTGGGTTGCAATACCCGCGTGATCAGTACCTGGCTGCCACAAGGTATTTTTGCCGGACATACGGTTATAACGGGTCAGCGCATCCATGATGGCATTGTTAAAACCATGACCCATGTGCAAGCTACCGGTGACGTTTGGCGGCGGAATCATGATACAGAATGATTCGCCTTTTTGAGACGGCTTGAAGTAGCCACGCTCTTCCCAGGTTTTGTACCATTTTTTCTCGATCTCGGTAGGATCGTAGGTCGTAGCAATATTTTGCGCTGAATCAGTCATAGTCTAAACAGATCAAAAGTAGATAAAAAATTGCATCTATTGTAGCAAAAAAAATGGCAGCTGCGGCAGCCCAAGCCGATGCATTCTTGAACCATGAAGCTTGTGAGCTAGGCTTGGCTATGATAGAACAACAGAAAGGCGACTCATCGCATATTAGAATAATGACGACTCGCAGCAGAGGAGACTGAGATGAGCTACAAGATATCCCTACAAATCCAGCCCGAAACTCATCACCGTTTCCGCGAGATCCATACACGTTTAAATGAAGGTGAGTCCAATAGCCTGTCCAAACCTTTAGGTGAAACTTTAGCGGATATTGCCTGCGAAATTATCGAACAGGTCTTTGGCCGGCTGGCACGGATGTCCACGTCGGCAGATCAGGAATCTGAAAAAATTATTCAACAAATTAAGGGCACGACCCGCAAATACATGCCGTGGTCAGTCTCTTTCTTTGGCAATGACCGCCTAATTCCGCTGGTGAATTATCTGTATGAAATGACCCATGAAATTGAAGGCGATTACTACGTCCGCTATCCAGTCGAAAAAAATCTGGTGCTGGAACTCTATAGTTATGTCCAAGAAATCAAATCTGGCAATTCGCACTATGTATCACCAGCATTAAAGGCCTTTACCGAAGTGGTCGATCAGGGCGTAACTCAGCTGGTGCGTCAGCCAAAACAGTTATTAAAATTCAATGTCGTGGTTGATAAAACCTTGAATGGTGTGATTCATTTAACCACGCAACTCGGTTATAAACGTTTTGATAAATTGGGTAGTCTGCATGATGCAGATACCATCAGTTATTACTTCGAGCATTTTTTGGCATTTTTAGATGAAGAAATAAAACAGGCTTCACATATTGAATAAGAGGGATCAATGGCAAAGCTGGAAAATTTAAATGGGAAAGTGGTATGGATTACCGGGGCATCTTCAGGGATCGGTAAGGCAATTGCACAGGAATGCGCGGCCCAGGGCGCACAGATTGTTTTAACTGCACGCCGTTTTGAAGAACTGGAAAATGTCCGTCTCAGTTTGCCAAACCCGGATCAGCATTTATCTGTTGTCGCTGACATTACCAATGAAAGCCAAGTGGAAAAAGCTTATGCAACTGTACTGGAACAGAAAGGCCGTATTGATTGGCTGATCAATAATGCCGGTTTAAGCCTGCGTGCCCTGATTCAGGAAACCACCATGCAAACCGAGCGTGCCATTATGGAAGTGGACTATTTCTCGCAGGTGTTCCTGACCAAAACCGTATTGCCAACGTTCCTGAAACAGAAGTCGGGCCGAATTGCCTTTATTTCCAGTGTGGCGGGTTTGCTCGGTACCCAATATCGTGCGTCCTATTCAGCCGCCAAAGGTGCCATTCATATGTGGGCTAACAGTCTGCGAGCGGAAGTGTCCGATCAGGGCATTGGCGTTTCGGTGATTTTCCCGGGCTTTGTCAAAACCAATGTCTCATTTAATGCCTTAAATGGTGAAGGCAAGCCACAGGCCAAACAGGATGAAGCGATTGAAAATGGTCTGGCTCCGGAAGACTTTGCTCAACAGACGGTCAAAGCCTTGCAGCTGGGTGAGGAATATATCGTGGTCGGTGGCACCAAGGAAAAAATCGGGGTGCTAGTTTCGCGGATTTCACCGAAGTTGCTATACAAGATGATTCGCAAAACCAAGGTGAAATAATCAACCACCAGATATAAAAAAAAGAGCATGTTAATGCTCTTTTTTTTAGGTTTCTAAAAGAGGCTTAGGCGAGATTGGGTTGAAAATGGACGCGATTACGGCCTTGATTTTTTGCTTGATACAGCAATTCATCGGCTTGGTTATAGGCATGTTCAAATTCATCCGACTGTTTAAAAAAGCTGACACCGACACTGATGGTCAAATGAATGCACTGACCGCGGTATTGCAGGGGCATATTCTCGACGGAACTGCGAATGCGTTCTGCAATCTGTAATGCTTTGGCATGCGGGCACTGATCCAATAAGATCAGGAACTCTTCACCGCCCATACGAATCACTTTGTCCGAGCTGCGAATGTTCTGCTGGAATATCTGGCTGACATGTTGCAGGGCCAGATCGCCAAAGGTATGCCCATACTGGTCATTAACCTGTTTAAAATGGTCAAGGTCTGCAATCAGGACTGCTTTTTGTGTACTAGGCTGGTTTTTGATTTTCGTCAGATATTGTTCTAAAGCGCGCCGATTCAATAAACCGGTTAATGGGTCATAATTGCGTTCCTGGCTCAGGCGTACCACGACTTCCTGAAAAGCGCCATTAAAGAACAAACTTAAAAATATAATATCGACCAAGAGACGCAGTAATTGGGTAAAGGCCCATAAACCATCATAAGAGGAGAGCGGGTCATCGCCTTGCATCAGGAAACTAAAAAGCACTGCACGCATGATAATGAAGAACACGACCACTAAAATCAGAACTTTTAAAGCCCGGTCAATTTTTAGTTTGGCACGGTGCTGCCATAGTGCAATCGGGCGATGCAGGAAAATGGCAGCCGTAGTAAAACTGGTTACGAGCAGTGAATACACTTGTTGATGCTCAATCGCAGAAAAATAAAAAATGGCGATCGAACCTAAAAAAATCAGGCTAATCAGCACAGGCCAACGGGCAGGCAGATGGAGGCGTTCATGGATGGCATAGATATGCAAGGCACAGCCTAAAAAATAGATGGCGAAAAGCGGGCCTAAAACAATTTCTAGAAAATCTTCAGTGAGGACAGTTTGCAGCAGCAGACTGAAACCGACACAGATCAAGGCCAGCGAATAGCTTGCCAAATAGCGTGGCAGTCTTTGAAAGATATACAGACAGGCGATCGCAATCCCCAAACAGATAATGGTAATAGGGATGAGTATGCTGTAAAAGTTCAGCTGGGCATCGAACATTGATCAGGCGAGTCGGGGAGAGATTTTGAACATAATAACTTATATTGGTAAGAGAAATTAAACAAAAATCCAACAAATTTTCTTATTAGTTTGTACTGATATCAATGATGAATTGAAGCATGAGTGATGATAATTGTAAGCATTTGAAACCTGATGAGAAAATAAATTATTGTTTTAAATTTAATGAATATTAAACAATAAATTTACTCATTAATTGCATGATTATTTTTACATATATGAAAAATTCTTCTATGCAGATTGCACCTGATTACGACCCATTTGCTTAGCCTGATACAGATGCTGATCGGCCGCTACGATGGCTTCTTCAATCTGTGCAGGATCTTTGAAGAAGTAGACTCCGATACTAAATAGTTAGATAAATGGACTGATGTTCATGCTGTAATGGGGTGGCTTCAAGTTGCAAGCGGATACGTTCCGCAATTTTCAAGGCAGCATCCTTTTGAATATGCGGCAAGACAATTAAAAACTCTTCACCACCAATACGTGCTACTTGGTCTTTGCTGCGAATATTGGCTTTCAGGATCTGGCTAATATGCTGTAACACCAGATCACCCACTTGATGCCCGTAACGGTCATTCACGGATTTGAAATGGTCTAAATCGGCCATTAAAACTGCATGCTGTAATTTCGGAGCGGAATCTATTTTTTGAATATAGGCTTCAAGTCCACGACGGTTTAATAAACCGGTCAACGGATCGCGATAGCGTTCCTGTTGAAGCCTTAATACCAGATCCAAAATCGCACAGCTGATGAACATGCCTAAGAAAATCAGCTCAATTAACAGCAGCAGTTGGGTTAATGCCCATGCGGGTGCGTAATGCGCGACGAATCCTTGATCCTTAATTAAAACAGTTAACAGGACAGCACGGCCAATGGCGATAAACGCGGTCACAAAGGTCATGATTTTCAGGTATCGGTCAATCTGCAAGCGTGGGGTTGACTGAATAAAAGCCATCGGACGGTGCAGATAGATGGCTGCAGTAATGATGCCGATAATCAGCAGGCGGGCGGTCTGGTCTACCGTCACCTGGGTATAGTAGTAAATGCCGAATGCACCTAAGCTAATCAGGTAAATATAGGGCGGCCAGAAATAGTCGACGTTTAAACGCTCATAAATCGCTTTACTGTGAAATGCACAGGACAAGAAATACAGAACAGCTACAAGACTGGAGATTTCGATTAACGCTGAACCGGATAGAACGGTATTCAGCAAGATTGCCAAACCAAACAGAATCAGGGCATAGGCGTAGGAGCTTAAATAGCTGGGTAAGCCTTTATAATGGGAAATACCGAGCGTGATGATCCCCAGGCTCGACATAATACTCGGCACCAGTAAGCTATAAAAAGTAAGATCTGAAGAGAGCATATGTAGGTCGAATATTAGCCGTTAGATGAATAATATCATTTTCCATGATCAAGAATAGCTTTAAAAATAAAAGCCTGAAAGAGATCTAATCGATCAAATTGAAAATTTAAAAAACGGAACTCTTTCGCTTTTTGGATCTCAACTTTTATGCCGGTAAATAGCATAGGCTCAATCATGTTGCAAAACGCTACCCATCCATACTTGAAGTTTTATCCTAAAAAATTAAGGTGAAATCAGGATAAAAATTTAAAGGTCATTCGGATGAAAACACCCGTCCCGGATTATTTAAAGCATGTGTTGTCGGCCTGCGCTGCGAATGATAAAGGCAAACTGGCGGACTATATTCCTGAGCTGGCCAATGTCAATCCAGACCGGCTTGGGCTGGCACTTTCAACCGTAGACGGCACGATTTACTCCGCTGGGGATGATGAAGTGGAATTTACCATGCAATCCCTATCCAAGCCTTTTACCTATGCATTAGCCATTAAAGAAATAGGACTGGTCAAGGTATCGGAAAAAGTTGGGGTAGAGCCCTCTGGGGAAGCTTTTAACCAGATTTCCCTTGATAAAGAACGCAATATTCCCAAGAATCCCATGATTAATTCTGGGGCGATCACTACCCATTCCCTGATTCCGTATAAGAAAACCGTGCCACGTGCTGAACAGATCCGCCGTTTTTTAAGTGAGCTGGCAGGACGAGAACTGTCTTTTGATGAGCAGGTGTATCAGTCTGAAATCAAGACAGCTTTTCGGAACATGTCGATTGGCTACATGCTGCGTACTGTTGGTGTACTGGAGGATGATCCGAAAGAAATGGTTAATGGCTATATCAAGCAATGTGCCATCAAGGTCACGGTCAAAGATCTGGCGGTGATGACCAGTGTCTTGGCCAATGGCGGGATACAGCCGAAAACCGGTAAGCGCTTGTTAGATCGTTCCGTGGTTCGACAGGTATTGAGTGTTATGTTGAGCTGCGGCATGTATGACGCTGCCGGTGACTGGCTCACGACCGTAGGAATTCCTGCCAAGAGTGGTGTGGCAGGCGGGATTATTGGTGTGCTGCCCGGACAGGTTGGGATTGCAGTGTTTTCCCCTAAGATTGATGAGCATGGTAACAGTGTACGAGGGCTAAGAATTTTTGAAAATCTGGCACGGGATATGGGGCTGCATTTAATGGAAGGTACGCCGTCGGCACAGACCATTCTGCAAAGCCGTTACATTGTCGGCAAAAAGAATAATGTCGTGGTCTATGAACTGCGTGGCGTATTGCAGTTTACCGAGTCGGAAATGCTGTTACGGATATTGGAAGAGGAACCAGCCGGGAAAAGTATGATTGTTCTGGATCTCACAAATCTGAGTTTAATTCATGATGTGGGGGTAAGGATGCTGTTTGAAGGTGTCGATCGTTTAAAACAGGATGGACATAAGGTTGTGGTGGTGGATTCAGAAGATTTGCTGGATAAGGAACAGTTGAAGGGTAGGAAAAGAGATGTGGTGATGGAGGAATTGGAGAAGTTTTTAGGGAGGTTTAAGTAGAATGGAATCTTCGCTCTTGCGAAGCAATGCCTCTCACCTTTTGCAAAGGGGGACTTTTCGTGAATTCAAGGCCAGCATAAAATCCGCGTAGTTCCTCCCTTTCTTAAAGGTGAGCCATGTATGGTGCAAGAGGAGGGATTAATAAAAACAAATTAGTAGAATAAAAATGAAACCCTATAATAAAAACTTAAAACAAGCCTCGCGTGACTTACGCAATAACATGACTGAGGCTGAAAAACTGCTTTGGTCAAAATTTCGTGGCAAACAAATTTTAGGTTTGCAGTTTTACCACCAGAAACCAATTTTAAATTACATTGTGGATTTTTATTGTCCATTAGCAAATCTGGTGATTGAGTGCGATGGCGATCAGCACTTTACGGATAAAGGACAGGAAGCAGATCGAGTTCGGGATGAAGCTTTGGCTCAGCTTGAGCTAAAGGTGCTGAGGTTTGATAATAAGCAAGTATTACAAGAGGCAGAAAATATTATTGAATTGATTAGGGAGAATATTCAACTTAATGAGATATATTGATTTTAAGTCATTAGTGTAATATTTTGATTTTTTTATAAAATAATTTTTAAAAATGGAATGGATAATTAAAGATTTTGCATGTGGGGATGTACTTGAAGCGGTTTTTGCTGCAATCATTATTGCTGGTCTTTTCTTTTGGATTAGAGAGCGAGTTTTAGGTATTCCAGACTTTTCTGGGAAATGGTACTTAAGATCTAAAACTGAGAAATCAGCATATAGACCCTATGAAAATATGGAATTACAACATAATTTATTTTTGAGATTAGAAGGGAATAATATTCGAGGAGCTTCTGAAAAAGTTTATGAAGACTCTAGTTATGGAAAACGTTCTACGCATACTCGGCATGTTCTGAAATATACTGGTAAACATCGTGCCAGAGCACAAATAGAAGGGTCAATTCAAAAAAATATTTTTGGTCCAGATATATTAACATTACATGCAACTGAGTATGGAGAGCGTAGACAATCTACAATTTATTGTAGATTTGAATTAAAGAAAAAATTCCATCTTTTCAGTAATCGGAAAGCAACTAAGTTTGAGGGTGATTTTTATTCAATGGTTGCTGATCAAAGTGGAAAAGTTTGTTTATCTAAAGAACCATTTCATCAATCCATTCCTGAAATTAAAGAAAAAGTATGAAAGTGCTTTATTTCTTGGCAACAATCCCATTCTATTTTCTAGCTAAATTATTTCAAATTCTAAATTTAGTAGAGATATATTCTGATCTAAAGAAATGCGAATCTCATTTAAACAGCATTCATCAATTAGTAGATGATGAAATACTGAATATTTTATTTATTGCAGAAGACCATAGAATTTCAAGGCACTTTGGAATTGATCACTATGCAATGTTTCGTGCTGTTTACTACACAAAGTTTAGAAATCAATTTCAAGGAGCAAGTACAGTCGCTCAGCAATATGTGAGAGTAATTACTGAGAGATATGAGCGAACATGGATTAGAAAATTTAGAGAGCAATTACTAGCTATTTTAATTTGTAAAAAATTTAGTCGCAAACAAATAGCAACAGCTTATCTCAAAGTCGCATTCTTAGGATCAGGAATGAATGGAATAGATCATTACTTAAAAAAGAACCATAAAAAATCTTTTCAGTTGAGTAAAGCTGAAAAAATTGAAATAGTAGCGAGATTAAAATATCCAGAGCCATTAAAAAATAAAGAAATATGGCGATATAAAATGAAAATAAGGATTAATAATATTTCCTGCAAATTAGCTAAAAAATCCCTCCCAACCTCCCTTTAGAAAAGGGAGGAGCTGTTACGTAATCAATTTGATACGCGAAATTCCCCTCTTTGAAAAAGAGGGGCTAGGGGAGATTAAAAACAAAAATCCCCTCAATCGAGGGGATTTTTTCTTCTCTAAACTAGAGGAATCTTACACAATAGAATCATCCAGATTCGGCGCTAACCAGCGTTTCGCTTCATCCAGCGTCCAGCCTTTACGCTTCGCATAATCTTCCAGTTGATCACCAGAAATTTTGCCCACGTTAAAGTATTCAGTTTGCGGGTTCGCATAGTAGAAACCGCTGACTGATGAAGGTGGCCACATCGCAAAGCTAGAAGTCAGGTAAGTACCAATCTTGTCAGTTGAACCTAACCAGTCAAACAATGGTGCTTTTTCAGAGTGCTCCGGACAAGCAGGGTAACCTGGAGCTGGACGGATACCGACATATTTCTCTTTAATCAACTCATCGTTGGTTAAAGACTCATCTGCCTGATACCCCCAGAACTCTTTACGGATACGCTGGTGCAGGTGCTCGGCAAAGGCTTCCGCAAAGCGGTCAGCCAGTGACTGTACCAGAATCGCGTTATAGTCATCGCCTTTGGCCTTGTATTCATTTGCCAACTCTTCCGCACCGAAGATCGAAACGGTAAAGCCACCCAGATAATCCTGAGCCACATCTTTCGGCGCAATAAAATCCGCCAGTGAGTAGTTGGCTTTGCCAGTCACCTTGTCAGACTGCTGACGCAGATGCTGGAAGGTATGAGTGACATTGCCATTTTTGTCAGCAACCGCAACCGTATCAGCTGCGACACGGTTCGCTGGGTAAATGCTAAAGGTTGCACGCGCATCGAAACGTTTATTTTCGATGATGTCTTTCAGCATTTCCTGAGCCTGGTTATACAGGTCACGCGCTGCTTCACCGACCACTTCATCTTCCAGGATTTTCGGGAATTTGCCCGCCAAACTCCAGGAAATAAAGAATGGGGTCCAGTCAAAGTATTCCACTAAGGTTTCTAGAGGATAGTTGGTGAAAGTTTGCGAACCAATGAAGTTCGGTTTAACTGGCGCATTCTTGTCGAAGTCGATCTTGAAGCTATTTTCAATTGCTTCCTGATAAGATAGTTTTGCAGCTTTCGGTTGTTTATTCGCTAAACGCACACGGATTTTTTCATAATCCGCGGCATAGTCTGCCAGTAACTGCGGCTTCATTTCTGGAGACAGTAACTGGGTCGCCACACCCACCGCACGTGAAGCATCAGCCGTATAAAGCACGCCATCATTTTGGTATTGCGGAGCAATCTTCACCGCAGTGTGTGCTTTAGATGTGGTTGCACCACCAATCATCAATGGAATCTTGAAGCCTTTACGCTGCATTTCTTTGGCAACGAAGACCATCTCATCCAGAGAAGGGGTGATCAGACCAGACAGACCGATGATATCGACTTTTTCGTCAATCGCAGTTTGCAGGATTTTCTCACATGGCACCATTACGCCAAGATCCACGATGTCATAACCATTACAGCCCAGTACCACGCCGACAATGTTCTTACCGATATCGTGTACGTCGCCTTTTACGGTCGCCAGCAGGATTTTACCTTTGGCTTCGCCTTGGGTTTTCTCTGCTTCAATGAACGGATTCAGCCAAGCCACGGCCTGTTTCATCACACGTGCAGATTTCACCACCTGTGGCAGGAACATTTTACCGGCACCGAACAGGTCACCGACCACGTTCATACCAGCCATCAATGGACCTTCAATCACATCTAATGGACGAACCGCTTTCAGGCGTGCTTCTTCAGTATCCTGATCGATATAAGTAGTAATACCTTTCACCAGGGCATACTCAAGACGTTTTTCTACTGGTTCATTACGCCAAGCCAGATCTTCTTCAGCTTTTTGGCTGCCGCCTTGACCACGGTATTTCTCGGCAATCTCAAGCAGTTTTTCAGTCGCTTCGTTGCCGCTTTCGCCCTGGTTGCGGTTCAGGATCACATCTTCAACCGCAGCTTTCAGTTCAGGATCGATGTCATCGTAAATCGCCAGCTGACCGGCATTCACGATACCCATGGTCAGACCTTGCTGGATACCGTAGTACAGGAATACTGCATGGATCGCTTCACGGACTGGCTCATTCCCGCGGAATGAGAAGGATACATTCGAGATACCGCCAGAGATCATGGCATTTGGCAGGTTCTGTTTGATCCATCCAGTGGCTTCGATAAAGTCCACGGCATAGTTGTTGTGTTCTTCGATACCAGTTGCCACCGCAAACACGTTCGGGTCAAAGATGATGTCTTCAGAAGGGAAGCCGACTTCATTCACCAGAATGTCATAGGAACGTTTACAGATCGATTTTTTACGTTCAGCAGTATCTGCCTGACCGTCTTCATCAAAGGCCATGACGATCACGGCAGCACCGTACTGACGGCACAAGCGGGCACGTTCAACAAACTCGTCATAACCTTCTTTCAGGGAAATCGAGTTCACAACGGCTTTACCCTGCACGCATTTCAGGCCAGCTTCGATAATGTCCCATTTAGACGAATCCAGCATGATTGGCACACGCGAGATATCTGGCTCAGAGGCGATCAGGTTCAGGAAGTGAACCATTGCCCCTTGAGAATCCAGCATACCTTCATCCATGTTGATGTCGATGATCTGTGCACCGGCTTCAACCTGCTGACGGGCAACGTCCAAAGCTTCAGTGAAGTTTTCTTCTTTGATCAGACGCAGGAATTTTTTCGAACCGGTGACGTTGGTACGTTCACCGACGTTTACGAATAATGAATCTTTGGTGATGTTAAATGGTTCCAAACCACTTAAGCGGCATGCTGGCTCAATTTCTGGCACTTTACGTGGTGCAATACCTTCAACCGCTTGAGCAATGGCACGGATGTGATCCGGAGTGGTACCACAACAACCACCGGTAATGTTGATCAGACCGCTTTCAGCGAATTCTTTGATGAAAGCAGCAGTCTGTTCTGGCGTTTCATCAT
Organism: Acinetobacter sp. ANC 7912; assembly: GCF_039862785.1. NCBI lineage: Bacteria > Pseudomonadati > Pseudomonadota > Gammaproteobacteria > Moraxellales > Moraxellaceae > Acinetobacter > Acinetobacter thermotolerans. The sequence goes on from NZ_CP156795.1 coordinate 888,455, forward strand.
AACCACCAAACGCATTTGGTAGGCCAGCATTCGGGTGTGCAGAAACAAAGGTATCTGCGACATCAGACACAGTTTTGACGTGTGGACGCATGGCATCGGCACCAAGTGCACAGTTAAAGCCGATTGATAGTGGTTCCGCATGACGTACCGAGTTCCAGAATGCTTCTGCAGTTTGACCAGTTAAAGTACGGCCAGACGCATCAGTAATGGTACCGGAAATCATGATTGGCAATTCAGTACCCAGTTCCTTGAACACTTCTTTGACTGCAAAGATCGCAGCCTTGGCATTCAGGGTATCGAAGACGGTTTCGATCAGGATGATATCGGCACCGCCTTCAATCAACGCCTTGGTCGATTCCATGTAATTCACTTTCAGTTCGTCAAAAGTGATATTACGGAAGGCTGGGTCGTTCACATTCGGTGAAATTGATGTGGTGCGTGATGTTGGCCCAATCACACCTGCCACGAAACGTGGTTTTTCCGGTGTTGAATATTTGGCACAAGCTTCTTTGGCCAGACGCGCAGCTTCACGGTTAATTTCCGGAACCAGATCTTCCATGTGATAGTCAGACATGGAAACGCGGGTACCATTGAAGGAGTTGGTTTCAATGATGTCGGCACCGGCTTCAAGGTAGGCTTCGTGAATGCCTTGAATAATCTGTGGCTGGGTCAGTACCAATAAGTCGTTATTGCCTTTAAGGTCGTATGCCCAATCAGCAAAACGCTCACCACGATAATCGGCTTCTTCCAATTTATGGCGTTGGATCATGGTACCCATCGCACCATCGATAATTAAAATTCTCTTGGCAAGAAGTTCTTTTAGGGTGGCAAGTGTGGACATTCAAACTTTCTCAGTAAGCATCAAAAAACGGCAATAATCTTAACAGATTAGTGGACAGTTTGCTGTAGCTGTTCTTCAGAATGCTGGATATGTCTGATATGAAATTTTGATAAGCAGTTTAGGTATGGGATAGAAGACTGAAATCAGATAGAAAACTCAAAAAAGCGATGGCCAGATTAACAAGCTGAACTGAACAGAAAAATGTAAGCGGGTTTCATCAAACAGTCATCTTTGCCGGGCAATATTTAGGCAAGCAGAAACGAAATGGTTCTGTGACAGGCTGAACTTTAGCCGCTTATATAGCTCAAAACCTATAAAAACTGGTACATTAGAAAAGGATGAATGTTCACAAGTAATTGATTAATAAAATTTAAAAATAAAATTTTTTGTAAAAATTTTAGGATCAATGGCAGTTATAAAGTCTAAAAAATTACTGTCGCTGGCAGGTCATTGTCATATAATTGTCACAATTTAATTGAACAATATGGGGATTCTAGAATCCTCTATTCCTGCTTGCATGAATTCTAATCAAACTCCCTTAGAATCAGCACAAGGAACGTCTTCAAATCAAGCGAAGAACGTACATGTGCCGACACCGAAGTTTTTTATGCCGGTGTTCCTGACTCTAATCATTTCGACGCTGATCTATATCGGCTTTCAATTGACTTCCGATATTGCACATGTCCCTGCGGTACAGATGGGGTCATTGATCCTTTTAGGCACAGCATTATTGATTGCGCTGGGCTTTGAATTTGTAAACGGTTTCCACGATACCGCCAATGCAGTGGCGACTGTGATTTATACCAATGCCTTGTCTGCACCTGTGGCCGTGATGTGGGCAGGTTTCTGTAATTTCATGGGGGTAATGGTCGCAAGCGGCGCGGTTGCCTATGGGATTATCGCACTGCTGCCGGTGGAGCTGATCATGAATGTTGGCACCGGTGCCGGTTTCGCTATGGTCTTTTCCATGCTAATTGCGGCAATTCTCTGGAACTTGGGCACTTGGTTCCTTGGTATACCAGCTTCCAGTTCGCATACCCTAATCGGTTCGATTCTGGGTGTTGGTATTATGAACTACCTGCTGAATGCGGGTAGTGGTGCTTCTGGTGTCGATGTTGAGCAGGTGATCAAGGTTGGTAAAGCCTTACTGTTCTCACCACTGATCGGTTTTGTCTTTGCCAGCATTCTGTTCCTGCTGGTGAAAAAAATCTTCAAACGCCAACTTGAACTGTTTAAGCCACCTGAAGGTAACAAGCCACCACCACCGCTAATCCGTGCCATTCTGATCTTTACCTGTACTGGTGTCAGCTTTGCGCATGGTTCAAACGACGGTCAAAAAGGTATGGGTCTGATCATGTTGATCCTGATCGGCTGTGTGCCGCTAGCTTACTCACTAAACAAGAATCTGGATGCCCAACATATCCAGTCTTTCGGTCAGCTGTCTGCACAAACGGCTGATGCGATCTATCCGAAACATGAGAATATTCCGGATGAGAAAGCCCGTGCCATCATCACAACTTACATTCAAACAAAAGAACTGAATGCTGAAGTGGTACCCGCACTGGCAAGCCTGACCGATCACTTGGGTGATAAAGTCGGTAGCTACAGTAACATCAAGGATGTGCCAGAAGCTCAAGTTTCAGAATTCCGTAATGATATGTACCTGAGCACTACAGCATTTAAACGTCTGGAAAAAGCCGAAGCTTTACCTGCGATGACGGCTACACAGGAAAAAACAGTGGATGAATACCGCGACAATCTGGATTCCTTCCTGCAATACATTCCAACTTGGGTGAAAGTGGCAACTGCATTAGCATTGGGTCTTGGTACCATGGTGGGTTGGAAACGTATCGTGGTGACGGTTGGTGAGCGTATCGGTAAAGAGCACATGACTTATGGTCAGGGCATGTCTGCCGAGCTAGTTGCTATGTCTACAATCGCTGCTGCAGATGGTTTTGGTATGCCGGTATCAACCACACACGTTTTAAACTCTGCTGTTGCAGGTACCATGGTAGCGAATAAATCCGGTCTGAACTTTAAAATGGTGAAATCGATCCTATCGGCTTGGGTGTTTACATTACCTGCAACGATCTGTTTATCCGGTGCACTGTACTGGTTGTTGTTAAAAGTTTTCTAAAAAAGATCTGTTGTAAAAAAACGCTGCTAAGGCAGCGTTTTTTATGGGTGTTTTTAAAGTCCTCTCCCTTGCACAGCAGTACTGCTCATTTCCTAAAAGGAGAGAGGAGAAAATACATTATTAAATTTATAGAGGAAACTCCCGCTCCCTGAGCGAAATTAAAGCACTGCTTTAAACGAAGCGCAAGAGAGGGCTGGGTGAGAGTAATAAGAAGACCAAGAGTACTTTAATAAAAGAATTAATAGCTAATTTCAACTCAATATAAAATGAGTATTGCTTAGCTTTACTTTTGAAAGATCAAAAGTAACAAAAATCTTTTGTTAGGCTGATGATACTTCCATATATCACAGCCTAACGGCGACATCCATGTCGCCCAACCACGTAAATTGATGAGTGTTTTATGTAAGAAAAATTACTTCTTCAACTTACTCAACAATCCTTTTGGTAATTTCTCCGTTGCAAAACCATACAGTGCTGCAAACGGCAAGGCAGTACGCGCTAGATAAGCTACACGCCATAAACCGCCATGGTTTGCACCATACATCATTAGCTCGAGTGGATGGTTCAATTTTACATCTGGATTGGCAACTGACTCAGGATTACGTAGGTCATGAATCCACAGGGCTGCCATAATCGCATTGGTGGTTTCAGGGGCAAAGGCTTCGACATCAAACAGGCTGGCGCCATTAAATGCGGCTTTCAGCAGTGGATTTTTTGTGACTGAATACGTTGTAGTAGAAGGGGCAATGTTAATACTGACCCGTTGCCCGTTAGCACGTGCCAGTGTCGCACGCCATTGTTGTAGACGTTTGGCCAGTGCATAGTTTGGACCTTGTTCCACCACCAGACAGTCACTAACACCGTAGGATTTTTCGCCAACTTTGAACAGTTCCTGCTCATTTTTCTGGAAGAAATGCTTGCGGGAAATCAATGAAATTCCCTTGGTTAAGGTACTTTCCAGTTTAGACAATTGCTGGTATTTGCTTTGTGCAGCCTGCACCACTTCTGCAGGTACTGCGTAGACATCGGTTGGAGTACACATATACATCAGGCTGGTATTGGCTTTCTGTTCACTGACGTAGCTCATAATGGCATCCATTGCCATGGAAACCCGCACGTGCTTTTCGCCATCCAGATAGGCAATCGCGGCCAGATCCAGATCCTGCTTAAATTGAATCAGCCATTGGGCAATTTCAGGAATCTGGGTCAGCAGATTTGCGCCGAGTTTTTCTTTTAAGATTTCCAGTGATGTATCTGCAGGCAGGGCTTCAACGGAAGGAGCATATAAAGTGGCATTGCCTTGACTCACGGTATCCAGAATCTTGCCCCAAACACGGGTATTCGGCAGATCAATCGCGACAATATTAGCTTTCCATTTGGATAACCAGGTCAGTGGGCCAGCTTCAGAAGCAGCACCGAAAAGCACTGTAGTACGATCCGACAGGTCAAACCATTCTGGATGGGCAATACATTCACGCAGGGCATTGGCATGACTTGGTTCGACAATGCCACGTTCTTCCCAAGACTGGATCTGATCTAGTAAGGCTTGTCCTTGCAGTTTTTTGCCATGATAAGGCACATACCATTCTGGTGAATTTTCAGATGAGCCTTTTAGCTGGAAAGTATGCAGTTTTTCTGCAGGCAAAGACATCGCATCTTTGAGTACATGCTTTTGATCATTACGGTAAAACTCAAAACTGCAATGCGCCGTTTCCAGACCCTGTTTGGCAATACTCAGTGCAGCGCCGGCAGAACGCAGCCCATCTTTAACCAGGCGCTTAAAATGCACTGGATACTGTTTGCGCCAGTTTTTCTCCTGTTGCGCGGCATTGGCATGTACAGGATCAACTGCACCTAGGGCTGCGGAAATGATGTTACGGCCGATTTTTGAGGTGCTTGGTTTTTTTTCTGAGGCTGGAATGGGGAATTGAAGACCGTCTAGGGAATTGGACATGCAAAATATCTCGTGACTTACAGCGATTTATAGATAGATATAAACATTATCGCTGCAAAATTTAGTCCAAGCTTGGCAATATATGACATCCTGACTTTAGAAATTATTACGAGATGTTTCAAGTAAAAAGGAAGCGTGAAGCTTCCTTTTTGGGCAACTGACTACAATTAATGAGTCGTACCTTTAATCAGTTCTTCTAACATAAATGCAGTATTATCCAGACCAGCACCAGTTAAGTACCAGGCATCAGCATTTACATAGATGACTTTCTTCTCGGTTAATGCTTTGGCATTTTTCAGGGCCGGGTGTTTTTGAATATTGTCCTGAGCCGTATGTTTTTGCGTATTCACTGCACCACGGTCCAGAACGATAATATAATTCGGATTCTTTTCTACCGCAGCAGCAATACGTTGAACATTTTTTTCAGCCGCTTTGAGTGCCTCTGGTGAGCCAGCTTCTGGACGCGGCGCATCAGATTTTTCAGATGGATCTACTACCGGTTTCAGGCCAGCCAGTTCATAAATAAAGCCAAAACGGTCATTTTCTGCATGTGGCATAAAGTTATCACCGACAGCAAATAGCATCAATGCAGTTTTGCCTTCAGTCTGCTTTTTCAGTTGTTGTTGCAGGGCCGAAATTTTATCCAGCTTTTCAGTCGCAATTTTTTCCTTACCAAATGCGCGTGCTAGTACATGCGTACGTTCAGTCAGATCAGCAATATATTGCTCGGTATTTGGCGACAGGTTTAGGGTAGGGGCGATGTCTTTAACTGTGTCTGATTTAGATGTAGAACGACCACCAACAATAATCAGGTCAGGCTTGGCTGCTTTTAGTGCATTCACATCTGGCTCAAACAATGAACCCGCTTTGATAAATTTGTCCTGCTGGTATTTCGCTAGATGACCTGTATAGCTTGCAGCAGGGACCAGCTGTGCTTCAAGACCCAAGGCATTTAAAGTGTCCAGTGCTGACAGGTCATACACTGCAATCTTTTTTGGCACTTTTTTCAGCTGAATGTTCTGGTCTTTGTAGTTGAAAGTTACCTGTGCAGAAACGGCGAAAGATGTAGTTAACCCCAAAAGTGTGGCAAGTGCTAAAGTTTTAAATTTCATGTTAACCCCCTTTAAATGTCGGCAAAGATTAGCATGATTTTAGTAAATGATAATCATTTTTATATGAGAATTATTAAAAAGGGATAGTGACTATCCCTTTTTAATAATATTTAAAGAGGGAGTTGCGCCAGTTTATTCAGGAAATGTGGAATGACCCGAGGTTCCAAAATGATGGTCATGATTACCCCATAGGCTGCTCCCCACAGGTGAGCACTATGGTTGATATTGCTGTTGCCACGCTTGCCTGACCAGACACTATAAGCCACATACAGCACGGCAAAAATAATCGCCGGTACCGGAATAAAGAACACAAAAATCAGTTTCCATGGCTCAAACAGGATATAGGCGAACAGTACCGCAGAAACCGCGCCAGAAGCCCCTAGACTGGCCCAGCGTGGATTATTTTTATTCTTTAAATAGCTTGGCAGAATTGCCGCAATTAGCCCCCCCAGATAGAACAGCACAAAACCCATGTCAAACAGATATTGGCGGTAAAAGCTTTCAATGATACTGCCAAAGAAGAACAGAGTAATCATATTGAACAGCAGATGCGTACCATCGGCATGAATAAAACCATGCGCAATAAAGCGGTCATATTCACCACGTTGAATGGCAGGCGGCCAGAAGATCAGGCGGTTCATCACCTGTTCTTTGGAAAAGGCAATAAAGGAGATAATGCAGGTAATTAGAATAAGGGTAATGGTATGGTTAAACGGTAAGTGCAGCATATAAGACAGTTCTAATTCTGAAGTCGGAATAGTTAATCTTGCCATTAATCTGGCTTTTAGGTAGAACTTTTATAATAAATCCGACAATTTTAGTTGAAATTTTATATTTACCCCGCATCTTCAGTTAAAATAGCAGCTTCAGCTTGAGGAAATTATTGTTATGTCGACTGAGAACAGCAGCACTGCAGTTGCAGAGGAAATTCCTAACCTATTGATTACACCAAATGCGCAAGAGTATTTGAAAGAATTGCTGGAAAAGCAAAACACGCCGGGCATTGGTGTGCGTATTTTCGTGGAAAATCCTGGTACTCCGCGCGCTGAATGTTGCATGGCTTATAGTGCACCAGATGAAGTTGTACCGACAGACTACAAACAGGAATATCCAGATTTTCCTGCGTACATCGATACTCCATCTATTCCTTATTTGCTGGATGCAGTGATTGATTACAACAAAGACCGTTTTGGTGGTCAGCTGACTTTCCGTGCGCCAAACTCTAAAGTGCCACGTGTGGGTCCAGATGCCTCTGTAGAAGAGCGTATTACTTACGTGCTTCAGTCAGAAATCAACCCAGGTCTGGCAGGTCATGGTGGTAATTGTGCACTGGTGGAAGTGATTGAAGATGAAGAGCATGGTCTGACTGCAGTCTTGAAATTCGGTGGTGGTTGTCAAGGTTGTTCAGCAATTGATGTAACGCTGAAACAGGGTGTTGAAACCACTTTGAAACAGCATATTCCAGAGCTTGCACGTGTCGTTGACCAGACTGACCACAGCCAGGCTGAAGGTGCATACTTTAAATAAGTAGCCGATAAAATTTAGCTTTTAAATGAGACCTCGAATTTTCGGGGTCTTTTTTTAACTTCCAAATAATAATGAGAATAATTATCAATAGTAATTGTATTTATATTTAAAATTGCTACAATGCCTCACAATTCATTCAACATTTCTTCATAAATCAACTTCTGGGGCGTAATTAAGTATGAATAAGCCGTTTTTTAAATCGACGTTGGCCTTTGCAGTGGTTTCAGCAATGGCATTATCTGTGCAGGCACAAGACCAATTTAATGAAGAACAAAAAAGTGATGTAAAAACAGAAGCGATAAAATTACAGACGATTGTGGTATCAGCTACGGGTTATGAACAGGAAGTTGAAAAAGCGCCATCTTCAATGACTGTGATTACCAGAGAAGAATTAGATAAACGCGAATATAACGATATTACGGATGTATTGCGTAATACCCCTGGTGTGGTAGTTTCTGGTTCAGGATCAGCGCAGACCATTAGTATTCGGGGAATGAGCTCAAATTACACTTTATTTCTGGTAGATGGTAAGCGCCAATACGGTAAAGACGTAAACCCGAATGGTGATGATGCTGGTTTTGAGAAAAATATTCTGCCACCGATGGCTTCTATTGAACGTATCGAGATCATTCGTGGCCCGGCATCGACCTTGTATGGTACAGATGCGATGGGTGGGGTCGTTAACATCATTACTAAAAAAGTGTCTGATGAATGGACAGGTAATATTGAGCTCGGTACCACCATACAGGACAGCTCTAAATCAGGTGATATTAAAAATGGCTCAGTCTATGTTTCTGGTCCACTGATTCAGGAGAAATTGGGACTGCAACTTGCGCTCAACAAACAAGAGCGTGAAGAAGATAGTTACGTTGGTGGTTTTCGAGGCACAGAACGTGAAAGCTTGAACTCACGTTTAACTTATGTGTTGAATGATGACCATGACCTGCAATTAGAAGCTAACTTTGTTCAACAGGACTCAACGACATCTGTAGGAAAAACAGTTGAAGCTGCCGCAGGCGCAGCTGACTCAGCATCACGGAATTATCGTAGTGTATATGCCTTAACACATAATGGTCGTTATACAGACAATCTGGATAGCTCATCCTATATCCAATATGAAAGTTCAAAAAATCCAGACCGTGAGAATACAACTTTAGGCACCCAGGGCATTACTTTGGAAACCTGGATTGCAAACAGTCAATGGAACTGGTTATTAGGTAATCACACCTTATCAATGGGGGCTCACTACAAAGATGAAAAGCTGATTGATAAGGCAACGAACCGTAATCCTAATGCACCAGAGTTTAATGAATTAACCCGTTGGTCTGCTGCATTATTTTTAGAAGATACATGGCGTCTAACGGATCGTTTCGATTTAACCGCAGGTTTACGTTATGACCATGATGAAAACTATAGTGGTCATTTGTCACCACGTTTATATGGTGTCTATGCAGTAAATGATAATTTTACAGTGAAAGGCGGGGTAGCGACCGGTTATAAACAGCCTGACATCCGTGCGGCTACTGAAGGCTTTTATAGTGTCACAGGTGGTGGTGGTTCTCCACTTCCGACAGGCCGTGGGATTATCCGTGCCAATCCGGATCTTGAACCAGAATCAAGTGTATCAACTGAGTTGAGCTTTAATTGGAAAAATGACTATGTAAATACATCTTTAACTGGGTTTATGACCACGTATAAAGACCGTATTACAGAAGTTCGTGCCTGTGAAACAGATATAGATGGTAGCAGCACCAACCGTAATAACTGGCAAAACTGGGCATGTTTCGAAGGCCCAACACCTTTCTACTTTATTAGCGAGCGCATTAATGTCGATGAGGCAGAAATCAAAGGGGTAGAAGCGACTATAGAAGCAGACTTAACGGATTATACAACTTTGTCTGCAAACTATACTTTTACTGATTCTGAGTTTAAGTCAGGTGAGTTTAAAGGCCAGCCACTTAACCAGATGCCAGAACATATGTTCAATATCTTAGTCGATCATGAAGTCACCGATGCTTTAAATATTTGGTCTCGTTTACACTATCGCTCAGAGACTTCAGCGTACTTAAGCCGTACGTCTATGGCAGATCCAAACCCTGGATATAGCTTCATTGATGTTGGCTTTAATTATAAATTTACTCCAAACCTGACAGGCAAGTTCGGTGTTTATAATCTTTTAGACGAGAAGGCTGAAGATGTAGAGGGAGACCAATTATTAGATGGTCGCCGTTACAGTATCAGCCTGAATGCTAAATTTTAAAGTCATCTTATAAAATAAGCCGCTTTCGCGGCTTTTTTTATTCTTCAACTTTCAAAATTTTCAGTGTGCTTTCTGAATAATAGAATTTTTCCAGATAGGCACGGGCACGTTCACGTAAATAGCCCTGATGAATCATCTGCTGAATAATCGGTGTCAGCAATTCATTCAGTTCGGTCTGGATCAGCGATTCATCAATATTCAGATCTCGTAATAATTGATCAAAAGTATGTTCCTGATTGCGTACATACCAGGCATGAATGCCATCATGTAACTGTTGCTGCAAATAATCGGTCTGACGGATGTGGTCCCAGATTTCATGACCCAGATCCACGGTCTGACTCAAATCCTGCACCTCAATATAATTTTTCAGTACTGATAATGGCATATCCTTGATTTTATGCCAGAGATTTGCCTGAAAATGATACAGTTTCTCATCATCAAAATGCTGGTTCAGAATATTTTCACTCAACTGGCCCAGCTTCAGAATATTCTTTTGCAGATACTTGCTGATGGCATTGTCCAGACTGCTATCGGTGACATTTTCCAAAACAGATTTTCCCATTTTCATAAAGCGGGAAACACCTGGAACACTTTTCGCAATCATTGAATTGTCCAGATAATCCTGAATCGAATGCTGGATCAATTGGCTGATCATGGCAGAGAAAGCAGGATTATTCACGATGCGTTTGATCAGGCGTTGGCGGTGACTACTTTTACTCGCCACATACTGGGCAATCTTGTCGATGGTCATGACCGGAATCACATCAGAAATCTTGGTCGTGTCATTTGCCGGATGTACCAGTGCAAAACGGATATGTTCGGCAATCTGTTCGATTAGAAAAGAGCTTGCTGCTGTGCCTAAGATTTGCTTTTGTAGCAGCTGGTTAATCTGGGCTGGGTTCCACAGATCTTTCAGTGCCTGTTTACGAAACCAGAGATAGAATGCTTGAAACTCTTGCTGAATGGTTTCAGATTGAGCAAAGGATTGATCGAGGAAATCAAGTTGAGCATCAATCAATTGCTCAATCATCGGGTGTTTCTGCATGGTTATTCTAAAACTTAATTTAAAGGAATGAGTTTATCTGCCAGCGGATTTTTTAGGGTCTGGGTTTTGGCCAGGAATGGTAAATAATACTGCGCCACCTGTTGGTCTGCTTCGAGTAATGGCACGTGACCGACATTATTCAGGATAATTGGTGTTTCCGCACGTTTGAGCAGGGAATGTAGTTCCTTGGCGACTTCGACATTAATAATACGATCCTGTTTGCCCCAGAGAATCAGCGTTGGCGCTTCTACATTACGGGTTAAGCGGGCAAAAGTCTCTGGCGTATAGATGCGGCTCAGCATGACAATCTGGTCAATGGTTTTGCTGGTTTTGTCCGCTTGTGAAATCAGCAGTTTTTCCTGTGCCTGTACCAGTTTGTCTGGTAAAGCTGGTGGATGCTGCATCAGTTTATGTCGCACATCATCCAGATCGCCCGGTTTATTTACGATCAGATTTTTTAAAGCATGTGGATCACGAGTATATGGAGTATTGGCCTGTTTATAGATGCCGGCACTATTGATGAGAAACAGACTTTGTGTATCAAAAGGATATTGAGCTGCATAAACAGTGGCAATAGAACCGCCCAGCGAATGACCTGCCACATGCAGGTTTTTCTCAACTTTTAAGGTTTCAAGAAACTGGCGCAGCTGTGAGGTGACATTTGGTACGGAAAAGTCAAAGTCCTCAGGCGTTCTGGTATCGCCATTATTCGGCAGGTCTGGAATGATGACATGGTAATAAGGGGTTAGAAATTGTGCGACACGATTCCAGTGATCTTTGGTACCGGCCAGACCGTGAATCAGTACAATCGAAGGTCGGTTTTTACTGCCACCTTCATTATAACTCCAGGTAATTTCCCCAACTTTGATGCTTTTATTTTGCAAGCCTGCTTGGGTGCGTTGCTGGAATAAATATTGATTTAAGATATTGCTCGAAGTCTGAGCACGAGCAGGTGAAAAGACCTGGGCCTGACTCATCGTACTAACAGTTGAAGTAACAGCTAGGGCAAGCGCGCACAGTAATTTTGAGCGTTTTATTGGTTTTTTTATCATGGCTACAATTCCGTGTATTGCATCAGGTGCACTGCTCAAAGATCGTTTGAATCACAAAGTAAATAGAACTTTTGGGTGAAAACGATGATGTGTTTTCTATTGTAAATTATTGTGAACCAATGTCACGAATTTCTTATACAGTTGTCTAGAAAAAATCCGGTTTTCATGTGAAGTATGCTGGGAAATGGCAAAAAAACTGTGAACTATCCGAAAAGATAGAAATTTGCACAAGTTCTTTTTTTGCAAGTGACATTCCCATATCAGGGGATTAAGATATTGCAACTTAAAACAATGGTGGTAAACAGGAATGCTCACAGCTCAGGAAGCGATCGAACGTCTTAAAAAAGGTAACCAGCGCTTTGTTAATGGTGAAACACAGCATTTAAAATTATTATCGCATCAAGAACGTGCGGAAATGGCAGAAAGTCAGGAACCCTTTGCGATTATTTTAGGCTGTTCAGATTCGCGTGTACCTGCGGAAATGATCTTTGACCAAGGCTTGGGTGACCTGTTCGTGATTCGTGTTGCGGGTAACATTGTGGCGCCGTCTCAGGTCGGTAGTGTGGAATTCGCAGCAGAAAGCTTTGGCTGTCCTGTGGTCATTGTATTGGGTCATACCCATTGTGGTGCGATTCATTCAACCATTGAAGCCCTGACCAATCCGGCAACCCCGCCATCTGCAAACCTAATGTCAATTGTGAACCGTGTGCGTCCATCAGTTGAAATCCTGATGCAGACTGAGCTGAAAGATGACCTGAACAAACTGTCTCGACATGCAGTGAAATCGAACGTCTTTGCTTCAGTCAACCAGTTGCGTCATGGGTCTGCCGTACTAGAGAACCTGATTCTGCAAGGCAAACTGCAAGTGATTGGTGCAGAATATTCACTGGAAACAGGTGAAGTCACTTTTTTTGACTTCTGATCAGATTCTGTAATCTGATTGAATTAAAGGCGCCTTAGAGGGCGCCTTTAATGTATGGATAGGCATTATTTAACAGGATTGTTTGTGCCTTAGCCGTTGGATGCACCAGATCCTGCTGCATCAGGCTTTTATTTCCCGCCACGCCATTCAGGAAAAATGGCAGTAATTTCACTTTATATTGCTGGCTGACCACCTTGTAATTATTTTCAAAAGCTTTGCTGTAGCTTTGGCCATAATTGGGTGGCATTTTCATGCCAAATAAAATGACTTTTGCCTTGGCTTTCTGACTTTGCTGGACCAGACTGGACAGATTCTTCTGAATCATTTGTGGTGGCTGACCACGCAGACCATCATTTCCCCCCAGTTCAATGACCACAATATGCGGCTTATGTGTCTGCAGCAGTTTAGGCAGACGCGCCAGTGCACCGCTGGTAGTTTCGCCGCTGACACTTGCATTGACCACTTTATGCTGTTTCGGATACTGTTGGTCTAAACGTTTTTGCAACAGATAGACCCAACCCTGTTCAGGTTGAATACCATAACCCGCACTTAAGCTGTCACCCAAAATCATAATCGTCTTTGCTGAAACTAGAACAGGCGTCAGGCACAGGCTGAAAAGCGCTAAGCTGCGGAATAAATAAGACTTTAGAATTCGAATATTAAGACGCATAGGATAAGTATGATTCAAGACCGCCGGGAAAACTCCATCATGCCACAGCCCATCATTTCTGCTCAACAATTGACACAAAAGATACAACTATCACAAAAACAGTTGACGATTTTTGAGAATCTGAATCTGGAAATTCAGGCCGGTGAGCAGGTGGTGATTACTGGACGATCCGGCTCTGGAAAATCAACTTTGCTGGGTATTCTGGCTACCCTCGATCAGGCCAGTTCCGGGCAGTTACAGGTTTGCGGTGAATTAATTACCGAACTGAATGAAGAACAACGTGCCAAGGTTCGACTGGAAAATATCGGCTTTGTATTTCAGTCCTTTCAGCTGTTGCCGCATCTGACTGCACTGGAAAATGTCATGTTGCCATTACGACTGCAACCAAACTTTAACTATGCCGGAGCGGAACAGAAAGCTTTAAATCTGTTAAAGCGAGTTGGGCTGGATCGACAAGCACAGCAAACGCCAAAAGTCTTATCGGGTGGGGAACAGCAACGCGTTGCCATTGCCCGAGCCTTGGTCAGTGAACCCAAAATTATCTTTGCCGATGAACCAACGGGTAATTTGGATGGAGAAACTGCACAGGAAATCGAACAGCTGTTATTCCAGTTAAACCGGGAACTCGGCACGACGCTGGTACTGGTCACGCATGATCAGAAATTGGCGCAGCAATGCCAGCGCCATTTTGAATTGAGCAATGGTCAATTAACTGAACATGCGAATGGAGGATGATATGCATCTCTTCCGACCTTTACTGACCCAGAGCTTTAAGACCACCGGTATTTATCTGCTGATCATTGCCCTGACTCTAGCGATTAGCGCGACCACTGCACTCAAGTTTAGTAATGAACAGATTCAGAATGCGGTAGCACTACAGGCAGCAGAAATGCTGGCCGGGGATTTGCAGCTTAGCAACAATGAACCGATTGAAGATCGCTGGCGGGATAAAGCAGATCAGCTGGGCTTGCAACAATCCGAAGTCACTGTATTTGGTAGTATGGCACATACCCATGATGAATTTGTCATGGTCAATGTCAAAGCCATTGATTCAGCTTTTCCCTTACGTGGTGAGCTCCGTGTTAAACCAGCTGCCAAGCAGATTCAGCCAGGCCAAATCTGGCTGAGTCAACGTGCTATGGATTTGCTCAAGGTTAAAGTCGGGGAGCAGGTTAATATTGCTGACGCTGCGTTTAAGATCACCGCAGTGATTGATTATGACTCCAATCAGGAACTAGGCTTTTCCGGTTTTTCTCCAACCGTGATTATTTCTCAGGCTGATATAGCCAGAACCAATGCGATTCAGGTTGGTAGCCGGATTGATTACCGTTTGTTGATGGCAGGTGAGCCAGAAAGCATTAAAGCCTATCAGAAAGATTTTAAAAAAATTATCAAACCTGAATCGGATTCCGATGCGGATCAAGAGCAGTTTGAAGAGCAGAACAGCCTGCGTCTCAGAAATGCCAATGAAAGCAATACCCGCTTGATGAAGCCAATTGCCAATCTGGATACCTTCCTGCAACTGGCCAATATTCTCACCATCTTGCTATGTGGTATTGCGATCGCCTTAACTGCACAGCGTTATGTGCAGCAGAATCAGGATCATATTGCCCTGATGCGTTGTATCGGCGCGACTAAAAATCAGATTCTAGCCGCTTATCTGGCTTTGCTGGGTTTAGTGCTTTTAATCGCCATGCTGATTGGTAGCGTGATAGGTGTTGCATTGGGTTATGGCTTGCTGCAGCTCATGCTACAGCTGATTCCAAACTTGCAGCTTGAGTTCTCTGCTACGGCGATGCTGCTGGGGCCCTTGCCAATTGCCATGCTGACCAGTGCAGTGGTGTTACTGGGTTTTGTAATGCCAAGCTTATGGCAGTTGCTGAACACACCACCCATCCGTGTCATCCGTCAGGAAGAAAAATCGGTACATTCCATGCTGTGGATGCTGGTCTGTGGCACTGTCAGCCTGATCATTTTCAGTATTGTACTGACAGAGGATATTGTGCTGACGGCTTGGGTGATAGGCGCGATAATTTTGCTCTGTGCCGTGCTGTATCTGACAGTTTGGGGCTTACTGAAAGTTCTACGTAATTCCAAGTCAAGAATCTCCACTTATGTCCGTACGCCTTATCAGACCGCTTTACAGATTACCGCTTTGGCTCTCGGTTTAAGTTTGATTACGGTGCTGGCCGTGTTGCGTACCGATCTGCTGGAGCGCTGGCAGCAGCAATTGCCGGAAGGGACACCGAACCAGTTTGTGTATGGCTTGCCGCCGTTTGACATGCCGGCATTTAAATCACGGGTAGAAGCAAATGGCTGGAAAAGTACGCCTTTGTATCCGAATATTCGCGGTCGTCTGATTGCCAAAAATGACCAACCTTTTTCTGCTGAACTGGTAAAAAAGAGCAATACACTCCGTCGTGAATTGAACCTGACCCAGACCGATCGCTATCCGCAGGATAATGTGATTGTTAGTGGTCAGGCTGAACTAAAACAGCGGGGAGAAGTGTCGGTCGAAGCAGCAACTGCAGAAGAACTTGGAATTAAGATTGGCGACAAGCTGACCTTTAGTCTGCCGGAAGGCCCACTGGAAGCCAAAGTGGTGAATCTGCGTAGTGTGGAATGGGAAAGCTTTAGTCCAAACTTTTTCTTTATCTTTACGCCGAATACCATGGATGCTAATGCTGGCAGTTATCTGGGGAGTTTCTATGTGCCGGAACAGGAACGGCCGAAACTGGTGCAGTTGATCCAGCAATTTTCCAATACTGTATTTATTGATGTCAGCCTGATCCTGAACGAGATTAAACGCATTGTGAATGTGCTGGTGCAGATCGTCACTGTACTGGCACTACTGGTCAGTATTTCTGGGGTGTTGGTGCTGATTGCCTGCCTGAATTTACTGATGGATGAACGCAAGCGGGAAGTAGCCTTGTTACGCTCTTTTGGCAGCTCCAGGCAGAAACTGAAAACCATGCTTAGTCTGGAAATTGGTTTTATTGGATTCTGTGCTGGCGTTGTCTCTTGCCTATTTGCGGAAGTAATTAGTGCGGTGGCAAGCTACCGCATGGAATTGCCGATTCAGCCACATTGGGAAATCTGGCTAATTCTGCCAATCTTTATGACGGTGCTGTGTGCCTTGATTGGACGTTATCGACTGAGTTATCTCAGTGAAATTCCCCCGTTGCAAAGCTTGCGAGAATTAAACCAATAAGAAATTGATGATACGTAAATTAGATGTTCAGTTGCTTACGCATCATCTCCAGTACTTCTTCCCAGAGCGGCTGAATTGGTTCAAGCAGTTTAAGGTTGTATTGATACATGAAATAGCAGGCTGCAAAGGCGGCAAGCAGGGCGATGAAATTAATGATTGCCGGCTTATGTAGTCTTTGCCCGGCATACCAAAGGGCTGCAAGTACCGCACCCATGATCATGCCGCCGATATGCGCGGCATTATTAATGCCGGCAATCATAAAGCCCATAAACAGGTTGATCCCCATTACCATCAGCAGGGTCTTTTTATCCAGAATAAAACGCTGACGCGGCAAAATTGGCAGAATGGAAATAATGGTCAGTGCACCACCAAGACCCATCACGGCACCTGAAGCACCGGCACTGACACGTGGAAATAGCTCAGGATTGGCGACACCGCCTTCGATCAGTGTATAGGTATCTTGAATGCTCATATAACCACTGAGCAGACTGCCCATCAGCCCAGCACAGAGATACAGACCAACGAAATAGGCTCGTCCCAGCATCTGCTCGGCAACACTGCCAAAGATATACAGTGCCCACATGTTCAACATCAAGTGAATCAGACCAAAATGAAAAAACATGCTGCTAAATACGCGAATGGGTTCCGCCAGATAGGTCAAAGGTGCATAATCAGCTCCCCAGCGAATGGCGTCTTGCGTACCCGGACTGCTGGCATCGGTGCCAGTCAGAATCTGCCAGACAAATAATCCGATATTCACAGCAATCAACAGGGCAGTGAACCACCAGGCGTGGACGTCCAGTTTACGGTGAATGGAAGGCGGTGCGTATTCAGACATGCTATTCTTGTGCTGTATTTATCTTTCCGACAAGCTTAACACGAAAAATTGACATCTTCAGGAGTAACACACTGACATGAAAGCTTTTCTGATCCGAATCTTCCTGCTGTTGTTCAGTGTGTTTCTATGTATCCAGCTCTGGATTTTTGCCTCTCTGGCCTGGTGGCGTTTCAAGCCGGTGGATACTACCATGATGATGCGTCTGGATTACTGGAGTGAGCCAGCTGTACCGATCAAGCATCAATGGCGCCCTTATGACGAGATCAGTACTAACCTGAAAAAGGCCGTGGTCACTGCTGAAGATGGCAAGTTTATGCATCACCACGGTTTTGACTGGGAAGGTATTCAGACCGCATTGAGTAAAAACAAAGAGCAGGGCAAGGTCGTAGCAGGTGGTTCGACTATTTCCCAGCAGCTGGCGAAAAACCTATTCCTATTTAACAAGCGTTCTTTTTTGCGTAAGGGCCAGGAAGTGATTGCCACTTGGATGATGGAACGGATGTGGTCAAAAGAGCGTATTCTGGAAGTGTATTTAAACTCGATTGAGTTCGGTCATCATGTTTATGGGGCCGAAGCCGCAGCCAAACACTATTTTGGCAAAACTTCAGAAAGCCTGACCAAAGATGAAGCCATCTTCTTGGCCGCGATTCTGACCAATCCGAAATACTTTGAAGAACATCGTCATGCCTCTGCGCTCAAGGCACGTAAGCATATGATTCACCGCTATATGCGTTATGCGGAAATTCCTTAAGGGAAATATTGTTATAAATATTCACCATCAAGCCCGAGAAATCGGGCTTTTTTTATGAAAATGTCATAAATTTAAAGCATACTGATAGTAATGAATGAAGACTTTAGAATTTATATAGGTTCCATATGAATACGGCAGCGAATAGCCCTACAGTACAGACTGAATATACCTATAACGACCGCTATATTAACCGGGAACTGTCTATTCTGGATTTCCATTTGCGTGTTCTGGAGCAGGCGGTGGATCCACTACATCCTCTGTTGGAACGTATGAACTTCCTGCTGATCTTTTCCCGTAACCTGGACGAGTTCTTCGAGATCCGTGTAGCAGGGGTGATGGAACAGCTGTATCTGGGCAATGAAAGCCGTAGTCCGGATGGCCTGACGCCGAAACAGGTGCTAGAACAGATTTCCAAAACTGCCCATGCAGCGATTGAACGACAGTATCGTATTTTAAATGAAGAAATCTTGCCGAAACTGCGTGAAGAAGATATTTGTTTCCTGCGTCGTGGTGAGTTAACCCCAGCCCAATCGCAATGGGTGAAAAAATATTTCCAGGAACAGGTCGCTCCCGTACTGACTCCAATCAGTTTGGACCCAGCGCATCCATTCCCGCGTCTGGTCAATAAATCCCTGAACTTTATCGTAACTCTGGAAGGGAAGGATGCCTTTGGTCGTCAGATCGATCTGGCTGTGGTTCCTGCACCACGTTCCTTGCCACGTGTGGTACGTCTGCCGGATGAACTGACTGGTGGTAAAGAACACCACGTGATGCTGTCTGCGATTATTCACGAGCATGTCTCTGACCTGTTTCCGGGCATGACCGCAACCGGATGCTATCAGTTCCGTGTCACCCGTAATGCCGACTTGGCACTGAATGAAGATGTGGAAGATCTGGCAATTGCCCTCAAAGGCGAGCTGAACTCACGCCGTTTTGGTCGTGCCGTGCGTCTGGAAGTGACAGAAAACTGTCCTCAGCATATTTATCAGTACCTGCTGGATGAATTCGACCTGGAAGAAGAGCAACTCTATAAAGTGGCCGGTCCGGTAAATCTGGCGCGTTTACTGTCGAATTTTAAACGTCCACATCTGCGTTATGACTCATTTACCCCGGTGGTACCTAAAGTCCTGAAGAAATCGGAAAATATCTTTAGCGCGATGCAGAAGCAGGACATCCTGCTGCATCATCCGTTTGAGTCTTTCTCTCCGGTAATTTCTTTGCTGCGTGAAGCGGCACGCGATCCACAGGTGCTGGCGATCAAGCAGACGCTTTACCGCAGCGGTGCAGATTCCGAAATCGTGCAGGTACTGGCAGAAGCTGCGCGGAATGGTAAGGAAGTTACCGCCGTTATTGAACTGCGTGCACGTTTTGATGAAGAATCCAATATCGCCGTAGCCAATGTGCTGCAGGAAGCAGGTGCAGTCGTGGTGTATGGCATCGTGGGTTATAAAACCCATGCCAAGATGATTCTGGTAGTACGTCGAGAAAACAACAAGCTGGTACGTTATGTCCATCTCGGAACCGGGAACTACCATGCTGGCAATGCGCGTATCTATACCGACTATGGTTTGCTGACCACGGACAAAGACTTGTGTGAAGATGTGCACCGGATCTTCCAGGAACTGACTGGTATGGGCAAAATGGCCAAGCTGAAAAAGCTGCTACATGCGCCATTTACCTTGCATGCCCAACTCATCAATTACATCGACAATGAAATTGCCAATGCCAAAGTGGGCAAAAAAGCGCAGATCATCGTCAAAGTGAATGCTTTGACCGAACTGCAGCTGATTAACAAGCTGTATGAAGCTTCTCAAGCTGGTGTGAAGATTGACCTGATCATCCGTTCAATCTGTTGTCTACGTCCGGGTTTACCGGGTTTGTCGGAAAATATTCGTGTACGTTCTATTGTCGGTCGTTTTCTGGAGCATACCCGCGTGTATTACTTCCTGAATAATGGCGATTCACGTATTTATTGTTCAAGTGCCGACTGGATGGACCGAAACCTGTTTAACCGGGTTGAAGCTTGTTTCCCGATTGAAGATGAAACCTTGAAAAAACGCATCTATCAGCAAGGTTTGTTGAACTACCTGAAAGACAACCAGCAGGCCTGGTTGTTGCAAAGTGATGGTACTTGGGTACGCGCACAACCGGCAGAAGGGGAAGCACCGCATAATGCACAGCGGGTACTGTTAGAAACCTTTAAGTAATACGTCAATTTTCATTCAAAAAGAGGCTCAAAATGAGGCCTCTTTTTATTTTGAATCGGCTTAATCGAAAGCTTATTCTGCGGCCTATCTCAAATCATTTAGGTAATAAAAAGGGAGCGACCGAAGTGCTCCTTTTGGGCTAGTCTAGCAGATTAGTGTTGAGTAACTTTTTGTAGAATCTGTAGCAATACATCGAATTCACTTTGCAGCGGTGTACTTTTACGTGTTACCAAAGCCAAAGTACGGCTTGGTGCACCACTAATCCGGTTCACCTGAAGCTCTGAATTAGCTTTCACCATATTGGTATGAATTGCAATTTCTGGCAGCAGGGTGAAGCCTAAATCAGAAGAAACCATTTCAATCAGTGTCGGTAGTGAGCTTGCTTTCAGGCGGTGATCATTTTTACGTTCACCGATCGGACAGGCACTTAAAGCATGATCACGTAGACAGTGGCCTTCTTCCAGCAACATCAGACGAGACAGATCCAGATCTTCTAGTGTTTTGGCATTTGCTGCATTCTGGTCAGATTTGTGATGAACTACGTACAGACTTTCTTTGGCAATCTCAGCGACTTTCAAGCTGCGAGTATCAAACGGCAGTGCCAGCACCACCATATCCAGGTTGCCGTGTTCCAGACGTTCCACAATCTTTTCACTTTGGGCTTCGTGCAGGTACAGCTGGATTTTTGGTAACTGTTTATGCACTTCATCCAATAGTTGTGACAGGATAAATGGCGCGATAGTTGGAATCACCCCAAGATGCAGGTCGCCGGTCAGCGGCTCGCTCATTTCGCGGCTTAAACGCATCAGGTCTTGAGCATCTGCCAGTAGAACACGGGCGCGTGCAACCACTTGTTCACCAAGCGGGGTCAAACGTACGTTCTGACGATCACGTTCAACAAGAACGCCACCAAGCAAACGCTCCAATTCCATGATCCCGCCAGACAGGGTGGACTGAGTCACAAAAGAACGGCGAGCAGCTTCTGTAAAATGCAGCGTCTCTGACAGTGTTACGAGGTATGACAGCTGTCTTAGGGATGGTAATGCAGCCATAGTGTCCTAATTTAATGATTTAAAATGATCAGCAAATAATTCGCTAAGATATGGAATAAAATGCGGTGGGATATCATGCCCCATTCCATCAATTAATTCAAATTTAGCACCTGATATTGCCTTTGCAACAGCCTTACCATGGCCGGGAGGGAGCAAGCGATCGTGAGAGCCATGAACCACAAGCGTCTCATGAGGAATTTGCTTATCCAGTTGCAACAACGAGCCCGTACATAATATTGCTAAAAACTGTTGAAGTACACCCGCTGGGTAATAACTTCGCTGATATAATTTGCGGGCGGTCTGCATGGCTTCGATTTGGTTGACATAACCCGGTGAGCCAATGATTTTAAAAAGCTTTAGGCTGTGGTCGACAATTCCATCTTCATCATGCGAAGCCGGCTTGCCAATTAGACTAAAGAGTTGTTTTGGAAATGGAGGGGGTAACAGCGGTTGGTTATTGCTGGTAAATAATAAACCAAGCTTTTTCACTTTTTCCGGATAACGCGCTGCCAGAATCTGGGCAATCATGCCGCCCATCGATGCGCCCAGCACATAAACTTCATCGAGACCCATGCAGTCAATCAGCAGACTGACATCATCGGCCATGTCATACAGGGTATAAGGTGCGCCCTGATTTTCCAGTCCCAGCATGAAACGTCCCATCAGTTTCAAGGTATTCAGGCGTGGACCTTTATGATGCACCTTGGAAGATAGGCCGATATCACGGTTATCGAAACGAATAACACGAAAGCCCTGGTCAATTAGGGATTTACAGAAAAAATCTGGCCAGAACAGCATTTGTGCACCGAGTCCCATGATTAACAGCAGCGTGGGCTGATTTTCTAAACCGCCAACTTCGACATGCAGTTCAATGCCATTACCAAGATCGACCTTGGTTTCATGCATAAAAGCTGAGTATGGGGAAACACTGTATTGCAAGGCACTGTTCATGACCAATTTCCTGAAAAAAGGACATTCTGTACAAAGAATGTCCTGTGTATTTAAACCTTAAACAGCTGCAGGAATCAAGTCAGGGACCTGTTTAGTCAGTGTAAGTCTTTGTTTTGCTGCAGTTGGCCCGAGTAATACAAAGCCGCGAAGTGTGCCTTCGCTATCCGTGGCTTTGGCCAGCATACCATCGTCAAACTCTTCAGTTTCCCAGGTTACTTCGACTTCAGCAGGAGCCGGAAGTACGGTTAATGGTGCTGCTGGGGTTTTGACAGCCACTGGCATTGCTGGGTAGTGCACAGAAGTCGATTCGCCATTCAGGGTTTTTGCCAAGGCACGCGCCTGTTGCATGATCGGCATCACATAAGGCAGTAAAGTCCCGTTAACTTCTGCACAGTCACCGACTGCGTAAATGTCTGGCAGGTTGGTTTCCAGATGCGCATTAGTCAAGATACCGCGTACTGCATGTACACCAGAGGCTTTGGCCATAGAAGCATTTGGCTGTAAGCCAACAGCAGACAAGACTACATCGGCAATCACAGACTGACCATTGGCTAACGTTACCAGATAGTCACCATTGTCCACTTTAGAGACTTTTTCAACCGTAGTACCCAAGACAAATTTGATGCCAGTTTCTGCCAGATTTTGCTGGAAGGCTTTAGCCACATGTTCTGGCAGCAAACGCACTAATGGATATGGTGCCAGGTCAATGATGGTGACCTGATGACCAGTATGTTGCAAGTCATTGGCAAATTCACAGCCGATCAGGCCTGCACCTAGAATTACAACACGCTTGTCCTGACGAGCTGCAAGGCTGGTACGGAAAGCTTTATAGTCAGTCAGGTTGTTCACCACGTGAATGTCATCACTACCATCACCTGAAATGGCTAAACGGATCGGATTGGCACCGACAGCCAGCACCAGTTTGGAATAAGGCTGTTTCTGTTCTTGTCCGTCTTTGGCAATAGTGAGTTCATGGGCTACGGCATCAATCGCTTTCACCCAGGTATGAGTTTCAATACGCATATTCAGTTGAGCTGCCATTTTTGCTGCATCACCTAGTGCAATATTTTCAGGCGCTTTTTTGCCGACGAAAGCATTGGACAGGGTAGGCTTGGCATAATTGGTCGCATCATCGGCGCAAATCATGAGCAGTTCATGGTCTGGATTAAGCTTACGAAACTCTCGTGCGACAGCATAACCTGCCATACCCGAACCAATGATGACGATAGGATGCATATTGAACTCCATGCTTTTTTAGTATGTATTTAAGGGCATAAAAAAAGACCACTGAAAATGGCCTTTGTCTGGCTGTGATCAGACTTCGATCATTTCAAAATCGAGTTTAGATACGCCACAGTCTGGGCAAGTCCAGTCATCTGGAATATCTTCCCATTTTGTTCCTGGTGCGATACCGTCCTGCGGCCAGCCTTCAGCTTCGTCGTAAATCCATCCACAAACGATGCATTGATATTTTTTCATGTAACTCTCCAAAAACCAGCGATTCTTCGGGCTGGATAAAAACCTGAACAGGCAAGACTCTAATAATATGGCATTTTCAGCATTCATATTTGGCTAAATTTTTACGCAGTTCTGTTCAGAAAGTAAAGTGGATAACAGTTTATTCAGTGAAATTAAAAGCAGAATAGCGATACGGGTCAGAAAATGTCATTTGCTCAATTTTTTTATGGATTGAAATATGCTGGAAAATTCACCATTTAGATGAATCAATCGAAGATGATTTTTTTCTGGTGATGAGTGCCAGCTGAAGAATATTTGACTTTGCTGAAGTGAGTTATAGTACTTGGAATAAACATTAAAATTTTTATTAAAAAAGCACTATGATAATTCCCTGAATTAAAAATAGATATGGAAATGTCAAGAGGGAAATTGCAGGAAAAATACACAATTTCCACTATCCTTTAGTCGTAATACAGTTTAAAATTCGCGGGTTCCTTTTTCTTATCTAATGATCTCCCATGAGCAATATGTCTACTTCATTGTGGTCTCACATTCGTACTGTCCAGGATTTTCCAAAGCCAGGTATCTGCTTCTTTGACTTGACACCGCTTTTCATGAACAACATCGGTGCATTAACTGATGCCTTGATTGCGAGCATTCCTGCTGAAAAGCTGGAAGAAGTAGACAGCTTTATTGCGGTTGAAGCACGTGGTTTCGTGCTGGCTAGCCTGTTGGCGCAGCGTACCGGAAAAGGCTTATTGCTGGTTCGTAAGGCAGGTAAATTGCCACCTCCAGTCGTGGGTGTCGGTTACAGTCTGGAATATGGTCTGGATCGTCTGGAAATGTCTGCTGAAGTACAGTCTAAAAAAGTGATTATTGTTGATGATGTATTGGCCACTGGTGGTACTTTAAAAGCGGTACGTGAGCTGGCTGCTAAATGTAATCATGAAGTTCTGGGTGCTAGTATCTTCCTAGATCTGCCAGATCTGCACAATGACTTAGGTCTGGATATCTGGACTGTACTGGATGACAAATCTAAGCCTGAAGTAGAAGCGGCTTAAGTCTGATTAGGTAATTGAGAGCCTCACAGCCTGTGGGGCTTTTTTATGGCTGTTATTTTTATATGATGTAGTGATTTTGCAAAAGCTGCTCAATTTGCAGAATCAGTGGATTGAGTCGTTCCGGATGTTCCAGACGGTGATGCCCCCCGGCAACCGCTTCAACATGCATATAATCTTCCAGTTGTGACTGCACTGTATGCATGTCCAGCATTTCATCGCCCAGTTCGATATAGGCAAATTGAGGAATATCGTGCTGCAGGTCCTCATCACAGATGGCAGGGTAGTCATCACGGAAATTCGGATTCAGGCTTGGATTGGCAATCACACAAGGAATCTGGAAGCGCTGCGACATCTTTAAGGCCCAGTAACCGCCCAAACTATGTCCGACAAGGATATCTGGCTGAATTTTCTGAATAATTTCGCTATAAAATTCGGCTACAGTTACATAATTGAGGTTACGATAATCCACATCGATACAATATTTTTTGTCTGCATCGATAGCATGGAATTTTGTTGACTCTTTGGAAGAATCAAGTCCATGAATAAACAGGATTTTAGAAGTGCATTGGCTCATTATGGTCGTCGTATTCGTTTGTTTTCTGGTCCAGCAATGATTTGCGTCTGAGCACATTGTAGAACGTCTATACAATGAAAGAAGTTAGCATTTGGTCTAAGAGATTTTGCCCAACGAAAGAATTAACCCAAAGGTCGCAAGCATTCTTTCACCACTTTGATATCAAAACGTTATTTTTTGAATTAATGGTCAATTAATTTTTAACAAATTCTTCTTTGTTAAGAGTTGGCGGTTGTCTGACAGGAATAAATTTATAGGGAAAGGATAGATTTGAGCAGAAAAGAGAATTCAGATGAGTGATGACGCTACGATTTAGTGTCAAAATCTGCTATTGTATGCACCTTCTATTTTTAAACTAATCTTATTCGAGGCAGAGATGACGCAAACTAACGCTCAATCGACTTCTGAACAACACATTTCCGAAAACGATTTAATTGCACAGCGTCATGCCAAGTTAAAGCAGATTGAAGACCACGCCAAGGAAACAGGTAAGAGCCCATGGCCAAATACCTTCAAGCGTGAACATTATGCACAAGACCTTCAAGACCAGTTCGCTGATAAATCAAAAGAAGAAATTGAAGCAGGCGAAAAGGTTTATGTAAAAGTTGCGGGTCGTGTGATGTTGAACCGTGGTTCATTCATCGTGATCCAGGACATGACTGGCCGTATCCAGCTGTATGTACCACGTAAAGAACTGGATACCGATACACTGGCAACCATCAAATCACTGGATCTGGGCGATATCATCGCAGCAAAAGGTTATATCGGCCGTTCTGGTAAAGGTGATCTTTATGTTCATATCGAACATTTTGAATTGTTAACTAAATCACTACGTCCACTGCCAGACAAATTCCATGGTCTGACTGACACAGAAGTGAAATATCGTAAACGTTATCTGGATCTGATTGTTAACGAAGAAACCCGTAAAACTTTTGAAATCCGTGCCAAAGTGGTTGCTGGTATCCGTAGCTACCTGACTGAAAAACGCTTCATGGAAGTGGAAACACCAATGATGCACGTGATTCCAGGCGGTGCGTCTGCACGTCCATTCGAAACACACCACAACGCTTTGGATATGCCACTGTTCCTGCGTATTGCGCCAGAGCTTTACCTGAAACGTCTGGTTGTAGGTGGTTTTGAACGTGTCTTCGAAATCAACCGTAACTTCCGTAATGAAGGTGTTTCGACCCGTCACAACCCAGAATTCACCATGATCGAGTTCTACCAGGCTTATGCAGACTATAAAGATCTGATGGAACTGACTGAACAGATGCTGGAAAAACTAGCATTGGATATCCTGGGTACAACTGACGTGCCTTATGGCGATGAAGTGTATAGCTTTAAAGGTCCATTCAAGAAAATCTCCATGTTTGATGCGATTCTTGAGCACAATCCACAATTCACACCTGAAAACGTGAATGACCGTGAATTCCTGGCGAAATTCGTGCGTGAAGAGCTGAAAGAAGAAGTGAAACCAGGTTTCGGTCTGGGCAAACTGCAAACCATCGTGTTTGAAGAAACTGTAGAAACCAAACTGCGTCAGCCAACTTTCGTCACTGAATACCCCGCGGAAACTTCTCCACTGGCTCGTCGTAATGATGAAAACCCACATATCACGGATCGTTTTGAATTCTTCATCGGTGGTCGTGAGCTGGCGAATGGCTTCTCGGAATTGAATGACCCGATTGACCAGGCTGAACGCTTCCAGGCTCAGGTTGCTGAGAAAGATGCAGGTGATGATGAAGCAATGCATTATGATGCTGACTTCATTGAAGCACTAGAATACGGTTTGCCTCCAACAGCAGGTGAAGGTATCGGGATCGACCGTCTGGTAATGATCTTTACTAATGCACCAAGTATCCGTGACGTAATCCTGTTCCCGCACATGCGTCATAAACACGCTTAAGTCTAAGCACGAAAAAACCCCGCACATGATGCGGGTTTTTTTTATGATTACTTTTTGTCACATAAGCCGAACATTGTGATAGACTCCTCTAGGCTAGAATGGCTTCTTACAAAAACGGCAGACAAAAAAAACGCAATGATTGGGGTTGTCATTGCGTAGAAAAAGGAAAAACTTATTGCAAATGAAACTGTGGAGAATGTTTCTTGCTGTTTCCTGAATATGTAATCAGAATAAAACCATCCAGCCTTTATTACATTGGTAAACGTGTTAAGTGCTGTTAACTAAAGTAAGTTTTTAAACAGTTCTGTGACTTAAATTCCATAATATGAACTAATTATGGAGATGACTCACAAAAAAGCCCTTCATGAGAAGTAATGCCAGTCAGTTAAGCAAATATTAGCAAAATGTAGTAAAAATGAGTGTATGTAAATACGCTCATTTTTTTATGTCTTTATCTGAACATTTAGAATCCACTCTTGAACATGCTCTCCCATCACTTAGCCATTTTTGTGAACTTATTGACTTAAATTGGATTGAAACATCTCTGCATCAAACAGGTAAGGCATCGATCAGAAGGAGAAAATTACCTGCTGAGCACGTGGTTTGGCTTGTTCTTGGGCTTGCCTTGTTTCGCAATCAACCCATCAGCTATGTGGTAGAACAATTAAAACTCGTGTTTGGTACAACAGATTATTGTGTTCCTAGTGCAGCTGTCCAAGCTCGACAACGTTTAGGTCGAGAACCCTTAGCCGCCTTATTCTCCTTAATCAGCCAAGCATGGTTTGATGAATCACAACAACAATATTCAACCTTTCAAGGTCTTAGTGTATGTGCTGTTGACGGGGTGGTTTGGTCTATGCCACTGACCAAGGAGAATTTTAATCATTTTGGCTCATCTAAAGGTAAAACTGCTGTAGCACCTTACCCACAAGTTAGAGCCACGTGTCTAGTGAATACCAATACTCATGAAATCATAGATGCCCAAATAGGCAGTATGGATCAAGGTGAACTCACATTAGTAAATCAATTATCTCCTCCAGCACAAAGTATTACTTTGTTTGATCGAGCTTATTTCTCTGCTGATTTTTTAATAGGCTGGCAAACACGTGGAGAATCAAGTCATTGGCTGATGCGAGCAAAAGATAATTTACGTTATGACATAATTAAACGGAATTCCCCACATGATTTTCATATCAGGATGCCAATATCAGCAAGAGCCAAAAAACTTAATCCAGCATTAGGAGATTACTGGGAAGCACGTTTAATTGAAGTTGAGCAGGCAGGAAAAATCAGACGTTACATTACTTCATTATTAGATTCAAAGACATACCCACTTATAGCCTTGGCAAAGTTATATGCTCAGCGTTGGGAAATTGAAATGTGTTACCGAGAAATTAAAAGCAATTTACAGGAAGGTAAGCACTTAAGGAGCAAACAGCCAGACTTAATTTATCAAGAATTATGGGGTGTCTTGATTGCTTATAATGTTCTAAGAAGACAAATGAAATATATGGCTCAACGTGCCAAAGTAAGCCCGTTGAGGATCAGTTTTCATATTGCATCTATTGCCCTTCTTAATTTACTCAGATTCGACTCTTTGGCTTCTGCAGGTAATCTACCCAAACATCTGGAAAGTTTAATGGAGAAATCTAATCGGTATGTTATACCTGAGAGAAGAGTGAGGAGTTATCCAAGGGTTGTAAAAGGAAAACCTCAAAAATACCCAAGAAAAAGCCAGTCAATCTCTTAACTGACTGGCATTACTTCATGAGAAGGGCTTTTCAGTATTTTAAAGCTTTTTTCCGGACTTAGAAGTGAAACACACCGAGTGCATTTTTCACTTCATCTAAAGTTGCCTGAGTAATATCACGGCATTTATCAGTACCTGTTTTCAGGACATCCATGATGTAGTCAGGATCTTTTTGAAGTTCCATACGACGTTCACGGATTGGGCCGATCAGCTCTTTCAGGATGCCTTCCAGACGTTTTTTCACCACGCCATCGCCTAAACCACCGCGACGGTAATGCGCTTTTAGCTCTTCCAGTTCTTCTTTGTTAGGATCGAATGCATCAAGATAAGTAAATACCACATTACCTTCAACTTGGCCTGGATCTTCAATACGCAGGTGGTTCGGGTCGGTATACATTGCATTGACTGCTTTTTTGATGTCTTTATCCGATGCATCAAGAACAATAGTATTGCCTAAAGATTTCGACATTTTCGCCTTACCATCAAAACCAGGTAGACGGCCAACATTTGACAGTAGTGCTTTACATTCAGGCAGTAATTCACGACCCACCTGACGGTTCAGACGACGCACGATTTCATTGGTCTGTTCGATCATTGGAATCTGGTCTTCACCCACTGGAACGACAGTTGCCTTGAATGCAGTAATGTCAGCAGCTTGAGCGACTGGGTAGCACAGGAAGCCCGCTGGAATATCACGCTCGAAGCCACGCATCTGGATTTCAGATTTAATCGTTGGGTTACGTTCCAGACGAGAAACCGTTACGAAGTTCAGGTACAGCATGGTCAGCTCATTCAGCGCGGGCAGGCAAGACTGTACACAGATCGTAGTTTTAGTCGGATCAATACCGACAGCAAGATAGTCAGTTGCAACTTCAATGATATTACGACGTACTTTTTCGAAGTTATCTGCATTGTCTGTCAGGGCCTGAGCGTCAGCAAGCAGCAAATGTTGATGGTGCGAATCCTGTAAACCCACGCGAGAACGCAAAGAACCAACAAAGTGACCGAGGTGAAGTTGTCCGGTAGGACGGTCGCCAGTCAAGATCACTGGACGATTATCTTGATTACTCATTATCTATTCCAAAACAGTAGTCGTACTACATTCAAAATTTTTAGGATCGCAACATTGTACGGCATTCTGTTTTTGAATGTCAGTCACAATAAATGCCTGCTGTAAAAAATCTAGGAATTTAAAGAAGCAAATACAATCTTGAAGCTTGTTTGTGAGTAGAATATTTCTACATTTATAAGGAATAACAAGAATGGCGAGTAGCTTATTAATATTACTGGATGATATTGCCACGGTTCTGGACGATGTTGCGGTCATGAGTAAAATGGCGGCAAAAAAGACGGCTGGGGTATTGGGGGATGATTTGGCGCTCAATGCTCAGCAAGTGAGTGGTGTACGTTCAGAACGTGAGCTTCCTGTAGTATGGGGTGTCGCCAAAGGCTCCTTCGTTAATAAACTCATTCTTGTTCCTTTGGCTTTGCTGATCAGCGTAGTCGCACCATGGTTAATCAATCCTTTATTAATGATTGGTGGTCTGTTTCTGTGTTATGAAGGCGTGGAAAAGGTGCTACATAGCCTAAAGCACAAAAAAGCCAAGACTGAAGAAGAAGCTGAAGCAGAATTAACCACAATTGAAACAGATCTGGTGCAATTCGAAAAAGACAAAATTAAAGGTGCGATTCGTACTGACTTTATTTTGTCGGCTGAAATTGTTGTGATTTCGCTAGGTACTGTCGCTACTGCAGCTTTTACGACTAAGGTGATGGTACTCTCGGCAATTGCGGTGTTGATGACGATCGGAGTGTATGGCTTTGTGGCCATGATTGTAAAAATTGATGATCTGGGATTATACCTAACCGAGCAGGCATCAAGTTTCAAACAAAGTGTGGGGCGTGGTTTGCTGGCTTTTGCGCCCAAGCTTATGAAGACGCTAACGATTGTAGGAACGATTGCCATGTTCCTAGTTGGAGGCGGGATTATTGCGCATACCATCCCATGGTTCCATCATTTCACCGAAGATTCCGTAGAGTATGTCGAGCATATTCCGACAATGGGGAGTATTGTGGGTGCGGTTACTCCAACATTTATTAATTTGGTGATTGGTTTTATTGCCGGGTTGCTAGTATTTATCGTAATTGCTTTAATTCAAAAGATTAAATCTAAATCGAAGCAGGCATAATTAATCCTGACTCGCTAAAATAAGCTGAAGTAAACTATAAGGAAATCACTATGCGCTGGAAAGGTCGTCGAGTTAGTAGCAATGTAGAAGACCGCCGTGGCGGAGGGGCTAAAGCGGGTGGGATCAGTATTCTTGGCCTGATCGTGGCCTTTGTGGCCTGGAAATTTTTTGGTGTCGATCCGCAACAGGCTTATCAAGCCACCAAACAAGTGACTCAAAATGTTTCCAGTGCAGAAACGAGTGGTCTGGATAATCCTACTCCTGAGCAACAGGAAGCGATGGAATTTGTCGGTACTGTGCTCGCAGATACAGAGGATACCTGGTCACAAGTCTTCCAGCAGCAGCTGAACCAGCAATATACGCCACCAAAACTGGTGATGTTTAGTGGTGTAGTGAATTCCGGTTGTGGTACCGCACAATCCGCCATGGGGCCGTTCTATTGCCCAGCAGACCAGAGAGTGTATATCGATACGTCTTTCTTTAAAGATATGCGTACCCAGATGGACATCAGTGGCGAGCAGAATCAAACTGAATTGTCTCGTAATGACCAGGCGGGTGATTTTGCTCAGGCGTATGTGGTGGCACATGAGGTTGGACATCATATTCAGACCTTGTTAGGCATTTCTTCACAGGTACAACAGGCACGTCAGCAGGCGACCAAAGCGCAGGCGAATAAGTTATCTGTGTATCAAGAATTACAAGCCGACTGTCTGGCAGGGGTGTGGGCATATCATAACCATGAACGTACCCAGTTTCTGGAACAGGGTGACGTGCAAGAAGCGATGGATGCTGCACATAAGATTGGTGATGACTATTTACAGAAAAAAGCCCAAGGGCATGCAGTACCTGACAGCTTTACCCATGGTACCAGCGCACAGCGGATGCAGTGGTTTAATACCGGTCTGAAATCGGGGCAAATGGCGGACTGCGATACTTTTAATAAAGGAATTTAAAGCTGTTTAATATTTCAGTTTTTTGTAGAACGAATAAAGGAGCAGAAATGCTCCTTTATTTTTTGCTCAATATTTAAATTATTAGCTTAAAAATGGCGGAAGTCTTTAATCAGATTAAAACAGATAAATAAGACAGCAATTGCAAATAGACCGATCCTAAATACTGTAAATTTCAGGTTAGAAATGTCGTGATGATAAAACTGCTGAATCGAATGTTTGGGATAAATAAAATCTGCTTTTTCTCAGTTGAGAACAAACACAGCATTGTCCGGTTTTGGGTTATTGGAGACTAATATCTATTGCTCAGATGGACTGCTGGTTAAAGTCAGAGGTTAAACTTGCTGATAGTTTTGATCCACCTGCAGAATTTCCTGAATTTGGGCAAAATAGGTCAAGCACAACGAAAGTATGACTAGAAAAATATTATGGCCAGATATAGGCGAAAAATAGTTTTCCCTATTTGAAGCATGAAAGAACTGTTAAAAATTACGCCGAAGCATATATGAGAAATGATGATTGAATTGTATGATAATTCATCAGTTAAAATCCTTGAAAAGAAACTTAACTCAAAAGCCTGGGAAAGGGGATTAAACTTATTTCACCCGGAAATACCTCTTTGCTAGATATTTTATTTTTTGATAGGCCGGCACTTTTCTCAGGCGTGGGCTGCATTTTTTAAGGAAATCCATGGGAAATTTCTTTTTCTTACAACTTCTCACCGTTGTTTTTGCCCTATCCATTGCCACGACACTATTTAATAAGCGGGTCCTCGGCTTTCCTCAAGCGATTGGGGTGCCGATTGTTTCCGCGATTTTCGTGTTTATCCTGCAATGGGGCGCGAGTCTGCTACATGGCAATCCTTTTTTCAGCATTAATATTACCAATATTGAAAATGCAGTCCGGCATATTGATTTCTATGATTTCCTGATCAATGGGGTGATCTGTTTCATCCTGACTTCATCTGCGCTGAAATTTAAGGTGTCTGATTTACGTAACCACTGGCGTCCCATCGGGATTCTGGCGAGTCTGGCACTGGTATTCTGTGCAGTATTCTTTGGCTTAGCACTTTATGGGTATCAATTCCTGATCGGCAAACATGTTGATTTAGTGGTACTTCTGCTGCTTGGCGCCGCCTTGGGGGCTACCGACCCGATCGGAATCAAAGGGGTACTCAGTTCGGTGCGTGCGCCGTATCACCTGATGGTGAAACTGGAAGGCGAGTCGCTATTTAATGACGCAATGTGTATTGCCTTGTTTATGACCTTGCTGAATGTATTGCAAGGGGAAAGCTTTACTATTCTGGGTGTATTGCAAACGCTGCTATATGAGATTGTCGTCGCCGTGCTGATCGGTGTGGTATTTGGTTGGGCGATGTTGCGTATTCTTCGTGGTAAGCATGAAATGGAATCGCTGATTCTGACCACCTCATTATTGGCCTGTGGTTCTTATCTGGTGGCATTGTTAGCCCATGCGTCTGCACCTATTGCCTGTGTGATTGGTGGTCTGATTGTCGGTAACAAGTGGAAAGAAATTCTGGCCGATGCCGATATCGGTGACGTCAACCATTTCTGGCATACCGTGGAAGGGATTATTAATTCCTTCTTGTTTACGCTGATTGGTCTGGAACTGTTTATTATTGACCTGAGTACCAGTCTGATTCTGGGCGGGATCGTGGCCTTTATTATCTTGCACGTTGCGCGTTTTGCAGCGAACTTTTTATCTTTCTCAATGTTCCCACATCTGCGCAGAAAGCGTTACAACGGCAGTCTGGCAATTCTGTCTTGGGGTGGTGTCCGTGGGGGGATTTCGCTGGCACTGATTCTTGCGGTTGCTAATATTCCGGAGCTGGAAGAATATAGCAGTATCCTGATTGGCTATACCTTTATTGTAGTGCTGCTCTCCGGTGTGGTGTGTGGACTGGGGCTGCCGGCCGTAATGAATGCGTTTTATCACAACCCAAATGAAGAAACCCTGGGTTGGAAAGGCTGGTATCAACGGTTGTGCCATCGAATGAATCGCAAAGGCTTTAAGTATATTATCGGTGAAGATGCGCAGGGTAATGAAACCATTACTGTATATCAGCCAGAAACCTTAATTGATGAGAAAGATGAGGATGGTGTGGCAGCAGTACATAATCCGGAAAAAGTGCAGGAAGTAAAACGTCTGGAAAGTCCGGACAACTTCTAATTTCTTGCTTATGCTAAAAAGAGAATCTCCGGATTCTCTTTTTTTATTGCCTGTGCCTTAACTTGGCGAGCTGATATTGAAATGAGTATGATCAGGACAGAGTAAAAGGAATATTAATGATGCCAGCCAGATTCAGTGATGAACTTGCCCAAATGATTCTTAGCGTCGTAGCCTTGATTCCAAAAGGTAAAGTGGCAAGCTATGGCCAGATTGCCAAACTTGCAGGATTGCCACGGCATGCGCGACTGGTCGGACGTGTACTCAAGGAAATGGATGCATCTTCAGACTTGCCTTGGCATCGGGTGATTAATTCTCAAGGCAAAATTAGTGTGCATAAGCTGGATGAGCAGGGAATGAATATACAGGCGGCTAAATTAATGCAAGAAGGTGTGGTGGTGATAGGGGATAAAGTGAATCTAAAAGTTTATCGATGGGATGGTTTGCATGCATAAAAATACCCCATGCGGAGATGAGGTATTTTAGAGATAGAGAATCAAGGCTTAGTCGTGACCGCGTACCACCAGCACTGGAATTTCAGCCTGTCCAAGAATGCTTTGCGCCACGCTACCCAAGAAAAATTTCTTGAAGCCAGTACGACCATGTGAACCGATCACAATCAGGTCAGCACCTAAAGTTTTTGCGGCTTTGGTGATTTCGGTATTCACCACCTGGCCTTCTAATAACTGGGTTTCTACTTGAACACCTGCAGCTTCAAAACGTTTTTTCGCTTCATCCAAGTTTTGCTGAATGGAAGTGCGCGCACGTTCAATCAGGTCATTGGTTTGTGCTGCTGTGATGTATTCAGCAGCGATATAAGGGTCTAGAGTCATCACCTGAACCACGGTGATTTTGCTGTTAAATGCTTTGGCCAGTTCTACAGCCTTATCTACAGCAGCAAGTGAAGTTTGTGAACCATCAATAGGAACTAAAATATTTTGAAAAGACATAACCAATCTCCTTACGGAAGCAAAGTTTTATAATTATGAACCGGTTGTCCGGGCTAAAATTTCCTGCTTATAGTTTGATCATATACTCTATTGATGAGAAATAAAACCAGCTAAATTCGTAGGAATTCAGGAAAATTAGTTTGAATAGATAGATGAAAAATTAAGCTAAAATTCCAGTAGTAGAAAAATCTTATTTGGAGTCTTTAAATGATTGATCTTGGGAATGGTTAAATCATTTGGGTTCTTGTTGCTGCAATGGAGGGGGAAAGAGCTTTGTATGAATGGTTTATTAAATTTATTTAGCTGCTAATCATTTTAAACTTGCGGGCCTAAGCGGATATGGTTGGAGGTATTTTCTAAAATAAAATAGTTGCTTGAAAATACATTCTTTGCTGATCTTTCTGGACGGGTGATTTAAAAATAAATAGTATGTTGATTAACTCCTTCTTTTTACTCAATAGATCAGAAGAGGAATTCTAGGTAAAAACTAGAATAAATATTAAGATGATGAATTTGTTTAATTTTTAAATGATTATTACATGATTGCATAAAGACTGAACATTTACCTGTAAAAATGCTTGACGATGGGGGAGGAAGTTAAGATAATGCGCACACAGTTTACGGCTATGTAGCTCAGTTGGTTAGAGCACCGCACTCATAATGCGGGGGTCACAAGTTCAAGTCTCGTCATAGCCACCATTTTTATAGACCAAGCTCTCAGCTTGGTCTCTTTTTTTGTGTTTAAAAAAAATATTTTATTCTTCCAAAACTGTTGCACTATTCTTCTGAATCCTAAATCTAAATTTCTGTAATTCGTTTCTTTGGAAATCCCCATCATTCAGACATCAAAAATAAAAAAATCGCCTAAGCGGACTTAAGCGATTTTGAATTTCTGTCTTTTCAGAAAAGAGGAGTCTTAGACGCCCGGTTTCCAGCCATTCACGATTGGGTAACGGCGTTCACGGCTAAAGGAACGTGAGCTGATACGAGGACCGATTGCACCTTGGCGGCGTTTGTATTCGTTGATATCCACCAGACGAATCACGCGTTTTACTACCTCTTCATCAAAGCCTTTGGCAATGATGTCATCTTGGCTTTGATCTTCTTCGATATAAGAGTACAGGATTGCATCCAGCACTTCGTATGGAGGTAATGAGTCCTGATCCACTTGGTCTGGGCGAAGTTCTGCTGAAGGTGGACGAGTGATGACACGTTCAGGAATCACTGGAGTTTCAGCAATGCTATTACGGTATTTCGCCAGTTCAAATACAATGGTTTTGTAGACGTCTTTCAGTACTGCGAAACCACCAACCATATCACCGTACAGAGTACAGTAGCCTACAGAAAGTTCAGATTTGTTGCCGGTAGAAAGTACCAGGTTACCAAACTTGTTGGATAATGCCATCAGCAGTGTGCCGCGTGAACGTGCTTGTAGGTTTTCTTCGGTTGCATCCACTGGCGCATCGCCAAAGAATGGATACAAGGTTTGCAGGAAGCCATTAACAATTGGGTTGATTTCTGCAATACCGAAAGTCACGCCTAGAGTTTTGGCCTGTTCTGCTGCATCTTCTACACTGATTTGCGCAGTATAAGTATAAGGCATCATCACTGCTTGGACTTTGTCAGCACCCAAGGCATCCACGGCAATGGCTAAAGTCAATGCAGAGTCGATCCCGCCAGACAGACCTAGAATGACACCCGGGAAGCCAGAACGTTGCACATAATCACGTGTGCCAACCACCAAGCTTTGATAAATCTCTGCCATGGTGTCCAGTACAGGAGTTACGGTACCTTTACTGAAAGCTTGTTGTTCAGCATCGAATTCCACCAGATGCAGGCCTTCCTGGAAGCTTGGAGCTTGCAGTGCCAGTTCACCGGTTTTATTCAGAACAAAGCTAGTGCCGTCAAAGACCAGATCATCCTGTCCACCGACCTGGTTACAGTAAACTAGATTGATATTCAGTTCTTTGACCAATGCAGCCATAGTATCGATACGGTGCTGTGGTTTGCCGACTTCATAAGGTGAAGAGTTCAGTACCAGGGCAGTATCGATATTAAGCTGAGCCAATTGCTGCACCGTATTTAAAGACCAGACATCTTCGCAAATCAGTACGCCAAACTTGTGACCGAGGTATTCAAAGACCAGGTGTTGATGGCCTTTATTGAAATAACGCTTTTCATCAAAAACGCTGTAATTAGGTAGTGTCTGCTTGTTATAAACACCCAGTACCTGACCATCTTTCATCACAGCAGCAGAGTTAAAACGCTGACCATCTTCAGCCACATTCACAAAACCAAATATCATCACGATGTCTTTGACTTGTGCCAGTTGATCAAATGCCTGTTGAGTACGTTTGGTCAAACTTGGACGCAGAATTAAATCTTCTGCAGGGTAACCAAGAATCGAAAGTTCTGGAAAGATAATCAGATCAGCATTGTCTTTTTTTGCCAGATTGGCCTGTTCGATAATTTTTTGCGTATTTGCGTCGATATTGCCTACATGTGGAGAGAATTGAGCAAGGGCAATTTTAAAACTTTTCATTCCAACTAAATCCTAATCCTGATAGATTTTTTGCACTAATCGGCTGATATTTAAAATTATAGTTCTTCAGTAGAGTGCAATTGGGGTGTACTAACATAATGCCAAATGGCTATAAATTTTAAACACAATCATAAAGCGTGATATTTAATCTCAATTATTGGGAGGAAAATATCAGACATGAGTTATTCTATCGAATTTTGAAGCAGATGCTAGCGTTGTTTGCATAGATTTATTGTTGAAATGCAACTGTATCATTAAAAATAAAACGAACGCTTATGCTTTTGTAAGGAATCCGTCTGAAGTGAGTATGTTGTGTGAAAAATTAGGATTTTAGCTCTAAAAAAACTATTCCAGTTCCTGAATAATATTGGGTATTTTCTTAAGATAAATATCACGTGCAATATCGCCTTGCTGTTCGATGTTATAGTGCCAGAAAGACTTACCCGGAATATAGGTATATTGATAGGGATTATATTTGCCAAAACTTAAAAAATAAGCGGTTTGTAAAATTGCACCTCGCAACACCACATTAATGCCATGCTGATGCTGGAAAATATGGGTCATCTCATGAATAAATACGGCGCGAAAACTCGCATTCTCTTTGGAATAATCCTCCTTAAAAAGAATATTGCGCACATGAACATATCCTACAGGTGCCATCAAGATATGTTTCGGTTGCCAGGGCAGGAAAGGATGATTCATGACATGCACTTTACTGTAATCAATTCGGGTGCCAAACACTGAATGGCACATTTGGATTTCACCTTCAGTGAGTGGGCGGCATTTAAAGCGATCCAGTTTGAGCAGCCTGATCAGAAAGGGCAGTAGTTTCAGCAACAACATAGGGCACAGTGCAGGGAAATGGGTGAAATATATAGACAAACCTTAGCATCCTATTTTTAAGCTGTGCAAGTTAGCTTGCACGGTTTCATCCAAACTGCTGGAAAGTTACAATAGTTCGATTCCAAACAGGTAGTTCATTTATGAAAGCGCGCATCCATACTCTCATTTCTGCCATCAGTGCAAATATGTATGAGCGCGAACATATTATCGCCCTGAGTTTGCTGGCAGGAGCAGCGGGGATGAATACCTTTCTGTATGGTCATCCGGGGACTGCCAAAAGCCTGATTTCGCGCCGCATCGCTTGTGCTTTTGAAGTGGCAGAATATTTTGAATATTTGATGAACCGTTTCAGTACGCCGGAAGAAATTTTCGGGCCAGTCTCGATCAAGGCGTTGAAAGAAGATCAATACATCCGCAAAACCGAGCACTATTTGCCAAAAGCAGACTTCGCTTTTCTGGATGAAATCTGGAAAGCAAGTCCGGCAATTCTGAATACATTATTAACGCTGGTGAATGAGCGCATCTTTAAAAATGGGGATATGATTCAGCAGGTGCCCTTAAAGGTGTTGATGAGTGCATCCAATGAGATTCCAGAACCGAATCAGGGACTGGATGCATTATATGACCGCTTTATTTTACGCCTGACTGTGCCTCCGATTGAGCAGACAACCAATTTTCATGCATTGCTGCAAGCCAAGCCGGCACGCGCGAAACCTGAAGTTGATGAAGCCCTAAAAATTAAAAAACATGAACTAGCTGAATGGCGTAATCAGATTCATGAAGTTGAGCTGCCAGCGTATGTGCTGGCAGTATTTGATGAGATCAAACAGCGACTAAATCATAGCTATGAAGATCATCAGGTCTATGTCTCTGACCGTCGCTGGCAACGAACTGCCTATCTGGTCAAAGCGGCCGCATTTTTAAATGAGCGTAGCCAGGTGCAGTTGAATGATCTATTTCTCCTCAAACACTGTCTCTGGAATCAGGTGGAAGATGTGCCATTGGTCAATCAGGCTGTAGATAGCGCTATCCTGGAAACTGGTCTGGCTTTTGATTCAGAGCTGGAAACACTGACCATAGAAAAAGAAACGCTGGAACAGAATATCTTGAACAGCTTTTACTATACCGATGATGTGTATGAAAGCTACCTGATTCGTGATAAAGAATATCTACGCGCTGTCAACAATCTGGATCATCACTACAAAGATAAAGTGCTGTATTTGGAGCTAAACAAGATGGGCACCAAAAAAGATTTCTTCGCGGTGGATGAAAGTGGTGAAGAAATCCGCGGTATCGTCTGTAATTTTAACGGATCGCGCATGTGTACCCTGAAAGGTGGTTATTACGGGCTGGAAGAAACGGTTTCGCCTTATATTAAACACAGTAAAGGCACTACACGTAGTAGTGTAGCCAGCGAAGTGCGCATTGATCTGCTGCAACAACTTAAACAACTGAAACAGAAACTGCAGGCAGATGTAGCCCGCATGCAGCAACATCTTGAAACAGAAAGAGCGGCCCTTGATTCACCATTTGTACAGGATGTAGATATTCAGCAACTACAACAAGGCATGCAACAACAGCTGGAACGCTATCAGCTGCAGATGCAGGATTGTGCCCGTCTGGAACAGTTATGCAGAAGCTAAACCTGCGTTCACCGTTACAGACACAGCAATCATTAGAAAGGCTGACCGATCAACTATACGATGAACTGCGCCAGTCCACACTCAAGCATTGGCTGAATGACCATAAAACGGCACAATGGTTGGATGAAAAAGTGCAGGAGTGGGCCTATCAGGCCAAAAATAATCTGGATGAACAGCATCCTTATCAGGAAGCGCAGCAGCATTTGGAATATTGGCTGCAACTAGAGCAGGTTAATGCAGCACAGTTTCAGCAGATACTGGAGCAATACCAAAGTTTTACTCAGCAAATTGGTCTGCCAGATCTAAGCGATTTTTGGCAGTATCAGCTGCAACAGGCGAAGCACAGCGTCACTCAGTTGCAGTTCCAGTTGATGAAAGAAAAATGGCAACGTAAGCTAACTGAAGCGGTAGCACATTGGGAATTTGAACAGCTGGCATTGCTACGGGATACATTCCTAGAAGAGATTAAAGATTTTTTGGCTTCGCTGCAAAAAATGTCCCGCTATAAGGATAGTCTCGGTGCAGATACTGGCATCTTTCTGGATTATTCCAGTGGCAAACTGACCCAGCAGGATGTACAGCAGTTTGAGCAGTGGAGTCACTATCTGGAACAGGATGCCGAACTGATACGTTTATGCAGGATGATTGGATCAGCACAGCCATCTCGCTATCCACGTAAAAACTTTGCTGCCAAATATGACTTTCAGGCTCAAGAACAGATACGTCAACAAGCACATGAAGAAATTACCGGAATTTCGTTGGGGCAAGATCCGAATCTGGCTCTACCCAATGAGCTGGCGCTATTGTCTGATCCGGACCTGCAGATTCTGTTTGATCTGAAGTATCTCGAATCTAATCTGATGAGCTTTCATATGCAGGGGCAGCAGTCTGGCCGGGTGATTGAAGATTCTCGGCATGCCAAGAAAAAGCTGGGACAGAAAGGGCCTATGGTTGTCTGTCTAGATACCAGCGGTTCCATGCATGGCCAGCCGGAACTGATTTCCAAAGCTATTTGCCTGTACCTGGGCATTCAGGCGATGCGGGAAAAGCGCCCAATGTACCTGATTAACTTCTCCACTAATTTGACAGCACTGAGTTTAAATACGAATACTGCATTGGATGGCCTGATTCATTTTCTGAGTCAGTCCTTTCATGGTGGCACCGATATTATTCCGGCGATGCAGCATGCAGTAGAAATGCTAGAACAGCCAGAATTTCAAAATGCCGATGTCGCTGTGATTTCCGATTTTATTATGGGGCAGCTCAGT
Source organism: Acinetobacter sp. ANC 7912 (assembly GCF_039862785.1). Taxonomy (NCBI): domain Bacteria; kingdom Pseudomonadati; phylum Pseudomonadota; class Gammaproteobacteria; order Moraxellales; family Moraxellaceae; genus Acinetobacter; species Acinetobacter thermotolerans. Next base: position 930,306 of record NZ_CP156795.1, read on the forward strand.
CCAGAGCTGATGGAAAAAATTGATCTGCAGAAGCAGCAGGGCGCTGGCTTTTATGGAGTCGCGATTGGAAGTTTCCGCTTTGATCATCTCGATAAAGGATTGTTTGACCATCAGTGGATTTACCAGTCCAGTACCGGAAAAGTGATTGAATTGCAGCCGAATGCATAAGGTTTTTTTAGCGAGAGCTCATCTCTGATAGGATTTTAATTTTATCAGTCATAAAAAAACCGCCCAAAGGGCGGTTTTTGTGGTCTTTCGACGCGTACTGAATTAACGGTTGATGTCGCGTTGAGTTTCGCCAGTGTAAAGCTGACGAGGACGACCGATTTTGTAAGGTGCGCTGTGCATTTCTAACCAGTGGCTGATCCAACCCACTGTACGTGCAAGAGCGAAGATTACAGTAAACATTTCTGTTGGGATACCAATCGCTTTAAGGATGATACCTGAGTAGAAGTCTACGTTAGGGTACAGGTTACGTTTGATGAAGTATTCGTCAGAAAGTGCGATACGTTCAAGTTCCATAGCCAGTGCAAGCTGTGGATCGTTGATACCAAGTGCAGTTAACACTTCGTCGCAAGTTTCTTTCATTACTTTCGCACGTGGGTCGAAGTTTTTGTACACACGGTGACCGAAGCCCATGAGTTTAACTTCTTTAGTTTTCACTTTTTCCATGAACGGAGCAACGTTCTCTACAGTGCCGATTTCATCAAGCATCTTAAGAACAGCTTCGTTTGCACCACCGTGAGCAGGACCCCAAAGTGCAGCGATACCCGCAGCGATACATGCATATGGGTTAGCACCAGTAGAACCCGCTAGACGTACGGTAGAAGTAGACGCGTTTTGTTCGTGGTCAGCATGAAGCGTAAAGATACGGTCCATTGCTTTCGCAAGAATTGGGTTAACTTTGTAGTCACGGTCTGCTGGAGTAGCAAACATCATGTACAGGAAGTTTTCAGCGTAGCTTAAGTCGTTACGTGGGTAAACGAATGGTTGACCAACTGTGTATTTGTAAGTCCAAGCAGCCAGAGTAGGAACTTTAGCAATCAGACGGATTGCAGTGATTTCACGGTGGTCAATGTTTTCGATGTCCAGGCTGTTGTGATAGAACGCAGAAAGTGCACCAACCACACCACACATGATCGCCATAGGGTGAGCGTCACGACGGAAACCATTGAAGAAGCGGCTAACTTGGTCGTGAACCATAGTGTGGTTACGAACTTTAGAGTCGAACTCAGCTTTTTGTTCAGCAGTTGGAAGCTCGCCATTTAACAACAGGTAGCAAGTTTCTAGGTAGTCTGCTTTAGTTGCTAACTGGTCGATTGGGTAACCACGGTGTAAAAGAACGCCTTTACCGCCATCGATGAATGTGATTTTAGATTCGCACGCCGCTGTAGACACGAAACCAGGATCAAAAGTAAAGTGACCTGCAGCCAATACATCTTTAACGTCGATTACATCTGGGCCCAATGTGCCGCTGTAAATTGGTAGTTCAATTTGTTTGCCATCAAGCTGTAAAACGGCTTTCTTGCCAGTTGCTTCAGACATTCAATAGATCTCCTGTCCTGGTGAATGTTTATCCGAGTTGTCTATCAATCTTTTAATGCACAAAACGGACGGATCAAAAAATTGCTATAAGATTAGTGAGTACTGAAATTTTGTCAATTATACTTATGGATAAAAAATGACATTACACAGTGGTTTAGTCACATAATCTCTGTATAAAGCTTTCATGAAAATCACAGCATCAACGCGGTATAATAAGGTAAAAATATCTTTAGGTGCAGAAAAAAAAACATTGTTTGTAGCAATAATCATCATCGTTTAATCGTAAAAAAATGTTTATAAATCCACCTTTCAGATGAGAACCCTTCGCAAAACTATATAAATTTCGCGACTTAGCTAACTTTTAAAGTCTTGTTGTTTTTGTTCAGTTTTATAATTAAAAGCGCTTAACACTTTTCATTAAAATGATTGTTTGGTTAAAAAATGACTGATTTGGAACAGCCATAATATTGTGTGAAGATATATTTGTGAGATTTTTGTCACATTTTTATTAATTAAAGCGCAGGGGGAAATTAATAAGATGGGGGACTCAATTAAATAAGGCCGAATATTGTCGAATACGCCAGCAAAATATTTAGACTCAAATGATATCCTTCTTTATATATAGGCTTACCAGACCAAAAGAAGTACTGGCTTATTTGAGTGATATTTTCAATGGCTCACATAAGTGGTTGAATCTTCTCCTTTAGTCTAAAGTATAGACAATGTTGTTAACTATATATACTACACCAATTTGATCAGGTTTATTTTTAAAAAACAAAGAAATAAACATCATATGCTAACTATTTGAAAGGGCGGGAATTGCGCTTTTAATTGTTAATGATTCTTATTTAAATATTTTTTAGTGAAAAAGCGAAATAGAGTTGTTTGTGTTTTAATATTTAGCGTTTTATAATTCAGTGTCGTTTTATGTTTAGGCATGTATTTGTCTAATAATGCCAGCTTTCCTTCGAATTAATTCCAACAAACTCCGGATGGAGTTTTTAACTACAGGATGCCAGCTGTGAAAAGCAACAGACCTGTCAATTTGTCCATGGGTCAAGTTTTAGAAGTAAACTTAAAATCACCTGTGGCTATTGCATCAATTCTACACCGTCTTTCGGGTGTAATCGTATTTCTACTCGTACCGGTCCTTCTATGGATTTTAGACAAATCATTGTCTTCACCTGAAGGTTTTGCACAAGTGCAAGAAATCTTTAACGGTTTCATTGTTCGCTTCGTCGTATGGGTGTTTGTAGCCGGCTTAATTTATCATTTGTTCACTGGTATTAAGCACTTACTGGCAGATATCGGCGTTGCAGAGGAACTGCAAAGCGGTCGTACTGCAGCTACTATTTCATTAATCTTGTCTGCTATCGGTATCGTTGCAGCATTTGTATGGATCGTACTCTAATGAAAAGTGCTACTGGTTTAACAGGTTCAGGTTCTCGTGATTGGTTTATCCAACGCATTAGTGCTGTAGTTTTAGCTGTTTATACCGTTGTGGTATTGGGTTGGATCCTACTGAATGGTGGTTTCAACTTCGAGCAATGGTACGGCTTTATGATGACATTACCAATGAAGATTATGTCTTTATTGGCAGTCTTATCTCTTGTTGCGCATGCTTGGATCGGTATGTGGCAAGTATTCACTGACTATGTGACTACTCGTCAAATGGGTCCATCGGCTTCAGGTTTACGCCTTGTACTGACTTCAGCAGTGATCATTGCTGTATTTGCATATGCAATCTGGGCTATCCGGATTTTTTGGGCGAATTGATAGGAAACAATCATGGGCGCTATAACCCCTAAAGAAGACTACACAAATATTCCACATTTAACTTTCGACGCAGTGATTGTCGGTGGTGGTGGTTCAGGTATGCGTGCTTCTTACCAACTTGCTCAAGCTGGTTTGAAAGTTGCTGTACTGACTAAAGTATTCCCAACACGTTCTCATACTGTGGCTGCACAGGGTGGTATTGGTGCATCTCTTGGTAACATGCAAGAAGATAACTGGCACTATCACTTCTATGACACTGTTAAAGGTTCTGACTGGTTAGGTGACCAAGACGCAATCGAGTTCATGACTCGAGAAGCGCCACAAGTTGTATATGAACTTGAACACCTGGGTATGCCATTCGACCGTAACGCAGATGGTACAATCTACCAACGTCCATTCGGTGGTCACTCTGCAAACTACGGTGAAAAAGCAGTTCCACGTGCATGTGCTGCTGCTGACCGTACAGGTCACGCACTACTTCACACGCTGTACCAAAGCAACGTGAAAATGGGTACTCAATTCTTCGTAGAATGGATCGCGCTTGACCTGATTCGTAACGAAGCTGGTGATGTACTGGGTGTTACAGCAATTGACCAGGAAACTGGTAAAATTGCAGTATTCCAAGCAAAAGCGACATTATTCGCTACTGGTGGTGCTGGTCGTGTTTACCGTGCATCGACTAACGCTTATATCAACACTGGTGACGGTCTTGGTATGGCGGCTCGTGCTGGTATTCCACTGCAAGACATGGAATTCTGGCAATTCCACCCTACAGGTGTTGCGGGCGCAGGCGTACTATTAACTGAAGGTTGTCGTGGTGAAGGTGCGATCCTTCGTAACAAAGACGGCGAACCGTTCATGGAACGTTATGCACCGACGCTGAAAGACTTGGCTCCTCGTGACTTCGTATCACGTTCTATGGACCAAGAAATCAAAGAAGGTCGTGGTTGTGGTCCTAAAGGCGACTATATCCTGCTGGATATGACTCACCTAGGTGCTGAAACTATCATGAAACGTCTGCCATCTGTATTCGAGATTGGTAAGAAATTCGCGAACGTTGACATCACCAAAGAGCCAATTCCTGTAGTACCTACAATCCACTATCAAATGGGTGGTATTCCGACCAATATCCATGGTCAGGTTGTAGTACCAGAAGGTAACGAAACTGCTCCTCTAGTGACTCATTACGACAAAAACACAGATAGTTATACTGTGAATACTGATCGTAACTTCACTAAACCAGTGAAAGGTTTTTACGCAATTGGTGAATGTTCATGTGTATCTGTACACGGTGCAAACCGTCTGGGTACAAACTCTCTGCTTGACCTTGTTGTATTTGGTAAAGCAGCTGGTGAACATATCATTGACTACGTGACTAAACACCACGGTGATGAGTACGCGCCACTTCCTACAACTGTACTTGAGAAAACACTTGAACGTGTTCGTAAACTTGACGAATCTACTTCAGGTGAAAATGCTCAGGAAGTTGCTGACGCAATTCGTGACATCGTTCAAGATCATGCGGGTGTATTCCGTACAACTGCGCTGCTTGAAGAAGGTGTTAAACAGATTCTTGCGCTGGAACCACGTGTTCGCAACATCCACCTGAAAGACAAATCTAAAGTCTTCAACACAGCGCGTATCGAAGCACTTGAAGTTGAAAACTTGTACGAAGTAGCGAAAGCAACCCTGATTTCTGCTGCTGCCCGTAAAGAATGTCGTGGTGCACATACGGTTGTTGACTTCGAATTGCCACCTGATCACCCAGACTACCCATACGGCCGTCGCGATGATGAGTGGATGAAGCACACATTATGGTTCTCTGCTGATAACCATCTTGAGTACAAGCCAGTTCGCTATAAACCTTTATCGGTTGATGCGATTCCACCGAAACCACGTACATTCTAATTAGGAGATGTGAGATGAGTAGAGGTACTCGTACATTTAATATCTACCGCTACGATCCTGATAAGGATGCAGCACCATACATGCAAACTTTCAAGCTTGAGCTGACTGACAAGCACCGTATGTTGCTTGATGCGCTTCTAGCATTGAAAGTACAAGACGAAACTTTGACGTTCCGTCGTTCATGTCGTGAAGGTATCTGTGGTTCTGATGGTGTAAACATCAATGGTAAAAACGGTCTTGCATGTCTGCAAAACCTGAATGATTTGCCAGAAACCATTACGATCCGTCCACTGCCAGGTCTTCCAGTAATCAAAGACCTTGTAGTTGACATGAACCAGTTCTACGATCAATACAACAAAATTCATCCGTTCTTGATCAACAACCAGCCTGCGCCGCCTAAAGAGCGTCTGCAGTCTCCTGAAGAACGTGAACACCTGAATGGTCTGTACGAATGTATTCTATGTGCATGTTGTTCAACTTCATGTCCATCATTCTGGTGGAACCCAGACAAATTCTTGGGTCCTTCAGCATTGCTGAATGCATACCGTTTCATCATCGATTCACGTGATACAGCGACTCAAGAGCGTCTGGCTCGTCTTGACGACCCATTCTCGCTGTTCCGTTGTAAAGGAATCATGAATTGTGTATCTGTATGTCCTAAAGGCCTGAACCCTACTAAAGCAATCGGTCACATCCGTAACATGCTTCTAGATATGGCTGGCTAATCCAGACTGCATATAACAGTTTGTCAAAAAGCACACCACTTGGTGTGCTTTTTGCTTTATAGGGGCACGTAAAATGACAGGTGAAGCGAAAAGCTGGCGTTTTCAATATTCTGTCTTATGTAATAGGGCGGGGTGATGCGCTATTTCAGAGCGTGCTGCTCAACTTTGTGCACTCATTTGATCGGATTCGATTTATTTATGGGTTTTAGGGGGAAATCTGACCTGAAAATGCTGCGTAATAATGTTATTATATAACGCATTATTTTGAAGGGAGTGGATTGGAAAATTTACTCTCTTTTTGTTTATCAATGGGATGTAGAACTTTAGTCGGTTTCTCATTTAAATCCACTTATGATAGAGTAATTCCCGGGTGGTGTATTTGACTAAAAAATATACGTTTCTTGTCAAAAAAATCAATTGATTAGTCGAGATCGTGTTAGCATTTAGCGTACGAGCATACTTAAAAAAGAGTCTTTCTGCGTACATTTTTTAAACATGGAAAGAGAGGCACTTGGTATATAAATGTATGGTGGAGTCGCTTTAGAAAAAATTAGGCTTAAATCATTGTTTTTTCTAAGTCGATTTGCAAAAAATTGCCCGGTCACGATCGGGTATTCAATGAGTGATGATGCCGCTGAGGGGCGTTATTGTTCATTAAACATGTCAAGCCTTGGTCTTGATGTGGTGATAACGCCTCATGGCTTATGCCTTATGGGGGACTAATGTCATATTACCAATTTGACATTACAAATCCTGGGTTTTGCTTAAAAAGCATCCTGAAAATGTTTTTGCAATAGGAAATGGGTCCACAAATGCAAGAAGTTGCTGACGCATTGCGTCTTGACACTGAATTAAGCGCTGATAGTGCAGCGTATATTGAAGAGCTTTATGAGCAATATCTGACCGCTCCAGAATCAGTGGGTGCTGACTGGCAGGAATACTTCGGTAAATTCCCTAAAGGTGATCAACCACACAGCAATGTACGTGAGCAATTCCTTCTTCTAGGTCGCAACTCAAACCGTATTCAGCCTGTTGTACAAAGTGCAGTAAGTTCTGAGCATGAGCGTCGTCAAATCGGCGTGTTGCAACTGATTGCAGCATACCGTAACCGCGGTCACCAAAAAGCGAAACTAGATCCACTAGGTCTGGCAAAACGTGAACAGGCGTTTGACCTGGAACTGGATGCTCACGGTCTGACTAAATCTGACCTGGACACAGTATTCAATACTGGCAATCTTGCAATTGGTAAAGAAGAAGCAACTCTTGCTGAAATTCTTGAAGCACTAGAAACCACTTACTGTGGTTCTATCGGTGCTGAATACATGCACATCGTGGACACCAAAGAAAAACGTTGGATCCAACAACGTCTTGAAGGTGCACGTGGCAAATTCAACTTCTCTACGGATCAGAAAAAACACGTCCTTGAACGTTTAACTGCAGCTGAAGGTTTAGAAAAATATTTAGGTAACAAATACGTTGGTGCGAAACGTTTCGGTGTTGAAGGCGGCGAGTCTTTCATTCCGATGGTTGATGCCGTGATTCAACGTGCAGGTTCTGTAGGTTGTAAAGAAGTTGTGATCGGTATGCCACACCGTGGCCGTCTGAATCTTCTTGTGAACATCATGGGTAAAAACCCGGCTGACCTGTTCGGCGAGTTCGAAGGTAAATCCCTGAACAAAAAAGGTTCTGGTGACGTTAAATACCACCAAGGTTTCTCTTCTAACGTCATGACTCCTGGTGGAGAAGTTCACTTGGCATTGGCGTTTAACCCATCTCACCTTGAAATCGTTGGACCTGTAGTTGAAGGTTCTGTACGTGCTCGTCAAGTACGTCGTAAAGATATCGGTGGTGATGATGTATTACCAATCATCGTTCACGGTGACGCAGCATTTGCAGGTCAAGGTGTAAACCAAGAAACCTTCCAAATGTCACAAACTCGTGGTTACACCGTTGGTGGTACAGTTCACATCGTTGTGAACAACCAGGTTGGTTTTACTACTTCTGATCCACGTGACGCACGTTCTACAGAATACTGTACTGACATCGCGAAAATGATCCAGGCACCGATCTTCCATGTGAACGGTGATGATCCAGAAGCAGTACTATTTGTTGCTCAATTGGCGCATGATTTCCGTCATACTTTCCGTAAAGACGTCGTGATCGACATGTTCTGTTACCGTCGTCGTGGTCACAACGAAGCGGACGAACCAGCTGCAACTCAGCCATTGATGTACCAAGTGATCACCAAAAAAGCGACTACTCGTACATTATATGCTGACAAACTTGTACAAGAAGGCATTCTTGACCGTGCAACTGCGGATGCAATGGTAGAGCAGTATCGTTCTGACCTTGAAGCAGGTAACCACGTTGCCAATGCGCTTGTTCTTGAACCGAACAAGAAAATGTTCGTGGACTGGACTCCTTACCTGGGTCATGAATACACAGACGTTTGGGATACTACATTCCCAGAAGATCGTCTGAAAGAACTTGGCCGTAAAATGCGTGAGCTTCCAGAAGGCTTTGTAATGCAACGCCAAGTCTCTAAAGTGATTGATGACCGTCTGAAAATGCAGACTGGTGAAATGCCACTGAACTGGGGTGCTGCTGAAACTCTGGCTTATGCAACACTTCTAGACGAAGGTTACCTGGTTCGTTTAACTGGTGAAGACGTTGGTCGTGGTACCTTCTCACACCGTCACGCTAAACTGCATAACCAGGTAGATGGTTCTGTATATATCCCACTTTGCCATATCAAAGAAAACCAACCACGTGTTGCGATCTATGACTCTTTACTGTCTGAAATGGCAGTACTGGCATTCGAATATGGTTATGCAACAACTCTGCCTAAGAGCCTGATCATCTGGGAAGCTCAGTTCGGTGACTTCGCTAACTGTGCACAAGTTGTAATCGACCAGTTCATCTCATCTGGCGAAACCAAATGGGAACGTGTATGTGGTCTGACTATGCTTCTGCCACACGGCTTCGAAGGTCAAGGTCCAGAGCACTCATCTGCACGTCTGGAACGCTTCCTGCAATTATGTGCTGAAGAAAACATGCAAGTGTTAACACCAACTACACCTGCTCAGATCTTCCACGCATTGCGTCGTCAAGCAATCCGTCCGATCCGTAAACCAATGATCGTAATGTCTCCTAAGTCATTGCTGCGTCACAAGTTAGCTGTGTCTAACCTAGATGAGCTGGCAAATGGTACATTCCAAACTGTGATCGACGAAGTTGACAACATCAACAAATCTGACGTTACTCGTCTGGTACTGTGTGGTGGTAAGGTTTACTACGACCTGCTAGAAAAACGTCGTGAAAAAGAATTGAACAACACTGCAATCGTTCGTATTGAACAATTGTATCCATACCCAGAAGCACGTCTTGCTGAAGTTCTGGCTCAATATCCAAACGTAACTGAATTGGTATGGGCTCAAGAAGAACCGAAGAACCAAGGTGCTTGGCTGTTCATTGCTCCACGTCTATACGAAGATGTGATGAAGTCTGGTAAACAGATCCGCATTAGCTACGCTGGCCGTGAAGCTTCTGCAGCTCCAGCGTGTGGTTCACCATATTTGCATGCAAAACAACAAGCTCAGCTCGTTAACGACGCTCTAGCGATCGATGCTGAATAATCCAGGAGATTCTAAATAATGGCAACCGAAATTAAAGCACCGGTATTTCCAGAGTCAGTTGCGGACGGCACGATCGCAACTTGGCACAAACAACCAGGTGAAGCAGTATCACGTGATGAAGTGATCTGTGATATCGAAACTGATAAAGTTGTTTTAGAAGTTGTTGCTCCTGCTGACGGTACAATTGCATCAATCATCAAAAACGAAGGCGACACAGTGCTTTCTGCTGAAGTGATTGCACAATTCGAAGAAGGTGCTGTTTCCGGCGCTGCGCAAACTCAAGCGGTTCAATCTGAAGAGAAAGTTGAACAAGCTGCTGCGCAAACTCAAGCGGGTAATGCACCGATCGTTGAGCGTAGCCAAGTTCAAGACCAAGCACCTGCAGTACGTAAAGCATTGACTGAATCTGGTATCAATGCTGCTGACGTTGCTGGTACAGGCCGTGGCGGTCGCATCACTAAAGAAGATGTTGCGAACCACCAAGCTAAACCTGCAGCTGCTGCTCCAGTAGCACCTCTAAGTGTTGCTGTTGGTGAGCGTATCGAAAAACGCGTTCCAATGACTCGTCTGCGTAAACGTGTTGCTGAACGTCTGCTTGCTGCGACTCAAGAAACAGCAATGTTGACGACTTTCAACGAAGTAAACATGAAACCAATCATGGAAATGCGTGCGCAATACAAAGACGTTTTCGAAAAACGTCACGGTGCACGTCTAGGCTTCATGTCATTCTTCGTTAAAGCAGCGACTGAGGCACTAAAACGCTACCCAGCAGTGAACGCTTCTATCGATGGCGACGATATCGTTTACCACGGTTACTATGACATCGGCGTGGCAGTATCTTCTGATCGTGGTCTAGTTGTGCCAGTTCTGCGTGATACTGACCGCATGAGCTATGCAGAAGTTGAAAACGGTATCCGTGCTTACGCTGGCAAGGCACGTGAAGGCAAACTTGCAATCGAAGACATGACTGGTGGTACTTTCACAATTACCAACGGTGGTACTTTCGGTTCACTGCTTTCAACTCCGATTCTGAACCAGCCACAAACTGCGATCCTGGGTATGCACAAAATCCAAGAACGTCCTATGGCGGTAAATGGTCAGGTTGAAATCCTGCCTATGATGTACCTGGCACTTTCTTATGACCACCGTCTGATTGATGGTAAAGAAGCTGTTGGCTTCCTGGTAACTATCAAAGAATTGTTAGAAGAACCAGCTCGCCTTATCCTTGACCTATAATTTTAGTTCTTAAGAATAATCTGAACGAGTTCAAAGCGATCCTTTGAACTCGTTTTTGGAGATAAAAATGTCTCAATACGATTTAGTTGTAATCGGTGGTGGACCAGGTGGTTATGAAGCTGCGATCCGTGCAGCACAGCTTGGTTACAAAGTTGCGTGTATCGAAAAACGCATCCATAAAGGTAAACCATCTTTAGGTGGTACTTGCTTAAACGTAGGTTGTATTCCTTCTAAAGCACTTCTAGATTCTTCTCACCGTTACGAAGATACTGTTCATCACTTAGATGACCACGGTATTACAACTGGTGAAGTAAGCTTCGATCTTTCTAAACTGCTTGCTCGTAAAGACAAAGTTGTTGATCAACTGACTGGTGGTGTTGCGCAATTACTTAAAGGTAATGGCATCGACTGGTTACAAGGTACTGGTAAACTACTTGCTGGTAAAAAAGTTGAGTTCGTTCCTCACGAAGGTGAAACTCAAGTTTTAGAACCTAAATATGTAATCCTTGCATCTGGTTCTGTACCTGTAAACATTCCAGTGGCTCCTGTAGATCAAGACCTGATCGTGGATTCAACTGGCGCACTTGAATTCCCGGAAGTTCCTAAACGTCTTGGCGTGATCGGTGCTGGTGTAATCGGTCTTGAACTGGGTTCAGTATGGCGTCGTCTGGGTGCTGAAGTTGTGGTATTTGAAGCAATGGACGCATTCCTGCCAATGGCGGACAAAGCACTGTCTAAAGAATACCAAAAAATCCTGACTAAACAGGGCCTGGATATCCGTATCGGTGCAAAAGTATCTGGCACTGAAATTAATGGTCGCGAAGTGACTGTTAAATATAACCAAGGCGGCGAAGACAAAGAACAGACTTTCGATAAACTGATCGTTTGTGTAGGCCGTAAAGCATATGCAGAAGGTCTGCTGGCTGAAGATTCAGGCATCAAACTGACTGAACGTGGTCTGGTTGAAGTAAACGACTGGTGTGCAACTTCTGTTGAAGGTGTATATGCAATCGGTGACTTGGTACGCGGTCCAATGCTTGCGCATAAGGCAATGGAAGAAGGCGTCATGGCGGTTGAACGTATTCACGGTCATGCTGCTCAAGTGAACTACGATACCATCATTTCTGTAATCTACACTCACCCGGAAGCGGCTTGGGTAGGTTTAACAGAAGAGCAAGCGAAAGAAAAAGGCCACGAAGTAAAAACTGGTCAATTCGGCTTTGCTGTAAACGGTCGTGCGCTGGCTGCTGGTGAAGGTGCTGGTTTCGTGAAGTTTGTTGCTGATGCGAAAACTGACCGTTTGCTAGGTATGCACGTGATCGGACCAAATGCGTCTGACATCGTACACCAAGGCATGATCGCACTTGAATTTGTATCTTCAGTGGAAGATCTGCAGTTGATGACTTTCGGTCACCCAACATTCTCTGAAGTGGTGCATGAAGCTGCTCTGGCAGTGGATGGGCGTGCAATTCACGCGATCCAACGTAAGCGTAAATAATTAAAAAGAGAGCGGCATCAGCCGCTCTTTTTACATTTGATGGTTGTGTTTGTTTGAATAATCATCTAAAAATAAAGACAAGAAATAAGACATCGTTTTAAAAAATTCCAATATCGATGTTGCAGCGCCACAGGATATTGGACGCGGTAATAACAAAGTGAAAAAGTAGTAAAAGGTCAATCAATGAATTTACATGAATATCAAGCCAAAACTTTATTAAAAAAATATGGGATGCCAGTGCAAGAAGGTATTCTGGCGACCAATGCCGAAGAAGCCGTGCAGGCATTCCAGCAATTAGGTGGGAAATTTGCCGTATTAAAGGCACAGGTACATGCCGGGGGGCGTGGTAAGGCCGGTGGGGTAAAGGTGGTCAAATCTGCTGAAGAAGCTGCTGAATATGCCAATCAGATTATTGGAACTCGTTTAGTCACCTATCAAACCGATGCCAATGGCCAACCAGTGAATAGTATTTTGGTGGCTGAAGATGTTTATCCGGTTGAACGTGAACTCTATCTCGGTGCAGTGGTTGACCGTTCTAGCCGTCGTATTACCTTTATGGCATCCACAGAAGGCGGTGTTGAAATTGAAAAAGTCGCTGAAGAAACCCCTGAGAAAATTATTAAAGTTGAAGTTGATCCTTTAGTGGGTTTGTTGCCATTCCAGGTCCGTGAAGTGGCTTTTGCACTGAACCTGAAAGATGGTCAAGTGAACCAGTTTGTCAAAGTCATGACCGCTGCTTACAAGGCTTTTGTTGAAAATGACTTTGCCCTGTTTGAAATTAACCCGCTGTCTGTACGTGAAAATGGTGACATTCTTTGTGTCGATGCCAAAGTGGGTATTGATTCCAATGCCTTATATCGCTTGCCTGAAATTGCAGCATTACGTGATAAATCTCAGGAAAATGAACGTGAGCTAAAAGCCTCTGAGTTTGACCTGAACTATGTGGCGCTTGAAGGAAATATTGGTTGTATGGTCAATGGTGCCGGTCTTGCGATGGCAACTATGGACATCATCAAACTGTATGGTGGTCAGCCAGCCAATTTCCTGGACGTGGGTGGTGGTGCAACCAAAGAGCGTGTGATTGAAGCATTCAAAATTATCCTGGCAGATTCTTCTGTACAAGGTGTCTTGATTAATATTTTTGGTGGAATTGTACGTTGTGACATGATTGCTGAGGCAATTATTGCAGCGGTTCAGGAAGTGAATGTCACTGTGCCTGTAGTTGTTCGCCTTGAGGGCAACAACGCAGAGCTGGGTGCCAAGTTACTGGATGAATCAGGTTTGAAATTGATTTCTGCAAATGGCCTTGCCGATGCTGCAGAAAAAATTGTTGCTGCAGTAAAAGCATAAGGGAGTATCGAGCATGAGCGTATTAGTTAATAAAGACACTACAGTTTTGGTTCAGGGTTTTACAGGTAAAAACGGTACTTTCCATTCAGAGCAATCGATTGCATACGGTACTAAAGTCGTGGGTGGGGTAACTCCAGGCAAGGGTGGAACAACCCATCTGAATTTGCCAGTTTTCAATACGATGAAAGAAGCAGTACGTGAAACCGGTGCAACAGCCACTTCAATTTATGTGCCAGCACCATTTGTACTAGATTCGATTATTGAATCGATTGACTCTGGTATTGAGCTGATCGTAGTCATCACAGAAGGTGTACCAACCCTAGACATGCTGAAAGCCAAACGCTATCTGGAAACCAATGGCAATGGTACACGTCTGATTGGCCCAAATTGTCCAGGGATCATTACCCCTGAAGAATGTAAAATCGGCATTATGCCAGGACATATTCACAAGAAAGGGAAGATCGGAATTATCTCGCGTTCAGGTACTTTAACGTATGAAGCAGTATCACAAACGACTAAATTAGGTCTAGGCCAGTCGACTTGTATTGGTATTGGTGGTGACCCAATTCCAGGCATGAACCAGATTGACTGCCTGAAACTGTTCGAAGAAGATCCTGAAACTGAAGCGATTATCATGATTGGTGAGATTGGGGGTACAGCTGAGGAAGAAGCTGCTGAATATATCCAGTCCAATGTAACTAAACCGGTGGTGGGTTATATTGCAGGTGTGACAGCACCGAAAGGTAAGCGCATGGGCCATGCGGGTGCGATTATTTCTGGTGGTAAAGGTACTGCAGAAGAAAAATTTGCTGCCTTTGAAAAAGCGGGCATCGCATATACCCGTAGTCCGGCAGAGTTGGGTTCAACCATGTATCAGGTATTAAAAGATAATGGCTTAATCTAAACTGTAATAATCAAATATAAAGCCCTCTATACGAGGGCTTTTTTTACAACAAATTAACAATAATTTGGTTAGATAGAAAGAAATTGTGATAAATGTCTCACTTTGTTATAATGATTGTAAAACTACAATACACAATAAGATATACACAAATGCGAAATTACAAGAATCATTATTCATTTGTCTACATGCTGTTAATGGCGGGAATGACTTCCACACCTCTATATGCAGCTATTTCAGATGTTCATCGGCAACAGGTCGTTGAACAAATTAAGGCGGGAAAAGCCCAAACAGGACTTAAATTGCTTGCTGATATGGTGCAAAAAGATCCGAGCAATATGACTTTGCTGGCTGATTATATTTTGTTAAGCAAGCAATACAATCCACAAATTTCTCTCCAAGATTACCAGCTAAATCACTTAAATTTTTCAACATATCCGGTGTATGGTCAGTTGCCATTAGTGATGCTGTTGAGAGATCAGGGGAAATTTCAGCTGGCTGAGCAGTATGCTGCAGGCTTTCAAAAACACAGTATCAGTGATATTCCATGGAATTTATATCGGGGAATGTTGCTAGCAGAAGATGGAAAAATTGAAGAAGCCAGACAGCGACTTAAGCAGATAGATCCACAGAAATTAAATGCGGATCAGTTGGCACAATTAGCATATACCTATCGTTTACTTAGACAACCAGTGCAGGCACTCGAGATAGCAAACAGTGCTTTAGCGATGAGTCGTGCTGAAAATGTACAGGAGCAGTATGTACTAGCTTTAGCAGCTAATGCCGATTATGAAAATGCTCACAAGTTTTTACAGCTGAATGGTAAAGAAAATAGCCAGCTAAAGCATGAAGTTCAGTTAATACAGTTTGGTCAAAATATTCGTCATGCAATTGACTTTTATCAGGTACAAACTGAACAGGATCAAGGCAAAATCGCATATACAGAGCTTGATGCTGTATTGGCTGAAATGCGAGCTTATGAAAAAGAACTAGCTGAATATCCTGAGGTGCGCCAGAAATTTTATTATAATTATATATATGCATTAAATGCCCGTCAGCGTTCTAAAGAAGCATTAGCACAGCTCGCCAAAATCAATCAACCTGTAGAACAAATGCCTGCTTATGTACGACATGCACTTGCTGACAGCTATCTGCGAGAGCATAAACCAAGACAGGCGGAAATACTGTACCGTAGTCTGTTTAAAGAAAAGAATTATGTGGATTATGATGTTTATGCGGGTCTGTATTATAGCCTGATTGAACAGGAAAAATTTAAAGAAGCTGATGTGCTGATGGATGAAATGGATCAGCGCTTACCTATATTTTTCTATAGTAATGCCAAAGGCGTGGATCGAGACATTCATTGGGATCGCGATGAATTTATTATTTTACGAGGCTTACACTATGGATATAGAAATCAACTAGATAAGGCGGAAGAATATTTCCAAAATCTGGTGGATAAATCTCCTGGAAATCATAGTTACCGTAATTATCTAGCAACAGTACAGCGTTGGCGTGAAAAGCCATTACAAGCACAAGCGACAGTATCTTTATTGAATGGTACAGAGCCGGTGGCTCGAGCAACCCGAATTAATACTATGGAAAATGCTCAAGCTGTTGTGGATGTAAAAAATTGGCGTGCTAGCAATACTGATTTGTTAAGACGAGCAGAAAATGATACTGGTGTGATCCGTAGTCATAAAGAGCTTCGAGATCGCGATCGTTTCACTATTTCCCATAATAGTCTTTATGCTAAAAGTGATGCAGATGAACAAAATGAAGTGAATAATCTGAATGGTGCACGTGAGAAACAAAGCTGGACAAGATTAAATACACCATGGTTCTCAGATTATTTCCGGAGTTTTGTGGAACATCAATATCGTAGCGGGGAGTATGAAGAAGGAGATCGAGATGATCAGCGTATTGGCTTAGGTTTGGAGTGGGCAAATAAACGCAAATATGCCACAGTTGTTGTTTCTCAAGCAACCGAAGGTGATCGCTTTGGTGTCAATTTGACCTGGAATCACTGGCTAGATGACCACTGGAATTATGGTATTGGTTATAACAGCCAAGCAGATATTCCGTTACAAATACAAGATGAGCATGAAGGGCAGTCTTACCGTTTTGATTTGAACTGGCAAAAACATGAATCTACGAAAGCTGGTTTAAGTTATCAATTTACAGATATTGATGATGGCAACGAGCGCCAAGAGCTCGGTACTTATTTTAAGCAACGTATATTTCAGTCCCCCCATCATTTAACCCATATGAACTTATATGGTTTCTGGGCAGCTAATAAAGAAGTAGAAACATCATATTTCAATCCCTCTTCAAGCTGGAGTGCGGAAGCGGGATTAGAACATGACTGGCTGACTTGGCGTAGTTATGATCAATCTTTGACACAGCGTATCTCATTGAATCTAGGGGTGTTTAATCAGAAAGATTATGATGCCGGACTGATTTACTTAGCAAAATATCAGCACCTTTGGAAGATTACGCGAACTTGGTCATTAAATTATGGGGTGTCCTATGGACAACACCCTTATGACGGTGAAGATGAAAATAGACTAGAAGCAAGTTTTGGATTTGAGGGGAGATTCTAATGAAAATAATAAGAACTAAAATAGCAATAGCCCTATTAGGATGCTTAAGTCTATGTATGAGTGCTAGCCATGCTGAAAAGACAGCGATGGACTTACCTGAAAACCAGTTTGTAACGTTGACGTTTCATGATGTACGGGATGATGTGGCTCGTCGAGGGGACCGGGATCAGTACGCAATTAGTACCGAATATCTAGCACAATATTTTTCTTGGTTAAACCGCGAAGGCTGGAAGACCATTAGTTTGAAAGATATTCGTCGCGCCCGTGAGCAGAAAGTTTCCTTACCGGCAAAATCTGTTTTATTAACTTTTGATGATGGGGCTTTGAGTGGTTATACCAAGGTTTTTCCTTTATTAAAGCAATATAAATTGCATGCTGTATTTGCAATTCCAACCAGCTGGATTGGTACTAATCATAAAGATGCCATAGAAGCTTATGGTGCTAATAACCTGATGAGTTGGGATCAAATGCGGGAAATGCAAAGTAGTGGTCTGGTTGAATTCGTTTCCCATTCACACGATATGCACCGTGGTGTGTTGGCAAATCCACAAAAAAATACACAACCTGCGGCGACTGCAAGAATTTATAATCCCAAGACTGCTCGTTACGAATCTGATCAAGCATTTAAACGGCGTGTGATGAATGATTTAAAGCGTTCTAAAGAAATTTTGGAGCGAGAACTTTCGGCACCGACTCATGCGATCTTTTGGCCATACGGAGCTGTAACCCCAGAGGTTGAAGATATTGCTAAGCAAGCTGGGCTTAATATGTCCTTCAGTTTGGGAACTATGGCACCACTGGCGGATTCAGTTAAAACCTATCAGCGGGCACTGATTATGAATAATCCTAATCCTGCTGAAATATCTGAAGCTATGGCTGACTTCTTGTACCATACCAAACAGCCTTATCTGGAACAAAAGAGCTTCATTCAGTTTAACTTACAAGATCTTAGCCAGCCAACGCTAAAACAGGCAGATGAAAAGTTAAGCCAGTTTTTGAATCAACTAGATGCCTTGAAAACTAATCAGCTAATTCTAAAACCAGTTGCTGACTTGGATGGCAATGGCACGATTGATGTGACTTATTTCCCAAATCGACAGTTAAAAATGCAGCAGGATCTGCTTAACCGTACAGTCTGGCAGGCCCGCACGCGAACTTACCAGCGTGTATATGCAGAGTTGCCGCTGAGCCTAGCCAATCAAGGTTATAACCTGGTTCAGCTGGTTGAAGATATGTTCAAATATAATGGTAACCTGGAAGGTTTAGTTATTGATGCAGGAAAGGAGTTAAACTGTGCAATCGAAACTTCACAATGGTCTGATGACTGTAAAAAACAAATCCAGCGTGTCATTGATTTAAAACAGCAGTCTGGGCAACAGGCAAAATACTATGCCAATATCAGTAATGTATACCTTGCAGTTTTGAAGATTAAAACGAATAAGAGTATTGGATTAAAACATTTATTTGATAATCTGTTAGATGATGCTGATTATATTTATCTAGTAGTCGATGAAAAAATGAATAAAGCTGAGCATAATCAGCTTCTTAAAAGTATTCAGCTTCTTACACCTGTACAAAAACAACGCTTGATGGTGGGTTTTGATCTCGCTGGCCAGCTAAATAAAGATCAGTGGACTACACGTCGCATTGCCGATCTACGTAAACAGGGCATTCAAAAAATCTCACTTGAAAACTATAACTTTAAAAATGCCGGACATGTTCAGCAAAGGCTTTATGCATCTATTAGTTTAAATGGTAATCCTTTGGCTTATCGTGATCCATTTAAGGCACAAGGAGAACATCAATGAGTCAAATTAATTTAAGTGATGTGGTCTTTGGTTTTGCCTTTTTCTATCCACTATTTATGGCTTGGATGTGGATTGCAGGTGGTCTTTGGTTCTTTTTTAAACGTGAGTTTAATCAGAAGGATTTGCCTGAACCGGGTAATGCGGGTTGCAGTATTTTGATCCCTTGTTTTAATGAGGCTGAGCAGATCAAGCAAACGATACGTTATGCCATGCAAACCCAATATCCCAAATTTGAGGTGATTGCGATTAATGATGGGAGTACTGATCAAACTGGCAATATTTTAGATGAGTTATCGGATAAATATCCAAATTTGCGAGTGGTCCATCTTGCAGAAAACCAAGGTAAAGCCTATGCACTGCGTGCTGGTGCAATGGTCAGTCGCTATGAATATTTAATCTGCATTGATGGTGATGCTTTAATACATCCGCATTGTGTTTTGTGGATGATGCATCATTTAACAATGTATCCACGTGTGGGAGCGGTCACAGGAAACCCACGCATTCTGAATCGTTCCAGTGTTTTAGGTAAAGTTCAGGTGGGGGAATTCTCCTCTATTATTGGGCTGATAAAACGTGCACAGCGCACTTATGGACGGATCTTTACTGTCTCTGGTGTGTGCGCGGGTTTTAGAAAAACTGCGTTAAACCGTATTGGCTATTGGCGTGATGACATGATTACGGAGGATATTGATGTATCGTGGCGTCTACAATTTGACCACTGGGATGTGCAATACGTTCCACAGGCATTGACCTATATCTATATGCCCGAAACATTTAAAGGCTTATGGAAGCAGCGTCTTCGTTGGGCACAGGGGGGAGTAGAAGTCCTGTTTGCCTATGTCCCAAAAATATTCAAATGGCATCTACGCCGTATGTGGCCAATCGCGCTGGAATCTATGATCAGTGTGCTTTGGGCTTATACTATGTTCGGTGTATTCGTCTTATTTTTCTATGGATTGTTCTTTTCAGTGGCACCAGAGTGGTATATCAAATCGCTCATGCCACAATGGTATGGTGTAATACTCGGTTCTAGCTGTTTGATTCAATTCATCGTGAGTTTGTGGATTGATCGTCGTTATGACAAAGGGAGAATGTTTAGAAGTTATTTCTGGGTCATTTGGTATCCGTTATTTTTCTGGATTTTAACTATGTTAACGACGGTAGTTGCTTTACCGAAAACCATTTTCAAAACCAAAACCCGAGCACGGTGGACAAGTCCTGACAGAGGTTACCGTGGTGAGACAGAGGTAGAATAAAATGCTGAAAAATAACAATAATACTGCGCAGAAGCAGATTAAAATTGCAGAATATATAGAAGTCCCGGCAACTATTGAAATACCTAAGCTTGAGCTTTCTCAGGTGGAAGGTGTGGAATTAGATATTCCTGAATATATAGATGTCCCAGATTATGTGAAAGACAGAACAGGTGGGTATACCCTAATGGCTGTAGGTTGGATGGTATGGGCTTGGTTGTTTATGCCTCTGGTTTCATTAAGTTTATGGTGGTTTGAGTCTAATCTGATTATGGGGCAGATATTAAGTGAATCTAGTCCCTATCAAGGACTGACTTTAATCAAGCTGGCTAGTTTAATTGTAATCACTTTTTCATGCTTGTTGATCTGGGCAGGCTATAACTGGTTTCGTTTTAATGGAAAGGATCGGAGATCAGCCCCTAAACCAGTGGAGTCACAGCAAATTGCACATAATTTTGCACTTGATAAACATGCCCTATTGGAAATGGTGCAGGCCAAGAATTTGACTTTACACTATAATCAAGCGGGTAAATTAGAACAGTATAATATTCAAGGGCAATTTATGAAGGTTTCTTCGGCTTAAAAATTAATGAGGAGGGGTGTGGTAGGTACGGGTCTTCCGGATAATAACCAATATGCTGCACCCCTTGTTCTTTCAATAATTGCACTGTTTCTAATAGTTCTTCATTTGACAGCTTACGTTGTGTGTTCCAATCAATAGTCTGAATCTCGAAAATAGTTCGGGCCAGTGCCGGATCATGCTGGCGTGCTTTTACAATCAGATCGAGATAAAACTGTTTTGGATCTGCTGCCTTTTCCATATATGGCATTGCCATTACAGCGTTGTAATCATAGTGTTGTAGAGTACTTACTGTGGATTGTGCAAACCACTTTTCGCTTTCAGGATTTAGCAGGACAGGGGCATAAGAATTGCGAGCAAACCTGAGATTAGGATGTATTTCTTTTAGTTTAAGACTTAATTGTAGGGCAAGGCCATCAAGATAGGCAGTTTTTGCCTTGGCAAATTTTAATTGATCGGAATGCTTTGGATTACGAAGCAATTTCTCAGCATTTCTAAATCCCCAGCGTTTGTAAACTTGTATAGCATAAGTCGAACTATCTTCAAAGTCGTTTAAGGTAATGTCATCATGATACAAAATTCCATCAATAGTCACCTCATTAGTTAGAGCCTTATAAACATCATAAACGTAAACAAAGTTTTTAGGATCAAAAGGTGAAAGACGAATATAGCCTTTAGAATTCTGATTCGCATGTTTTACATAATTTGCTTGATAATGCTGTGGTAGTTCCCAAGCCCACATCGGTAGCCACGCATAGATTGTTTTGACAGTGGTCTGACTACGAATCTGATCAGTGATGTTTTTAAACAAATCTGCTCTTACAGGTAGATGAGGATTAGGAAAATACACTTCATGTGCTGAACCATTCGCATCTGGATCAGCGAAAGCTTGCAGGAAAATTGTATTTGGTTGTACTTCGTGAATTCTTTTAATTAAATGAGTAATATTCTGTGTTAGTTGTTTTGGATCTGGATCGTAAATATAGTCTATATCCAGATGCATGATCGACATTTCAATTTGTTGATCTAACTTATTTTGTTCTGCTGTTGGCGAGTTTGAATAGGAAAGGTTATTTAAGTCATTTGCTGAACTAGAGGCTGGGCTGATTAAGCTCAAACAACAGATTAAACTGAAACTTATATTGAATAGTTTTTCTCTAGAAGAAAATTTAATTTTCATAATGCTATTCCATTAATTATCGTTATTATAGGAAAATGAATAATACCTTATCGGCATAAAGAGATGGCTCCGTAAATTTGAACAACACCTATAAGTGATATTTTGCTCTCCAAATGATGTTATAAACATCGATATATGGAGTATTTTATGGCACGTAGACCAAGAAGAAATCATTCAAATGACTTTAAAGCTAAGGTAGCACTTGCTGCAATTAAAGCAGAAAAAACACTTGCTGAATTGAGTGCTGAATTTGATGTTCATCAAAACCAAATTATCGACTGGAAAAATCAATTGATTTCGGCTTCCTCGCAAGCCTTCGATCAATCAAAAGCTCCAGCAGAACCACCCATTGATCTAAAAAAACTACATGCAAAAATCGGTGAGCAGGCATTAGAAATTGATTTTTTAGAAGGTGCGTTGAAGAAACTGGGCCGCTTCAACCACAAAAGTTAATCGACGACTCACTTCAGATTTCAGTATCTAAGCAAGCTAAGCTACTGAAAGTCTCCCGTGGTTGTTATTACTATCGCCCAAAACCTGTGAGTGCATCAGATCTGAAGCTGATGCGCTGTATTGATGAATTACATATGCAATACCCTTTTGCAGGTAGCCGTATGATGCGTGATTTATTGAACCGTCAAGGACATCATATAGGACGACGTCATACACGTACTTTAATGAAGAAAATGGGCATTAATGCGTTATATCGTAAACCAAATCTAAGTCAGGCCAATGAAGCTCACCGTAAATATCCATATCTGCTCAAAGGATTGAATATTCAACGGAGTAATCAAGTGTGGGCAACGGATATAACATATATCCCTATGGCAAAAGGCTTCGTCTACTTATGTGCTGTGATTGATTGGCACAGCCGTAAGGTGCTTGCCCATAGCGTATCGATTAGTATGGAGGTTGCATTTTGTATAGAAACATTAAATGAAGCTATTGAAAAATATGGCCGACCTGAAGTCTTTAATACAGACCAAGGCAGTCAATTTACCAGTGATGCGTTTATTGAAGTGTTAAAATCAAATGACATCCAAATCAGCATGGACGGTAATCTTGCGCAGCATCGCTGCTCATAGGTCGATAATGTGATGATTGAACGATTATGGCGGAGCGTTAAATACGAGGAGGTTTATCTCAAAGCCTACAGCAATGTTTTTGATGCGAAAAAGCAATTAAATGCATATTTTGAATTTTATAATTTGAAACGACCTCATTCGAGTCTGGACAAAATGACTCCAGATGAGTTTTACTATGACCAGCTACCACAACAAAATAAGGTAGCTTAACTAGAGCAGAATATCACTTATAAATAAGCTTTTAGTTGTTCAAACAAGTGGGACCACCTCTTAATGCTTATTTTTATTATTCAGAAATAACATATTTATTTTTAGAAATATGTTTAATTATTGCAAAAGGCTTCCAAACCGGAAGCCTTTTGTTAGATGTCTTAGAAAATAAAAAAAATCAAGCTTTCGCTTTTAGGCTTTGCGTCATCCCATTAATATCTCCACCCTGAATCCCTAATTCACTCATCAGGCTATCGATGAGGGGTGCTTGGCTGCGGTAACGTAGCGCACTATTTACGACTTGGTCGGAAAGGGCAACATTATTACCTTCATAAGAAGCCTCAGCTCCAGCAGATGACCCATGCAGACCATTAACTTGTAGGATCTTGATATCGTCAATATTTTCCATAGGCTTAACACTTTCACGAATAATTTCTGGCAAGTATTTCAGCATGGCCAGACGGATTTGCATTTCCACCTGTTCAGAAGACAGGACATTATTTGCTTCGTTGACCGCGCGGGTCCCTTCTGCATCAACTTTATATTGTTTCTCCATTGCTTCCGCCAGTAACACCTTGGCTTCCGCTTCACCTTTCGCTTTTAGACGGACTTTTTCAGCTTCTGCTTCAGCAGCAATACGTACCGCTTCTGCCTCATCAGCAGCAGCCTGTTTGCCTGCTTCGGCAGCAACCGTAATGGCAATGGCTTCTTTTTCTGCCTGTTCTTTTGCCGCAACCAGTTCAACTGCTTTTTGACGTTCTGCTTGCTGGATTTGACGCACAGTCACAACTTCTTCTTCCGCTTTTACTGCTTGAGCACGGGCGAGATCCGCTTGTGCTTTAGCTTCAGATTCAGCGCGAGATTTTTCTGCAATGGCAATGGCGCGATCCTGTTCAGCCAGCTCAATGGTTTTCTTTTGCTCAACTTGTGCTTTTTGTACTAGTTGGGCTTTTTGGATATTTTCATTTTCAACATCGCGTGCTGAGGCAATGCGTTTTAATTCAATTTCACGTTCTGCTGCAATACGCGCTTCTTCCGCTTCCCGTTTTTTCGCAGCTTCCTGTGCTGCAATTTCAGCAAACTGTTCAGCACGGCGAATGGCAATTTCACGTTCCTGTTGCAGCTTGGCATATTCTTCTTCACGGATGATCTGTAAACGTGCCTGTTCTGCTTCAAGGTTTTTGGCACGAATCGCCAGATCAGTATCCTGTTCAATATGGTTACGTTTACGGCGACGGTCTTCGATGGTTTCAGTCAGCTTGGTTAAACCTTCGGCATCGAAGGCATTTTGTGGATTGAAATATTTAAAGCCAGTTTGATCTAGGCCAGTTAAAGAAACGGTTTCAAGTTCCAGGCCATTTTTATGCAAGTCTTCTGAAACTACTTGTTGAACTTTCTGGACGAAGTCGACCCGTTTTTCATGCAGTTCTTCCATCGCCATTTCGGCTGCAACGGCACGTAAAGAATCGACGAATTTACCTTCCACCAGATTTTTTAGCTCATTTGGAGACATGGTCTTTTGACCGAGGGTTTGTGCTGCTGTGGCAATGGAATCTGCAGTCGGTTTTACCCGGACATAGAACTCTGCCATCACATCGACACGCATACGGTCTCGGGTAATCAGCGCCTGATCATCTGCGCGGCGGACTTCGAGACGCAGGGTATTCATATTCACTGGAATGATTTCGTGCAGCACCGGTAAAACGATGGCGCCACCGCCAAGAATCACTTTTTCACCGCCCCAACCGGTACGAACAAAAGAAATTTCCTTGCTGGAGCGGTGATAAAGACGTGCAATGATTAACCCAAAAGTAATCAGAACAACAAAAATTACCCCTGCAATAATTAAAATATTAAATAAATCAAAATCTAGCATTGTTATTGAGACCCTATTGTTATGTGTGTAAAACGGTTGTGAATTAATTTTTTTTTAAATTGCTAAATCAGAGTCTGGTTGCCTGAAAGCCGACACGTGTTTTTTCTACCAGTACAACATTCTGACCTTGTGGCAAAACTTCATCCGCCGCAGGTTCAACCAGGACATAATGGGTTTGACCGAACTGGTCCTGAACCTTGGCTTGGGCCGGGGAGTTGATGCGGGCATCGCCTAGAATAATGGTACCGGTACGGCCAATGAGTTCTTCAATATGAATCGCGGTGGTTTCATCTTTAGGCATGATTTTCTCAGCCATTTTGGCATTGAAACGTACGATTGGCATGCATAGGAACAGACAGGCAGGGGAAATTAGCCAGCCACTAAGTAAATAGCCAGTTATCCGTTCAAAGAGGCCCTGCAGGATCAGGCCGCTTAAACCATAGGTACTCAGGAAGATAATCAGCCAGATAAAGATTGGCAATTTGCCTAAATAAAGCCAGTCAAAAACTTTAGTAAACAGGCTTGGATCTTGCGCGGGATGCAGCTCAGAGAGAGAAGTATCTTCGGGCAGGAGCTGATCAAAAACACTTTGCGAACCGCCTCCCAAGAACAGCAGGATGCATTCTAGGGCTGCAAACATCAGCATCAGGCTTAAACTGATACTAAATACAATGTTAGATGGTTCGGTAAAAAGCTCCCACATTCCTTAGGGTCTCTATAATTATGATTTTCGGTTTAGTAAGAATAATTCTTGCTTATAAAAAAGATAACATTGATTAAACATTTTGCAATCAAAATCCACACAAAAGTTCAGCGTTTGAGACTTGATTCATAAATACGAAATAAGATATTGAACGAACTTTTATGCGAAATATTGGAGGATGTTGAATAGAAGACATAATTTTCTAATTTTTATCCTATTATGAAATAAATTAGGAAACTCATAGGTTTAGTCTTGTGATTTGAGTTTTTGATCGATCAGAATAAAGAAATAGATAAAGAAGTCAGACTTCTCAAGGACTTATAAAACCTGAAAAATCTTGAGGAAAAAGCAAATATCGTTTCCGACGAATTGTGGGAGAAGGTATCTAATTCAAAACATGGAAGTCTGATGACTATATATTTTTAGTCACTGATAAAACAGAGCAATTAGTCAATAAGAAAGGATGCAGCATACCACTCGACTAAAGTAGGACAGTAGATTGCATCCATTCGTCTAAGCAAAATTACAGCAAGGAAGTCTGGATACGAACTTTCATGTCCAAAGCCTGTTGCAGGATATAAGCCTTCATCCACTGGATTTGTTCACCCATTGGATTGGTTTTTACTGCAGTTTCCAAGAAAGCAAGTTCAGGCTTATTAAAGAGTTGTTCTTCCAAAGCCTTTTCCAGCGCCTGGCTATTTGCTGCCAAAGGTAGAGCAACCAGATAAAAGGCTTTTGGATAATTATAGAAAGCATATAAAAGGTTAAAGGCTTTTTGATCACTGCGCAGGTTGCCTGCACCGATTTCATAACTCGGATTCTGATTGCTGTGGGTAATGCCCAGTACGTACTCCGCCTGGCCATCTTTAAGGCGGATGCCGAACTGCAGGCCGATTTGGTCTGCTGTCAGTTCATGTTGTACATAAACATTTAAAGGGCTGCCATCATCGGCAAAAGGTTCCTGCAAAATCAGCATGTGTTGTTCATGCTGATAGATATAGCCAGCCAATGGTGCTTGTTCGAGTCGGTTTTTTAATGTTTCGAGATCGTATTGATTAAATGGCATATCTGGAATCATCATCATAAGAGCTACGATCTACTCTAGGTGGTTTTACTTCTATTGAAAACCGCCACTTTATATGATTTTTCTATCAACTTATTATTAAAAAATAGTGGGTCTTTGAGGCAGAATGCGCGAAAATAGCAAGATCAAATACATTATAAATCATAAGATTGAATAAAACTTATAAGATATATCAGAGATTTTTTATATGATCTTTTAATATATGGATAGCACAAAACAAGAAAACGTTATGAATACTTAATCACTATAATGAATATAAATTTTATAAAGTGTAATAAGTACACGTGTAATACGCAGGTTGTCCATGTCATTAAATGAGGAAAGACTTACTCATCTTAAACAGCTTGAAGCTGAGAGTATTCACATCATTCGCGAAGTTGCAGCTGAGTTTGAAAACCCAGTCATGCTTTACTCAATTGGTAAAGATTCAGCAGTAATGCTGCATTTAGCACTGAAAGCGTTCTATCCTGCCAAGCTTCCATTCCCACTACTCCATGTAGATACGGGCTGGAAGTTTAAAGACATGATCAAGTTCCGTGACAACATGGCCAAAGAGCATGGCTTTGATCTGATCGTGCATCAGAACAAAGAAGGTCGTGATGCGGGCGTTAACCCATTCGACTATGGCAGCTCTAAATATACTGACATTATGAAAACCCAAGGTCTGAAACAGGCGCTGGACAAATATCAGTTTGATGCTGCTTTCGGTGGTGCACGTCGTGACGAAGAAAAATCACGTGCCAAAGAACGTGTTTATTCATTCCGTGATTCTAAACATCGTTGGGATCCTAAAAACCAGCGTCCTGAACTTTGGAACCTTTACAACGGTAAAGTAAACAAAGGCGAAAGTATTCGTGTATTCCCACTGTCTAACTGGACTGAATTAGACATCTGGCAATATATCTACCTTGAAAATATTAAACTTGTTCCATTGTACTTAGCTGCTGAACGTCCAGTAGTTGAGCGTAATGGTACGCTGATCATGGTTGATGATGAGCGTATGCGCCTGAACCCAGGCGAAGTGCCACAAATGAAATCGGTTCGTTTCCGTACTTTAGGTTGTTATCCACTGACTGGTGCAGTTGAATCTACTGCAACAACTTTACCGGAAATTATCCAGGAAATGCTTTTAGCAACCACATCTGAACGTCAAGGCCGTATGATCGACCATGATGAAGCAGGTTCGATGGAAAAGAAAAAGCAGGAAGGTTACTTCTAAGAATCTTAAGAAATCTCCCTTGCGCAGCAGTGCTGCTCACCCTCTTTGATAAAGAGGGGGAACTCCTGAAAGGAAACGGAGGAAATTCCTCCTTTAGTAAAGGAGGATTTAGGTGGATTTGAAGATTAGAAACGATTTCAACGTATTTGTGGAGCTTTGAGCGATGTCTCACCAATCAGAACTTATTAGCCAAGATATTTTGGCTTATTTGAAACAGCACGAAAATAAAGACTTATTGCGTTTCCTGACTTGCGGTAACGTGGATGATGGTAAATCAACCCTGATCGGCCGTCTGCTTTACGATTCAAAACTGATTTATGAAGATCAGCTGCAAGCCGTAACTCGTGACTCTAAAAAAGTGGGTACGACTGGCGATGCACCTGACTTGGCACTTCTTGTCGATGGTCTGCAAGCTGAACGTGAGCAGGGTATTACTATTGATGTGGCTTACCGTTATTTCTCTACTGAAAAACGTAAGTTCATTATTGCCGACACCCCGGGGCACGAACAGTACACCCGTAACATGGCCACTGGTGCGTCTACTGCCGACCTTGCGATCATCCTGATCGATGCGCGTTATGGTGTTCAGACTCAGACACGTCGTCACTCATTTATTGCGAGTCTTTTAGGTATTCGTAATATCGTGGTTGCAGTGAACAAGATGGACCTGGTTGAATTTTCTGAAGCACGCTTCAATGAAATTCAGGCTGAATACAACAAGTTCGTTGATCAGTTAGGCGATCGTAAGCCTGCCAACATCATCTTTACGCCAATTTCTGCGTTAAATGGTGATAACGTTGTCAACAAATCTCCAAATACACCTTGGTACCAAGGTGAAACCTTAATGGAGACTTTGGAAAACGTTGAAATTGCGCACGATACCAGCAAGCACGAATTCCGTTTCCCAGTTCAGTATGTCAACCGTCCTAACCTCGACTTCCGTGGTTTCTGCGGTACCATCGCACTGGGTGAAGTAAAAGTTGGCGATGAAATTGTTGCGCTGCCATCTGGCAAGAAATCAACAGTGAAAGAAATCGTGACTTTTGACGGTAATCTGGATCATGCTGTTGCAGGTCAGGCGATCACATTAACACTGAACGACGAAATTGATATTTCACGTGGTAACGTGTTGGTGAAAGCAGGTGAACAACCGCTAATTTCACGTTCTGCTCGTGCATCTGTAGTTTGGATGAATGATCAGCCATTGGTTGTTGGCAAACTTTATAATGTGAAGTTTGGTACTCAAACCATCCCTGCAAAAGTTGCAAAAATTAACTACCGTACCAATGTGAATACATTGGAAAAAATGCAGGTTGAGCAGCTTGATCTGAATGCGATTGCTGACGTGACCATTGAATTTGATGCGCCAGTGGTATTCGACCGTTATCAAGACAGCCGTTACACAGGTTCATTCATCTTCATTGACCGTCTAAGCAACGTGACTGTTGGTGCGGGTATGGTTGAAGCTGCGGTAGAATGGACTGCACACAACGAGCCTGTAACTGCTGAAGCACGTGCTGCACGTTTAGGTCAAAAACCTGCTGCAGTAACTGTAACTGCAAAAGCTCTGGAAAATGCACAAGCACTTGAAAGCCTGTTGATCCAACAAGGTGTGGTTGCAATTGCAAAAGCTGGTCTGACTGCTGAACAGGTTGCACTTGTACGTGAAACTGGTGTGGTAGTGATTACTGACCTTGCAGAAGGTACAGATGTGACTTATGCACAAGAAGCCGTTGAAGAACTTGCTGAGAAAATTGTGGAATTAGTTCGTCTATAAGACTAGACTGATTTTAAGAAAAACCCGCTGTAAGGCGGGTTTTTCAATGCATTAAAAGAAAATTATGTTGATAGGGTTTTTGAATGAGTCTAAAGTGATAATTTAAATATTAAAGACAAAATATAAGTTTAAAAATTGAGAATAAAATGAAAATGGTTATATTTATTACTAATATTCTGTGTATTGGTATCTTGTGGTAAAACAAAACAGCAAGTATTAGATGAACTCAATAGGGATGTTGAATCGCATTGTTTTGACTTCTCAGACGCTGCTTTTTGGGGGTGGTATGGTGCAGTCGCTTCAATTAAAAAAGGCATAACTGAGCCAAATTTAGATTTGTATGAAACGTTTGGGCGTAGTTTTACATCAAGAAATAAACTTGAGCAGGGCGATTTAACCGCAGAAGAGCAAGTGGAAATTAGAAAAGAAGAAGAAAGCCGGATGAAAGGTTTTAACTATGGATTCAGTGAAGCTATCAATTATATGTTGGAAACAAAAGACACTGATATCACATCTATAATGAGAAAATATAGTAGCTTGAATATGACAGAGGTATATAAGCGAGGATGTATAAATACAAATCTGGAGCACAACAGAAAGAGGGTAGATTTAGAATTTGTTAAGTAAGCATCCGGCTAACACAGCCTTACCAAGCGATCCTATAAGCCTTAATTTAGTTCCCACCTAAAAACAAGTGGGGACTTAATCCATGAACATGGATATATATTCAGCAACACCTCCTGTTGCTAAAAAACGCAGAAAATACAGCAAAGAATTCAAACTCAGTATTGTCAATGCCTGTAAAAATCCTAATACCTCGATCGCTTCGGTCGCACTGCAACATAGTATTAATGCCAACCTTGTCAGTCGTTGGATCAGGATCTTCAGCCATCATGAGGGTGCCGTACAGGATCCTACTCATGTGAATCCAGCATTTATTGCTTTGCCTTACACTGCTGCAATCAGCCAACCTATTGATGAGAGAATCACGTTGTGTATCACCGTGCCTCATACGAATAATGATATTCAGCTAAAATGGCAGACATCAGAAATACCTGCCTTGGCAGAATTACTCAAGGCACTTGCAACATGATCCGCATTGATGAAATCTGGTTGTCTACTCAGCCCATGGACATGCGTGCAGGTATGGATACGACCATGGCTCAGGTGGTGAGAGCCTTTGGCTACATCAAACCGCATTGTGCTTACCTGTTCTGTAATAAACGTGGCCATCGCATGAAAGTACTGGTACATGATGGACTGGGCATCTGGCTGTGTGCCCGGCGGCTGGAACAGGGCAAATTTCACTGGGCTCAAGTTCACCAAGGTGAAACCGTGGCCCTCAGCCCGGAACAGTTACAGGCACTGATCCAAGGTTTGCCCTGGCAGCGCATTGGACGACAGCAGGTGGTGACGATGCTCTAAACTAGGTTGGTCCATTCTGCTATTCTCCAAACGTTCTATTTCATTCTTCTCATGACCTCAGGCATACTGCGGTCATGAATACGCTGCCTGACTTAAGCCAACTGACCCATGAACAACTGCTGGAATTCACCCGGCAGTTGGCGCTGCAGCATCAGTCTCTAGCACAATCAAACCAGCAATTAGATGCCAGAGTTCAACATCTTGAAGTCACCAATCAGCAATTAGATTCTAAAGTTCAACATCTTTCTATTCTCACTCAAAAATACGAGCATGAACTGGCGCTGTTTAAACGGCATAAGTTCGCCCAGAAGAATGAACACTTAACGACCAAACAAATCCACCTGTGGGACGAAGCGGTTGAAGAAGATATTGCCGCGGTTGATCTAGAATTAGAACGATTAAATGCAGATAAAACCGATGCAGCGACAGAGAAAGCCACAGTCAACAAACCTAAACGTCGACTGCTGCCCGATCATCTACACACCATTCGTATTGAGCATGAACCAGCATCAACCCAATGCAGTTGTGGCTGCCAGTTACGTCGTATCGGCGAAGATATCAGTGAAAAACTGCATTTCAGACCGGCACAGTTCTATAAGGAACAGCATGTGCGTGGTAAATGGGTCTGTGATCAGTGTGACACCCTGACTCAGCAAGCGATGCCCGCCTATGTGATTGATAAAGGCATTGCTTCACCTGAACTGCTCAGCCATGTGTTGGTATCGAAATATGCCGATCATTTGCCGCTGTACCGTCAACGTCTGATCTATCAGCGGGCGGGAATCGAACTTTCTAGATCAACTTTATCTGACTGGATAGGTCGCTGCGGTGTAGAACTGGAGCCTCTGGCCAATGCCTTAAAAGAGGTGGTACTACAACAGCAGGTGCTGCATGCCGATGAAACGCCGGTCACCATCATGCGGATGGGTGAGAATGATAAAAAACCGAAGAAAGGTTATGTCTGGGCCTATGCCACTACACAGTACAATCCAGTTCAGGCAGTGATCTATGACTTTCAGGATAGTCGTTCAGGCCAGCATGCTGCAGAGTTCTTGAAAGGCTGGCAGGGCTATCTAGTCTGTGATGATTACAGTGGTTATAAAGCACGCTTTAAATCAGGCCAGGTCATAGAGGTGGGCTGCATGGCCCATGCACGTCGTAAATTCCATGAACTGCATGTGACCGGGAAAAGTCAGGTCGCTGAACAGGCATTGGTGCTGATTCAGAAACTGTATGCGATAGAAGCAGAGCTCAGGAAAAAGACCGATGGTACAGCGGAAGACCGCCGCGAATACCGACAACAGCATAGTCAACCAGTGATGCAACAACTATATGAATGGCTCAACCAATATCATCTGACAGTGCCATCGAGTTCTCCCACCGCCAAGGCGATCAATTACACTCTGAAGCGTTGGCCAGCTTTAAGTCGCTATCTGGATGATGGCAATCTACCTATTTGCAATAATTGGGTCGAGAATCAGATGCGTCCCTGGGCGTTGGGGCGCAAGAACTGGCTGTTTGCAGGTTCGCTGCGCAGTGGTCAGCGAGCGGCAAACATCATGACGTTAATCCAGTCAGCAAAGCTAAATGGGCTGGATCCGTATGCCTATTTAAGTGATGTGCTGAAAAGGCTGCCGACACATAAAGTGACCCAGATTGAAGAGTTACTGCCACACTGCTGGAAACCTAAATCGAATTAAAAATTGGTATGGGATTCAGCGGACGCTTACTTTGTTAATTAAGATTTGAATTTCTAGCTGCAGTAAATCAATTTCACCTTTAATTAATTTTGCAGCTGCATCACGTCCATCAGTAATATGTTCTAAATTATCTGCTAGTGTATAAGTGGTTGAAAGTTTTCTATGTAATTCACTTAATTGTCCAAGTGCTTGTTGTACTTCTTTACGCTCTGCTTGTGTCATGCCTGTTAGGAGCATGTCTCTTATTTTCCCCATAAAAACAACTCAAAAAGAAAATATGATTGAATGTTACATGATTTGATAATTATTTTAATGGTGATAAGATATATCTTAATTAAATTTAAGATATATCTTTGTTATGTCAAGTATTCCTGATTCTGTCATTTCAGAAGAACGAGAAAACTCTCCCAAGCCACGTAAACGCCTCTTTGAAGCAGGGCAGATGAAGCTATTGGTACTGCATTTTGTGGCGCAGAACCCTAAATATAGCTATGACATTATCAAAGACGTGGCAGCGCTCGTAGGCGGAAACTATAAGCCGAGTACAGGTACGATTTGCCCAACTATTAATTATCTGGAAGAACAGCAGTTCATCACCTCAAAAATCACGACAGATGAACGTAAACGCTACAGCATTTCCTCTCAAGGCATTGAACATCTCGCAGCTCATAAAGACGCTATTGAGCTGATCCTGAGTCGCTTTGAAACCCGTCGACGTATTCAGACTGATGAGCGTTATAGTGATATCAACCAAGCGATGGAGAGCCTGAAAGCGTCTCTACGTTTAAAACTGCAAACAAACATGAGTGTTGAACAGATCAAAGAAATCGCCGATCAGATCGAACAGGCTGCAGCTAAGATCGCCCATTTATAAAAGTGCGATATGAAGCAAACCGTGAAAGCACAACATCATCTTAAAGAAAAGAAGTAAGTAAAAAGGTTATTTATGAGTAACAATCTCCCAAAATTCCATCCGAAACACCTGAACTGGCTCATGCCGCTAATTCTTTCCGGTATTATGAGTGGCGCAATTTCCTGCTTTAACATGTTCATTAACAAAGGCTGGAGTGACCAGTTTATTTCCTTGTGGCTGCATGCTTGGAGCCTGTCATGGCTGATGGCATTTCCATTGATTCTGGTGGTGTTACCGCTAGTACGTAAATTTCTGATGCAGTTTATCGAAATGCCAAAAGAAAAATAGTAAAAGTTGAAGCATGGGGGCGGGATAAATGGAGCCGGTTTAGTCCCGTTTTTCGCCCTGCCAAATGATCAAGCGAGCCAAAAACAGCATCAAGACTAAATAGACTTGAAAGGCTGCGGCAAACATCATGATCCAGCCACTATTTCCCGGTGTGCGCTGGGCATCAATCTCAATCAGCATACTGAAGGCAGCAATCACAATTTCAAGGCCAATCATTGCTTTTAGAAACCAGGGCCAGGGAAAGCGTAATAGCCATGTGACAAAAACCACCCCGATACAAGGCAAAATACAAAACAGCAAAATGATTTTTAAATCCATTTTTTATCATCCTGATCTCATTTTGATTTTTTAAGAAGATGACCTAAACCAGCTCATGTTGAGTTCCGCCTGTCCGGTATTCTCATCAATTCCTTGAGAGATGATTTGAAACCCCTGTTTTTGATAAAAACCAACGGCTGACGTATTGTCTGCATAGACATTCAAATGCAATTGATCATATTGCTGTTTTAAGAAGTCCACCAGGCTTTTGCCATAGCCAGCACCTTGCTGCTCAGGATCAATAAACAGCGCCGCCAGAACATTTTCTGCTCTTAATAAGGAAATAAAACCTAGAATGTTGTCTTGTTCCTTAATCACATAATTTTCTGACAAGGGCAGATACAGATCTCGCATTGGAATCAGCTGATTTTTCCAATAATCCGCAGGAATAAAATCATGGGCTTTAAGCGATGCCTTGAGCCAGATGTTCAGCATTGGATTAATATCTTCTGGTTTTGCTTTTTGAATTATTGTCATGAGTCGTTGTATATCAATTTACTAAATACTGTGCTGATTATACATAAGTCCATAGTTCTTCAATCTGCCGACTTTCTGTGTTCAAATAAACCGGAAATAGATGAAACGTAAAGATTAGGGAAAGAATTCATGTCGCAGCAAACCATGCAACAAGTCATCATTACTGAACCGGGTGGCGTAGAGAAACTGGCTTATGAAACGGTTGCCATTCCTGAACCTGAAGCGAATGAAGTGCTGGTTAGGGTTCATGCTTTCGGAATTAACCGTCCGGATATCTTGCAGCGTCAGGGTTTATACCCAATGCCCAAAGGGGTAACGCCTGTTCCGGGGCTAGAAGTGGCAGGTGAAGTGATTGCAGTTGGTAGCCATGTAAAATGCTTTCAGGTGGGTGATAAGGTTTGTGGCCTGACCAATGGTGGTGGCTATGCCGAATATTGTGTGGTCCCAGAAAGCCAGACTTTACCGATTCCAAATGGAGTGAGTTATGTACAGGCCGCGGCGATTCCTGAAACTTTCTTTACCGTATGGGCGAATGTGTTCCAGATGGGCAAAGCCAAAGCAGGAGAAACCGTGCTAATTCATGGCGGTACCAGCGGAATCGGAACCACGGCATTGATGCTGTGTAATGCACTCGGCATGAAAACTTTTGCAACTGTGGGTACGGATGAAAAAGTGCAGGCGATCTCGCATCTGACCACAGCGATTAATTACAAGACCCAAGATTTTGAACAAGTCATCAATGAAGCGACTGACAATGCTGGCGTGGATGTGATTCTGGATATCGTTGGTGCGCCGTATCTGGAACGAAACCTGAACCTGCTGCGTCGTGATGGTCGTCTGGTCTATATTGCTTTCTTGGGAGGTGCAAAGGCCAAAGAGGTCAAACTGGGGCAGATCATGATGAAACGTCTGACCATTACCGGTTCAACCATGCGTGCGCGTAATACTGAAGAGAAAGCAGAAATTGCCAAAGGTCTGGAAGAAACCGTTTGGCCATTACTGGAACAAGGTCAGTGTCTGCCAATGATTTATAAGACTTTCAAGTTTGATCAGATTCAGGATGCCCATGCAGCGATGGATACGGGCGATCACGTTGGTAAGATTGTGGTTGAAGTGATTTAAAATAAGCTGCTGTTATGCGGGATAAAATCGTCACGGTTTTATCCCTTTTTTATTTAAAGAATGGGTAAGCATTATTCAAGATTGATAACTTCCGCTTGAATAAACAGACTGATCTTTTTTTGTGCGGGATATGATATTTCTCACATAATAATCCACTTGCGCATACTCAGTTTTTACAAAATTATTTGTATATTTTGTGACCAAAAACTGACAGATTATGTCAGTTTATAGCAATGAAGTACGTATTGTTCTGGGCTAGAATATTTGTTGTTGAAAAACATGCGCATTTATGTGAAAAATATTTCGAATTACTTTTTTAATTAAAATTATTAAATAACAATTATTTATAGTTATTTCATTCAGCTGATTCTTTTGGTTCTGCCTATTAATGAGTGCATTTTTGAATTTTAAGTAAAAAACTGGTCGGGTTTTTGCAATGGTTTAAGCAAGACCATTCATCCAGTGGTCACTCTCATTTTGCTTGATCCGGGGAGAACAGCCATGTTGATTGCAAAAGGACCTTTTAAACCCATCCATCAAAGCCGGGCATTAGCACAGGTCATTCAGGCACGACTGTTTAATCGTGTGACATCCAAGCAAGCCAAAGTGTTTTATCTGGCCTTGTTAAATCTGGAAAATTATTTGAACCGCTTGGCGAAAGGTGGCAAACGTAAACGCCGTCGTTAATTCATTCTGTGAAAGATAGGAGATGGAGCTGATAGAAATATCAGTAGGAATCTATTTCACCGAATTTCAGGCATAAAAAAACCAGCTTACGCTGGGTTCTTTTATTACACCATTTTCATTGTCTAAAAATGGTGCCCGAGGCCAGACTCGAACTGGCACGCCTTGAAGGGCGGGGGATTTTAAATCCCCTGTGTCTACCGATTTCACCACTCGGGCTTTAACAAGATTGGAGGCGGAGGTCGGAATCGAACCGGCGTCCACGGAGTTGCAGTCCGCTGCATGACCACTCTGCCACCCCGCCGCGTCTTGTTGATGCGTATATTATCAAGCCCTGCAAAAAAAACAATAGTGTATTCATTCATATGCGCATAAAAACAGCATATGACGGAAAATATTCAGAATTATCATGTAGAATGTGCAAAATTGATTCATATCAACACTTGGGAGAAGTGCCGTGGCATTAGTTTTAGATGGTCGTGCATTGGCAAAGCAAATTGAGACTGATTTGTTAACTCGCGTTGAAGCGCTTAAAGCAAAATCAGGTCGTACTCCAATCCTTGCGACTATTTTGGTAGGTGACGATGGCGCATCTGCAACTTATGTTCGTATGAAAGGAAATGCTTGCCGCCGTGTCAGTATGGACTCTTTAAAAGTTGAACTTCCAAAAGAAACGACTACTGAACAGTTGCTTGCTGAAATTGAAAAACTCAATGCAAACCCAGATGTTCACGGTATTCTGTTACAACACCCAGTACCTGCTCAAATTGATGAACGTGCTTGTTTCGATGCAATTTCGCTTGAAAAAGACGTAGACGGTGTAACTTGCCTGGGCTTCGGTCGTATGGCGATGGGGGAAGCAGCTTATGGTTCTGCAACGCCTGCAGGCATCATGACCATCCTGAAAGAAAACAACATTGAAATCGCGGGTAAACATGCGGTGGTTGTTGGTCGTTCTGCGATTCTGGGTAAACCAATGGCGATGATGTTACTGCAAGCAAACGCAACAGTAACCATCTGTCACTCACGTACTCAAAACCTACCTGAACTGGTGAAACAAGCAGATATCGTGGTGGGTGCAGTAGGTAAGGCTGAACTGATTCAAAAAGACTGGATCAAGCCAGGTGCTGTGGTGGTTGATGCTGGTTTCCATCCACGTGATGGTGGCGGTGTTGGTGATATTCAGTTACAAGGTATTGAAGAAATTGCTTCTGCTTATACACCAGTGCCAGGTGGTGTAGGTCCTATGACGATTACAACTTTGATTCGTCAAACTGTAGAAGCTGCTGAGAAGGCTTTAGGTTAATAAAATCCTCCCTAACCCTCCTTTTTCAAAGGAGGGAATTTATGCGTAAGACATTTTTGTTTAGAAGCAAGTTCCCCTCTTTATTAAAGAGGGGTTAGGGGAGATTGAATAAAGATATAAATACCAATTAAAAGAAATCCAATGAGCTGTACTTTCCAATTTCCCCAAGCCCCTGAGCATTTACTGCAAGCCTTACACCAAGTCATTCCCAATTGTGAATTAATGGCACAACAGCTGCCGGAAACACCGATTTCATTGTGGTTGATTCCACCAGTATTTCCAACGGATAAGCTAGATGATGAAGTGATTCGCCGGATTTG
Organism: Acinetobacter sp. ANC 7912; assembly: GCF_039862785.1. Classification (NCBI taxonomy): domain Bacteria; kingdom Pseudomonadati; phylum Pseudomonadota; class Gammaproteobacteria; order Moraxellales; family Moraxellaceae; genus Acinetobacter; species Acinetobacter thermotolerans. Next base: position 968,811 of record NZ_CP156795.1, read on the forward strand.
GAACGATACACCGTATTGGATCTTCTGCTGGGCGTCGGGTTTGGCGATGGCACAGTGGCTCCTAGCAGAACCGCATCATGTCAAAGATAAAGTGGTGCTAGATTTTGGTGCAGGTTCAGGTGTCGTGGCGATTGCCGCGAAAATGGCAGGGGCTAAGCGTGTCATCTGCTGTGACATTGATCAGGTTAGTCTGGATGCCTGTCGTGCCAATGCTGAACTGAATCATGTCGAGCTGGAATATCTGGATGATCTGTATAAAGCAGAGCAGGTGGATATCCTGTTAGCAGCTGATGTTTTATATGACCAGTGCAACCGTTTCTTCCTTGATGAATTCCTGAAATTCGCTCCAGAAGTGTGGGTGGCTGACAGTCGGGTAAAAAACTTTAGCCATCCGAAATATGAAAAATTGGATGAGCGTAGCGCGACCACTTGGCCTGATTTGGATGAATCACCTGAATTCCGTAATGTGAGTTTCTATAAAACTTTATAAGCACGAGCAATACAAACAAAAAAAAGGGCATTTAGCCCTTTTTTCAAATCTCAACCATTAAGAACAGGTGAACTGAATCACGCGTAATGTACTTGGGCGAGCATTCAGTGCATCACGTACGCCTGGATTTTCGGTATTGTACAGGTCAGGCGTGTTACTTAAGCTGATTTGTGCGCGGGTATTACCTAACTGGCGACCATATTGCTGATCTGCCAGAGCAGTATTACTAATTTCATTGCTGCTTAACACAGTAACATTCCAGCTCTTCGATGAACCGAGTACCTGTCTGCAGGCTGACTGCAAACGTGCTTCATCTCTGCTGGCTTTGCCAGAAAGTGTATAACGCAACGTTGCGCTATTTGCACCCTGTTCAATCACTTCGTAGCCAGTCTGACCGTTATACGGTTGTGGGGTGGTTTGACATGCTGCCAAGCTTAAAGAACCGATTGCTACACCCAGTAAAACAACTGTTTTTTTCATCATGATGATTTCCCATATTTTTATCTGACAAGTATGCCATAGCAGTGAAAAAGCGGAATGGCAGCAAACATAAAATTCCAATAAAAAAGCTTTCCGAATGTTTCCACCCGGAAAGCTCCTAAAGCAATACAGTTACTTAGTCATCAGTAATCATGCTGTGCTTTTTGGTGTCTTTCATAAAGACATAAGTCAATAGTGACAAAGCAATCATGAAAGTAATGTAGTAGAAGAAATAGTTTTCATGACCGGCGTTTTTAAAGCTTAAAGCCACCAGTTCGGCAGTACCACCAAACAGAGTGTTGGCAATCGCGTAAGGCAGTGCTACACCCAGGGCACGGATATGAGCTGGGAACAGTTCAGCTTTCACCACCGCATTAATCGCTGTATAACCAGTCACAATCACCATACCACTCATGCATAGCATAAATGCAGTAGTTGGACTGGTAGTAGAACCTAGGCCATTGAAGATTGGGATGGTGAATAGTACACCCAGTACACCAAATGCAATCATAATTGGTTTGCGGCCGATGCGGTCAGAAAGGGCGCCAATCACCGGTTGCAGTAACATAAATACAAAGATGGCAAGGGTGGTGATTTCAGTTGCTGTGGTTTTTTCAAAACCAGAGGTATTGACCAGATATTTTTGCAGGTAAGTGGTAAAGGTGTTGAAGGCCAAAGTACCACCGGCAGTCAGCATGATTACGGTAAATGCCTGTTTAGGGTATTTGGTGAATAATGCAAGGGCACCAGATTTCGGACCACCTTTTTTCGCTTGTTCCACTGCCTGTTTTGCAGATTGGGTTTCAACCAGACCACGACGGATCCAGAATACGACAATCGCCAGGAAAGCGCCGATCAGGAAGGGAATACGCCAACCCCATTCAGTCAGTTGTGTTTCAGTCAACGTACGTTGCAGGAAGATCAGTACACAGAGTGCTAACAGCTGACCTGAAATCAGGGTCACATATTGGAAGCTTGAGTAGAAACCACGATGATTTTTACCCGCCATTTCAGTCAGGTAAGTGGCACTTGAACCATATTCACCACCGACACTGAGACCTTGCAGCAAACGCGCGAACAACAGCAGTGCAGGAGCCAGCATGCCGACCGAATCATAAGTTGGGGCACAGGCAATAATCAGCGAGCCGACACACATCAATGAAACTGAAAGGGTTAAACCTGCTTTACGGCCTTTACGGTCTGCGTAAATCCCCATAATCCATGCGCCAATCGGGCGCATCAGGAAGCCCAGTGCGAAGACAGCAGCGGCTTGCAGGAGTTTTACGGTGTTGTCACCATCCGGGAAGAACTGAGAAGCGAAATATAAGGTAAAGGCAGCGTAGACATACCAGTCGTACCATTCGACCAGGTTACCTGCAGAACCACCGAGAATGGATTTAACCCGTGTTTTACGGTCAAGCTGCGGTGCAACAGCTTCAGAAAGGGGCTGATTCACAACATTGCTCCAAAGGAATGCTGTAAAACACATCTTTTTTACATTTTCATTACTATAAAATCTAAAAAGGTATGTTTTAGTGAGAAGGAAAATGGGGAGATTTCATATACTTATACGCCTGCAACTTTTCGCTTTTTATAGGACTTTAGTCTTAATAAATAAGAGAAGTTTCAAATATTTTTATAAAACAAAAATTTACCATTTGTTTAGAGTAATTACTTGATTTTAATAATAGATTGATTGCCTAAATATTGTTCTTTAATGAATAGAGGTAGCGTTTAGAAAATATAGTTATTTAGATATAAAACAGATCAAAAAGTGGTGATGCCCTTAATCTTAAAGCAATAAAAAAAGGCCGCTTACGCGACCTTTTTATTTAAATCAGCAATTAAGCAGATTTAACAGCTTCCAGAAGCTCAGCTTGGCGTTTGATTAACGCAGCTGGCATACGGTCGCCTAATTTGTTGAACAATTCAGTGTGGCTTTCAAGTTCTTTGATCCATTGATCTTTGTCTTGAGAAGTTACTAGGTCAAACTGTTCTTTAGTGAAGTCAGAACCAGTCCAGTTCAACTGTTCGTAAGTTGGAACACGGCCAATTGGTGTTTCAACAGCGTCTGCACGACCTTCACAACGATCGATGATCCACTCAAGAACACGCATGTTTTGACCGAAACCAGGCCATACGAAGTTGCCTTCAGCATCACGACGGAACCAGTTCACGTTGTAGATGCCAGGAAGCTTGTTGCCAGCAGCAGCTGCTTTAGCACCAACTTTTTCACCCATTTCTAACCAGTGAGTGAAGTAGTCTGCCATGTTGTAACCAGCGAATGGAAGCATCGCGAATGGGTCACGGCGTACCACACCTTGTTGACCCACTGCAGCTGCAGTAGTTTCAGAACCCATAGTTGCTGCTTTATAAACACCGTCAACCCAGTCAAATGCTTCAGATACTAGAGGCACTGTGTCGGCACGACGACCACCAAAGATGAACGCAGAAATTGGAACACCTGCTGGATTTTCCCAGTCAGCATCAATAGAAGGACATTGAGCTGCAGAAACTGTGAAACGAGCATTAGGATGTGCTGCTTTTTCTTCGCCAGTGTGTGGTTGGCCTTTCCAGTTAGTCAGGTTAGCAGGCGCTTCTTTAGTCAGACCTTCCCACCATACTTCACCGTTGTCAGTTACCGCTACGTTAGTGTAGATCACGTCTTTGTGCAGGGTAGCCATACAGTTCGGGTTAGTTTTGGTGTTTGTACCAGGTGCTACACCGAAGAAACCAGCTTCTGGGTTGATTGCATATAAACGACCATCTTCACCTGGTTTGATCCAGGCAATATCGTCACCTACAGTTTCAATTTTCCAGCCTTCGTAACCTGCTGGTGGAATCAGCATCGCGAAGTTAGTTTTACCACAAGCTGATGGGAATGCCGCTGCGATGTAGTGTTTTTCACCTTGTGGGTTAGTCACGCCAAGGATCAGCATGTGTTCAGCTAACCAGCCTTGTTGACGACCCATGTAAGATGCAATACGTAACGCCAGGCATTTTTTACCTAATAGTGCGTTACCGCCGTAACCTGAACCGAAAGACCAGATTTCGCGAGTTTCTGGATAATGCACGATGTATTTTTCAGGGTTGCAAGGCCATGCAACGTCTTTTTGACCTTCTTCTAATGGTGCGCCAACTGTGTGTACACATGGAACGAATTCGCCATCAGTGCCAAGAACGTCATAAACTGCTTTACCCATACGTGCCATTTTAGACATGCTTACTGCAACGTATGGAGAATCAGTGATTTCAATACCGATGTGGGCAATATGAGAACCTAAAGGACCCATAGAGAAAGGAACCACGTACATAGTACGGCCTTTCATTGCGCCATCAAATAAACCGTTAAGGCGAGCACGCATTTCTGCAGGCGCTTCCCAGTTGTTAGTTGCGCCAGCATCTTCTTTATTTTCTGAACAGATAAAAGTACGACCTTCAACACGAGCAACGTCAGAAGGGTCAGAATTTGCAAGATAAGAACCCGGATGTTTTTCTGGGTTAAGCGCTTGCATTGTGCCGTTAGCGATCATCAAGTCGATGAGACGTTGATATTCTTCTGCGCTACCGTCACACCATTCAATTTTTGCTGGTTTTGTTAATTTAGCAATCTCTTCCACCCAGGCAATAAGCTTAGGGTGACGAACGAATTCTGGTGCGTTCACTTGGGTCATGGTGAGGCCTATCTCAAAAGTGTACAAATATGTACAAAGTATAGTCTGGGTGATGAAAATACCGCCCAGATGAAATATGAAAAAAAGTGGCTGTATTAAAGCATAAAATCACAAAAAAAATAAGACTTAAGCAGGGTTAGAGTGAAATTGTCACAAAATGCAATTCTTAAATTAAATGATTTAATAACAAGAAGATAGACGTGAGTGTAGTGCTGAAACTTTGTATTTATTTCAATGATGTGTAATATTTTATGAAGATATAACTTTAAAAATCAAAACATTATTATTTTGCGCCGAACGCAGCTCATCATTGATTAAATAAATGATGGTAATTCGAATTTTGCATAGACCCTATGAATGTGTTTAGAAATTATTCACAGTTGCTTAAGATTTTCTCAATTCGGTTTAATCTTTGCACTATATTGATTTTATATATTTTTTTTCTATTGTATAGAATGATTTAGGTATAGCTAAAAGGCTGAATTTTTATTGTGCCCAAGCGATTCAACTCACGTTGTTGAAGTATAGAGTTGGTATTAGGGTTCTTGGATGAAATTTTTAATCTTAACTTTTGTAATTTTTCTGACACAACTGATCGTCGTCTATAAATTAGCTATATAAACGCCAATCTCAACTTTTTAAGTCATTGAAATAAAAAGGACATAACCTCATTTTAAATCCGTCTATGAAAATAAAATTACAGTTATGTCCACTGAAGAATTTATCATCATTGTCTATTTAATCATAGAGGAAATTTACCCAACTATAGTCTCTGAACCATTAAGAAAACGTGGTTTTCCACCTGCTTTAACCGATATTGAAATTATCACAATGCAAATTGTTGGTGAGTGTCTCAAAATGGATACGGATAAAAGCATATGGATGTTTTTTAAAAACAATTACTTAAGTTGGTTCCCTCATTTAGGTTCATATCCTAACTTTTGTAAGCATTGTGCAAACTTATGGCAAGTTCATCAAAAAATCACAGCCCAATTAACTGCACATTATGGTCAGGATCATATTCATTTTATTGATGGATTTCCTATACCTGTTTGTCGTTATAGTCGAGCAAAAAGACACAAGAATTTCAAAGAACATGCAGGTTTTAGTTATTGTGCTGCACAACAAGAGAAATACTATGGTTTTAAAGGGCATCTTGTAATTAATTTGGAGGGTATGATTACTGGCTATACTTTCGCTCCAGCAAATGTAGATGAGCGTGATGTTGCACCAGAAATCACAGAAAATATTCATGGGTTACTAGGTGCAGATAAAGGTTACTTAAGACCCAGCTTGAAAGAATACTATAAATTTCAGTATGTTGATCTACAAACTCCTTTAAGAAAGAATATGCCGGACTCTAGATCTCAAGAATCAATGAGGTTGCTTATGAGAGCACGAAGGAAAATTGAAACGGTCATTGGTCAATTAACTGATCGCTTTAATATTCAAAAAGTAAGGGCAAGAGATTTATGGCATTTATCGCATCGTTTTATCAGAAAGATTTTGTCACATACGGTCTGCGTCGTTATGAATAAAAAATGTGGTTATTCGCCGATTCAATTTGAAAAGCTTATTTAAAGTTGAGATTGGCGTTATATAAATAAGTAGGGCATAAGGATCAGGCTTTAGTCAGTTGCCAAAAGGTGAATAACGCATATTCATCTCTTCCATGCGAATGCCTATCTAGCAGAACATTATATAATGTTGAAGTCTTAAGAAGAGAAGAATGAAAGAGCGAAGGGAACTTAAATCTAGATCTCTGGCGTAAAAGAAATTTACACTTTAGAAGTAGGTTATTTTGCTCAATTTTGACTTTAATGAGTTTCCTTATTTTTGTCTAAAACATTTCCTATAAAAGTCTCTAAAAGTGTTGTCACGCAAAGAAAATGATGAAAAATACTAAAGCCGGGTCTAATTCTGAGGTTGAATGGATTAAAAAATAACCAAAAACAAGATTCTCCTACTAAAAAAATTAAAAAAAATGAATTTTTTTTTGTTTTAGCCCTTGAAGCGATTTATTCCATCTCCATAAAAAGGACATCAAAAAGTTTTGATGGTGACCAGGGAATAATGAGTCATCATCAGTCATCAAAAAAAGACTTAGTCTGATGGAGTTAAATATGAGCAACATTCGTCCATTACATGACCGCGTTGTTATTCGTCGTGTTGAAGAAGAAACTAAAACAGCTGGCGGTATTTTACTTCCAGGTTCTGCTGCAGAAAAACCAGCGCAAGGGGAAATTATTGCAGTTGGTAATGGTCAAATCACTGACAATGGCGTACGCGCGTTAGATGTAAAAGTTGGCGACAAAGTATTGTTCGGTACCTATGCGGGTACAACTGTAAAAGTAAACGGTGAAGAACTTCTCATCATGAAAGAATCTGACATTTTAGCGGTTCTGGAAGACTAATCTTCGCTAAAAAACGATCTTACATATTCCATTTCAGATTTTGTAAAGATATAAAAATATTTGGAGTCAAACATGTCAGCTAAAGACGTAAAATTTGGTGATTCAGCTCGCAGCAAAATGATTGCTGGTGTGAACATTCTTGCAGATGCAGTAAAAGTGACCCTTGGTCCTAAAGGCCGTAACGTTGTCATCGACCGTTCTTTCGGTGCACCACACATCACTAAAGATGGTGTTTCTGTTGCGAAAGAAATCACTTTAAAAGACAAATTCGAGAACATGGGTGCTCAACTGGTTCGCGAAGTATCTTCAAAAACTAATGACATCGCAGGTGACGGTACAACAACTGCAACTGTACTTGCTCAAGCAATCCTGAATGAAGGTATCAAATCAGTAACAGCGGGTATGAACCCAATGGACCTGAAACGTGGTATCGACATTGCGGTTAAATCTCTGGTAGCTGAAATCAAAGCAACTGCAAAACCTGCTTCTGATTCTAAAGCGATTGAACAAGTTGGTTCGATCTCTGCGAACTCTGACACTACTGTTGGTAAACTGATTGCGCAAGCAATGGAAAAAGTAGGTAAAGAGGGCGTAATCACTGTTGAAGAAGGTTCTGGCTTCGAAGACGCGCTTGACGTTGTAGAAGGTATGCAGTTTGACCGCGGTTATATCTCTCCATACTTCGCAAACAAACAAGACACTTTAACTGCTGAGCTTGAAAACCCATACATCCTGTTGGTTGACAAGAAAATCAGCAACATCCGTGAACTGATCACTGTTCTGGAAGCTGTTGCGAAAACTGGTAAACCACTGCTGATCATTGCTGAAGATGTGGAAGGTGAAGCGCTGGCTACTCTGGTTGTCAACAACATGCGCGGTATCATCAAAGTATGTGCGGTTAAAGCACCTGGCTTCGGTGACCGTCGTAAAGCAATGCTGCAAGACATCGCGATCCTGACTGGCGGTACTGTCATTTCTGAAGAAATCGGTATGCAGTTGGATCAAACTACACTTGAACACTTAGGTACTGCACACAAAGTGACTGTATCTAAAGAAAATACAGTAATCGTTGATGGTGCTGGTAACCCAGAACAAATTTCTGAACGTGTTCAACAGATCCGTGCTCAAATCGAAGAGTCTACTTCTGAATACGACAAAGAAAAACTTCAAGAACGCGTAGCTAAACTGGCTGGCGGTGTAGCAGTGATTAAAATCGGTGCTGCAACTGAAGTTGAAATGAAAGAGAAGAAAGACCGCGTAGATGATGCACTTCATGCAACTCGTGCTGCAGTTGAAGAAGGTGTAGTTGCAGGTGGTGGTGTTGCGCTGGTACGTGCTGCTAAAGCGCTTGACGGTGTAACTGGTGCCAACGATGACCAAAACGTAGGTATCAACATTCTTCGTCGTGCAATTGAAGCCCCTCTTCGTCAAATCGTTGCCAACGCTGGTGATGAACCATCTGTTGTGATTAACGCTGTGAAGAATGGTGAAGGTAACTTTGGTTACAACGCTGCAACTGGTGAATACGGCGACATGCTGGAAATGGGTATCCTGGATCCAGCGAAAGTGACTCGTTCTGCGCTTGAACATGCAGCTTCTGTTGCTGGCCTGATGCTGACTACAGAATGTATGATCACTGAAATCCCAGAAGACAAACCTGCTATGCCTGACATGGGCGGCATGGGTGGCATGGGCGGCATGATGTAATTCATCATCCGATCATTGATCCAAAAAAATCCCCGCTTTTGCGGGGATTTTTTATTGGGCTATTTATATAATTTAATTCATCTCTTTCACTAACTTGTAATTCAGACTGCTATTAATTTTCTCGCCTGTCTGGATATCGCGGACTTCGACAAAATTTTCTCCAACAAAGAATTTACGGTTTTCACCTTTTTCGTCCAGTGTAATGATGGAAGGCTGATTCGGATCGAAGCTAAAACTACCTTTAGTTTTTACTTCGGTATTTTTAGTGTCTGAAATATACTCTTCTTTGAGTTCATAAGTTTTGTCTGGATGTAACTCCAGTTCTATATTGATTCCTTCACAATCCGCACAAGGGAAAGTCCCTTTATATTCACCCGCCCAGTCCAATGAAGTTTCTGCAGTATCCCCGACAGTAGTATTCTTTGGCATACTTGGTGCATTGTTTTGCATAGCTGTTTGTTGATCAGGATTTTCTACAGTTGAAGGTTGTTGGGTTTTAGAGCATGCAGTTAATCCTAAGGCGACTATCGTAACTGTAACAAGAAGGAGAGTATTTTTCATTTTTCTGAACTCATGAATATATTTCTTAATTTAAAAGATAAAAATTTAGAAATCAAAAAAGTAGTGGAACTTTGTAAATGATAGTATTGTTGCTAAGCAATGTGCTCAAAGAAAGCCATTAGAGATTTAATCTAATTTAATATTTAAAAAAGAGAACTATGAAGTAGAAGCGATAAAACCTCGAAAGAAGAATACAGGCAGAAATAAGACGCTATACAAGAAGTGCATCTTTTGCCTAAATCGCTCAATCTTTATTATCAGTGGGTAAGGAGGGGATGATGTTAAGTGATAAAGAAAATGAAATTATTGAACTCATTTATGATGCTGCCTTAAATCCAGAGTTTTGGAATAAAGTATTGGGAGAAATTGTTGCATTTACCAAGAGTACTACGGCGATTTATACCTATCTGGACCAATTAAATCCTGAACAGAATTTTGTATTGACCCATAATATTCCTGCTGAAGGCCTGGCAAATTACCATAAAGAACATCTTGATGTCATTGATATGAAATTACATGGGGAGACCATGAAAGCATTGGGCGTTGGGCGTTGCTATACCTTGGATAGTAAACCCTATGAGCTTATGCAAAATACAGATGCACAAAAATTTTATTTAAAGTGTCTAAAACCTTCCAATATACGCTATCTGAATGGGGTGTTATTGGAGCATGGAGCTTATAAATGGGCGATGTTCGCAGTCCATCGTGCAGATCAATTGGAGAGTTATAGTGAACAGGATAAAAAAATACTGGAAAGATTCGGAAAGCATCTAAGACGATCACTGCAAATTTATCGACAGATTATTGAATTGAAAAATGAAAATAGTAAAAACACTCAAATTCTGGATAAATTAAAAGTGGGTGTTATTTTACTGAATGAAAATATGGAGCTTAGATTCAGCAACCAGTATGCTCAAAATATTCTGAATCAAACCCAGTTATTATGGGTTGATCAAAAGCAACGTATAAAAACCTTAGCACAGTACCAGCCACAATTAGAAAGCCTGATCCAAAGTGTGTTAAATAAAAACTCTAAAGCTGCAATCAATCATGAAATAGGTGGAGTACTCTGTATTAAAAACGCAGAAGAGCATCCACTGATGCTAACTATAGTGCCTTTAAATTATATTCCAGATCATGAATTTATAAAGATTAATAAAGCAGTCGCAATTTTTATCAGTCAATTAAATTCTCGATATTCACTGTCTACTAAGGTCATGAAAGAGGTATATGGTTTATCACCAAGAGAAATTGAAATTTGTGAGCTATTTTTAAATGGCTATGATTTAGAGAGTATTAGTCAGTACTGTAAAATTACCATGAGCTCCTTAAGAACTTATTTGAAAACGATTTATTCTAAGACCAAATGTACTTCCCAAGTGGAATTACTTCGGTTGTTGATGGGCTTAACTTTAAATTTTGAGCATATTGAATAACTTAGCCTAATCAAGGATTAGGCTAAGTATGTGTAAATTATTATTTGTACCGATTTAAGGTATAGCTACCTTCTCCTGCAACTGTGAAGGTTAGTTTATCTGCCTGAACATTCAGGGAAAGACCTGATTGCGCATTCGTATCTGATAAACCTGCACAACCATTGGTGTCAATGATAATATCTCGAGGATCGATGTAGAGTTTATTATCTAAAACACGATATTTTCCATATTCAATCCCAGGGCCACCACAAGGTGTATCTCCAGGTTCTACTTGGTCATCACCCACTGGATCGAGTAGTAAATAAGTATTGTTTGCATTGAAAATAAAGATATGGGAAGCAGGGCTTTGCCATACCCCTATAATTCCATTTACTGTATTTGGTAGTCGGCTAAAGGTAGCTGATTCCTCAGGGTTCTTTTCTTCTTGAATGAGAAGTTGAGTACCATCGAATTGAAGTACCATATTTCGAGGTTTTCCAAAATCAGTTAGACCCCAATCTTGGTTAGTATCAAGGGTGGCGGACGCAGTAAATATGCCAGTAATAGGGTCATATGAATCAATTTTCCCTACTTCCATACCATTGAACTCTTTTTCTTCATCATTAAGAACAACCTCACCCATGATATAGCTGCCATCTTCTTTAATAATCAGAGCTATCGGTGATTCATCTTCTTCAGTACCTTGAACATACCAGATACCTGCAATATCTTTTAATATGGTTTTACTAAAATTTTCTTTAGCTTTTTCTGGGCTAACTACACTCTTATTTTGGAGTTCAGGAATATTTTTTAGTTGAGTTTGTAAGTTTTGAGCAAATTCTTCGGGTGCTGCTGAAAAATTAATTGTTTCTTTAGAAATTGATGAAAGATCTGGTGGGATTGTGATCCCATCATCATGATCACCTTCTGTATCAAGTGATTGTAAGAAAACCATTAGATTAAGCTGAGCTTTTTCATCTTTTGCTAATTCAAGAGGTGTAATTCGTTCAGCTGCCTTCACAGTCCCAATTGGAATATCTCCAACACTAAAGGTGATTTCATCTCCTTCTTGATATTCAAATTCTCCACGATCGTTGGTCTGCTTAGTCACACCATTAATGGTGTAATTTGCACCTATAATGACACCATCAGTCAATACACCAATTTTTGATGAACTTTGTGGTGGTTGAGGTGTAGATGAAGAATCATTTGATGAGTCCCCGCCACAAGCAGTTAATAGCCCAGATAATGTAAGTGCGAGTAATGTTTTTTTCATTTCGGTTCCCTCATGTATTAGTCTTGTTAATATAAAGATTCATATGAATAAGGTGATATCCCTATTTAGGGAGGGTATACATTTAAATATTGAATAGGGTTGTTATTAATAAATGATTTGTACTTTTATATTAGACGAAAAGAAGTAAGTTAGAATTTGAATTGAAAAATATTAAATATAATTATGATTGATTTAAAAAGAGATTTTTTAAAATTACATATGGCTTTGTTGCACAAAGATTTGAAATGCAAAGCGCCCCTAATTGAGCCAAATTTAAGGCGTAATTTGGGTAAGTGGTCGACCTAATTCCGTAAATCGGTTGAGGACTGCTACACGTGCATGAATTTCATTCACCTGACTAGGAAAGCTTCTTGCCATTAATTTATCGCCTAATAATTTGATGCAATGCATCTTGGTTTCCACCAAACTGCGGCGATGATAGCCTGACCATTTTTTCCATAATGTCCTGCCTAAACGTTTAACTGTTCGAAGTAATTCATTTCGCTCTAGCGAGCTACTCTTTCTATCTTTCCATGGTTTCGCATTTTTTCTAGGTGGAATCACCGCATGTGCTTGCCGATCTGCAATGACCTGACGGCATTGCTTGGTGTCATAAGCTCCATCGGTATAAACAGAGTCAATCTGCTCATCTTGTGGAATCTGATTAAGTAAATCACCAAGCACCTGTGAATCACTGACATTATTGATTGTGAGCTGAATAGCGCGTATTTGTAGGGTTTTGGCATCTATACCAATATGTAGTTTACGCCATTGGCGACGATATTCAGGTCCATGTTTCTTGCGTTTCCATTCGCCCTCACCTAGAAACTTCATGCCTGTAGAGTCTACAAGTAGATGCAGCCCCTCGCTACTTTTTTGGTAGCTGATTGCAATATCAATATGCTTTTGTCTTCTACAAAGCGTACTGTAATCTGGTGCGGTCCAATTTAATCCGCAAAGTTCAATCAGACTTTGCACAAAGCCAGTGACCATACGTAAAGATAGACGGAATAAGGATTTAATCATTAAGCAGCATTGGATAGCTGCGTCGGAGTAGGTTTGATTTCGCCCTTGTTTGCCTTTTGATGGAGCATACCATTGCGTAGCAGGATCAAACCAAATGGCAATATTTCCGCGACTCATGAGTACTCGGTTATATGCGGGCCAATTGGTTGTGTGGTAGATTTTATGTGTAGGCTTCTTCATTTGAAAATTATATCGCTGAAAAAGCCTTTACAGATAGGTTTGTGCAACAAAGCCATTACATATTAATAAATCTTTAAATATATTTTTGATAGTTTATCCAAGAATAAACTAAATTATGTGTCTGAATTAATAGTGGTAATATTAATTCAGGTTTCTTTATTATGAGGAGCTCTCTTTAGCCGGAATCCCCCCCAAATTCTGACAAGCTGATTTATATAAATCATATTGCTGAGTCACTGCATCATATAAAGGCATCTCTGCAGGTTCTTCGCCATTTTCATATTTTTCTATATACGATTCCGCTTTGCTTTTTGAGCTATATAAGGACTGTTCGAAATATTGAGTCACGCTATTATGCTGCATCTGTGAGGATTCAATACCATTGCAATGAAACAGCTTTAACATCTGTTTAGCTTTTTGAGCATCATTGGATAAACATGCTGTAAGACAGAGCATAAGACTGAGTGCTGCAAAGGCTTTCATTTTAGGTATCAGATAGAGAGAAGGGAGTTCTGATATTTTAAGCGGATTTTTAAAGGTTGAACCTTGGTTGGCTCTGCGATTGATCAAAATATGAGGTATTGTGCAGCATGATTTATTGATTGATCATCACTGCACAAGATTTAAGTCTTAGCCTTTTACCAGACCACCATCGACAATCAGGTTTTGACCAGTCACAGCACGTGAATAAGGAGACAAAAACATCAGGATGGCTGAAGCAAATTCTTCTGGTGTAATTACTCGGCGGAGCGGAGTGGACTGCGCAATCAGGTCAAACACAAAATCGGGTGTTGCTTTACTGGCATCCGTCATTTGTAACAGACCGCCTGAAAGCATATTGACGTTAATACCGTATTGCCCCAAGTCCTGTGCTGTCGTGCGGGTAAAAGCCAACAGGGCAGCTTTTGCGGTGGTGTAGTCGTGATAAGGCACGACCGGGTTTTGCACGAGGTTAGTCCCAATATTCACGATACGGCCAAAGTGAGCCTGTTTCATATCATCCAGTGCCGCTTGAGTGGTATTCAGACATGCTTGTACAGCACCACTGAATTGTTGAGACATGGCTTCCCAGGTCAGGTCTTCCACTTTAGGACGTGCATCCCCATTAAACTCAAACTGGATCAGGGCATTATTTACAACAGAATGAATAGCCTCACCAAAATGGGCTTTTGCTGCAGCAAACATCGCTTTGACCTGATCCGCCTGAGTGACATTAGCCTGATAGGCAAATACTTGTTTTGGGTATTGGTCTTGTAAAGCTTCTGCTTGGGTTTTACTACTCAAGTAGTTCACCACGACACTGGCACCTTCCTGAATCAGTTGTTGTGTAATAGCTAGACCAAGGCCACGAGCACCGCCTGTTACAAGTACAATTTGATCACGAATCTGCATAGTTCAATATCTGCATAGTTCAATTTTGAATAAAATGATTTGGATTACCTTAGCAGCAATCCCATTGGATGCAAAGCAATGCAAAACTTTGACATTTTTTCTTTGCTTAAATCATCAGCGCTTTGATGAGTAGAAAACAGCCTGAACTAAACAGTAGTCCCAGTACAATCTGTTTAAAGCGTTGTTCCGAGATACGATGAAATAGCCGTGCACCCAGAATGGCAGGAATGCTAACTGCTAGAATGAGTATGGCCAGATAGGGTAAATGATTCTGATTTAAAGTCCCGTGCAAGAGATAAGCAGCCAGAGTAAAGACTTGAATAGCAAAATTGAAGTGGCGCAAGATATAACGCTGCTGCTCTTTCGGAAGCTGTTTGAGCATTAACCATGCTGAAGGCACAGAACCGCAGAATCCGCCCAGTCCCCCTAGAACTCCACCAATCAGACCAATCGAAGCATCGACTGTCTTGCCGGAATGCTGAATCGATTTGATTTTAGGGTTCAATAACATCAGTGGGCACCAGATGACCAGAAATATCCCGAGTAAGATACGGAAAGTTTCAGCTTCGACAATGTTCAATAACCAAGTACCGAGTGGCACACCGATCAGCCCGGCAATTAAATAGGGCAGATAGAGTGCTTTCTTTAAATGTGTCGTTTTAGGCTCATTCGGAAGTGAAATGATATGACTCCAGACGGAAGCAAAAACCACTAAAGGTGCGGCGAGCTGTGGACTGAGCCCCCAAACCCAGAATGACATGGCAACAAGAGCAAAGGCAAAACCGGTCAGACCCTGTACGAAGCCTGCCACCATTGCACCGAGAATAAATAATAGCCAGTTCATACAGATCAGTACTTTAGAAAAAATGTAGTATTTAGAAACTAGCCTGAAAATCCAAGCTTATCCTTAGCTGTATTTATGCAAACCTAAGTTCAGGGTTTGATAAAAGGTTTAGGCAAAAAAGTATTTAGCTGATTTTAATATGTATAAAACGCAAACAAACTCAAACAATAGATCAACATTTGCTCCGATTACTCTTCATGAAAAGGTCTGATACTGACAGGGTGAAGGAGAGAGGTGATCAACATGATGAAAAAAATGATAGTGCTGTCATCGGTATTGGCAGTCGCCCTGACTGGCTGTGTGATGGATCCATATTATGATGATGACCGTGGTCATCGCGACCGTCATGGCCATTATGACCGGGATCATGATGGAAAATGGAAACATAAGGATAATCGTGATTGGAACCGTGATCGTGACAACCGTGACTGGCGACGTAGCCGTTAATAGGATGGTCCATAGTTTTAATTATTACTCTCTATATAATAAAAAAGGATTCCTTAATGGAATCCTTTTTTATGTTGTGCAAAGTTAGGGTTATGCACTGACGTTTTTCTGATAGAGTCCAGCACGAACCGTTCCAGCTTTTGTGTTTTTAATCAATTGCCATGAAGCGGGAAGTTGTAAAGTCTGTAATTCACGGTCGGCTTCAACGTAAATCAAGCCATTAGTTTGAATCAATGGATCAGCCAGTTCAGCCAGTTCAGTCCATAAATTCAGGCTATACGGGGGGTCCAGAAATACCAGATCAAACTGATCTTTTAAATTGGGCAGGGCCTGTTGCGCCGTCGTGATTTTGAGCTGGGCACGTGCTTTGGTGACTTTTAAGAGCTCCAGATTTTGAGTGAGAAACTGTGCCTGGGTACGATCAGGTTCAATCATGACGACACTGGATGCACCACGGGATAAGGCTTCAAAAGACAGCGCACCAGAGCCAGTGCAAATGTCTAGTACTTTAGCATTCTGTACATCCCACATCAGCCAGTTAAACAAAGTTTCGCGAACACGGTCAGGTGTCGGGCGTAAGCCTTCAATACTGGCAAAAGCCAGCTGACGACGTTTCCAGTCACCACCAATAATACGCAGCTGATTTTTCATGTTTAATCTCCTTCAACCGCAGTGGCTGGACGTGCAGGTGCAGCCGGATGTGCTGCACCGGTATTGTGGTTTTGTTGCTGGCTGGCTGGGGTGGCCGCACTATCCGGGCTGAGAATGCCTGAACCGCTTGGCAGTTCACCTGGTTTAATACCTGCTGTCATCAGGCCGCCACTAATTTGGTGGGCTGATGGCACAATTGGCTCTTTTTTACGTTTCAGTAGCCAATAGTCAAAAATAGGACGTGCTAATTGTGCTGCAGAAGCACCGTGTTTACCATTTTCCCAAATAATGGCGACGGCAATCTGTGGTTTATCCGCAGGGGCAAACCCAACGAACAGGCCATGGTCGAGCTGGCGCTCAGTCAGCAGGGCTTCATTATAGCGTTTACCCTGTGCAATACTTTTCACCTGGGCGGTACCGGTCTTACCAGCGATCAGATACATCGGAGTGCGAATACCGCGACCTGTACCGGCTTCTACCACATCCACCATGGCATCACGCATTTTGGCCCAGTCTTCAGGTTTGCCGTTAAACTGGATTTTACCATCCGGGGCATTATGCGCTTTGTAGGCTTTGGCACCTTTGCTGTCACGCAGCACGTGTGGGGTCACATGCGAACCCTGGTTAGCGGTAATCGCGGTCGCCATGGCTAATTGTAATGGGGTGGCAGTAAAGGCACCCTGACCGATACTGACGGAAATGGTTTCACCACGTAACCACTTGGATTTACGGGTCCGCATTTTCCATTCCGGACTTGGATACAGACCGGAACTTTCACTTGGTAAATCGACCCCAGTTTTTTCACCAAAACCAAACTGGCGCATCCACTCATTCATACGCTCAATACCCATGCGGTAGGCCAGAATATAGTAGAAGGTATCACAGGAAATCACCTGTGCCTTATGTAGGTTGACGCTACCATGGCCAGATTTACGCCAGTCACGGAATTTATGTGAATCACCTGGTAAGGAGAAATAGCCTGGATCGGAAATAGCTGTGCCCCAGTCAATCAAGTCATAGTGCAGGCCACCGAGACCAAACATAGGCTTGATCGTAGAGCCAGGAGGGTAAACCCCTTGCACGGCACGGTTATATAGTGGCTGATCTAAGTTGTCGCGTAGAAAAGCATAATCTTTAGAGCTGATCCCGGTGACAAACAGGTTCGGGTTAAAACTTGGACTGGAGACTAGTGCCAGAATTTCACCAGTATTCGGATCCATGGCAATAATGGCACCGCGACGGCCAGCCAGCTGTTCTGATGCGACCATTTGCAAACCGTAGTCGAGAGAGAGATACATATCATTGCCGCGAACCGGCTCTTTACGTCCCAGGTGACGTAGCACATTACCATGGGCATCAGCTTCTACCGATTCATTCCCTGGTACGCCATGCAGCAGATCTTCATAGTATTTTTCGACCCCGATTTTCCCGATCAGGTTGGTGCCGGCATATAGATCCTTATCAATTTCTTTCAGTTCTTTATCGTTAATCCGGCCCACATAACCAATCACGTGCGCAAACAGCTCACCATGTGGATAGTAACGGGTCATCTGGGTGTCAATCTTCACACCTGGGAACTGATATTTCACTTCACTGAAACGGGCAATATCATTTTCGGTCAGGTTAAGCTTGATTGAGACGCGTTCAGTTTTACGTGCAGTCTGGATTCGGCTGTGGAAACGGTCAATATCTTCCTGAGTCAGTTCCAGAATCGGCGTCAGTCGCTTGATCGTTCCTTCAATGTCTTCGACATCAGCACGACTCATGGTCGCGGTAAAGACCGGATAATTGTCTGCCAGCAAAATCCCATTACGGTCATAGATATAACCACGGGCAGGGGCTAGGGGTTGCAGCCGGATACGGTTCTGGTCGGAAGCGGTATTAAACTTATCATAGCTGACAATCTGCAGGTAGGCATAGCGACTAACCAAAAGCAGCATGCAGATGGTGACCAAGCCAATCGAGAAAAACACACGATTGCGATAAATGCGTTTTTCCTGCTGTACATTTTTTAGGGGAAAATGTTGCTTCATACGAGATCGACTTAGACCTGAACACGGATTAAAAGAAAGTGGAATATTCTAGCGCAACTGGCCTGCTTTGGATATTTAAAAACAACTTGGCTGTCCATGTGCTGAACGTTGACTTTGCAGACATTAAAATTATGGTGCTTTGTATACAACTACCGGAATAATTCTGCTAAAGTCCAAAGTGAATAAAAAGCAAGATACCTAAAAACAATAATGATTTACGGATATTGGTGAAAAGGAATGAACAAACTTTACCCTTTACTGGCATTGGCTTTGATGACGAATGCGGCTTATGCACAAGACCAGATATTTTCCACGCCTGAGCCAAAATTAGGAGATGCTCAAGCCAGTACTTGGAATATTGGGGCGGGATTTACCAAGAAAATGATCCATGTCAATCCGGAATGGGTGAACCCGTATGGGATTGGTTATGTGAAAGCTGGTGTTTTTCTGGACGATGACAAGACATTTGGTGCTCAAGCTGGCTTTCGATATCCGGCACATCTCACAGGAAAGGACAAAAATGGGTATTATGTCGGGGTTTATACCGGACACCTACAGACCAAACAGGTCGATGGGGAATATGAAGCACAGCTGGGCGGCGGAATAGATCTTGCTTATGTCATGCTGAGCTCAGAACGGATCAGTACCTTCAGTGTCGGCATCGGTGCAGGGGAAAAGCTGACCAGCCGCAGTGGCTATGTCGTAGCCGAAACTGAACCCGTACTACAATTCTCCTATACTTTAAGTATCAGTTTATAGACAAAATATTCGACTTGATAAATAACCGTATTCTGTGAATTAAAGAATTACATATGGAAGTTATACATGCTTGAGTACGTTAACGAGTTGTGGCAAGCCTTTTTGCAACGTCCCGATTTCTGGGCCGTGCTGAGTATCATACCTGTCACAGCATTCGTTACCTGGGCACACGTCTGGATGGCACTGAAAATGGTGTTCTATCCAATTACTTTCTGGGGATTCCATATTGGACCACTGCCAGTGGGTTGGCAGGGCATTGTGCCGCGTAAGGCAGGCCGGATTTCCGGGATTATCACTGATAATACCTTGTCAAAACTGGGCTCGATTCAGGAATTCCTGCAAGCGATGGATCCGGAAGACATGGCACGCATCATCGGGGAACAGGTCGGTTTTGAACTGGAACACCTGATCGATGAAGTGATGATTGACCGCAATGCAGTGCTCTGGGAAAACCTGCCGTATTCGATCAAGCGCCGGATCTATGCTCAAGCGCATAAACAGCTTCCAAATATTTTGCGTCAACTGGTGACTGAGCTGACCATGAACGTCGAGTCACTGGTAGATATGCGGGAAATGGTGGTCAGCCAGATGGAAGGTGATCGTCGTCTGATGGTACGCATGTTTCTGAAAGTGGGGCAGAAAGAGATCAACTTTATCTGGCATATCAGTGCCGTGATTGGGATGTTCTTTGGTCTGTTCCAGATGATTGTCTGGTTCGTGGTACCATGGCACTGGACTGTACCGTTCTGGGCTTCGATTTGGGGTTTCCTGACCAACTGGATCGCAATCTGGATGGTGTTTAACCCGATTGAGCCGCACTACGTGAAATACCCACAGTTCTTTGAATTGACTAAAAATCGTAAGTTTCCGTGGATCAAGCCAGTTATTCCGCGCATCGGCACCTATAACATACAAGGTGCATTTATGAAACGTCAGGAAGAAGTCTCTGACGTCTTCGCGAGCGTAGTGACAGAAGACCTGATTACGTTAAAATCAATCATGACTGAAATGATGTATGGTGGGAAAAAAGACAAAACCCGCCGGATCGTCAAACGCCACATTAACGAAATTATGGAAACTCCGCTGGTTCGGACCTCTTTACAGTTGTCTTTAGGGCCAAAAGAGTATGCAAAACTCAAGACAGACTTGATCGATCGCTCGATTGAAATTACGATGGTGCCTGTATGCGACCCTGCGTTTAATGCGAGCCGTGCACAGAAAATCTATCAAATGTTTAGAGACCGCATACGCGAGTTAACACCGAAAGAGTTTCAGAACCTGTTACGTCCTGCATTTCAGGAAGATGAATGGATTCTGATTGTACTCGGTGGAGTTACCGGTTTTTTCGCGGGTTTAATCCATTTGTTTGTGGCTTTCTTATAACGAGATGCTGAAATGCCGGATATCTTTGGGTAGATCCGGACATTTGGTGTCCTATACATTGTTAAAAAATGAGGATGTTTATATATGCGCATTATCTTACTCGGACCACCTGGAGCAGGTAAAGGTACACAAGCTCAGTTGATCTGTAAGCGCTACAATATCCCACAAATTTCAACCGGTGATATGCTCCGTGCTGCAATTCGTGAAGGAACTGAATTAGGTTTACAAGCTAAAAGCGTCATGGAAAATGGCGGTTTGGTTTCTGATGAGTTGATCATCGGTCTTGTTAAAGAACGTATTGCTCAACCTGACTGTGCAAATGGCTGCATTTTTGATGGTTTCCCACGTACCATTCCTCAAGCGGAAGCGCTGGAAAAAGAAGGCATCGCAATTGATCACGTGATTGAAATTGATGTGCCAGACGAAGAAATCGTAAAACGTCTTTCAGGTCGTCGTCAGCACCCAGCTTCTGGTCGTGTTTACCACATCGTTTACAACCCACCAAAAGTGGAAGGTAAAGATGATGAAACTGGTGAAGACCTGGTTCAACGTCCAGATGACCAGGAAGAAACCATCCGTAAACGCCTTGGCGCATACCACGCTGAAACTGAACAGCTGGTTGGCTTCTACCAAGGCCGTGCAGCATCTGGTGAAAATGCACCGACTTACGACAAGCTAAACGGCTTACGTCCAATCGACGAAGTTCAAACTGATCTGTTCGCGATTCTGGACCAATCAAAATAATCGACCTTCGATCATTTTGACATTCAAAGAGCTCTAAGTCATATTAGGGCTCTTTTTATTGGGATGTATAGGGACAGTAACTGTGAAAATTGGTCTGATCTTGCTCATGGTGTTGTTCTTGGTCATTCTCGTGGGGCTGGTGGTCATGAGTGCCCGTATACTCACTAAAGTGAACAAGCAGGAACAACGGGAAAATGCCGGCAAAATACCTGCTCGTCAGCTACATCCAAAACTTCAGGCAGAATTCGAACAGCGTAACAAAAACAAGAAATAGAATTTTTATCAGATGAAGAATTCGCGTAAAAAAGCTGAACCAAAGTTCAGCTTTTTTTGTTTTAGAATAGGATTAATCAATATTTTTAACTGCAATGGGTTTTAAAGCGCCAAAGTCAAAACGGTCTGGCCAGTTGCACACATCCGACACTACACATTCATGACATTTCGGCTTGCGCGCGATACAACAGTAGCGGCCATGTAAAATCAGCCAGTGATGCGCATCCACAATAAATTCTTTGGGAATCACTTTTACTAGTCGGTGTTCAACTTCAAGTACATTTTTACCTACAGCCAAGCCGGTACGGTTACCTAAACGGAAAATATGGGTATCAACAGCCATGGTCGGCTGACCAAAAGCGGTATTGAGTACCACATTTGCCGTTTTACGGCCGACACCCGGTAAGGCTTCCAGATTGGCACGGTCATTCGGTACCACACCGTTGTGCTTCTTGATCAGCATCTCACAGGCCTTGATGACATTTTCGGCCTTAGAATTATACAGCCCGATGGTCTTGATATATTCCTTGAGTCCATCCACACCCAGTGCATAGATGGCTTCTGGTGTATTGGCAACAGGGAACAGCTTATCCGTGGCTTTATTGACGCTGACATCCGTTGCTTGTGCAGAAAGGGTGACGGCGACCAGTAACTCAAACGGACTAGAATAATTCAGCTCGGTTTTTGGATGGGGACGTTGTTCACGCAGGCGCTCAAAGAAGGTCTGAATCTGCTTGCGGGTCATGTTTTTGACAGGCTTGCCATTTGCAGTGGTCATCAATGTCTTATCCCTGTAAATCCTGGAGTTGCTGAGTTAGTTCTTCAAGCTGAGCACGTTTACGGGCATCTTCACGTACCGACAGCTGTTTTTCCAGTTTCTTAATCTGAGTACGAAGTTTGGCCAGTTGAATTGTAGTCTGTGCATCTATCGTGACGATGGTTTCTGCTGGTTTTTCTACCACTTCAATCACGGGTACATGGGTACTATGCGCCGAGAATTCAGCAAACAGTTCGGTATTGATTTCGGCGCGTACCACCGGACCTTTACGGTTGATGCGGCGTTTTTCTTCACGCTGGATATGGGCGTAATAACGGCGGCGCAGGTCATTCTGTTCTTCGATGCGCTGCTCCTCAGTCATGAGTGGCTGGATATCTTCGACCAAATCAATACAATCGACTGGGCACGGTGGGATACACAGTTCACAACCAGTGCATAGATCGGTCAATACGGTATGCATCAGCTTACCCGAACCAATAATGGCATCCACCGGGCAGGCATTAATGCATTTGGTGCAGCCAATGCATTCATCTTCACGGATGACTGCTTTCATACGCTGCGGGCGACCATCAGCCTGAATCGGCCAGACACTTTTTTCCGCTTCGAGACGTGGACGATTCAGTAATTTGGCAAGGGCATCCGCGACAGATTGTCCACCCGGAACACATTTATTGGCATCTTCTCCTCCGGCAATGGCTTGGGCATAGGGCAGGCAGCCGTCACGATGACCACATAAACCGCACTGGGTTTGGGGCAATAAAGCATCAATGGACTGGATGAGAGAGATCTGCGAATTCATGTTAAGTCAAAGCCGCTCATAATGAGCATTGCAAGAGGTGAAACAAAATATGTCTGAATATAAATATTAACATGTTTTTTAACACTAAAGTTGTGCCCGATTTAGGTACACAAACTGCATTATTTTAAGGCATAAAATAACAATTAAACTTTGATTAAACTGAGTTTTTTGAAGATGTTAATTTGATTCATAATAAATATAAATGATTGTTATAAAATTAATTTTCAATTTTTTTGAAAAAACCTATTGTGGATTAGTTACAAAAGATATTTAATATTTTGCGCCAAAATTTAACATTGATTGTAAATTTGACCAATTTTGATCCATTTTCTGCTGAGGATTAAGCGTTGAAATACAAAACACTTAATGAGTTCCTAGATTACGTTAAATCACGTGATGCACATCAACCAGAATTTCTTCAAGCTGTAGAAGAAGTGATGACAAGCTTGTGGCCGTTCATTGAAAAGAACCCACAATACGCAGCTCACGGCTTACTAGAACGTCTAGTTGAACCAGAACGCGCAATCCAGTTCCGTGTTGCTTGGGTAGATGACCAAGGTCAAACACAAGTGAACCGTGCTTTCCGCGTACAATACAACTCAGCGATTGGTCCATTCAAAGGTGGTATGCGTTTCCACCCATCAGTGAACCTGTCTATCCTGAAATTCCTGGGCTTTGAACAAACTTTCAAAAATGCCTTGACTACGCTGCCTATGGGCGGTGGTAAAGGTGGTTCTGACTTCGACCCTAAAGGCAAGTCAGAAGGCGAAATCATGCGTTTCTGCCAAGCGTTGATCATCGAGCTTTATCGTCATCTTGGTTCTAACACTGACATTCCTGCGGGTGATATCGGTGTGGGCGGCCGTGAAGTTGGTTACATGGCTGGTATGATGAAAAAACTCAGCAATGACACTTCATGTGTATTCACTGGTAAAGGTCTGACTTTCGGTGGTTCACTGGCTCGTCCAGAAGCAACTGGTTACGGTACTGTGTACTTCGCTGAAGAAATGCTGAAAACTCGTGGCGACAGCTTCAAAGATAAAATCGTAGCGATTTCTGGTTCTGGTAACGTGGCTCAGTACGCTGCTGAAAAAGCAATGTTCCTGGGGGCGAAAGTGGTTTCACTTTCTGACTCTAACGGTACTGTTTACGTGAAAGACGGTTTCACTACTGAACTTCTTGCTGAAGTGATGGAACTGAAAAACGTGAAACGTGGCCGTATCTCTGAATTTGCTGCTGCTCACGGTTTTGAATACCTGGAAGGTCAACGTCCTTGGGGTATCAAATGTGATATCGCGCTTCCATGTGCAACTCAAAACGAGTTGGATGGTGCTGATGCAGACAAACTTCTTGCAAATGGTACAATCTGTGTTGCTGAAGGTGCAAACATGCCTTCTACACTTGAAGCAGTTGAAAAATTCGTTGCAGCGAAAATCCTTTACGCTCCAGGTAAAGCCTCTAACGCGGGTGGTGTAGCAACTTCTGGTTTGGAAATGTCTCAAAACGCTCTGCGTTTAGGTTGGACTTTCGAAGAAGTTGACGAACGTCTGCACGCAATCATGAAAGAAATTCACCGCAACTGTGTGAAATACGGTACTAAAGAAGATGGTACTGTAAACTACGTAGACGGCGCAAACATCGCTGGCTTCGTGAAAGTTGCTGATGCAATGCTTTCGCAAGGCGTATTCTAAGTTCTAACTTAGACTAAGCTTAAAAAACCGGAGTGATTGCTCCGGTTTTTTTATATTTATTGAAAATTATTAAAGAGAACCTTTCACAGCTTCCCGTTCCACAGCCAGATCAAAAATATAGACATACTTAGATTGGTCTGCGGCAGGGTTCTTAACCTCAAAACGCTTTACCCGAATGATCTGGCGTTCATTCGGACTATGCTGAAAACCTTTAATCTGGTCATGGAACAGCGTCCAGTTTTTATCTACCTGCGTTTTTAAGCCTTGCTCGTTATATTTGATTTCACGAACCTGTAGACAGGTTTGCGGTACAACACCGGTACATGGTTTGGTTTCTGGTGCAATTTCCAGGAAAACGATTTCAGCTTCACCATTATATTTAACCTGAGTTCGATGAAATCCACTTAACCTTTTAGCATATTTTGGAAAGTTGGCTTATTGGGGTTCAAACAATAAGCCACTACAGCAGCCATGATATTCACCATGAAGTTATTTACCGAACGATGACGTGAATGTTCAAGTTGATGTAAATTTTTTAATTGATCATTCACTGTTTCGATCAATCCTCTTCTGCAAAGTAATTGTTTTTCTTCTTCAGTTTGGATGGGTTTATTTTTCATATTCCGACGTGATGGGGTCAATATTTTCAGTCCTCTTGCTGCTAAAGCTTCGGCTTTTGCTTTGCTTAAATAGCCTTTGTCTCCGAGTAGGATCCCTTTTAATTCTTGAGTTAAAGATTCTAATATAGCAACATCATGAACATTTCCCGATGTCAGCTTGAGATTAATAATTTCACCTAAATTATTGATAACGAGATGTAATTTAAAACCATAAAACCAACCCGTACTACTTTTTCCACGACCGGCCAAGCCTTTAAATACACGATGCCTTTTAATCCGAAGATTATGGCAAACTACCAATTTAGTGGAGTCAATGATACTGATTCCCGTATCTTTTCCTTTCACCTGATGGAAGAAGCTACTCAGAGCTTGCAAACAACGGGGCATGATTTCAATAAATCGGTTGTAGCTAAGCAGTTTAGGAAAAGCAGATTTCCAGAATGGAACGATCATTTGGCAATAAAAATATTT
Organism: Acinetobacter sp. ANC 7912; assembly: GCF_039862785.1. Lineage (NCBI taxonomy): Bacteria > Pseudomonadati > Pseudomonadota > Gammaproteobacteria > Moraxellales > Moraxellaceae > Acinetobacter > Acinetobacter thermotolerans. The sequence goes on from NZ_CP156795.1 coordinate 994,919, forward strand.
GAAGAATCTAAAACCGGATTGATGAAATAAAATGACAATGGTCATTGCTTCAGACAAGCTTAAAGCTGACTTTTTCAACCTGGTTTTTTGATTAGAAATTAAAGCTTTCTCTAAAGATTCATTAAATTTTTTGCAGAAATCATCCAAAATACAAAATAATTCGGTAATATGATCCATTGAGAAGCCTTGTTTTATAACATTTTGTCTTGAGAACCAATATGTTACAAAAACAGGGCTTTTTTTCTACTCTTTTTTTATATCGAACTCAGGTTATTTAGTTTCTGGTGTCATTTTACCGTGTAGAACATACTGCTGATTATTCGCGGTAATAGTTAAAGTTGGTGCTTCGGTATCAGTCGCATTCAGGTTAAAGGGAAGCTGGTGATTATCAAAGATTTCACCCGCTAGCTTTTCCTGCTGCATGGCTTCAGGGGTGCAGGCTTTCATGGTGGAAATGACTGTGCCCGTTTCCAGTTTATCAGCGTTGATATTCCAGCTTCCACCTAAACTGTTACACATGGTTTTCACACTAAAACGATTGTCTTTATGGAAACTCAACACTAGATGATCAGTTGCTCCGGTATCCAGATGCCATTCATAGGCGGTTAGGGTTTTTGCAGCATTTTGCTGTTGGAGTACAGACACAGCGAGATCTCCCACTTTTTGCACATCATTGGATTGGCAGGCAGCCAGACTAAAAGGAAGAACAAGCGCAAATAAATATTTTAATTTCATTGAATGAATAATCATGAAGTAAGTTAAACAGCTTGAAGCTTAACCTATTCATTTTTAAAAGATATGAATACATTTTGAAGATTTTGGTAGCAAAATGTATCCAAATTTTAGGCAGGAAAAAACAGATAATAAGAAATTAATACAGCCCAGATCAAGGTTTGTATGGAACAAACCGTTTTAGTCAAAACGGTAAATATCCATCCCGAGTGAACCCATGCTAAAACTGCTATGCACCAGACTAAAACGTGTGCCTGTGCCCATGGAAAAGAACAGTGGGGCGAAGTGTTCTAGCGTCGGGTGGTTGCGTTGCAGATAAGGAAGGTTAGGCCAGTCCAGCACCGCTTCATAATCGCTGTGATTGAGTTTGCTGACCACATAGTTGCGGAAGGTTGAGGCCCATTCCGGTATAGTCGCCGCCTGACCGGTACGATCCAATTCACGTAGGTTATGGGTAATGCTGCCTGAACCAATCAGCAGAATTTGCTGTTCACGTAATGGTGCCAGTGTCTGGCCAATCCGATAGATATCATGTGCAGTCCTGCTCATAGGCAGGGAAATACCAACCACCGGAATATCCGCTTCAGGATACATGTGTAGCAGTGGCATCCAGACCCCGTGATCATTTGGGCGGGTATTGTTGGCATAGGCATGCAAACCGGCTTCAGAGAGCATGCCTAAAATTTTTTCTGCCAGTTCGGGTTCACCCGGTGCCGGGTAGCGCATCTGATAAAGCTGTGGCGGGAAACCACGGAAGTCATGCCAGGTTTCTGGGCGAATTCCAGTATTTACTTCCAGAGCATTACTTTCCCAGTGTGCCGACATGACAATAATGGCCTGTGGGCGGGGTAGGTTAATACTCAAACGTTCCAGCGCCGGGCCGACTTGCTCAGGATTCAGGGCAAGCATCGGTGAGCCATGTGAGATAAATAAGCCGGGAAGCGTTTGTAGATTCATAGTTCAGGCCACAACTGGAAATAATTCAAAGAAAGTAGATTAATAATGCATGAAATGCAGGCTATAGGGGAGTCACTCTTGTCCAACAATACGTTGCAGAAATGGAACACTGTCCATTCTGCCTAGCCTGCACGATGGTAGGGATGATTGTTGTTAATACTCATCGCACGGTACAGTTGTTCAATCAGCATCACACGGACTAGTGGATGTGGCAGGGTCAGTTTGGAGAGTGACCAGTGCCATGCGGCTGCTTTACGTACTGCTTCAGAATGACCATCCGGTCCGCCAATGGCTAGTGCCACATCATTGCCTTCCAGCATCCAGCCTTTCATGGTTTCTGCCAGTTTTTCGGTGCTGAATTCACGACCACCCACTTCAAGCGCAATTAGGGTTTCATTTGGCTTGAGGGCATTTAAAATGCTTTCACCTTCAATATTGCGATATTTCAGGATATCGGCTTCCGAATCATTTTTGCCGCGTTTGGCCATCGGCAGCTCAAGTATCTGAGTCTGAACAAAAGGCTGTATACGCTTGAAGTAATCTTCAAAACCAGTGAGTACCCAGCTAGGCATTTTTTGACCGATGGTCAGAATACGGATTTTCATACAGACTTCATTTTGTTCAGGAGAGGCCCATTATAACGATGAAACAACATGAAGTTGAGTCTGTAAACAAATTGAAATTGAATTGGAAAATCTGCTGCTGCATATATAGACAGAGTCAAGTTTCCGCTTGATCAGGATATGGATAATAACAAATGCGGATTGCAGCGATTTTAAGAAGAAGTTTTTTAGGGTTATTGATTAGTCTCTCATTGATCTTTCCAGGCTGGACTTGGGCGAATCCAGAGCGAAATGCACAGGTGGCAAATCTGGAGCTATTTTTTAGCCAGATTTTAAGTCTCGATGAATTTCGGAACCATAAAAATATAGCTGAACTGAACCGGGTTTCGGCCTGGCTGAAAGAGCAGATGCGCCGTTTCGGTGTGCCATGTGAGTATCAGGGCTATCAGGTGAATAGCCTAAGTTATCGAAACCTGATCTGTAAGTTAAATGCCAAAGCCGGGAGTTCTATTGTGGTTGGGGCGCACTATGATGTATTCGCCAATACTTTGGGAGCAAATAACAATGCTTCGGGTGTGGTTGGAGTATTGGAAACGGCACGTCTGCTCAGTCTGCAAAAAAACAAACTGAAAAATAATATCGAATTTGTGTTTTATACGCTGGAAGAACCACCTTATTTCAAAACTGAACATATGGGCAGTTATCTTCATGCCAAATCCTTAAAAAAGAGCAAGCAGAAGGTTAAAGGTGTATTTGTGCTGGATTCGATTGGTTACTATGACGAAAATCTGGTACAGAATTATCCAGCTGGGTTGAAATGGATCTATCCGAAACATGCCAATTTTATTGCCAGTATTGGGCATCTCAGTTCGGTGGGACTGACCAGTGATTTCTGTGATGCGATGCAACGACGCCAGAGGTTGGATTGTGAGCGTTTTATTATCCCAAACTTTATGCACAGCATGGATTATTCCGGTTATCTGAATTATGCGCGACAAAATTATCCAACAGTATTGATCAGCGATACGGCACATTATCGTTATCCTTATGACCATACTGAGCAGGACACCTTGGATAAACTTAACCTAAAAAAAATGACTTATGTGATTGATGGGTTGGTCGATACCATTCTGAATCTTTAAACCATTCGATATTTTTCAAATAAACAATAAAAAACCCTGCCGGAGCAGGGTTTTTGTTTAGCTAGATCACTTAGTGACGCGCTGCTTTACCTTCTTCAGGTGCTTTCACGATGGGTGTTTTCACCAAAGGTTTTGGCATAGAAATCAGAGCCAGTGGCAAGATCTCGTCGATGGATTTCACCGGCTTGATTTCCAGACCTTCCTTCACATTTTCAGGAATTTCGGTCAGATCACGCACGTTTTCCTGAGGGATAAACACAGTCTTGATGCCGCCACGGTGTGCAGCAAGCAGTTTTTCCTTCAAGCCACCGATACGCATTGCTCGGCCACGTAAGCTGGTTTCACCAGTCATGGCGATGTCAGGACGAATCGCAATACCTGTGAATGCAGATACTAGGGCAGTGGTTAAAGCAAGACCTGCAGATGGACCATCTTTCGGTGTTGCACCTTCTGGCAAGTGGACGTGTACATCAGTTTCTTCAAAGCGTGATGCTTCGATACCTAGTTCATCCGCACGGGTACGAACCACGGTCATGGCAGCGGTAATTGACTCTTTCATTACATCACCTAGTGAACCGGTAGTAATGAATTTACCTTTACCAGGAACTGCTGCAACTTCAATGGTCAGTAACTCTCCACCAACTGAAGTCCATGCTAGACCATTTACGCGACCCACTTGAGCTTCTTCTTCAGCCATGCCGAAGTCGAATTTGTGCGGACCGAGGTAGTCAGGCAGGTTTGCAGAAGTCACGTCAACCTCAAGGTTTTTCGCTTTCTTGCTAACTGCTTCTTTCACCACTTTACGTGCAATCTTAGAGATTTCACGTTCCAGGCTACGAACACCAGCTTCGCGGGTATAACGTTGTACGATGTCACGAATTGCATCTTCATGCACAGTCAGCTCTTTATTGCGCAGACCATTGTTCTTGATCGCTTTCGGAACCAGGTAGCGTTCAGCAATGTTGATCTTCTCGTCTTCGGTATAACCTGGCAGACGGATCACTTCCATACGGTCAAGCAGAGCCTCAGGAATATTCATGCTGTTCGCAGTACAGATAAACATCACTTCAGACAGGTCAAGGTCAAGATCCAGATAGTGGTCATTGAACTTGTTGTTTTGTGATGGATCTAGTACTTCAAGCAGAGCAGCAGCTGGATCACCGCGATAGTCCTGAGCCATCTTGTCGATCTCATCGAGCAAGAATAGTGGGTTTTTCACGCCGACTTTAGTCAGAGACTGCACGATCTTACCTGGCATCGCACCGATATAGGTACGACGGTGACCACGAATTTCAGCTTCGTCACGTACACCACCGAGGGCCATACGCACAAACTCACGGCCAGTTGCTTTTGCTACAGATTCACCGAGTGAAGTTTTACCCACACCTGGAGGACCTACCAAGCAAAGAATTGGACCACGCAGTTTTTTTACGCGAGACTGAACTGCAAGATATTCCACAATGCGATCCTTGACGTCATCCAGACCATAGTGGTCCGCATCAAGAATTTCCTGTGCTTTCTTCAGGTTAATGCTGACTTTGCTCGCCTTGTTCCAAGGTGTATCCAGGATCACCTCAAGATAGTTGCGAACTACAGCCGCTTCACTTGAAGCAGGTTGCATTGCTTTCAGTTTGCGGAATTCAGATTCAGCTTTCTTGCGCACATGCTCAGGCAGGTCTGCTTCTGCAAGACGTTTTTCAATCTCAGCCACATCATCTTCAGCACCACCGTTCAGGTCAGACAGTTCGCGCTGAATGACTTTCATTTTCTCATTCAGGAAGTATTCGCGCTGATTCTTTTCCATCTGGCGTTTCACTGAATCATGCAAAGTCTGCTCAATCTGTTGTTCTTCAGACTGTTGTAACAGATAGGTCATGAGTTCATTCAGATGTGCCTCAAACTCATCGTGCTCAAGGAATTTCTGTTTGACTTCAATATTCAACGGAACACGCGTTGCCACGAAGAACAGTAATTGAAGCAGGTCATCAATTTTGTTTGCAGCAGCGATCAGTTCACGTGCATTACGTAACTTCGCTTCTGCATATTGAGCAAACAGGGCACGTAGCTCTTGCACACGAGTTGCCTGAGTATCTTTGTCAATATTGACAGTAATTGGACTGAGTTCATGCTCAGCAGTCAGGTAGTTCGTGTCGTCAATGATTTTAGTTAATTTGGCACGATACAGGCCTTCGATCAGAACTTTAATACAGTTCTCATCATTCTCATGATTCACAACTTGCACAATCTTCGCGACAGTACCGTATTGATAAAGGTTATCGTGATCAATTTCTTCTGTAAGCGAATCTTTTTGCGCAACCACAAATACTAGATTGTCACTGTTACGAGCCACATCAACTGCATTGATCGATTTTTCACGGCCAACAAATAGCGCAATTTGCATGTGTGGGTACACCACCACATCACGCAGCGCTAAAAGTGGTAATACACTTGGAACCTGAGGCTCGAAGCTTTCTTCATTCATAATAATTTCAGACATGGGCACTCCTAATGAGTGACAACGGTGTTGCCATGTATTTTATAGTGATGGGTAATTTCAAAATTACAAGGGCTGTGCAGATGAAATTGTATAATTATTGATTAATTATTTGATTTAGAAAGATCTTGGTACATCCGGATGCCCGTAATAACGCTTGAAACGCAGCAGGCGTGTTGGTGTTAATAGGGCATCCAAAGGTTGATCCCAAGACTCACGTGGTAAAGTTTTTTCAACCACTTGTAAATCATGTGCCAAACCAAGACGATAGGGCTTTTTATACGCCGTTGCTAAAGTCCGGTCATAATAGCCCCCGCCCATACCAATTCTTGTACCACGGTCGTCACATGCAAGTAAAGGCATGATCAACAGATCAAGTTTGGAGACATGCACACCTCGGTGTTGCAGTGGTTCCCGCATACCCAGCCCATGGTGGGAAAAGCGTTTATTTCGGTATTGATGTGGAGTGATCCGCACCCAGACTAGGTGCTGATTCATATTACAAATGACAGGAAGATAAACCAGTTTGCCTTGTGCAAAACAATACTCGATGAGTAGTCGAGTATGAATCTCGCCAAAGGCATCTAAATACAAACCGATTTTTTTTGCAGATTTAAATTGTGGATTCAGCCTTAACCTGAATAGATTGAGTACCTGCTGGGCCGACTTTCTTTGTTGAAATCTTGATATACGACGACGGGCTTTGCGGAGGTGTTTGCGAAGTTCCGGGATGGTCGTAGTCATAAATTTTAGAAGTTACTTAGTAGGGCGGATTTAGTTTAAGGGATGAAAGGAGGAAAGTAAAAATGGATATTTAATCAAGAATACCTAGGTGCTGTCTAAGTTGTTCAAGAACCTTTATCGGAAACTACACACCGTTTCAAAAGACCTTTGTATATTGAATGGGCTTGAGGTCTGCCCATAGTTACATCTGGCAAATACTCAACATAATAAGAATATAAAAATGATAAGGACTAGAATAATGACCAGGAAAATCCAACCTTTGACACGGTTCATGCAACTCATTTTTGGCGGTGCAGCACTGATTTCAGCATCAAGTTATGCAGCAACAATGAATCAACCGGCACCTCCAGGTACCCAACAGGTCTTTTTTGTTGGGAATAATTGGGATGGTACTGTGACGGTCATCAAGCCTTCGGGTAATTTTGAAAAAATTGGTGTTATTAATATGATTCCAGATCGCAAAGAGCGCTTACTAGAAATTCACCTAAACCCCATCAAACTGATTGCCTATACCTACATTCAAGCTACAGCGGGCGAGGGTAATGATCAGTTAGTGGATGATATGTATTCCACTCCGGATGGTCAGTCGGTGGTGGCTTCACGGCCAAGCTTTGCAGATGTGGTTTCAATCAATATTAAAACTGGAAAAATTAATTGGCGTAAGCCCGTAGAAGGTTTCCGGGCAGATCATATGGCAGTTTCTCCAGATGGGCAGCGTATTGCAGTTTCAGCATCTTCAGGGAATGTCGTACAGGTTTTAGATATTAATACTGGTAAGGAGCTTGGACGTTTTGCAACGGGTGACAAACCACATGAAAATATCTACTTCAATGGAGGCAGTAAAATTATAAACTCTGCCATTGGTAATGTGGAAACATCGTTAGATGCACAGTGGCAAGACTTTACCAAGGGTAAACGCTATCTGACAATTGCTGATGCCAATACGTTTAAAGTACTGAAGAAAATTGATTTCCGTCCAGCTTTAGATAAATTTGGTCGTAAAGATTTATCTAATTCAGTTCGTCCAATGGTCTTAAGCAAGGATGAAAGCAAAATCTACGCGCAGGTGTCTTTCTTTAATGGTCTGATTGAATATGATTTAAATCAAGACAAAATTACCAAGATTGGCCAGCTGCCAGGTAGCAGCACTATTCCAAGTGACCGTACTAAATGGGTCAATGATTCTCGCCATCACGGACTTTCAATCAGTGAGGATGGAGAAAAATTATGTGTAGCAGGCACCATGGATGATTATGCCACCATTGTAGATCGTAAAACTTTAACAGCAGGTCCACTCATTTCAGCAGGGAAACCATATTGGGCGACCGTAAGTCCAGATGGTAAAAACTGTGTGATTTCTGAAAGTGAGGCAGATGTTGTCACAGTTATTGATTTTGCTACAGGTCATAAAGTTCGAAGTGTACCTGTAGGCAACCATCCACAGCGTGTCCGTATCGGTTATGCACCAGCTGACTGGTCTACGCCATAACTCAATAACTCATTTAAAGTCTTAAAGCTATTGGTCGAAGGCTGATAGCTTTAAGATATTTTGCTGGGATACATAAAATGCTAGATAAAAATAAATCGCTGGGGATGGGCATAATAGCGATATTTTTTTGGTGCTTTGATATTCATCTTTTATTCAAATAACGCAGACAATGGCGGAATAGTAAATCCACAAGTAGAAAATCCTCTTTTAGAAACTCAGCAGAGATCTGAATCTGAGGTCATGGTTACAGGCGTGGAAGAAGATATAAAAACTTCAGAATTAGAACCTGAATTGATCCAGCAACGAGATGCGCTTTATTTAAAAATTTCAGATATCACGACTCAACTCAGCCAAGGACAGAAGCCTGATTTGCGTATAGTGAGTCAACTTGCAGACGAGCAGTACAAACTGGTTAAAGCTCAGGCTGTAACGACAGATGAAGCAATTGCTACATTGCAATTTTTAAGACAGGTATTACCGGAAATGGATATGGAGTTAGCGCGAGAAATTAAGCGAATTGAAAACTAAATTGGATAAAGAAAGGTGGAATTATTAAAAACAATATTAATAACAAGTGATTTTTATTTGAAAAATAAAGACACTCCGGAGATGCCGCTGCATGTCATTACCCTTGAACCCTAAAGTTCAAGGTGGACGCGACGCATACTTGCTGGGTTTCCCACTCGAGGTGGGCATACGCTCTAAATATGCAGAACGCAATCCTAAGATTTAAATATCGGCTCAGGGGAATCTGACCCGCTGGCGAACATCCCAGAGTTAGACTTAGTATAACTGATAATGCTTAGGAGACAACTGAATGCTGTGTTGGAACTGTAAACTTGACCGTTGATCGGATGAAGTTTAAACAAAAATTCTGTTTATTCAGCGAGTTCCTCAACCTCTTCTAAAATAGTTTGTAACAAACGTTCACAGTGTGCGTACTGCTGCAAAGACTTGTTCATGGTCAGCACTTCCTGCATCAGCTCCAGCGCCACCATAATCACCAGTTTAATTGGTTCCATACGTGGTGCTTTACGACGAAATTCATCGTATTTCTCATTCAATAATTCTGCAGCACGTTCCAGTTCTTCACGCTGATCTGCGGTAGATGCCAGACGGAAACTGTGGCCCAGCACTCTTAAATCAATAGTGATCTGTTCACTCATGTTGATGCTTCCTCAGTCGATTCGGTTGGATGGGCCAATTGTTGAATTTCCTGTGCATGATGATCTTGTGCGGTACCCAGAATCGCCAGACGCTGAATAATCGCTTCAACCTTGGCTTTGGCATGCTCATTTTTCTGGGTTAAACGATCCGTTTCCTGATGCAGGCGCTGGATTTCCTGATGCGACTGATGTTGTTCTTGTAGCAGTTTTTCTTTCAGTGCACGAAGTTCGTTACGTTCAGCCAGAATTTCCTGAAAGCGGTTTTTCAGGTCAGTACAGCTTTTTTCCAGACGGCTATAGCGGTCAGCAAGTGCAGTGGCATCATTATTCAGCTGTTGATATTGCGCGCGGGATTCAGCCAGCTGTTCGGTGAGGCTGTCATTTTCTTGTTGTTTTTGGCTAATAATGCTGTTTTTTTGACTGATTTCGGCTTGATGTTGACTCACTGAGGAGTCTTGTTCTTCACGTAAGCTGGAATTTTCACTTTCCAGTTGTGCAAGTCGCGTTTTCAAAACGCCAATATGCACTTGTAGACGCTGTAATTCTTCTAACATATCGAGGTCGCACAGTATTGCAAACAAAGGTAATATATAAGCAGTATAGAGATTGGATAAACGAATGCAAGACGATATTTCAGGTTGGTCAGATTGGCACCGTAATTTTTCATCAATTGAAGAAATTTCCAGCCCAAGCGAGTTACATGGCTTGCTTACTGGCATCGTTTGTGTCACTCAGGCACCGACCAGTGAAGAGTGGGTACAGATTCTGGAAACTCTGGATATTCCTGAGCTTAATCCTGAAGCGTTGGATCTGTTGACTGGCGAGGCGGAAGACGTATTCCACTCATTGTCTGAAGATGAGCTGGATTACCTGCCATTGCTTCCAGATGATGAACATACACTGGCTGAACGAGTACAGGCATTGGCCGACTGGTGTGCCGGTGTTGTACTTGGTTTTGGTCTGGCTTCAGGTCATATCCGCAGTGATGAACGCGAACTGATTGAACATTTACAGGATGTGGCAGCAGTCGAATTTGAAGATTCAGATGATGATGCCGAAGGCGAAGAAAGCTATCAGGAACTGTATGAATTTGTGCGTCTGATTCCGGTAAGCCTATCTATGGGCCGTAAAAAAGTAGAAGTGGATGAAACTCCATTACTACAACATTTTATTGGGCAGGAACAAACTGAGAAAAAAGAGTCAGATACCCAGCCGCAATCTGTGGTGGAGATTTTCTCGCCTAAACGTCCAAGCTAAACTCTAATTTAGCTTCAATATTCCGGTAAGTAGGATTTAACTTTTGCCGGAATATTATTTTATAGTGAACAACAGCATAGATAAGAAGTAAGGTCCAATGAAGAAACTGACACAAGCAGAATTTCAGCAACGCCGTGACATCCTCGCAGGAGAAATGGGGCTACGCAGTATCGCCATTATTGCCACGAGTCCAGTCGCGATTCGTAACCGTGATGCTGACTATAAATATCGTGCTGACAGCAGTTTCTTCTACCTGACCGGTTTTGCCGAGCCAGAAGCAGTGGCAGTCATTGAAACGTTTGATACCGAAGAAGAAGGCTACACCTACAGTCTGTTTTGCCGTGAGCGTAACCGTGAGATGGAAATCTGGAATGGTTACCGGGCTGGCATTGATGGTGCCATTGACGATTATGAAGCAGATGAAGCCTATGCGATTGATCTGCTGGATGAAGAAATTCTGGTTAAACTGCAGAACAAGGACAAACTGTTTTATCGCATCGGACACAATGCCGAGTTTGATGCGCGTGTCGCGAAATGGATTGCCCAAGCCAATGGTGAAAGCCGTCGGGGGACTTCTGCACCTGCTCAAGTGATTCAGCTAGATCGTATTGTCGATGAAATGCGTTTACATAAAGATGCCAATGAAATCGAACTGATGCAGATTGCTTCGGATATTTCTGCGGAAGCACATACACGTGCAATGCAAACTGTACGTCCGGGCATGATGGAATATGCGCTGGAAGCTGAGCTGAATTATGTCTTTGGCAAGAATGGCTGTGTACCATCCTATAACAGTATTGTTGGCGGCGGTGAAAATGCCTGCATTCTGCACTATGTCGAAAATGATAAAGAGCTGAAAGATGGCGATCTGGTCCTGATTGATGCAGCTTGTGAATATCAGTTTTATGCCTCAGACATTACCCGTACTTTCCCAGTCAATGGTAAATTCAGTCCAGAACAGAAAGCTTTATATAATGTCGTGCTGGATGCGCAGCTTGCCGCAATCAATGCGGTTCAAATCGGTAATTCTTATAAAGAACCGCACAATGTTGCGGTACGTATCTTGGTTCAGGGTTTGCTGGATCTAGGCATCATGCAGGGTGATATTGAGGAAATTATCGAAACCGAGAGTTTCCGCCAATTCTATATGCACGGTACCGGTCACTGGTTGGGCATGGATGTGCATGATGTCGGGACTTATAAAGCCAGTGGTGACTGGCGTGCTTATGAAGAAGGTATGGTCGTCACTGTAGAGCCAGGACTGTATATCGCTCCGGATGATGAAACTGTTGATCCAAAATGGCGTGGTATCGGCATCCGGATTGAGGATGATGTCGTAGCGACCAAGAATGGTCCACTGGTATTAACCGCAAAAGTGGTGAAAACCGTAGAAGATATTGAAGCGCTTATAGCTAAAGCCCGTGCTGCTTAAAAGTGGATTGTAAAAAAGCCGGTCACGTGACTGGCTTTTTTGTTTAGGAAAATAGTGTGTAAAGGATCAAATTAAAAGTTCAGTTATTTTATTTCCCGATCAAGATCATTCGAAATATCTGGCATTTTTTCTATTCAACTCTTATATAATTTAGTGATTAAAATCTCCCAAGTAGTATTTGCCAATACTCACGCCAATCTCAACTTTTTAAGTCATTGAAATAAAAAGGACATAACCTCATTTTAAATCCGTCTATGAAAATAAAATTACAGTTATGTCCACTGAAGAATTTATCATCATTGTCTATTTAATCATAGAGGAAATTTACCCAACTATAGTCTCTGAACCATTAAGAAAACGTGGTTTTCCACCTGCTTTAACCGATATTGAAATTATCACAATGCAAATTGTTGGTGAGTGTCTCAAAATGGATACGGATAAAAGCATATGGATGTTTTTTAAAAACAATTATTTAAGTTGGTTCCCTCATTTAGGTTCATATCCTAACTTTTGTAAGCATTGTGCAAACTTATGGCAAGTTCATCAAAAAATCACAGCCCAATTAACTGCACATTATGGTCAGGATCATATTCATTTTATTGATGGATTTCCTATACCTGTTTGTCGTTATAGTCGAGCAAAAAGACACAAGAATTTCAAAGAACATGCAGGTTTTAGTTATTGTGCTGCACAACAAGAGAAATACTATGGTTTTAAAGGGCATCTTGTAATTAATTTGGAGGGTATGATTACTGGCTATACTTTCGCTCCAGCAAATGTAGATGAGCGTGATGTTGCACCAGAAATCACAGAAAATATTCATGGGTTACTAGGTGCAGATAAAGGTTACTTAAGACCCAGCTTGAAAGAATACTATAAATTTCAGTACGTTGATCTACAAACTCCTTTAAGAAAGAATATGCCGGACTCTAGATCTCAAGAATCAATGAGGTTGCTTATGAGAGCACGAAGGAAAATTGAAACGGTCATTGGTCAATTAACTGATCGCTTTAATATTCAAAAAGTAAGGGCAAGAGATTTATGGCACTTATCGCATCGTTTTATCAGAAAGATTTTGTCACATACGGTCTGCGTCGTTATGAATAAAAAATGTGGTTATTCACCGATTCAATTTGAAAAGCTTATTTAAAGTTGAGATTGGCGTAATACTCATAAAGTTGAGTGTTATTTATGCACACCATTAAGTTTCACAATTTTGAAGAAGCAGGAAAATTAGTACTTCAATATTTGCATCACCACTTTGGTTTCGGGTTATGGATGATCACTCGTTTAGACAATGAGGATTGGATTATCTTGCAGGCTGAAAATGAAAAATATGCGGTAAAGCCTGGTGATGTTTTCCGTTGGGCGGATTCTTTTTGCTATCACATGGTGCAGGGCGCCACGCCTAAAATTGCACCATGTTCTGAGCAAATTGAGCTGTATGCCAAGGCGAAAATCGCCAAGACCTTATCGATTAAATCGTATATTGGGGAACCTCTTTATCTAGAAGATGGTTCAATATTCGGAACTATTTGTGCAATTGATAATGAACCGCACTCTGAAGAAATCATCAAAGATGCAGCACTGGTTGAGTTGTTGGGTAGTTTATTAAGCTCGATTCTGCAAAGTGAATTGCGGGAAAATAAACAGCGCCGTTTACGTGAGCGTTATGAGGTGGAAGCGCTTACCGACAGTCTCACTGGGTTATATAACCGCCGGGCTTGGGATCAGTTATTGGAAGCTGAGGAAGGGCGCTGTCAGCGTTACGGTCTACCTGCTTCGATATTCAGTATCGATTTGAATGATTTAAAACAGGTCAATGATCAGTTTGGACATGATGCGGGAGATCAACTCATTCAGCGTACTGCAGATTTGCTGGTAGAGCATATGCGGGTGAATGATGTGATCGCACGGATCGGCGGGGATGAATTCACGATTTTATGTCCTGAAACCAAAGCAGCAGATGCGGCAGTTTTATATCAACGTCTGACCGAGATGTTTTCTGCTGCGGATATTCATGTTGCGATAGGCTTTGCTGCCCGTCAATTAACCACTGATTTGCATGAGGTTTTAATTGAGGCGGATAAGAAGATGTATGCGCATAAGAAACAGGCCAAATTGTTGAATGGTTAATTTTTATGTAAGAAATGATCTTTTAGAAAGGATTAAAGAGGATCATTATTAGCAATAAAAATATCCAGATTACTTAGAGCTCTAAGTAATCAAAGAAAACTAACGTAATTAAAATTTGTCATTTATAACATGACATTTATTCAACATAGATCTACACAGAAAAGGGATTTTTTAGCATCAAGACTACATATTCGTTCCGCTAAAGCTCGCATAATCTTGGGTGAGAATTAATCAAAAATGGCGAATTCAAACATGAGGTGCGACAGTTTCAAAAGCCTTATGATAATCAACAAGCTGAGCAAACTTCTCTAATGGTGTAAGCCAATCTAACGCTTTTCTAGGACGAGTATTCAGTGACATGGCAACTTGATTTAAATAATGCTGATCTGCCTGATTTAAATCAATCCCTTTAGGTAAATATTGCCTAATTAAACCATTCATATTTTCGCATGTGCCTTTTTGCCATGGTGAATGTGGGTCACAGAAATATACATCTATGCCTAAATCTTCTTCGAGTATTTTATGTTCTGACATCTCACGTCCACGGTCATAGGTCAACGTTTTACGCAGTTCTGCAGGTAAATATTTCAGAGCTTCAGTTAAAGCCTTGCGCACTGATTCTGCCTTTGCATCAGGTAATGTTGCCAAGATACAGAGCCGTGTATTTCGTTCAATAAGTGTTGCTATCGAACTTTTATTGTCTTTACCTTTAATTAAATCGGCCTCCCAATGACCCGGTATTTTTCTTTCTTGAACTTCAGCTGGGCGCTCATGAATAGTTTTAATATCCTGTAATATAGAATCTTTTTTAGATTCACCGTTAGCTTTTCGCTTTTTATTTTCATGACGCAGACAGGATAATAAGTCTTTTTTCAACTCACCCTTTGGTAATGCTCGTATAGTTGAGTAAATCGTTGTATGGCTTACATTCATTGTTTGATCCAAATCAGAAAATGTCTTTAAACGCTTCGATATTTGCTGAGGAGACCATAAACAACGGATCGCTTCAACAATAAATCTCCAGAGGATTGAGTCGATTTTGAGTTTTCTGTGACCACGTCTACGTCTAGCGAAGGCGCAGATTCAAATCCCAAGTGCGACACATTTGTAGTTAGTTGAAAAAGTTAGGTGTATTCATAGAATCATTAGACTTTTTCAACTCGCAATTGGAAAGCACACAATGAAGAAATACACCCAACTTTCTCAAGATGAAAGATACGAAATTTATGCTACTTTGAAAAGTAAAAGCTCAATCGCTAACCTTGCTCGGGAGTTAGGGCGTTCACGATCAACCATCTACCGTGAATTAAAAAGAAATACTGGGCAACGTGGATATAGGGCTCAACAGGCAGCTAAATTTGCAAGTCAAAGACGGTACCGTCCTTCCTCATCAATGACAGCATTTGCCTTCGCCTATATTGATTATTTAATTGGCTTGGACTGGTCACCAGAACAAATTTCAGGTGCTTTAACACAACGCGGTTGGCTGGATGTACCTTCACATGAGTGGATTTACCAGTACATTTATCAAGATAAATCAAAAGGCGGTAAACTCCATCTACACTTAAGGCATCAGAAGAAATATCGAAAACGAGGTTACAAAAACACGGATCGTAGGGGGCAAATCATTGATAAAAACAAGTATTCACTGTCGAGACCAGGTCATTGATCAACGACAACGTTTAGGAGATTTCGAAGGTGACACGGTGATTGGTAAACATCATAAAGGTGCTTTATTAACCCTTGTTGATCGAAAGAGCCTGTATGTACATATTGTTCATTTAGGATCAACGAGAGCATCCTCTCAAACGATTACTTGTGCGTTAGATCGTTTACGAATGAGCCATGCTTATAGTGTGACATTTGATAATGGTAAAGAATTTTCCGAACACAAAAGAATTACTGATGCCGGGATAGAGACGTATTTTGCTGATCCTTACAAGTCTATTCAGCGAGCTAGAAATGAAAATACGAATGGTTTAATCCGTCAATATCTGCCAAAATCATCATCGTTTGATGACGTGTCAAACGAACAAATAGAGCAGATAGAATTTGCACTCAACCATCGTCCTAGAAAAACGCTAGGTTGGTATACACCGAGTGAAGTTATGGCTGGTTTTTATACTGTTGCACTTGCCGCTTGAATCTGCCGTACTTCCTGAATATCGTTCAGAGCATATAGGCCATGAGATGCTTGCAGCTATTAAGTATTACGCAAAACAGGTGGGTTGGAAATGCATCGAATTATGTACGCCTCCAGTTCCTGAATTTGATCAAACCGTTTCCTTTTATCAGGCAAATGGCTTCGACCGAACAGGAGGCTATAAAATGCGTTGTTTAATTCAATCACTATGATTTTTTAAGACTTGCAGAACTGACATCTCTTTAAATATTCCTACAGGTTTTTCGGTGTAGAAAGCCATTCATGATTAGGGATAGGCTTCATAAAATATGGCAGTGGATTAACTTCATCATCTTTAAATTTAACCTGTCAACAAAGCAGCATCACTTACGTCCAAACCACTAATTCATTATAAAAATGAAAATCTTTGAGGTAAGATAAAATCTATTATGATGAGACGTATCTAAACTTGATGGATACCACAAATAAGGATCAAAGCATGCAACAAGAAGTCATCATTGTTGGTGGTGGGATGGTAGGCTTAAGCCTCTCCCTGATGTTGGCAAAAACCGGGATTGCAGTAAAACTGTTAGAAGCCATCCAGTACCCGAATTATGATGACGCAAATCTTGCTCTATATCATTCTAGCTTTGACGCGCGTAACAGTGCCTTGTCGCGCCGTAGTGTACAAATTTATCAGGAATTGGGTTTGTGGGATGCATTGCAAGAACATGCAACACCGATTCTAGAAGTGAATATTACAGAGCAGGGCAGTTTTGGTAAGGCACGTCTCATTGCAGAACAGGAAAAAGTTGAAAGCTTTGGTCAGGTGATTGAAAATGCCTGGCTTGGTCGTGTGCTACTGACCCAAGTGAAAAAAGAACAACTCATTGAACTGATCGATGGGGTACAGGTCACTTCACTGACTCAGGATGCTGAGTTGGCTTATATCGAAGCGCAACGTGGTGATGAGACTTTGAAGCTGCAATCCAAACTGGTAATCGCAGCCGATGGGCGTGATTCCTTCTGTCGTAAAGCCCTCGGTATTGGCGCATCAGTACATGACTATGACCAAGTCGCGATTGTGACTACCGTACAAACTTCCAAACCACATAAGCATGTCGGTTTTGAGCGCTTTAGCCCGCTGGGTCCATTGGCTTTGTTGCCACTGCCGGGTGAATACCGCCGTTCTGTGGTCTGGCCGGTACCGAAAGGAACCGAGCATGAATGGTTAGGTGAGGAAAATGATCAACATTTTCTGAATGCCTTGCAGCAAACTTATGGTGACCGTGCTGGAAAATTTCAGAAAACAGGTCGTCGTTTCAGTTTCCCGTTGTCACAAGTATTGGCAGAGAAACAGGCCGTGGGGCGTGTGGTGCTGATGGGCAATGCCGCCCATACCATTCACCCTGTCGCAGGTCAGGGTTTTAACCTGTGCATGCGCGATGCCTATGTGCTGAACCGTTACTTGAAAGAACAACTAGAACAAGGTAATGATCTCGGTGATGTTCAAATGCTGCAGGATTATGAGAAATCCCGCCTGAAAGACCAGCAACGCGTGATCAAGTTCTGTGATTCCGTGGTACGTGGTTTTAGTAACCAGAATCCATTCCTGAAACTGATCCGTAATACTGGCCTGGTTGCTTTTGAAAATATTCCGGGAATTAAACCATTAGTTGCTAACTATGCAATGGGGCTTAAAGCATGACAGAACAAAATCAGGTACTCGATGCTGTCATCGTTGGTGGTGGTCTGGTTGGTGGTTTAACTGCACTGCTATTGGCACAAGGTGGTGTACAGGCAACCGTACTGGATGCTGTGCCGATTCTGGATGCTGAAAAGACTTTAAGTGTTGCTAACCCTCGTGTACTAGCATTGAGCCAAGCAACCATTCATTTGCTGAAAACCGTAGGTGTCTGGAACAAACTGGCGCGTCAGCAACCCTATACCGGCATGCAGGTCTGGAATAAAAATGGCTATGGTGAAATCAACTTCGGTCAGCCATCTGAGAAAACACCAAAAGTCGAGCAGGCGCTCGGTTCTATGGTTGAGCCAAGTATCTTAAATCTAGCAATTCAGCAGAAAATGCTGGAAGAAGTGAAAGATTATCGCACTCAGGTCAAAGTCAGCCGAATCGAACGCGGTGTTGGTGTTTGGACTGTACATCTGGCAGATGGTACCCAGCTAAAAACCAGATTGCTGATCGGTGCTGATGGTGCCAATTCTTTTGTCCGTGAGCAGGCCTTTATTGATATTGATGTACTGGACTATAAACAGGCAGGTCTGAGCTGCGCGATCAAGACAGCGCAACCCCACCAGCATGTAGCACGACAGATCTTTCTGGAGACAGGACCTTTGGCTTACCTGCCAATGGCTAGCCTGAAACCCGAAGAGCAGGGCTATTGGCAATCCATTGTTTGGACGTTGCCAGATGATTATGCTGAAGAATATGCGGCTTTAAATGATCAGGAATTTACCCACTTACTTACCCGAGAAAGTCATCATATGTTGGGAGAGGTACTGGAAGTGACACCACGTGCGACCTTTCCATTAAAAGCCCGTGCTGCCCAGCATTATGTACAGGATGGATTGGCGCTGATTGGTGATGCTGCGCATGTGATTCATCCACTGGCAGGTCAAGGGGTGAATATTGGTTGTCTGGATGCAGCAGTACTGTGTGAGGTATTGCTACATGACAAGGCACGAGGCGTTTGGGCACATGAACAGACTTTGCAGCGTTATGAACACCTGCGTAAAGGCCAGAATGAAGCCATGATGCACAGCATGTCGGCGATTGGCTGGCTGGAAACCACTCAACTGTTTCCAGTGGTTTGGGCACGTAATTTTGGCCTAAAACAGGTTGAACAGTTACCGATGCTGAAAGATGCCTTTATGAATCAGGCCAATGGTTTAAATTTACTCAAAAACACCCGCTACGCCGTCTAGCATGGGAATGTCATTTTTTTATACAAACATCTGCATGTAGAAACGAATTTGTTTAAAAAAGATACGATTTTTTGATATTTGGTACTAGGCGAAACAGAAAGAGATTGCTAAATTTCAGGTAATTTACAAGTTAGCTGAAACAGCCATATAGCCGTCATTTGCGGGGAGATGAAGATGACTGATATTAACGAATATGATGATGTAGAAGATCCAGCGATCGATGATGATGAAGCGAAAGCAGCCGAAAAAGGTGCTGCGGATAGCGACGAAGTTGTCAGCGATACAGATGTAATTGAAGCCGAAACTTTAACGGTGACTGCAAAGCAGAAAAAACGTCAGGCACTTGAAGATGAAGTGGCTGCCTTCCTAGCTCGCGGTGGTCGAATTACTGAAGTTCCAGCAGACGATTCAGTACGTGAATAAGTAAATTATTTCCTGAATATAAAAAAACACCACAGATTACTGTGGTGTTTTTTTTATGACTGAAGGTGAAATGACAATTTAGTCATTTGCCCCGGTCAATTCTAATGCACGCTGGTAAGCGACTTTCTTTTTGATACCCGTCAAGTCAGCTGCCAGTTGTGAAGCCGCTTTGACAGATAGGTCTTGCAACAGGCGTAGCAACAATTTGTCCAGTTTTTCCTGATCCAGATCTTTTTCTACAGTGGCACCACCAATCACCAGCACGATTTCACCTTTCTGCTGGTTGGGATCATTGGCAACAAAATCAATCAGCTCACCGAGTGTCATCTTGCGGATGGTTTCAAACGTCTTGGTAATTTCCCGGGCAAAACCTACTGGACGGTCTTTACCAAACACCTCAGCCATATCTTTGACACATTCCAGAATACGGTGTGGCGCTTCATAGAAAATCATGGTCTGGGTTTCATCTTTCAGTTTTTCTAGATTTTGAATACGCTGGCTTTGCTTGGAAGGAAGAAACCCTTCAAAACTGAAACGGTCGCTTGGTAGACCAACCGCGCTCAAAGCGGCAATCGCAGCACAGGCACCCGGTACTGGAATCACTCGAATATTATGTTCCTGTGCAGCACGCACAAATTTAAAGCCTGGATCGCTGATCAGTGGCGTACCGGCATCACTGATCAGTGCCATGTTTTCGCCATTCAATAAACGCTGGATCAGCTGGTCGATCTTGTTGCTTTCATTATGGTCGTGGCAGGCCGTGAGTGGGGTGGAGATATTAAAATGCTTGAGCAATTGTGCTGAAGTTCGTGTATCCTCAGCAGCAATCAGGCTCACTGACTTCAGTACCTCAACAGCACGAAAACTAATATCATCTAAGTGCCCGATTGGAGTCGCAACAACAAATAACTGAGCACTCATAGGTTTCTCCATGTGGAATATACAAAATAATAAAAATGGGAAGATGCTAAAAAATATCTTGGGCTTATTGGGCTGGATCAGCAGCGTTCAAGCGGAAGTGGTGGTTATTCTACCCGAACCAGGGCCTTTGGTGCGAGCTGGATTGAAGATCAGACAGAGAATCATCAGTACTGATATGGAATTTGGGCAGCCCGTATTGATTAAATGGGTAAATACGATTTCGACAAAGATCTCAAATTTTCTGAAGTCGTATGTCACTCATAAATCTGCATTCATTGGTGCTGCATTAGTAAATCTGGATATTGCAGCTTTGTTAAAGGCTAACCGGTATGGGGAATAATCCAAAGCTAGGAAAATGGGCCGAGCAGCAGGCATTGCTGTTACTACAACAGCATGGCTTTGAACTGATCCAGGCCAATTATCATAGCCGTTATGGCGAAATTGACCTGATTGTTAAGCGAGACATGGAGCTGGTTTTTGTCGAAGTCAAAGCACGTGCCAGTACCGATTATGCCCAAGCAGTCGAAACCATTTCCTTAAGTAAACAGCGCAAACTGTTAAAAACTGCGCTGCATTTTCTGCAAAATTATGAAGATTTCCAGCTGTGTTTCTGTCGTTTTGACGTGATTTGTTTTGATTTTCAGCAACATTTTGCAAAAACCATACAATACGATTTTGGCGATTACCCTTATGATTTGCAATGGATTGAAAATGCTTTTACTTTTGATCCAGAGTTTATTAATCTTTGAGCAATACAGGGTATTTGATACAGTGTTTTGTCAATAAATTACTGTAATGTTCAACGATATTTTAAGTTGATCGAATCAGACAACAGAATTAAATAGAGTGAACAAAAGACGCATTAAAATAAGGAGTCTTGCTGAGTGGTTAAGCGTATTGCAATAACAATGTTATGTATCGCAAGTTTATCGGGCTGTGCCAGCTTTATTTCCAATGGTACAGGCACGGCTCCTGTAGGAAAAGAGCAGGGTGAACGCACGCTTGGACAGGTTTTTATTGATTCCTCCATTGTCCGGACTGCAAAAATTAATCTGTATAAATTAGATAACCGTTTTAACCAGTCACGGGTCAATATTGAAAGTTTCCATGGTCATGTGTTGTTGACCGGTCAGGTACCGGATGCGCATCTGAAGCAGTTGGCAGAAGACAATGTCAAATCCATGAGTGATGTGAAAGCCGTGCATAACTACATCACTGTAGGTAACCAGATTAGCTATGGCACCATCATGCAGGATACTGCTGCAACTGCGAATACCCGCCGTCTGATCATGCGTGCGCCGGTAGTGTCTGACAGCAAAGTGCATGTGCATACCGAAGATGGCGTGTTGTATGTGATGGGCCGTCTGAACAGTGCTGAAATTGTGGATCTAAATCAGGTACTGACTCAAGTGACCAATGTCACCAAGATCGTAACCTTGATTGATAATCTGGATGAGCTAAATTTAAGCCGTCAAAGCTATGCAACTCCTGGAACCACGAGTGCTTTGGTGCAAACCCCAATCGCTATTGATCCAGATGCAGAAGAACCAAGTTATGCCCAATAAGGTGTATTCACTAAAAGCCAAGCTGTCGAGTCATCTGAATGTTGCACGACAAGTCTATCGTGATTTCCGTCTGTATGACCTTGGCAGCTATGCGCTGAATCGATTGACTCCCAAAGAAGGTTATAACGTTGAAAAGCATCTGGCTTATGGGCTAAAAGCCCGTCAGCGTTTTGACTTATATCGTACAGCGCAGCCTTTAACTCATCGACCGCTGATTGTGTTCGTGCATGGCGGTGCCTGGATGCATGGGGACAAGAAGGATTACCAGTTTATTGGTGAGGCTTTTGCCCGTGAAGGTTATGATGTGGTGATTCCCAATTACCACCTCGCACCGGAATATATTTTTCCGCATTATGTGGATGACCTGCATTTGTTACTAGATTATTTGCAAGCATCCTCACACCGATTACAGATCTCTGTAGAGAATATTGTGTTGATGGGCCATTCCGCGGGTGCTTTTAATGTGATGTCGGCAGTGTATTATCCGAAACAGCATAAGTCGGAACGTCTGGCAAATATCCGCGCCATTATTGGTCTGGCAGGTCCGTATCATTTTGACTATAAAGATGATCCGCTCTGTGCTGATGCTTTTGACCAGTCTGTGCCATATCAGCAGGTGATGCCGCTGTATTTTGTTCAGCCGCAACCGGTAAAACATTATCTGTTTATTGCTGAAAAAGATACGATTGTCGGCCATTTCAACAGTCATGATCTGGATCGTGTGTTGAAACAACATGGCAACCACAGTCATGTAATTAGTATTCCTAAGCTGGGACACATTACCATTGTTGGTTCACTCTCAAGCCTGTTTAGCCGTTTCTTTCCAACCAAGTCCAAAGTGCTGTGGGCACTGGAAGATGCCTTTAAGTAAAGATGGATACATAAAAAGCCCGGATAAAACTGGGCTTTTTTATTGGAAATGGCTTAGAGCCATTCCTGGGTATCATCAGCTACCGGCGTGCCTTGAGTCACGTGCATGATCATGGCATGTGCAATACTGCCCTTAAATGGAATTTCCGGCAGGGCATCGAACTTGAAGAACTGTGCATCGCTGATTTCTTCTTCCTGGAGTTTGATTTCACCAGCAGCATATTCTACCTTAAAGGCAATCATTAGGTTGCTTGGGAAAGGCCAAGGCTGACTGGCCAGATACTGGATATTCCTGACCTGAATGCCAACTTCTTCCTGAGTTTCACGGCGTACTGCTTCTTCCAGGGTTTCACCCACTTCGACAAAACCGGCAATCAGGCCATACATCTGGCTGTTTTTGTTGCGGGCATTTTTAGCCAGCAGGATTTCATCCTCACCCCGGGTGATTACGGTAATGACACACGGTTGTACACGTGGATACTGGTGATAACGGCACGCTGGACAGACCATGGCATATTCGGTCGGATGTGCTTCAGTGGGCGTGCCACAGTGGCTGCAGAAACGGTGATTGCGGCGCCATTCCAGTAACTGTACAGCACGGCTGGCCTGTTCAAACTGGGAGGTATCCCAGTGTTGCAGCAGCTGGCGGATCGGAACGAGCTGGAGACCTTCGGGAATCGGTTCATCCGGGAGCAGGTCACGGGCAATTACCTGATCGCCTGTGCCGAGCTGAATGTCACTTGCGAGCGCTTCCACTTGTGGAAGCTGGAGGTTTTCATCGACTAAAAGTTGCTGTTGTTGAAAGATATACGCAAGTGACAGTTTTGACATTAGGCTACAGTTTTCAGTTTTTGACTACTGTCCAATGCTACCTCAAACATCGAGTGTAATACAGGCTGTTTGTTCTTTAAATTGTCGATGAGCATGTCAGCGCTGGCCAATGGATCGAGCACACGATTGACATCTTCAGCGGTTAAAGCCGTTGAAGATGAAACGCGATCCTGGACAAATTCAGCAGCTGTATTGAGTGCAGCCTGACCGTTTTCAGCATTCAGGAACAGCAGGGCACCGCCGATTTCACGTAATTGTGCTGGCAGTGTTTCCAAAGTCTGCAGGTTATGATCTTGCAGATAATTGGTTAGGGTCTGATTGGCCAGATCAATGACTGCTCTGGTTTCATTCATCAGTACAGCATGAGCTTCATCCAGGCGGTCCAGTGAAATGTTCATGTTATGCACACGCAGCTGCAAGCGGCTTGAAGTATGATGACGTTCCAGTACACCTATCGAGTTCATCGCAGACAGAATGACATTCATCAGCTGTTGTGCAAAACTTTCATCTTTTAGGATTTCAGCTTGGCTTAATGATTCTGCCTGGCGGGTCAGGTCATTCGCCGCTTCAGTTAGGTTCAGTACCTTGAAGATATTGGCCATGCTACGCAGCTGCGCTTGCAATTCCTGAGTCTTTTCAGGTGTCATGTTCTGGTAGTTGTATTCAATATCATTACGGATCTGTGCCATTTCCGTAGTCACCAGTTCACTGATGGTGTGCATGGTTGCAAAGTCAGGACCATACAGATGACGACTGAACACTTCCAGCTGAGTATCGGTCAGCGAATCTTCACCAATGTTCAGCTTGCTGCGGATATGATGCGCAACATCATCTTCCTGGCTGATGCACAAGCTCAGGATATTAGCTAAATCAGCAATGTTAGCTTTAAAGCGGTCTGGTGCATCGAAGTACTGCGCCATGTTGCGTTCAACGCCAATCAGGGTGCGCAGACGCGGGTCATTAATGATGATCGCATCAATGTGATTAAACGCGACATAGACCAGATTCCAGTACTGCTTGCTTGGATGTTTCTCTGCCAGGCTGCCCAGATAAGCACCGACCAGTTTAATCGCTTGCAGATCCAGATCCGTTTCTTCCTGTTTTAGGAAACGGTTTAACGACAGTTTGTACAGACGGTGCACATAAGCTGATTTTTCTAAAGATGGTGCTTGTGGCAGATCAAAGTCAGGCGTGATGCAATCCAGCAGTGGCTCAATATGTTGGCCTTCAGTGGTTAGCGGTTTGCCTAAAGACAGTTCCAGACGATTCAAGGTATCCAGCAGGAATTGTGGGATACGGACTTCACGCAGACAAATAAATTCGATATAACGCTTCAGCATGGTGGTGCCTTCACTCAGGGCAATCACATCTGCTTTATTGATTTCAGCCGGATTGGCCATGATTTTACGCATGAGATCTGCGGAATATTGCGCGACTTTGGACAGGCTAGGCATATCAATCAGTGCCAGTACCTGTGCGCACTGTTCAAACTGGTTTAGTGCGTCATCGATCCCAAAAGGCAAGGTTTGATCTTCTACCAGTGTACTGACTGCTGATTCAACCAATTTGATCGAATTATCAACCTCATTTTTTATTATCAGTAAAGCCGTCGGGTCAAAATGTATAGAGGTTTGGTAAGACATTGATCTGCACCTTTCCTAAAGTTTTATCTAATTTTAAGCCCCACTCCCCAATGGTGGGACCTCTTTCTCATTACTATAACTGAACTGTTATTCTTTTATATATAAAATGTTGCAGGAATGATGGAATTTATTTCGCAAAAAGGCAGGGTGCACCATGTTTTTCCTCATATTGTTTGACCCAGTTCTCATGTGCTTCTAGTTCCTCGGCAGACGGTAAAATCACCGGCAATTCGATCTCAATCCTGACAGCGCCTGAGCTGGTGCTTTGTTCTTCGGTATGTGACAGGGCCTCCATATCAAAAGACACCTGTCCACCGGTCATGGCAAGGTAAACATCAGACAGGATTTCCGCATCGAGCAAGGCACCGTGGAAAGTACGGTCACGCTGTGGAATTTCGTAGCGGCGAACCAAGGCATCCAAGGAATTTTTCTGGCCCGGGTGACGGGATTTGGCCATCGCCAGAGTATCAGTGACTTCGCAGACTTCGGATAAAGCAGGGAAGCCAGCACGGGTGAATTCCATATCCAGGAAGTTCATATCGAAGGTCGCGTTATGCGCGATGATTTCTGCACCTTTCAGATAGTCGAACAAGACTTGGGAAATGTCCTCAAATAGCGGCTTGTCCTGCAGGAATTCATCGGTAATGCCGTGGACAGTGACGGATTCACCCACTGGTTTTTGCGGATTGATATAGATATGAATCGAGCTGCCGGTCAGCTTACGGTTGATCATTTCGATCGCACCGACTTCGATAATCCGGTCACCATCCTGATAATAGAAACCGGTGGTTTCGGTATCCAGAATCAGTTGACGCGGGCCATGAGCTTCCAGTGTTGCGGGGGTAATCACAATCTGTGGATGCAGCTGATTTTCTATCGAATTTTCTTCAGTTTCAGTGTCATTTTCTAGATTAGTTTCAATTTCTATTTCAGTTTCTTCTTCCATGATTTCTATGATCTCCTCTTCCGCCATATCTTCAGCGAGTTCCAGGCCAAACGGGTCGTCCAGCAGCCAGTCCTGTTCAGGCTTTTTTATATCTTGTGCTTCATTGCTAGAGGGTTTCTCGAACTGAATTTGTGGCACATGACGGGCAATTCCATTATTTTTTAGGGCCAGATCGGCCCCGAGATTGGCTAAATGATCTGCCATTTCATTGCCCGCATGACCGGCATGGCCTTTAATCCAGTTCCATTCAATCTCACGACCTTGGCATACCGCATCCAGCTGTTTCCAAAGGTCCGGATTTTTCACATCTTTCCAGTTCTTGCGTTTCCAGCCTTCAATCCATTCGGTAATACCTTTTTTGACATAGTTGGAATCGGTCCAGATCACCAGTTTGGTATCTTTCGGGCAAATGGAAATGCCTTCAATCGCCGCAGTCAACTCCATGCGGTTATTGGTGGTCTGCAGTTCGCCGCCATAAATCTTGTGTTCTTCGGTGCCGGTCTGAATAAAGGCTCCCCATCCGCCTACAGCGACATCCTTACCATTGCCGCGGCAAGCGCCATCCACGTAGAGTGTGATTGTTTGAGACATAAATCAAATCCGATCAAAAAAGAACTAGCTGAACGAGCTATTGTATAACGCAAATACGTTTGAATAATCCATATCAGCGCGATTTTTTAATTTCTTGTAACATTTAACGGCAAATCGCGGTAAATTATCCGCTTGTGTCGTCGACATGCTTCACTAAAATGGCATATCTAAAAAATAAATTTTATACAAGTTGTTTGGATTTCTTTATGTATAAACCAACTGCATCATTGTGGCAGCCCTCGTTACCTTCATTCTTAAAAGTATCCATACTTGGTACAGCACTAGCTTCCTTAGGTTTAACGGGTTGTTCGACGACACAAAGTGCAGCAGGTTCCAAACACAAACAGAGCAGTTCTGATTTCTTAGGTGCTGATAGTCTGGATGGTCTGGAAGACCTGTTGTCTGCAACGGATATGCGTGCGGTAGAAGGTGACCGCTTACTGATCCTGAAACATGGTGATGTGTGGAAACGCATGACGGTGGGTTTCAAAATGAACCTGGATGTCTGGAATCCGCGTATTGATGCCCAGCGGGGCTGGTTTATTTCACGTCAGCCTTACCTCGATCGTTTGAGTGCGCGTGCTTCACGTTATTTGTACCATACCGTGAAAGAAGCCGAACGCCGGGGTATGCCAACCGAATTGGCCTTATTGCCCGTAATTGAAAGTTCTTATGACCCGGCAGCCACCAGTAGTGCTGCAGCTGCAGGTTTATGGCAGTTTATTCCAAGTACTGGCCGTATTTATGGTCTGAAACAAACCTCGATGTACGATGGCCGTCGTGACGTGGTGGAATCGACTCGTGCTGCGTATGAATTTTTAGGTGCGCTTTATAATCAGTTCGGTTCATGGGAACTGGCTCTGGCATCTTATAATGCCGGTCCGGGTCGGATCCAGCAGGCGATTAACCGCAACAAGGCTGCGGGCTTGCCAACCGATTACTGGTCATTGAAACTGCCACAGGAAACTATGAACTATGTGCCGCGTTTTATTGCGGTGGCGCAGATCATCAAGAATCCATCCAAATATGGTGTTAGCCTGCCACCAATTGCCAACCGTCCGCACTTCCGTGAAGTCAGTGTCGGTGCAGCGAGTCTGAATGAAATCGCTGCGATTACGGGCTTAAGCCGTGCTGAGCTGTATCAGTTGAACCCGGGGCATCGTGGTGACTGGATTGATCCGGAAAGTCCACGCCGTATCCTGATTCCGGCAGACCTGAGCCCATCCGTGGATGAAAAGCTGAAAAAATTGCAGTCAGGAAAAGGTTTATGGGCAGGCCCTGCGAGCACTTTACCGAAAAACAATCAGACCATTACCCCGGTGAAGACCACACCACCTGTGTTAAATACGGCAACGATTACGCCGTCGAAGCAGACACCGCCAGCACTTACGGCTTCAACCACAATGAAGACTACTGTTAAACCTACAAGTACGGCTACTACTCCAGCAGCAACAACAGCAGTGAAGGCAGCAACTACTGCAACAACTGCTGCAGTAACAACTGCAAGCAAGACTGCGACCACGACAGCTACAGTTGCAGCATCTACAGCAACACCAAACCTGACTGCACTAAACACCAAGAAAGTGGCGACACCGCAAGGTTCTGCTGCACTGGCTGAGTTTGCTGCCAAGAGTGATGTGCCAATTCCAAGTGCACCACGTATTCCAGTGGCGGTGACGCCAGTTGAACCGGTAAAACCAATTCAGGTCGAACCACCAATTTCCGAAGTTGAACGTCAGCAAATTCTGGCTGCGGTTGCTGCTGAAGAACTGCCAAAGTCGGTAGATGAAATCCTGAAGCCAGTGGCAACGCCAGCGGAACAAGCAGAAGTGGTTGAAGAGCTGAAAGCGCTGGCGCCTGCAGGAACGGAAATTGTCGATCCTTATGATGGCAAGATCAAGTTGACTGCGATTCAGACCAGCCTGTCTGTTGCCGAACAGCAGGGTAAAGAGCTGACTAAAGGTTTCTCTTATCCGAAAGGTGTGGCGGAAAATACCAAGGCGGATTCTGTTGAAGCCAAGCTGAACCAGGGTAAAAACTACGTCAAGACCGAGTCTGAAGTGGTCGTTGTTCCACCGAAAGGCAATCGCAGTACCTATACCGTATTGCCGGGCGATACTTTAGCGTTAATCGCGGCAAAGAACGGCGTGAACTGGCGTGATGTAGCGAAATGGAACCAGATCGATCCGAACGCAACCTTGTATGTCGGCACCACCATTTACCTGTACGATGCCAAACCGGTACAGGAAACTAAAAAGCCAGCAGCGAAACCTGAAACCTATGTGGTTCAGGCCAATGATTCTCTTACAGGTGTTGCGAGTCAGTTCGGTCTTACGGTTAAACAACTGGCCGACTATAATGGCCTCAGCACGACAAGTGGTCTTTATGTCGGTCAGAAGCTGTCACTGAAAGAAACTGCAGCATCCAAAGCTAAAGTGGAAGAAGCGAAAAAAGCAGAATTAACCAAAGTGCAGACCAAGACTTATACGGTGCAACGTGGTGAATATCTGAAACTGATCGCGGATCGTTATGCACTATCCAATGCTGAACTGGCTGCATTGACGCCGGGTCTGACTGCGACCAGTAGTTTAATGGTCGGCCAGAAAATCAATGTGCCGGTACATGAGGTAGAAACTGCGTCCAGCAACAGCAAGAAAGTTGAGCAGAAGATCGAGAATGTCAAAGTCGATCATATCTCGACTGAAAATCATCAGGTCAAACGTGGTGAAACCCTGTATAGCATTGCCAGCCAGGCGAAACTGAGTGTCAGCGAACTGGCAGCCTTGAATGGTTTGTCTAGCAACAGTGGCCTGCGTGTGGGTCAGACTATCAAGATTCCGGCTGGTAGCAAGGTGCCAGATAGCTATACCGTACAGTCAGGGGATACCTTATCCGGTGTTGCCGCCAAATATAATCTGACTATGGAGCATCTTGCCAGTCTGAATGGCTTGTCACGTACCGCAGGTTTGCGTGTCGGACAACGTCTTAAATTAACTGGTGAAGTTGAACAGACACATACAAGTGCATCTACTACCGAACATGCTGTAAAAGGTGTAAAACCAACTGTACATGTGGTCAAAGCAGGTGAAACTTTAAGTTCGATTGCGCGTCAGCATTATCTGCAACTGCAGTATCTGGCGGATTTGAATGATTTAACCACCACCAGCAAGGTGCGTGTCGGCCAGCAGCTAAAAATTGGTTTACCGCCAGAAATTGAGGCACGTGCCAACAGTATTCGTCCTGTAACTGCAGCACCGGTAGCGACCAAGGTATCTGCTACTTCTACAAAAGGAACTGAAAGTTATACGGTTAAATCTGGAGAATCCCTGACTGCGATTGCCAGCCGTTATGGTCTGAGTACAGTTGAATTAGCTGACATGAATAATCTATCTGCCAAAGCAGGGCTGCGTGTCGGTCAAACCCTGCATGTGCCGAAACGTGTGACCGAGTACAAGATCAAGCGCGGTGATACCTTGATCGGTCTGGCATCGCGTTATGGGGTTGACAGTGGTACATTGGCAGAAATGAATGACATGAAGCCAAATACCCAGTTGCGTATTGGTGATGTGATCAAGGTACCGAACCTCTAAAAAATAATAACGATACAGGGAGTATCTGAATGCCGTTTGCAGTGGCAAAACGCCTGCTTTATCTTGTGGGATGGTCAGTCGTGACTCAGGGGACATGGGCTGCACTGCAGACGACGCCCTATATTGCCATTCATAGCCAGCCCAAATATGTTGGGCTGAGTTATTTGCCCTATGCCAATCCTTCTGCGCCAAAAGGTGGTTATCTAAGTCAAAGTTCCAAAGGGACTTTTGATAATCTGAACGCTATGAATGGCAAGGGCACCTCTGCAGATGGGGTGCAATATCTGTTTGATAACCTGATGTCGAGTTCACTGGATGAGCCGGGGGTGATGTATCCCTTGCTGGCAGAGAAAGTTACTTATGATCCCAAGCAGACGGCATTTGTCATTTATCACTTAAATCCGAAAGCTCGTTTTAGTGATGGTTCTCCCGTCACTGCGGAAGATGTGAAATTCAGCTTCGATACTTATACGACTCAGGGCAATCCGGGGCTGCAGATGTATCTGTCGGATCTGGCCAAAACCGAAGTACTGTCCAAGTATCAGGTCAAGATGAGCTTTAAGTCAGATAACAATTCGGAAATGCCTCTGATTCTGGCGCAAATGCCGATCTATTCAAAAAAGTATTGGCAGGGCAAGGATTTTACCCGGGTGACCATGCAGCCGATTCTGGGTTCAGGACCCTATCTGATTGAAAGTATTGATGCCGGGCGTAGTATTAGCTATAAACGCAATCCGAATTATTGGGCCAAAGACCTGCCGGTGAATCGCGGCAAATATAATTTTGACCGGCTCAAGTTTGTCTATTACCGCAATATGGATGTGGCCTTTGAGGGTTTTAAATCCGGCCAGTACACCCTGCATCAGGAATATACTGCGCGTAAATGGGTCACTGAATACAATTTCCCGGCCATCAAAAATAACATGGTGGTGAAATACAAGTTCAAGCACGAAAACCCGATTCCGACCCAGAGTTTTGTGTTTAATACCCGTCGTGCGCCGATGCAGGATATTCGTTTCCGTCAGGCGCTGACGTATGCTTATGACTTTGAATGGCAGAACAAGGCGCTGTTTTATGGTCAATATCGCCGTCTGCAAAGTTTTTTCTCCAATAGTGAACTGGAAGCCAAAGGCAAACCCACAGCCGAAGAACTGGCGATTTTAAAACCGCATTTAGCTAAGCTAGATCCGATTCAACGTGCAGGGGTACTGAAAGAATGGAAATATTCCGTTTCGGATGCATCCGGATTTAACCGCAACAATTTGCTGATTGCCCGAGAATTACTGTTAAAAGCTGGTTATCGTTATCAGAATATGCAATTGCTGGATCCGAAAGGAAAGCCGATTCAGTTGGAATTTCTGATTCATCAGGATGGCTTGCAGCGTACCTTGATGCCGTTTATACGCAATCTGAAACGCTTGGGGATTAGCGTGAATATCCGCCATGTGGATGTGCCACAATATATCGAACGGATGCGTAACAAGGATTTTGACCTGACCACCAATGTCTTGCCGCAATCCTTAAATCCGGGCAATGAACAATCCCAGTTCTGGGGCAGTGCATCTGCTGATCAGCCAGGGAACTACAATTATGCCGGCATTAAAAATGCGGCGATTGATGATGTCATCAACAAGATTATTTATGCGCCAGATCGCAAGGAATTAGTAACGCGAACCCGGGTGCTGGATCGCCTGTTACGGGCTGGTTATTATCAGATTCCGACCTATGGCAAGGGCGATAACTGGTATGCGTACTGGAATATGTATGAGCAGCCAAAGGTCAAGCCAAAGCTGGCGGTCGGGGAAGACTTCTGGTGGAGCAACCCGAAAAAAGCCGCACAGGTGGCACAATATTTACGCCGTCAAAAATAACAAGGAACAAGACAGCTGATGGGAACTTATATACTCAAACGACTTTTGCTGATTATTCCGACCTTATTTTTGATTCTGCTGATTAATTTCGTGGTGATCCAGATTGCACCCGGTGGCCCAGTCGAGCAGGCGATTCAGCAGGCTGAAGAATTCCAGGGAATGAGCGGTACCATGGGTGCTGAAACTGCCAAGGCAACCAGCAATTATCAGGGGGCCAAAGGTCTCAGTGATGAGATGGTGGAAAAGATCAAGGCACAATATGGATTTGATCAGCCAGCGCATGTCCGTTTCTGGGAAATGCTGAAAAGCTATATACAGCTGGATTTTGGTACCAGTTTCTTCAAGGATAAGCCTGTGACCACATTACTGGTGGAAAAATTTCCAGTATCACTGTCCCTTGGCTTATGGAGCACCTTACTGATCTATCTGGTTTCGATTCCGCTGGGGATTCGCAAAGCGCGTCAGCATGGCAGTCTGTTTGATAAATCCACTTCGATGCTGCTTGCCGTCGGTTATGCCATTCCAGCCTTTGTGTTTGCTATTTTGTTGATTGTGTTTTTTGCCGGTGGTTCCTATTTCCAATGGTTCCCCTTACAAGGACTGGTATCGGAAAACTTTGCTGAATTGTCTGTATTCGGAAAAATCAAAGACTATTTCTGGCATATGACCTTGCCACTCTTGGCGATGGTGATTGGTGGTTTTGCCGGATTGAGCTATCTGACTAAATATTCTTTTATGGAAGAGTTGGGTAAGCAATATGTGTTGGCAGCACGTGCCAAAGGCTTAAATGAATCTCGCGTCTTATATGGGCATGTATTCCGTAATGCCATGCTGATCGTGATTGCGGGTTTGCCAGAAGCACTGGTGGGAATTTTCTTTGTCGGCAACCTGTTTATTGAGATCATTTTTAATCTGGATGGGTTGGGGTTGCTTGGCTTTGAAGCAATCACCCAGCGTGATTATCCGGTGATTTTTGGCACCCTGTTTATCTTTACCTTGCTAGGCCTGATTCTGCGTCTGATCAGTGATGTGCTGTATCAGGTGATTGATCCACGAATTAACTTTGAATCGCGAGGTGCCAAATAATGTCACCAATTATGCGAGCGCGCCTGCAACGGTTTAAGGAAAATAAACTCGGCTTTGGCTGCTTTATAGTCTTTATCATTATTTTTGTTTTATCGCTGGGTTCAGGACTGATTGCGAATGATAAACCGCTGCTGGTGAAATACGACAATTCTCTCTATATCCCAGCCTTTAAGACTTATCCGGAAACGACATTTGGTGGAGTATTTGAAACTGAAGCGGATTATAAAGATCCGGTGGTACAGCAACTGATCAATGCCAAGGGCTGGGCACTGTGGCCGCTAATTGAATATTCCTACCAGACACCAAATTTAGAGCTAACCGTTCCGGTACCTTCAGCACCGACTGCACAAAACTGGCTAGGTACCGATGACCAAGGCCGTGATGTACTGGCCCGGATTCTTTATGGCTTAAGGGTGTCACTGCTGTTTGGTTTTGCACTGACGCTGGCTTCGGCTGTGATCGGCATTATTGTCGGTGCGATTCAGGGCTATTACGGTGGTTGGATTGATCTGGCCGGACAACGCATTCTGGAAGTCTGGGGTGGTTTACCAATGCTGTTTATGGTGATGATTCTGGTTAGCATGTTTACCCCGAATGTGTACTGGCTATTCCTCATTATGCTACTGTTTGGCTGGACCACATTGGTGGGGCTGGTTCGGGCTGAATTTTTACGAGCACGGAATTTTGACTATGTCCGTGCAGCACGCAGTCTCGGTGTTTCAGATCGTGCCATCATCTTTCGGCATATTCTGCCGAATGCGATGAGTTCCAGCCTGTCGCAATTACCTTTTATGCTGACCGCCAATATTACAGCTTTAACCGCATTGGACTTTCTCGGTTATGGTTTGCCACCCGATGCTGCTTCACTCGGTGAACTGTTATTGCAAGGCAAAAACAATTTGAATGCGCCGTGGCTAGCTTTATCCGGCTTCTTTACCCTGGCCATTGTTCTTTCATTACTGATCTATATTGGGGAGGCGACGCGTGATGCATTCGATCCAAGACGTCAATAACGCAGCGCCGCTGTTGCAGGTCGAGAACCTACAGATCCGCAGCCCAGATCAGGTACTGGTACAACAGCTGGATTTTCAGCTACATGCCGGCGAGACTGTAGCAATCGTGGGGGAAAGCGGTTCCGGTAAATCCATCAGTAGCCTCGCGATTCTTGGTCTTTTACCGAAAAATCTGAAAGTCCAAGGTCAGGTGATGCTGGATGGTCAGAATTTACTGTCCATGAACCAGCCGCAACTGCGCCAGATTCGTGGCCAGAAAATTGCCATGATTTTTCAGGAGCCAATGACCGCGCTGAATCCTTTGCATCGGGTGGAAAAAATTATTGGTGAAACCTTGCTGCTACAGGGTTGGTCCAAAACCAAAGTGCGTGAACGGGTTCTGGAACTACTCAATGACGTGGGGATTCCAGAACCGGAAGACAAGTTAAAACGTTATCCTTATGAATTGTCTGGTGGGCAACGTCAGCGGGTGATGATTGCCATGGCATTGGCACAGGATCCGGATATCCTGATTGCCGATGAACCGACTACGGCACTGGATGTCACCCTGCAAGCACAGATTTTAAAACTACTTAAATCTCTACAAAAAACTAGACAGATGGCAATGATCCTGATCAGTCATGACCTGAATTTGGTCAAACGCTATGCTGATCAGGTGATAGTGATGAATAAAGGCATTGTGGAAGAGCAGGGCAAAGTCGAGCAGATTTTTAATACACCGCAGTCAGCCTATACCCAAGACCTACTGAATCATGATTTTGGTCAGGCATTGCCTTTGGGGCAAACAGAAACCTTGCTGGAACTGAAACAAGTGGAAGTAAAATTCTCAATCAAGCAGGGTTTACTCAATCGCGTGAAAAGCTATGTCACGGCAGTAGAACCTCTTGATCTAACGTTGATGCAAGGCCAGTCGATTGGTATCGTCGGGGAAAGTGGTTCGGGTAAAAGTTCACTGGCGCTCGCTATTTCCCGACTGATTGACAGCAGTGGGCAGATTTTGCTGCAAAGACGAGACTTGAACAAACTGTCTGAAAAAGCTTTACGACCATTACGCAGTGATTTCCAGATCGTATTTCAGGATCCTTTTAGTAGCTTGAATCCGCGGATGACTATTGAGCAGATCATTGGTGAAGGCTTAGGTCTCAAAGCCATGTCCAAAGAGCAGATCCGCAGTCGGGTGGAGCAGGCTTTAGAGCGCGTGGAATTGCCAGCTGCGTTTAATAAAGACCGTTATCCGCATGAACTTTCCGGTGGACAGCGACAACGGGTGTCATTGGCACGTGCTTTGGTTCTGCGACCAAAATTACTGATTCTGGATGAACCAACCTCGGCACTGGACCGGACCACACAGCGAGCTATTGTTAAATTGCTGCGCCGGATTCAGCAGGAAGAAGGTATTAGCTATCTGTTTATTAGTCATGATTTGAAAGTCGTACGTGCGCTATGCCAACAGGTGCTGGTCCTGCATCATGCCCAGGTAATGGAATTTCAGGAAACCGAACAGTTATTCCTGCATCCGCAAACCGAATATACCCGTCAGCTGATTGCAGCCAGCCAGTATTAGGCTACAAATCTCTGCAATCAAAATTGACATGTATCATTGTCAATTTCTGACTGTCAGGTTATAACAAGCATGGAATAAAACAATAAAGATTTAGGATGAAACATGACTCAACTGACAGATTCAATACAGATTCGCAAAACCATATTTAAAAACCGCATTATCAAAGGTGCCATGAGTGAAGCACTGGCGAATGATGCCGGTCAGCCGAATGATGCGCATTTAAAGCTGTATGAGGCTTGGGCCAAAGGTGGTTTGGGCTGTGCGATTACTGGCAATGTCATGGTGGACTTTCGTGCCAAGAATGAACCGGGTGTCGTTGTAGTAGAAACTGAACGTGATCTGGATAAGCTGAAAGCATGGGCTGGGGTGGGCAAGCGTCATGACATGGTGCAGCTGATACAGTTATCACATCCAGGGCGTCAATGTCCGAAAGGATTGAATAAGGAAACCGTGGCGCCGTCGGCAGTGCCGTTTAGTCCGGCGCTGGCAGTGAGCTTTGGTACGCCAAGGGAACTGCGTGAAGATGAGATTCTGGACATTATTCAGCGCTTTGCCAACTCTGCAGCCATTTGTGAAAAGGCGGGTTTTGAAGGTGTGCAGCTGCATGGAGCCCATGGTTATCTGATCAGCCAGTTTCTATCACCACTGACCAATAAGCGTAGGGATCAATGGGGTGGCAGTATTGAAAACCGTACCCGTTTCTTGCTGGAAATTTATAAGGCAGTACGAGCTGCAACTTCAGAAAATTTCATTATTTCAGTGAAGCTAAATTCAGCAGACTTCCAGCGTGGTGGTATTACTGAAGAGGATGTGATTTATGTATTTAAAGCGATTGATGCTGCCGGGATTGACCTGATTGAAGTGTCAGGTGGCACCTATGAAGCACCCGCCATGGCAGGAGCCAAGGCTGAAAGACGTAAAGCATCAACGATCGCCCGTGAAGCCTATTTCCTGGATTTTTCCGAGAAGATCCGTAAACAAGTCAATTGTCATATGATGGTCACTGGTGGCTTTAGAACCGCAGCCGGTATGAATGCTGCACTGGATAGTGGTGCCTGTGATTTTGTGGGGATCGCCCGTCCATTTGCCGTGGAAACCGATTTGGGGCAGAAATTGGTGGCGGGGCAGGATGTACGCTATGCGGTGGAAAAAATCAAAACCGGTATTCCAATGATCGATAAAATGGCGATTATGGAAATCATCTGGTATGCGGCGCAGTTTAAGCGTATTGCCCAAGGCAAGCAGCCGGATCCAAAATTATCGCCGCTCAAAGTCTTTCTGAATTATCTGCGTGGGAATGTTACTGCAGTGATTAAAGGGCAGATCAATTCGCGTAAATCAGCGTAGTTTTGATAAATAAAAAGGCACTTTGAGTGCCTTTTTAAATGCTCCAATATTTAGCTGAACTGTAACGCCTGCGTCTGGAAGGGAAACAGAATTTTAGATACCTGTTGCGTTGCCCATAATCCTGGCTGAATGTAATGACAATGTGGTGCGATATTAGGTATCAGCAGTTCCAGCTTTTCTTCATGGTTTTCACATTGTCTTAAATGCAAGCGTAGTTCTTCCAGCTTGCGTTGCTGTTGCCGGTCAACTACAGGTGATGGCATATGCAGCTGATGTGAAGACAACCGGCGTGCTAATTCAGGACCCTGAATCCAGTCACGGATCATCTGTTTCTCGGTAGCATTAAAGACGCCAAACATTTTGCCATCGGGATCATCAATCAGTTTCCAGAAGTGACTTTGTTCGGCTGGCTGTCCGCGTTGAATCCAGCTTTTTTTCATGAGTACGTGCAGAAATTCGTGAATCTGCTCCGGCTGAGACAGCCATTCATTAATGGTCTTACCACTAAACTGGCATTTCTGGTTATGGATATACTGACCAATCAGGGCTTTTTGTCGGAACAGTTTAAGTACCTGTTGATCCAGATCCAGTTCCCGCACAATCTGAGTCGAACTTTTGCCGATATCATTGAGTAGATAACCCTGTTTGACCATTTCAAGATAACGCTGTGGATCTTCCGCAGAACGGTACAGATCGACAAAAGCTTGCAAGGATTTTTGTGCATGACCATTGTGTGCATTATCAATCGTGATATGCACATTAAAATAATGCGGATTGATACCGAGTTCGGCCAGTTCGTAATTGGTAATGAGCAAATGTAGCGGCAGCTGTTCATAACCCAGATTAAAGCCAATCACCAAAGGTAAATATTCCGGTGGAGCATAGGCCAGTACCAGTTGCACAGCAGCCTGTTCATAGTAGCGATCATCCAGCTGTTCAGCATACGTGCTCAGCTCATAAGTATTCAGCAAGTCCTGATACATAGTGACATGATTGGCCTGCGGATGACCTAAACCAAGTTCTTCCAGGTAGATATGAATCAGGTCTTTGACTGCCGCCTGATCGGCATGATCCAGAGTGGAGTAGAGCCAGGAACCATCGACCATTTTAGTTGGAGCAACGCGATAGAGAAATTCGAATGCATGTGAGACAGTGGGGAAAAATTCACGCTGACCGCCTTGTTGACGACGAGCCAGATAGTCCTGAAATATGCTGCAAGTCTTATGATGATCTTCCATGAAATGAGAACCGGCATGTTCGGGATGATCCAGCCAGCTTAAGGAGCTGAGATCCAGATGTTTGATTAAATGACTGAGATATTGTTCTGCCGAATGTGTTTTTGTTGTTTTGGAAATCTGCTCATCCTGGAAAAAATTTACCCAATCTTTAAAGTTTGTTGGTTGGTGAGCAATATTTTGAATCGGGGATACAGCTAAACAAAACTCCGTACTGGTGAACATAATTATTATCCTTGCATTTTTGCTCCTCACTTACCTTAGCCTTATGTGAAAGATCAGGTGTTTAGTTTTTGTTCACTTTTATGACAGGAAATACACAGCCTTTGCAAAGCTGCGTAAAGAATTACGGCAGTTTTATTTTGAAATTAAAATAAAAGTTAAATAAAAAGAAGGCAATAAAAAAGCCCAGGTCGCTATGCCTGAGCTTTTTTATGAGAGAATTTAAACATCCATCTCGAATATGGCGTCCCTACGGGGATTCGAACCCCGGTTACCGCCGTGAAAGGGCGATGTCCTAGGCCTCTAGACGATAGGGACAGTGTAGAAGAAATATTTTAAACCAGAACTTTTAGAAGTAATGGCGTCCCTACGGGGATTCGAACCCCGGTTACCGCCGTGAAAGGGCGATGTCCTAGGCCTCTAGACGATAGGGACTTAATAAAATATGACTTCTGAAATTGGCGTCCCTACGGGGATTCGAACCCCGGTTACCGCCGTGAAAGGGCGATGTCCTAGGCCTCTAGACGATAGGGACGTTTCAGAGGTGGGCGTATAATAGGGTGAAAATAGGGGGGTGTCAAACGCATTTCTACACTTTTTTTGCATTTTTGCGTTGAGTGCATAATTTTAAAACAATATCAGGAAAATACTTGAAAAATACATGGCTTAAGCAGGATTTTTCAGCAATTCCAGAATCGCTTCCACCACCTGTGGATGCAGTAAATAACCGGTAATATCGTGCGGACGGTGGATATGAGTCCGGATGCCATAGTTGATAATTTCCGGTTCAAACTGAAATGGCGGTTCAGACAGTGGAAAAGCCGTCAAAAAATCATCGGTTGAATAGAAATTGATCCAGTCGCC
Source organism: Acinetobacter sp. ANC 7912 (assembly GCF_039862785.1). Taxonomy (NCBI): domain Bacteria; kingdom Pseudomonadati; phylum Pseudomonadota; class Gammaproteobacteria; order Moraxellales; family Moraxellaceae; genus Acinetobacter; species Acinetobacter thermotolerans. The sequence goes on from NZ_CP156795.1 coordinate 1,034,681, forward strand.
TTTAATTGCCTCAGGCCGCACGATGGGCTGTGGCAGATGTTCCTGGATTACCCGGAAGGCCATTGGCGCGCCCAAGGTAATGAAACGCTGCACATTCAGTTCAGGATGCTGAATCAGATGATTGTAGGCAATCACGCTGCCAAGTGAGTGTGCAATCACAATGCAGGGTTTACGACCATTGAGCTGCCGGGCAATCCGTTCATGCACTTCGCGTATAAAATCCGGATTATCTAGATACAGATAAGTTTCAATCAGGAATTTCTGAAGCAGGCTGCGGTGCAGGCGTGGAAAATAATTGAGCAGTAGCACAAAATCCCGAAGTGCCACATTCTTGCTCAAAGTGGTAATGAATTTGAGCTTCTGGTTGAAATTCATCGAGTCATTCAATTTAAGCTCGGGAATATCAGGAATGACAGGTTTGCGCCAGCCGGGGCGTGGTACTGGCGCAGGAGGTGGGGGCTGAACCGGCTGACGAAAAGAAAAACTCGGCCATTGCTGTGGCATCAAGGTACCGGCATTCAGGATATTGCGGACGTTATAGCGTGAAAGCAGATCGCCATAAAATGGAATGCGAATGTGACGTTTTAAATAACTGAATCTGGCATCTTGTTGATGTTTGCGAATCCCTTTTTGAAGTATATGTAGCCAGCGCTGCCGGATGGAGGCAGCGGTATGATGTTGCTGATTCATTCCATGAATAAAAATAACTTTCATCGATACCCCACTGAGTTCGATAGCTTTATATTCACAGTATAGAGATATTTAGCGTAGCAAAAGCAGCGCTTTTTGTGGTGTTAATGTGTAAATTCCTTCGATAAAACAATAATTAACAGACATGTGTATATTTATAAAATTAAGATATTTAAAAGCAGAAAATGAGCAGTTCTAGGTCAACGATTTGACTAAATGGAATAATAGGGCGGGCGAAGGAAATCGTAAAATGAACTCTAGAGATTGAGGTGATTTTTAGAGTAATTCCAGCAGGGCTTTGATGACTTCTGGATGTTGGATATAGCCATCAATATCATGTGGATGATAGATGGAAGTACGAATCTCCCGATTGATAATTGCCGGTTGAAACTGGAAGGGTGGTTCTGATAAAGGAAAAGCAGTGAGAAAGTCATCGCTGCAATAGAAATTGATCCAGTCACCGGTAATGGCTTTAGGTCGGTGAATAGGTTGAGGTAAGTGTTCCTGAATTACCCGGAAAGCCATTGGTGATCCCATGCTAATAAAGCGTTGAATATTCAGTTCAGGGTGCAAAAGCAGATAATGATAGGCAATCACACTGCCTAAAGAATGTGCCATCAGGATACAGGGTTTATCACCATGCAGTTGCTGACCAATTCGCTGATGAACTTGCTGCATAAAAGTGGAATTTGCCAGATAGGAATAGGTCTCGATCAGGAATTTTTTGATCAGCGTATCGTGGAGATAAGGAAAATGATTTAACAAAATCACAAAATCCCGTAAGGCAGTATTCCGGCTTAAGATAGTAATGAATTTCAGTTTCTGGTTAAAGGTCATGGCATCTTCAGCCTTTAACTCGGGAATCTCACAAGTTTCAGGTGAATAGTGCGGGCAATGCGGCGGTGGCGGCTGAGATTTAAGTGGATGATGGAAGGGAAAACGCGGCCAGTCTTGTGGCATTAAGGTACTGGCATTCAATACATTATGCAAATGATGTCGTGACAATAAGTCGCCATAAAAAGGGATACGGATATGCCGTTTAAGATAAGAGAACTGTGCTTGTTGATGCGACTGTTCCAGACCGTGTTTTAGCAGACTGAGCCAGCGTTGACGTAGGGAAGCAGAGCTGAACTTCTGCTTGTTCATGCCATGAATATAAATAATTTTCATCGACACACCACGCTGGCTGCCTGAAACATTTTCAGTATAGATAAAAAAGAGCAGCCGAAGCCGCTCTTTTCGTGATTTTAATGTTTAAGCTTTTGGGTGATAGAACTTGTAATAGCTGATATAGCACAGTGCAATAAACAGCAGACAGCCAAAGAAGCTGATGCGCATGCTCGGGTCAAACACCATACTGATACAGGTGATTAAACAGAACACAAAGCCCAAAATCGGCACGATTGGAAAGAGCGGTGCAGCGAATTGCAGGTCTTTGGCAGTTTTGCCTTGTTTGTGCCATTCACGGCGGAAGTTAAACATACTGACGCAGATGCTCATCCACACCACCACCATGGTAAAAGCAGCAATACCAAGTAGGTTGGTGAAAATGGTTTCTGGCGCAAACTGTTCAGACAGCAAACCTGGCATACCACCAATCATAGTCACGATCACCGCGATATACGGAATACCGCGTTTGTTTATCCGTGAGAACACTGCAGGAAGTTGCTTACTATAAGAAAGTGACCACATCATCCGTGAAGCCGCGAACAGGCCTGAGTTAGCAGCAGACAGTAGTGCGGTGATGATCACAAAGCGGATCAGGTCTTCCGCATATGGAATACCAATGTGCTGGAATACCGTTACGAACGGACTGCTACTCACACCCTCAGCACGAAGGCCAGCTTCCTGATGCGGGAGTAATGCAGTCACAACCAGAATGGTGCCGACAAAGAAAATCAGTAGACGAAAGATCGAGGTATTGATTGCTTTTGGTACGTTTTTGGCTGGATCTTTGGTTTCACCAGCAGCTACGCCAATCAGTTCGGTACCAGAGAAGGCGAAGTTCACGATTAACATCGTAGTGAAAATCGGGAATAAGCCTTCCGGGAACCAGCCTTGAGCAGTCAGGTTGCTAAACAGCGGAGCAGATTCATGACCCTGATAGCCGATGACGCCAAAAATGGCGAGCAGGCCAAACAGGATGAAGGCGACCACGGTGACGACTTTAACCAGTGCCAGCCAGAATTCAGATTCGGCAAACCAGCGGGTTGAGGTCAGATTCAGGATAAAGACAAAAGCACCAAAGATCAGTGTCCACATCCACATGGAACTGTCTGGAAACCATTCCTGCATCAACAGTGCTGCAGCGGTAAATTCGGTTCCCAAGGTTACCGACCAGGTCAGCCAGTATAACCAGGTAATGGTATAGCCTGTGCCCGGTCCAATATAACGTTTGGCATAAGCGCCAAATGAACCGGATTCAGGCATATGTACGGCAAGTTCACCCAGACACAGCATAACCATGTAAGCGATGATCCCACCAAGGAGATAAGCAAGAATGGCACCTATAGGCCCCGTTTGTGCAATGACTTCACCCGAACCTAAAAAAAGACCAGTCCCGATTGCGCCACCCAGCGAAATCATGACCAGATGTCGGGTACTCATAGCGCGTTTTAAAGGCGCAGAATTGCCCTGATGCGAAGCATCATTCGGAGATGAGTGCATAGGAAATATGAAAAACTTCAAAAGGAATGAAGCGAGCTATTGTAGTGAAAAACTACAAATCTGCAATGGAATAATAGTAAATTTCAATTAGTGCTGATCGGAGATGATCTAGATATGGCGTCCCTACGGGGATTCGAACCCCGGTTACCGCCGTGAAAGGGCGATGTCCTAGGCCTCTAGACGATAGGGACGTTATGAGGTGATGGCTATATTAAGGACTCGACAGCGCTTTGTCAAAAGGCTTTTTGCTAAAAATGTATTAACAGCTTAAACATTCGGCAAAACAGCAGCTGGATTTTATTGGATGATTTTTTTTGTAGCAAATACTTGAAACAGAAATAAAAAAAGTGAACCCAACCAGTATTGGATTCACTTTTAGAAAGTAATCTAAAACTTAAGATTTATTGTGATACAACCAGTAATAGCTGGCATAACACGCTGCCATAAATAGCAGGCAGCCAATAAAACCAGACAGCATTTCCGGGTCAGCTGCCATACTCAAGCCGGTTGCTGTACAGGTCACAAAGCCCAAAATTGGTACCAGTGGGAACCAAGGGGTGCGGAACTTCAGTTCTGAAACACTATGACTTTGTTTTAACCATTGACGACGGAAGTTGAACTGACTCCAACAGATGCTCATCCAGACAATCACCATGGTAAATGCTGCCACACCCATCAGGTTTTTAAAGATCACATCGGCACCAAACTGTTCAGACAGCAGGCCTGGAAGGCCACCAATCATGGTCACCCAAACTGCGATATGCGGTACGCCAGATTTATTTACCTTGGAGAAAATACGCGGTAACTGGTTCTGAGAAGATAGTGCCCACATCATGCGTGAAGCTGCATAGAGACCTGAGTTTGCAGTAGACAGCAGTGCAGTGATAATCACGAAACGGATAAAGTCTTCTGCATAAGGAATACCCATCTGGGTAAATACAGATACGAATGGACTGCTACTTAGGCCACCATGACCACCGACCTGTAAGCCAGCATCGGTATAAGTTAGTAGCGAGCTGATCACGATGATGGTGCCGACAAAGAAAATCATCAAACGCCATACTGCAGCATGAATGGCCTTCGGTACATTCTTTTCAGGATTTTCAGTTTCACCAGCGGCGATCCCGATCATCTCGGTACCGTTAAAGGCAAAGTTCACGATGAGCAGAGTAGTGAATAGTGGAATCAAGCCATTTGGCAGCCAGCCATGTTCAGTCAGATTGCTGAAAAGTGGCGCAGATTCATAACCCTGGAAGGGAATCATGCCGAAGATACAGCCAAAGCCCAGAATGATGAAAATCAGCACAGTCGCCACTTTCACCAGGGACAGCCAGAATTCTGATTCAGCAAAAGTACGGGTCGAACTCAGGTTGGAAATCAGTACACCTGCAGCAAAGATCAGAGTCCATAACCAGATCGAAGTTTGCGGGAACCATTCCTGCATCAAAATCGCAGCAGCGGTAAATTCTGTACCTAGAGTGGCTGACCAGCCCAGCCAGTACATCCAGGACACCATATAACCGGTACCCGGGCCAATAAATTTCGAGGCAAAGGCACCGAATGAACCGGATACCGGTAAATGTACAGCTAGTTCACCGAGGCAAAGCATCACCATATAGGCGATCAGGCCACCAATGATATAAGCCAGAACGGCACCTAGTGGGCCGGCCTGGGAAATGACTTCACCGGAACCCATAAACAGGCCGGTACCAATCGCGCCACCGAGGGAGAGCATGATTAGGTGGCGTGTGCCCATGGCACGTTTTAACGATGGAGTATGACCCTCAACAGCACGCTGCTGTGAAGGTGGAGAGGGAGATTGCATAACTACAAAAAATTAGGAGAGAAATAAAGGTTGTTATTTTATGTTTGAAATGCAGGAAGATTGATAATTAATAGGAAATTTCAAACGAATGGTAAAATATAATCTAAAAATTAAATATAATAAAGATCACTAAGATTAGTGATCTGGGGTCTGATATTGCTCGGTCTGCTTTTGATCTGCCGGTGCAGTTACTGCTGGTTCAGGCGTTTTATTGCCATCACGGCTGACAATATAAAGGTACAGGGCAGAAGGCGCCAGAATCAGTAAAACAATCAGTATTTTTTTTAACATGGAAAAATATCAAATTCTCAACTTGCCTTGATTATAGCCTAAGCAAATCAGAAAGGGCATAACAGTAGATATAGAGATTCTGGATGAAAAATAATATAGAAGAAGGAAAAATAAGATGGCGTCCCTACGGGGATTCGAACCCCGGTTACCGCCGTGAAAGGGCGATGTCCTAGGCCTCTAGACGATAGGGACGTTTAGAAGATGGCGGTATCTTATTGATCCGCCACCAAAGTGTCAAGCAAGTGGGGGGTGAGTTTGTTTAAAATATAGCAAAACAGTTCAGCCGTCTTCTGCGTGTCATATAAAGCAGAGTGAGCTTCTTTGCCGTCAAATTCGATACCAGCCTGAATACAGGATTTTGCCAGTACTGTTTGACCAAACATCACCGCACTCAAAGTCACTGTATCGAATACAGAAAAACTGTGGAACGGGTTCTGGTTCTTGGTACCGGTACGGGCAATAGCCGCCTGGACAAAACCTAAATCGAAATGCGCATTGTGGCCCACCAAAATTGCATGGGTGCAGTTTTGCTGGCGCCGTACTTCATTGATCGATTTAAAAATACGTTTTAACGCAGTTTTCTCATCTTCGGCCATCGCGATACGCATCGGGTTAAACGGATCTACACCGATAAAATCGAGCGAACGCTTGTCGAGATTTGCCCCTTCAAATGGGTTGATATGTGCATGGTGGGCTTGACCCGGCACAAATTCGCCTTTCTCATTGAAAACAATAGGAATGGCAGCGATTTCCAGTAAGGCGTCGGTTTGTGCATTAAAGCCTGCTGTCTCTACATCGACAACAACAGGCAGGAATCCACGGAAACGTTGACCAATGACTGGGAGAGTTTCATTTGTCACACTTTTCTCCATTGAATGGTTTTACCCGCATACAGCGGAATAATCTGTTCACCATCCAAATAGTCCAGACTCTCAGGAATCACTTGATCTTCTTTTACCAAAGTAATGGTATTGGTATTGCGCGGCAGGCCGTAGAAATCAGCACCAAAATGGCTGGCAAAACCTTCCAGACGGTCAATCTTGCCGACCTGATCAAATGCCTGAGCATAGAGTTCAATTGCAGTAGGCGCACTATAACACCCTGCGCAGCCACATGCATTTTCTTTAGCATTTTTTGAGTGCGGTGCACTGTCGGTACCGAGGAAGAATTTCGGATTACCGCTGGTCGCCACTTCCAGTAATGTTTGCTGGTGTGTTTGACGTTTTAAAATTGGCAGGCAATAGAAATGGGGTTTTACACCGCCTACGAGCAGGTCATTACGGTTAAACAGCAAGTGCTGTGGGGTAATGGTCGCAGCCACATTGCGATCTTGTTCTAAGACAAAATTCGCTGCTTCACTGGTGGTGATATGTTCCAGTACCAGTTTCAGTTTCGGGAACTGTTTTAATAATGGCGAAAGTACTTCATCCAGGAAACGTTTTTCACGGTCGAAAATATCGACGTGATTATGGGTTACTTCGCCATGCAGCAATAACGGCACTTGATGTTCTTCAAGCTGCTCAATCACCGCATACACTTTACGGATGTCGCTGACACCGCTGTCCGAGTTGGTGGTTGCACCAGCAGGGTAGAGCTTGATTGCGCTGACATGCTCAGACTCTTTGATCTTGCGCACTTCACCCGGAGAGGTATTGTCAGTGAAATACAGTACCATGCGCGGATCAAAGTTCACGCCTTCAGGCACATGTGCCATGATGCGTTCGCGATAGCTAAGTGCCTCTTCCACAGTTTTAACTGGTGGAACCAGGTTTGGCATACAGATTGCGCGGGAAAATTGTTGGGCTAAGTCAGGAACTGTGCGCTTAAGCGCTAAACCATCACGTAGGTGAGCGTGCCAGTCGTCTGGCTGGAGAATCGTAATCGTATTCAAGGCGAATTCAATCAGAGAAATAATTTGAATGATAATGCATCTGGGCTAAAAATGGTAATGTGAAATATAGACAAAATACATGATAAAGATGAATTAATTTGAAAAAGTATGCTATTTTAAAATCATTAAAAAAATTACATGCATGCGCTAAGCAATGGAATACAAATATAATTTAGCCAAGTTGCAGGATCAGAAAGAAAAGATTGAAGCACTGATCGCGGGGCAAAGTCAGAAAATACGGCGAGTCTTTCCACAGCCGTTAGAGGATGAATTTTGGTCTAAAAATATGGAACGTGCCCGAAAGCATGCGGAACGCTATGTCTGGGCCGGGGTCTTATCTTATTTTGTCTTGATGCTGACCATCATTCCTACAGATTACTGGATTTTAGAAGATCAGTATTTTGTCCATGATTTTACCTTGTGTCTGCTGGGGATTATTAATGGCGGATTAACGTTACTGATCTTCTATTTTTTCGCTACTTTGCCCAAGCTCAGACCTTATTTTCATTCTGCTTCACTGGTGCTGATGTTCTGGGTACTGGTGACCACGTCCTGCCTGACCATGTCGATTCTAACTCCAGCGATGAAACTGCAAGCCATGGCAATCGTCAGCATCATCTATGTACTGGGCTATATCCTGACCGGAGTTAAACCTTTACAGATGTTGGTGACTGGAGTATTGGCCGCGATCGCCAGTGTGGCTAGCCTGATCTGGATAGAGATTGATTTTGGTCCAGTGGTGTTTATGCGGATTCTGGTGGGCAGTTCTATTTTGGGTTTTGTGATTAGCCATATGATTTTTGCTCGTGAGCGCATGATTTTTCTGTATTCTGCCCGGGCTAAGATTAGTGAGCAGATTCACCGGATTCATAATACTGAACTGCTGCATCTCAGCCAGCAGGATGAACTGACCAAGATTTCCAATCGCCGTACTTTCGATGAAATGCTAAATGTGTATTTTTCGCAGGCAAAACGCGATAACAGCTCTTTAGCCGTGCTATTTATCGATGTGGATTTCTTTAAAAACTATAATGATTTTTATGGACATCAAAAGGGTGATGACGTTATTTCCAGCATCGCGGTGACGATTAAAAATGCTATCCGGCATATGGATTTTGTCGCGCGTTATGGTGGGGAAGAGTTCGTGGTGCTGTTACCCGAAACCGATGCCAATGGTGCCTATGCAGTGGCCACCAATATCTTTAAAGCCATTGAACGCTTGATGATTCCCCATGAAAAATCAACCGTATCCCAATATGTCACCATCAGTCTGGGATTGACGGTGTATAGAGGCGAACAGGACATCAGTAAAGAAGCATTACTCGGTATTGCTGATCAGGCGCTGTATAAAGCCAAGATCCTGGGGCGGAACCAGATTTATTACCAGAATCTCACCGCAGATGAATTTGATAAACTCTATAACCTTTAATGCCAGTCATAAAAAAAACCGCTCTTTCGAGCGGTTTTTTATTGCTTAAGCCATTCAGCAAAATTACTTGTTTTTGTCTTTCAGTTGTGGAACTGCTGAACCTGTACCTACAGCTAATAAACCTGAATTTGTATAAATACCAAGTTTTGCGCGAGTATCTGTGATGTCCAGGTTACGCATAGTCAGCTGACCGATACGGTCTGCTGGAGAGAACATAGAATCACCTTTCTCCATAGTCAGACGTTCTGGTTCGTAAGTCAGGTTAGGAGATTCAGTGTTCATGATAGTGTAGTCATTACCACGACGCAGTTCTAAAGTGACAGTACCAGTGATCGCTTTCGCAACCCAACGCTGTGCAGTTTCACGCAGCATCAGTGCTTGAGAATCGAACCAGCGGCCTTGGTACAACAGACGACCCAAACGCAGACCGTTGATGCGGTATTGTTCGATGGTGTCTTCGTTGTGGATACCAGTCACCAGACGCTCATAAGCGATGTGCAGCAGTGCCATCCCCGGTGCTTCATAGATACCGCGAGATTTCGCTTCGATGATACGGTTTTCGATCTGATCTGACATACCTAGACCATGACGGCCACCGATACGATTTGCTTCAAGGATGAATTCAACTGGATCTTCAATGTGTTTGCCATTGATCGCAACAGGGAAACCTTCTTCAAAAGTAATTGATACTTCTTCAGGTTTGATTTCAACGTCTTCTTTCCAGAAGGCAACGCCCATGATTGGCTCAACGATTTTGATACCTGAATCCAGGTGTTCAAGATCTTTGGCTTCGTGAGTCGCACCCAACATGTTTGAGTCAGTTGAGTAAGCTTTCTCTTTTGACATTTTGTAGTCAAAGCCGTTGTCGATCAGGAACTGAGACATTTCAGCACGGCCGCCCAGCTCATCAATAAACGTCTGGTCTAACCATGGTTTGTAGATTTTCAGGTTAGGGTTAGTCAACAGACCGTAGCGGTAGAAACGCTCGATGTCATTCCCTTTATAAGTTGAACCGTCACCCCAGATGTTTACGTCATCTTCTTTCATTGCAGTCACAAGCATGGTACCTGTTACTGCACGGCCAAGTGGAGTTGTATTGAAGTAAGGAACGCCACCAGTAGAGATGTGGAACGCGCCACATTGAATTGCAGCAATACCTTCTAATGCAAGTTGTAGACGGCAGTCGATCAGACGTGCTTTTACTGCGCCATAAGCTTCTGCTTTTTTAGGGATGGCATCGTAATCGTCTTCGTCTGGCTGGCCCAGGTTCGCAGTGTAAGCATAAGGCTCAGCACCTTTTTGTTTCATCCACAATAAAGCAGCTGAAGTATCTAGACCACCAGAAAAGGCGATACCGACTTTTTTGCCTACTGGTACACTCTGCAAGATAGTTGCATTATCAGTCATTGCTAGTCCTAACTATTTCAAATAGGCACCACGAAATTGGTGGCCAAGGAGAATCTGTAAATGCGGTATTCTATCACTTTTACCCAAACATTTTTTCTGAAAAAAGCGAAAAATTTAAAAAAATGAACTTTAATGGTGAGCTTTTGTCAGCTTTTTAGGCTGGATTAAATATTTACAATGAAAAATACGCCTTTAGCTAATTTGCATCATCTACTGCATGAGATTCTTACACTTCATATCTGGGCTCAGTCATTTCACGATAATCTGGTGATCATGTGCTGATTAAAACACTTTTAGTTCAATGCATCATTCAGTCCAATAAACTGATTTTCAAGCGGGCTAAACGCATGATCGTTGCGGGTCACCAGGTATAAACCAATTTCTTTATATTGCGCAGGAATTTCCCTGAAGTATTCAATTTGATATTGCTCGGCGATGGATTTGGCGATCATCGAAATGCCCATACCGATCTGGGTAAAATTAATCAGCGCTTCCAGATCGTGAATCATAATGGTTTCAGCTTTCTGGATATGAAAATCGCTATACATCTGATTTAAGGTAGTCCAATAACAGCACTGGTCTGAAGCAACGATAATATTCTGTCCACGTAAACAATCTTCAAATTTCTGATGATTGATCACGTCCTTGCCAATCAGTATTAATTCATCATTTGCCAGCAGCTGGTAGTGCAGTTTTTTGTTTTTAACCCGGCCCAGGATATAAGCCAGATCGATATGGCCTTGTAACAATTCATCTTCAATGGAAACGGTGGTGCCGGTTTTTAAGGTAATGGAAAGATCTGGATATGCTTCATAAAGCTTTTTCAATGAAGGGTAGAAGCGCATGCCGCCCAAACTGGTATTGGTCCCGAAGCGTAAATACTGCTGCTGTTGATGAATCTTGTTTTCGGTTTCTTCCCAGGTAAATATCAGTTTTTTGTATTGTTCATACAGATGCAAACCGGCTTCGGTTAATTCAACGCCTTTAGGCTTGCGGATGAATAACGGTCTTTTATAGTGATTTTCAATCTTTTTAATTTTTGCGGTCATATTAGACTGCAAATAATTGAGCTTGCTAGCCGCTGCTGAAATACTTTTCAGTTCTGCCACGGTCACAAAAGACTTTATATCGCCAATATCAATATTCATCGCAGCTCACTTTATAAAATTCTCAGACTGGTATCAATAAAAAAGATGGATGTATTAAAACATAACATTATTCATGATATTGATGATTGCTTAAAATCGTTTCCAGTTCAAGTCATGAGATCAGAAAATGAATATTAAGGTGTTCAGCGTTATTTGCTTGCTTTGCCTGATCTGGAGCTCTCTATGGGGACTGGTGAAATATAGTTTGGGAATTTTTCCACCGTTCTTATTTATTTCCGTCAGGCTTTTGCTGGGTGCCGCAGCCTTAATGCTGTTCCAGTGGTGTCTAGGCAAGTCAGTGCTACCGGAAAAATCGGAATGGAAACGCATCATTATTTTAAGCTTGCTGGTATGTATCGGCTTTTATGCTACACAAACCTTTGCCATGCAGTTCGTCGATTCCGGCCTGTCTGCGGTGCTGGTCTTTACCATGCCTATCATCATTGGGGTGCTGGCGCATTTCTTCTTAAATGAGCGCCTGAATAGACCGAAAATTTTAGGCTTGATTCTGGGTACTAGTGGTCTGGTTGCTATCTTATGGCGACAAATTCTGGATATTCATTTCAATGCCACTTTATTCGGTGAAGCCCTGTTAATCGTGACTGCATTTTTCTGGGCAACGTCTACCGTCTATATCAAAAAATATTTTGCCCAATACGACAAAATTAAACTCACCATTTGGCAGATGGGAATAGGTGGCTTCATTATTTTCTTCACTGCGCTATGTTTTGAACCGGTGCAATGGGAAGTGTGGAGCAATTTATTTAATTTTTCATTACTGACCTATATCGCGGTCATCGGCACCAGTTTTGGGTTTGTGTTGTGGAGCTGGATTGTGAGTCAGGTGGATGCCTTTGTGGCCTCTATTTCCATTATGAGTATTCCTGTTCTTGGCCTGTTTTTTGGCTATTGGCTCTGGAATGAACCGCTGGGGAGTAATGTTATTCTGGGCGCTGTTTTTATCTGTCTTGGAATTTTGTGCAGTGCTTATCAACCCAAAGCCAAGTTGATGCAAAATTCTTTATCGCATGCACCAGAAAGCAAGTAGGACATAGTTGTTCTACTTTTTTCTAGCCACTTTAATCTATTTTTATCGCAGGAAATTTATTCAGATGTCGCTGTTTGCTCTGAATAAATTTCCCACTTGTTTACAGTTATTTTTGTAGCGAAGGAAAGATTGAAATCCGTAGAACCACTCAAAATTTTCTGGTTTAGACTAAAGTTTAAGCCAACAAAAACTGAAAAAACTCAAAACTATAAAATCAATATAAAACAATAATTTAATAAAACTTAAAAATTCTAGAGTTGTTTAATTTGCATGCAAAATTGGTATGACTAATTATATCTTTTAAAATTAATATTGATCTTAAAAAGCTCAAAAATTACTATTGTTCGACCAATTTACGGCTACTTACTGAAATTTAATCAATATTGGTCGTACCAATTTATTAAAGATCGTTTGTGTGATGATGTGCATATGCCAAGCATTTCAAGGAGACGACAATGCTTCAAACCTGGCAGCAAATTTATGATCCCATGAGCAATATTTGGATCTCAAGTATTGTCGCGTTGATCCCAATTGTATTTTTCTTTTTAGCTTTAACCGTATTTCGAATGAAGGGGAGTGTCGCAGGAACCATTACTGTTGTCCTGGCGCTTCTGGTTTCATTATTTGCTTATGGAATGCCAGCACCGATGGCATTTGCCTCGTTGGCATATGGTTTCCTGTATGGTCTGTGGCCGATTGCCTGGATTATTCTCGGGGCATTATTCCTGTATAAAGTTTCGGTAAAAACCGGTCAGTTCGATATTATCCGTTCTTCGATTCTGTCCATTACTGAAGACCAGCGTCTGCAAATGCTTTTAGTCGGCTTTGCCTTCGGTACCTTCCTGGAAGGTGCAGCAGGTTTCGGTGCACCAGTGGCCATTACTGCGGCACTGTTAGTGGGCTTAGGTTTTAAACCACTGTATGCAGCTGGTCTATGTCTGATCGTGAACACTGCACCGGTAGCTTTTGGTGCAATGGGGATTCCAATCATCGTAGCGGGTCAGGTTTCAGGTCTTGAAACGCTGGACATCAGTAAGATGGTGGGCCGTCAGTTGCCAATCATGGTACCAATCGTACTGTTCTGGATTATGGCAATCATGGATGGCTGGCGCGGGATTAAAGAAACTTGGCCTGCAATCATCGTGGCAAGTGCTTCATTCTCACTGGCGCAATTCCTGACTTCGAACTATGTTGGTCCTGAACTGCCAGACATCACTGCAGCGATTGCATCTCTTATCAGCTTGACCCTGTTCCTGAAATTCTGGAAACCAAAACGTATCTTCCGTTTTGAAGACCAGGATGTAAAAGTAGATGCCAGCATTGCAGCTGAAGCCAACAAAAAATACACCATCGGTCAAATTGCCAAAGCATGGTCTCCATTTGCAGTATTAACAGCGATGGTAACCCTGTGGAGTATCAAACCGTTCAAAGACCTGTTTGCCAAAGGCGGTCCACTGAATGACCTGGTGATTTCGATCAAGGTGCCATTCCTGCATGAAATGATCCAGAAAATGCCACCTGTGGTTGCTGAAGTGAAAGACTATGAAGCGATCTACAAGTTCGACTGGTTATCTGCAACTGGTACAGCAATCATGATCGCAGCTGTGATCACCGTGATTTACCTGAAAATGAAACCACGTGAAGCAGTATCCACTTTTGCGGAAACCTTCCGTGAGCTGAAAACACCAATTTATTCGATTGGTATGGTGCTGTCTTTTGCCTTCATCGCCAACTACTCAGGTATGTCTGCAACACTGGCATTAGCGTTGGCACATACCGGTGATGCATTTACCTTCTTCTCACCATTCCTGGGCTGGATCGGCGTGTTCTTAACAGGTTCTGATACGTCAGCAAACGCATTGTTCTCTGCACTTCAAGCAACCACTGCACAGCAGATCGGCGTGCCAGAAGTATTGTTAGTAGCTGCGAACACCAGTGGTGGTGTAACAGGTAAAATGATTTCACCACAATCGATTGCGATTGCATGTGCTGCCGTAGGCTTGGTTGGTAAGGAATCGGATTTATTCCGCTTCACCGTAAAACACAGTATCACCTTTACTGTGATGATCGGTATCATTATTACCTTACAAGCTTATGTGTTCCCATGGATGATTCCATAACAGGCAATTGAGGATCGTAAATGAAAGTCTCCAACAAAGTTGTTCAAAGTCTGCGTTTGCTTATCGAAGAAAACAACATGCAGGTTGGAGACCGTTTGCCTGCTGAACGTAAATTGTGCGAGAAACTGGGTGTTTCTCGTTCATCATTAAGAGAGGCGATTCAACAATTAGCCAGTCAAGGTTTGCTGGTCAGTAAAGTGGGGGCAGGGACGTTTTTACAGAAACTGCCGGTTAACTGGTCACAAAATCTAATTGTTGAACCGCTTACCAGCTTAATGAACCAAGACCCTGAATATCGTACCGATGTGCAAGAAGCACGTATGGTACTTGAAGGGGGGACGGCCTGGTATGCCGCACAGCGTGCTACGCCTGAAGATATTGCAAAAATTCGTCACTGTTTCGAGCAGATTCATTATTTCCAAATGCAGGGTGATGATGCTCAATCTGCAATTGCTGATGCCAACTTCCATTTGGCGATTGCGGAAGCTTCGCATAATTTGGTGCTAATCCAAATGATGCGCGGCATTTTCGATTTATTGCAATACAACGTGATGCTGGGACGACGCAAAGTCTATACCACACCACGTCATTTTGAGCTTTTGTATGACCAGCACTTTCAAGTGATGGATGCCATCGAACGCCAAGATCCGGAAGCTGCGCGCAAAGCAGTTTGTGGACACATCGAATTTGTAGTTCAACGGGTACGTATGATTGATGAAGAAGAAGCTCGTCGTCAGCGTGCCAGTCGATTAAATAGGACCTAGATTATGATTATTTCTTCTGCGAATGATTACCGCGAAGCAGCAAGACGTCGTTTGCCACCATTTTTATTCCATTACATCGATGGTGGTGCGTATGCGGAATATACGCTGAAGCGCAATGTAGAAGATCTATCAAAAGTGGCGCTGCGTCAGCGTGTCCTGAATGACATGTCACAGCTCAGCCTAGAAACCAAACTGTTTGATGAAACCCTGTCGATGCCGGTGGCTTTATCGCCTGTGGGTTTGACCGGCATGTATGCACGCCGTGGTGAGGTGCAGGCAGCGGTTGCAGCCGATAAAAAAGGAATTCCATTTACTTTATCAACCGTATCAGTGTGTCCAATTGAAGAAGTGACACCGGCGATTTCCCGTCCGATGTGGTTCCAGCTGTATGTGTTGCGTGACCGTGGATTTATGCGTAATGCCTTGGAACGTGCTAAAGCTGCTGGCTGTTCAACCCTGGTCTTCACCGTAGATATGCCAGTACCGGGCGCACGTTACCGTGATGCCCACTCTGGTATGAGTGGTCCAAATGCCGCTATGCGCCGTTATTTACAGTCTTGCTTGCACCCACACTGGGCCTGGAATGTGGGCTTGCTGGGCCGTCCGCATGATTTGGGTAACATTTCTAAATACCTCGGTAAACCAACAGGGCTGGAAGATTATATCGGCTGGTTAGGTGCCAACTTTGACCCATCGATTTCATGGAAAGACCTAGAATGGATCCGTGATTTCTGGGATGGCCCAATGGTGATCAAAGGCATTCTGGATCCTGAAGATGCCAAAGATGCGGTACGTTTCGGTGCCGATGGTATCGTGGTATCCAATCATGGTGGTCGTCAGCTGGATGGCGTGTTATCAACAACGCGTGCACTCCCACCAATCGCGGATGCCGTAAAAGGTGACCTAAAAATTCTGGTGGATTCAGGTATCCGTAACGGTCTGGATGTGGTGCGTATGCTGGCAATGGGTGCGGATACCTGTATGTTAGGTCGTGCTTTCGTGTATGCACTCGGTGCTGCAGGCGGTGCCGGTGTCAGCAACCTGCTTGATCTAATCGATAAGGAAATGCGTGTAGCCATGACCCTGACCGGTGCCAAGTCAATTGCTGATATCACAGAAGACTGTCTGGTTAAACTGGATCGTGAACTTTCACAATAAAGTAAATCGGGGATGACCGCTTGGAAGTGGTCATCTTTAACCCATTCGAAACAGCGGAATTTCTGCTGTTTCACAAACGAGATAAAAATCCAAAACATGCTTATGGCTGATTTGCTAAACAGACAGCCATGAAAATGAACCGGGGCTGAACTATGCAAAACTCATTTGACACTACTGCG
Source organism: Acinetobacter sp. ANC 7912 (assembly GCF_039862785.1). Lineage (NCBI taxonomy): Bacteria > Pseudomonadati > Pseudomonadota > Gammaproteobacteria > Moraxellales > Moraxellaceae > Acinetobacter > Acinetobacter thermotolerans. Next base: position 1,051,298 of record NZ_CP156795.1, read on the forward strand.
ACCTTAAAGAAACTGGTGGCTGTAGTCGGCCAGCAACATGTGCTGACCGATGATAACGATACTCGTCTGTATCGACAGGGGCGACGTTATGGTTCAGGTGAAGTGTTTGCGGTGGTAGCACCGGGTTCATTGCTGGAACAATGGAAAGTCCTGCAAGTTGCCGTTGAAGCTGACTGTATCGTGATCATGCAGGCGGCCAATACCGGTTTAACCGGTGGCTCTACACCATTTGGTGAATATGATCGTCCGGTGATCGTGATGAGTACCCGTCGTCTGGCTGGCATTCAAGTGATTCAGGATGGCAAGCAGGTCGTATGTCTACCGGGTGCTACACTCGATGCCCTGGAAAAACAGCTGGCACCGTTTAACCGTGAACCGCATTCGGTAATTGGTTCATCCTGTATCGGTGCTTCAGTACTGGGTGGCGTGTGTAATAATTCCGGCGGTGCCTTGGTGCGTCGTGGCCCAGCCTATACTGAACTGGCACTGTATGCCCGCGTGAATGAACAAGGTCAGCTGGAACTGATTAACCATTTGGGTATTAACCTCGGGAATAGCCCGGAAGAAATTCTGAAAAATCTGGAACAGAAACGCTATGGTGATCAGGACATCCAGCAACAGGAACATCGCTGTGCATCCGATCATCGTTATAGCCATGATGTGCGTCAGGTGGATGCCGATACCCCGGCACGTTTTAATGCCGACCCAAGCCGTCTGTTTGAAGCTTCGGGTTCTGCCGGTAAGGTCTGCGTGTTTGCAGTTCGTCTGGATACTTTTGAAAAGATTCCAAGCCAGGTGTTCTATGTCGGTACTAATTCTCAGGATGACCTGACTGAAATCCGCCGTTTCCTGTTAAAAGACCTGCCACGTTTGCCGATTGCCGGGGAATATATCCACCGTGTGGCATATGACATCGGTGCGGAATACGGCAAAGACACTTTCATGTTCATTGAAAAATTCGGTACGGCTAAAGTGCCTGCTGCATTTGCCATGAAAGACAAGGTCGATGGCGTGTTGCAAAAAATCGGCATGCGTGGCCTAAGCGACAAGATTCTGCAAATGGTCAGCAAAATGCTGCCATCGCATTTGCCGAAACGCATGAATGAATACCGTGATCTGTATGAGCATCACTTGATTCTACGTATCGAAAATCAGGATGTGGAACAGGTTCAAGCCTTCTTTGAAAGCTACTTTAAGGCTCATTCAACTGGAAATTATTTCCTGTGTACTGAAGAAGAAGGGCGTAAAGCCTTCTTGCACCGTTTCGCCGTAGCGGGCGCCGCGATCCGTTATCGCGACACGCATTTAAGCGAAGTTGAAGATATCGTGGCACTGGATATTGCGCTGCGTCGTAATGACCGTCAGTGGGTAGAAACTCTGCCACAGGAAATGGAAGAGAAGATCCTGCACAAACTCTATTATGGTCATTTCCTGTGTCACGTATTCCATCAGGATTACATCGTGAAAAAAGGTGTTGATCCGCTGGAAATGGAACATGCGATGTGGAAGCTGCTGGATGATCGCGGTGCGGAATATCCGGCTGAACATAATGTGGGGCATCTCTACATTGCCAAACCGGCACTAAAAAACCATTACCAGAAACTGGATCCAACCAACAGCTTTAACGTGGGTATTGGACATACCTCCAAGCTGAAATACTGGAAATAAATAAAATTCCCGAATAACAACAATAACAACGTCATCTGGCCTATCTCATGCAGTGCTCGCACTGCATTTTTTTTGCCTATAGAAAAGAAGGCTTTAAATAATGATTTTATGGAAAAATCTCTGGTTATGTTTTTGCATAAATTGATCGAAAAATTACTGATTTATACCCAGTCTTGGGTTTTAATAAGTGGTCAGTTATCTTTACCCGATCCTGACGTAATAAAACCAACAATAACAATTTTTTAGGAGAGTCTAATGAATTCAAAAGTGATCCCGCCACAACTGCCACAATTGCGTGAACCGAACCAGACTTTGTCTGTTTTACATGGCATTTATGCCGGTCTATTGGTGTTTAGTGGCATTGCCTTTTTGTATCTGGAATATCAGCAACGCACTGCTTCGAACTTGAGCCTGGGAATCGTGATCCTGTTATTGCTGGTGCTAATCTATTTCAATATTCAGGCAGCATTAAAAGTGAAAAAAGGTCAGGGCGAAGGGCGTACTTTATCACGTGTCATGTCAGTTCTGATGTTGCTGAGCTTCCCGATTGGTACGGTATTAGGCCTGATTGCCTTATGGAAAAGCTCCAACAAACAGTGGGAAAGCTGAATTGACTTTGCAGAGCAATAATTTTTTGAATATGCCATAAACAAAAATTAAAAACGCGCTACATTAGAATGCAACAAGTTGCAAAGCCATAATGAAAGGGATTAGTCATGACAACGACTCGTTATGCGAATATTTTAAAACCGCTTCATCTGGGGTTTACCACGATCAAGAATCGGGTAGTGATGGGGTCGATGCATACCGGGCTGGAAGATCGTTTTTATAATTACCCGAAACTGGCGGCCTATTTTGGGGAGCGCGCCAAAGGGGGCGTAGGCCTGCTCATTACAGGGGGGATTTCCCCAAACCGTCAGGGCTGGTTGTTGCCTGCCGGTGGAACCATGAATTCGCTGGGTGATGTTGCACCGCACCGGCTGGTGACGCATGCTGTACATAAGCATGGCGCGAAAATATTATTACAGATCCTGCATGCCGGTCGTTATGGCTACCAACCTTTTGTAGTCTCTGCGAGTCCAATTAAATCGCCGATTTCTCCTTTCAAGCCACGTCAGCTTTCCGAAAAACAGATTCTCGACACCATTCAGGATTATGTGAAAACCGCCAATCTAGCGAAAAAAGCCGGTTATGATGGCGTGGAAATTATGGGTTCAGAAGGCTATTTGATTAACCAGTTCCTGAGCCGGCATGTCAATCAGCGCACTGACCGCTGGGGTGGTTCGATTGAAAATCGCATGCGCTTTCCGGTAGAGATTGTCAAAGCCATTCGTGCCGAGATTGGTGAGAAATTTATTATCTGCTTCCGTTTGTCCATACTGGATTTGGTGCATGATGGCAATACCATGGATGAAGTCATTACCGTTGCGAAAGCACTGGAAAAAGCTGGGATTACCTTGCTGAATACCGGGATTGGCTGGCATGAAGCACGAATTCCAACCATTGTCACTTCTGTACCGCGTGCCGCATTTGTGGATTACACCGCAGAAGTGAAGAAAAATGTCTCTGTTCCTGTGATTGCATCCAACCGAATTAATATGCCGGAAACGGCTGAGGAAATTCTGGCTTCCGGTCAGGCAGATATGGTACAGATGGCACGTCCATTACTGGCTGATGCATTCTGGGTTAATAAAACTGCGACCAATCGTGTTGATGAGATTAATACCTGTATCGCCTGTAACCAGGCTTGTCTCGATCATACCTTTAAAAATAAACGCGTGACCTGTCTGGTCAATCCGCGTGCCGGTTATGAAACTGAACTGGTCTATGTCAAAACCAAAAAGCCAAAACGCATCGCCGTTGTCGGTGGTGGAGTTGCAGGCATGTCAGCAGCAACAGTCGCTGCAGGGCGTGGTCATGATGTCACTTTGTTTGAAGCGACCAATGATGTTGGCGGACAGTTTAATCTGGCGAAAGTGATTCCAGGCAAAGAAGAGTTTCACGAAACGATTCGCTATTTCAAAGTTCAGCTGGAAAAGAACAAGGTTGAAGTCCGTCTAAATACCCAGGTCAATCGTGAACAGCTGGAACGTGAAGGTTTTGATGAAGTGATTATTGCCACTGGCGTGATTCCACGTGCTCTCACAATTCCAGGCAGTGATGCGCCACAAGTACTTTCTTATGTAGAAGTGTTGAATGGTGCCAATGTTGGTAATCGTGTCGCAGTGATCGGTGCGGGTGGAATTGGATTTGATGTATCAGAGTTCTTACTTAAACCTCCACACCAGCCGCAGCCACAACCTCTGGATGACTGGAAACGAGAATGGGGGGTAGATCCCAATCCGCATTACATTAGTGAGGGAGGTTTTCAACCTGCTAAAATTGAGCCACCAGTTCGGGAAATCTATCTGCTGCAACGTAAGACTACACCGCTCGGTGCAGGTCTGGGTAAAACCACAGGCTGGGTGCATCGTGCTCAGTTGAAAAAACATGGCGTACGTATGCTGCGTGGTGTGCAGTATAAAGCGATTACTGATGAAGGTTTATGGGTGGAAGTGGATGGTCATGACCAGTTGCTGCGTGTCGATACTATCGTAGTCTGTGCCGGACAGGAGTCAGTCAAAGATCTAATGCCTGCAGAAGGGCAGAAAACTTTGGCCAATTACCATATTATTGGTGGTGCTAAACTGGCTGCGGAACTGGACGCCAAGCGTGCGATTCGTGAAGGGGCAGAATTGGCAGCCAGTTTGTAAGGATTTGATGAAACTATATGCAGTTGATTGCATTCACTGTAATTTTCACTTGTCAGTTGCCGAAAAGCTCCGTATGATTGCGCACATGGAAGCGTGGCAGAGCGGTTTAATGCACCGGTCTTGAAAACCGACGAGGGCTTATACCCCTCCGTGAGTTCGAATCTCACCGCTTCCGCCAGATATGAAAACCCAGTCGAAAGACTGGGTTTTTTTATTGTCTAAAATTTTGAAGTACATAAATTTGGCTTTATAGATTTTTTAATATTGACAGATCACTCTTTTTATTTTCACCAACGCCAAAGCAATCCTTTCTATATGCTGATAACTTGGTTGTTCTAACTCTTCCCCAAAGATATCCGGATCAATTTCTTCATAAAACCAGCTGATATTTTTCTGTTGTGCCATTAATTCTTCTAAACATTGCAAAAAGCGGTTGCCAGATTGGTGGATCGGAACACCAGTATATAAAAACAAATGCCCTTGAGAGTTCAGGCGTTGAATCCCTTTCTTGATAATCTGAAAAGCCAAATCACAACCATCCATTTCATGACCACCATGCCGATAATGACGTTGCTGCGGATCAATCAGATAAGGAGGATTGACAAAAATCAGGTCAAACTTTCCTTCAATATTTGAGAATAAATTACTTTGGACTGGATAAATATTTTTTAAGCCAGCAAAATTGATATTCATTTGGCTATAGTTCAGTGCCTTAGGATTCAAGTCAGCCACAATTAATTCATTATAGTTTGGAAATTTTTTGGCAATTGCTACGGCAGCTGCTGAAGTCCCACAACATAATTCTACAGCCCGTTTAAATGGTCGTGATTGGCTGGCTAAATATTGTTTTAAATGATAGGCAAAGCGATAGGTATCCGGACCAAAAAATACCGCATCTTGTTCAACTGTTGGAAAAGCAGAATGGATAAAAAGATCATCTTCGAGTGAAGAAACCCGGACTAAACTCGAATAATGTTCTCCCTGTTTTTGCAAGAGAAAGTGCTGATCCAAAATTGCAAAAAGTTCTGAATCAAGATCAGTTTTTTGAAAAGGCAGATTCCAGCCAAAAATATCTCGCAAGGTCATTTCTTGAGACGCTTGATGACGTTTACGGTTGAGGATGCGCTGATGGGACAAAGGGGTGATAGTAGTAAACTGATAATTATGCTGTTTTAAGAAAGTTAATAAATACAGTAAAGCCTGTTGTTGGCTGGTTTGTATATCTAAGATCTGGTTCATAAGGGTGTTCTCTTCTGATTCTTAGAATTAAAGTTGTAATACTGAGGTTGTTTGGCTGAAAATGACCAGATAGGAAAATGAGATACCCTGGTTAAAGGTAAAGTTGAAATATTTTTACTTAAAAAAGGATAGGCTTCGGTAAAGATATAACGTGTCTTGGTATGATTTATTTTCTAAAATAAAAAATAGCCTAAGCTAATTTCAATATTATTTTGTTAATGCAAGCATGACGATTAACCAAATTGATCAATCGTCATCTAAAACATTTTTAAGAATCTTGGTGTTTGACTTCTGGTAGATCAAACCAGATCAGTTGTGCATTTTCCAAAGCTTTTATTTCAACCTCTTCAAGGAATGCTAAGGCGTCACCGGCATTTAAGGTATATTCACCAATCTGCACACTACCTTCAATTACATGTACATAGTTAATGTATTGGGTAGCTTTGATTGGCAGGGCACGACCTTGTTCAATCACTGCGGTTTTGACTTCAGCATTCTGACGAATATGCATCGGTGCATTGGTATTTGGCCCACAAATCAGATGCCACTGATTAGGCTGTTCGCGTGGATCAAGACGAATCTGTTGGTAGTTTGGCTCGGCATCTCGTTCATTCGGAATAATCCAGATTTGCAGTAAATGTACCTGTTCATCACCCTGATTCATTTCACTATGACGAACACCAGCACCCGCACTCATCAGTTGCCATTCACCAGCAGAAATGCCACCATGGTTGCCCATGCTGTCCTGATGGGTAATGGTACCTTTTAGCACGCAGGTCAGGATTTCCATATTGTCATGCGGATGTTGACCAAAGCCCTGATGTGCGTCAATCAGGTCATCATTGATTACGCGTAAGGCACTGACGCCCCTATAATTGGGGTTATACCAGTTGCCAAAGGAAAAGCTGTGGCGTGATTCCAGCCAGCCCATTTTGACATGACCACGGTTTTCACTTTTATGCAGGAAAGCATCCATTTTTGATCTCATCATTTTTCTAACATGCGTTCATCTTAGCGTTGTACTCATTTTCTAAAAAGCATATTCATGCGACAGATCATTGCAGATTTGCAACGATGCAATCATTTTGTCTTGTCCTGAAATAGATTGACAGTATTCCACTTCAAACCGAGTTAAGCAATTAGCTCGGTTTTTGTTTGCTCATACATCTGATTCGGGGTGTTCATATTTAAACTTAAATGCGGTCTATAACAATTGTAAATCATGATAGATTCCGCAATTAAGTGATCTAACTCCTTCATGGTTTGACATCGCGTGGTTAAAAACTCCTGCTTTAATATTCCATTAATTCGCTCTGCTAATGCATTCTGATAACAGTCCTTGCCATCTGTCATGGAAGGACATATCCCATAATGGCGCAATGCCGATTGATATAGCTCAGAGCAATATTGAGCACCTCTATCTGAATGATGAATCATCCTAGTCGCTCGATCTGTCGCTTGCTGCATCGCCATATGTAGAGCCTGCACAACATTCTCCGCACGCATATCATTCGATAACTTATAACCTTTAATCTGTCGGGTATAAGCATCTGTCACCAAGGATAAATAATGCACACCTTCAGCACTCTCAACATAGGTAATATCACTAACAAAGACTTCATTGGCTTGCACTGCTGAATAATCCTTTAATAAATTTGGATGCTTCTTCATCCAATGCTTGCTATCCGTAGTTTTTGTATAGCGACGCTTAGGGCGAATCAATAAGTTATTTTCTTTCAATATTTTAAATAACTGATCCCATCCACACTTTAAACCACGTTGCAACAATTTGCCTTTAATAAGCCAATACAGCTTACGTGTTCCGATACTTGGCATGAGACAGCGATATTCCATAACCAACTCAAGTATTTGTTCAGTTGCTTGTGCAGTCATTTGAGCACGTTTTTCTGCTTGATAATAAGCTTGTCGGGTGATTCCCAACCACTGACAATAACGTGAAACGCTTAGTCTTCTTTGGCTTTGCCAATCTTTGAAACGTGCTCGGTATACTTTTTTCCAAGATCAGTCCCACATTCTTTATCAATGTGATAAATCACATCCTGAATAAATTCAGTTTTAAGCTTTTCTGCGGCTAACTGCTTTTCTAATTGGCGGATTCGTTGTTGGGGTGTCAATTGGCGTTTAGAAGAAGTCGGCATATTCGAAGTCCAGTCCTGTTGTCCGTGCTTGCGTAACCATACCAGCACAGTTGATCTTCCTTGAATACCATATTTTGCCTGAGCTTGCTTATAAGTAATTTGCCCTTTTTCTACTTCATGTACCACCATCATTTTAAAGGCAAAGCTATAGTCACGTTGTGTACGTTTAACTCGTTGTTCTCGTTTATGTTCCATAAAATAAGTCTCTTAAGGTGTAAACTTATTTCAGGACGGGACATTTTCCAAAAATGAAAAAGCCCACTCGAAAGCAGGCTTTTATTTAGATGAGCAGATGATTATTCGACAAAGCGAACGGTAGCACCTGCTTTCACTTTACGACCCAAGTCATTTGCATCCCAGTTGGTCAGACGGATACAGCCATGTGAGTATGATTTAGAAATCATTGATGGATTTGGTGTACCGTGAATACCAAATGATTTTTTACTGAGTGCAATCCAGATATTCCCTACAGGACCATTTGGACCAGGTGGTAAAGTCAGTGGTTTCAGGTTTTTACCTTGTACAAAGTTAGAAGGTGAGTAGCTGTAATGAGGATTACGTGCTACACCGACCACTTTATGAGTACCCGTTGGTGATGGGGTATCGGTACCACCAATGGTTGCCGGGAAAGAACCGACCATCTGATTTTTACTGTTAAACAGATACAGCTGTTTTGCACCTTTGTGTGCCACAATCAGGTGAATGTCTTCAGACAGGTTGTTACGCACATTGGTCACGATAATCTTTTGACCTGCTTTGTTGAAGTTCGCACCTGGATTCAACTGTTTCAGGAACGCTTCATCCATATGGAATTTTTCACCAAACATTTCGGTGCGGCTGGTGTAGTACAAGCCTGGCATTTTCGCTTGCAGAGCGTAGTCGCCTGGAATTGATTTTGCCAGAGGAACTTTCAGGTCTTCCTCGGTAATAGTGTATTCAATAAACGCTGGTTTATTGCCTTGCAGGGCCACCAGCTTATCCCAAGTTTCTTTGGTCAGTTCACCTGTTGGCTTGATGCCATTCATTTGCTGGAATGAAGCAATCGCTTTCAGGGTATTTTTACCGCTAGTCCCGTCAATCGCACCTGGTGAAGCATGGGCATTGTTCAGCATTACATGCGCACGTGCATAGACAGGGAATTGGCCTTTACCAATATTTTCATACCATTCGGCATTGTTCAGGCCTTCCAGCGTCCATGACGCTTTATTCGCAGTCGTTGCAATAGTTTTTGATGATACAGTTGGTGCAGCACCAATAGCAGCGTCAGTATCTTCTGCTTCCTGCAGGTCATCTAAGGTCTCAGAAGACTGATTCAGCTCGCGCTGCTCCTGAGCCGTAATTTTCGCATCTCCAGACTTGGCTGCTGATGCTTCTGTAGCAAGCGGATCAATTGGATCTTGAACCGCAACATCGGTCACTACTTTTTGGGGATTTAGTGGCTGTTCAGTAGCAGAAGCAGCGAAAGCAGTACCTGCAAAGATGCAACTTAAACTCATGGCGAGCATTGTGCGAACGAACATGTAATTCAACCTAATTATTCATAAACTATTTAAATAACGTAATAAGTATTACAGAAAAACTATGTAGATGCAGTAGTTGTTTTGTGAAACAACACATTAGCTGCTTATCATGATCGATTTTTAAAGTAATGTGAAGTTATTAAAAAAGCGGGCTTTTTGTTATGATGTCCCGAATGTCAAAGATTGATGGGAATGTGAATGACGACCTTAAAAAATGATCGTTTTCTGCGTGCATTGTTACGTGAGCCTGTAGATACCACGCCAGTATGGATGATGCGTCAGGCGGGTCGTTATTTACCAGAATATCGCGAAACTCGGGCCAAAGCAGGGGATTTTCTGTCACTTTGCAAAAATACTGACTTTGCCTGTGAAGTGACCCTGCAGCCTTTACGCCGTTATGAGCTGGATGCTGCGATTCTGTTCTCGGATATTTTAACCGTTCCGGATGCTTTAGGACTAGGCCTCTATTTTGAAGCAGGTGAAGGGCCAAAGTTCCACAAAACTGTGCGTACCGAGCAGGATGTGGCGAATTTACCTAAGTTTAATGCCAAAGCCGATCTGGACTATGTTATGAATGCAGTCTCTACGATTCGTTCTGCTTTAGGTGGTCAGGTACCTTTGATTGGTTTCTCGGGTAGTCCTTGGACATTGGCAACCTATATGGTGGAAGGTGGATCGAGCAAGGAATTCCGTTTTACCAAACAGATGATGTATTCTCAGCCAGAAGTGCTGCATGCCTTGCTGGAACGTCTGGCGGATGCGGTAACTGAATACCTGAATGCGCAGATTGATGCCGGTGCTCAAGCCGTGCAGATTTTTGACAGCTGGGGTGGGGCACTGGCTCATCGTGAATATATTGAATTTTCACTCAATTATATGCAAAAAATCGTGGCAGGTTTGCAGCGTGAAAAAGACGGTCGCAAGGTACCAGTGATTCTGTTTACCAAAGGTGGTGGGCAATGGCTTGAGCCAATGGTGGCGACTGGCGCAGATGCTTTTGGACTGGATTGGACCACCCCACTCAATGTTGCCCGACAGACCGTGGCGGGTCGTGCAGCGCTGCAAGGTAACTTGGATCCAGCAACGCTGTATGGTTCACCTGAAGCGATTGCCAAAGCGACCAAGCTGATGCTAGACGATGCTTACGCGAATGGTGAAAAAACCGGTTATGTGGCAAACCTCGGCCATGGTATTACCCAATGGGTCGATCCGGCAAACCCTAAAGTGTTTATTGATACCGTGCATGAGTACAGTGCCAAATATCTTTAGGATGTAAACCTTGATCAACCTATTCAAATCAGGGTTGGAATTTTCATTTAAGGCAGCTTCGGCTGCCTTATTTGGGATTCTGCTTCTGCTGGCTTTTGCGGTTAGTGCTTCGATGGGGAGTGAGCTGTTTTATGGTTTCTACCGTTATGACTATCTGCTGTTTTATGCGCTGATCATTCAGGTCATTTTACTCTATGCCAAATTAGAATCTTGGGCAGAAGCTCGGGTAATTGCACTATTCCATATTCTGGCGATGGGTATGGAAATTTTCCTGACCCATCCGGCAATCGCTTCCTGGCAATATCCGCAACCAGCGATCTTCAAGATTTTGACCGTGCCGTTGTTTGCTGGTTTTATGTATTCAGCTGTCGGCAGCTTCTTTGCCCGTTCATTACGTTTATTTCAGGTGTCTTTTGAACGACTGCCAAGCTTTACCAATATGCTGGCATTGGCAGTGTTGTCTTATATCAACTTCATGAGCAAGTTTTTTATTCCGGATTACCGCATCATTCTCTTTATATGGAGTGTGATAATTTTCTGGAACACCCGTATCCGTTTTCAGTTGAATCAGCATACCTTTCAATTACCAATGTTACCTGTATTAGCATTACTGGCTTTTATTATCTGGATTGCGGAAAACATTAGTACTTTCTATCAGATCTGGCTCTATCCAAGTCAGGTAGAGAAATGGCATATGGTCGGTTGGGCCAAACTGGGTTCCTGGTATCTGCTGTTATTGTTAAGTCTGGTATTAGTAATGAAGATTTTAGGTATTCGTGATCAGCAAGGAAACTGGAAGCTGAAAAGCTAAAATCGCTGATGAATGCACAGAATATTAAAGATGAAAAAATGAGCAAATTTGTTTTGCCATATGTCTAACTTCTCGATAATCTAACAGCGTGTAATCACAAATACACAAAAATGCATTAACAAGAAAGCTTTATAAAAATTTTTCTGGAGAATGATGAATGTGGCGGATTCAAGCGGCAAGTGCAACAGTATAAAAACCAGCCATAACTTCACTCGGTGTATACCAACCTAGCGTTTTTCTAGGACGATGGTTGAGTGCAAATTCTATCTGCTCTATTTGTTCGTTTGACACGTCATCAAACGATGATGATTTTGGCAGATATTGACGGATTAAACCATTCGTATTTTCATTTCTAGCTCGCTGAATAGACTTGTAAGGATCAGCAAAATACGTCTCTATCCCGGCATCAGTAATTCTTTTGTGTTCGGAAAATTCTTTACCATTATCAAATGTCACACTATAAGCATGGCTCATTCGTAAACGATCTAACGCACAAGTAATCGTTTGAGAGGATGCTCTCGTTGATCCTAAATGAACAATATGTACATACAGGCTCTTTCGATCAACAAGGGTTAATAAAGCACCTTTATGATGTTTACCAATCACCGTGTCACCTTCGAAATCTCCTAAACGTTGTCGTTGATCAATGACCTGGTCTCGACAGTGAATACTTGTTTTATCAATGATTTGCCCCCTACGATCCGTGTTTTTGTAACCTCGTTTTCGATATTTCTTCTGATGCCTTAAGTGTAGATGGAGTTTACCGCCTTTTGATTTATCTTGATAAATGTACTGGTAAATCCACTCATGTGAAGGTACATCCAGCCAACCGCGTTGTGTTAAAGCACCTGAAATTTGTTCTGGTGACCAGTCCAAGCCAATTAAATAATCAATATAGGCGAAGGCAAATGCTGTCATTGATGAGGAAGGACGGTACCGTCTTTGACTTGCAAATTTAGCTGCCTGTTGAGCCCTATATCCACGTTGCCCAGTATTTCTTTTTAATTCACGGTAGATGGTTGATCGTGAACGCCCTAACTCCCGAGCAAGGTTAGCGATTGAGCTTTTACTTTTCAAAGTAGCATAAATTTCGTATCTTTCATCTTGAGAAAGTTGGGTGTATTTCTTCATTGTGTGCTTTCCAATTGCGAGTTGAAAAAGTCTAATGATTCTATGAATACACCTAACTTTTTCAACTAATTACAAATGTGTCGCACTTGGGATTTGAATTTGCGTGTTAAAAAAAATTGCTTTGGCTGCAGTATTGGCAGTCGGTTCAACAGCTGCTTTTGCTGACCGTGACACAGGTTGTGGTATTGGTACTCAGGTATGGGCAGGCCAATCAGGTAAATTGCCAAAAATCCTGGCAGCAACAACGAATGGTATCTTCGCTAACCAGTTATTCGGTATTACCTTTGGTACTTTAGGCTGTAGCGGTACCGGTACAATTACTGCAAAAGTGGTAACTTTTACCAATGAAAATGCTGAAGCGCTGGCACGTGATATGGCAGTCGGTGAAGGTGAAAGCCTGAATGTACTGGCTGAATTGCTGAATATCAAATCTGAAGATAAGGCACGTTTCTTTAGCGTATCTAAAAATAACTTCTCTCAAATCTATGCAGCAGAAAATGAAACTTCTCTAGACGTTTTGGCATCTCTGCAACAAGTGATGGCAAATGACGACGTGCTGAAAGCTTACGTTTAATCTGCCCGAAAACCCTGTCTGATGGCAGGGTTTTTTTATGTCCAAAAAATGAGAAAGTCATGATTCAGATGAAGTCCTGCGTATTTACCTGTTCCAGCATTTTAATTAGTTGTTTTAGTTCTACTATTTATGCAAATCTTGCAGAACAATATATCCAGCAGGCGGAAAACCGGCGACTTGATCAGGACATCACCTGGAAACGTTTAATGTATGCAGGTGAAAATGGGCAAAGTGAAGTTAGCTATGCCGGCTATTTTTATCATCCTGAAGGGCAAAAGAATTTAAAGGCAGAACTTGCAGAGAATATTAAAGCTTTATTTCATGAGGCTGAACCAGATCAGTCTATTCAATGCCGTTTCCCAGCACGCAGTCAATTTCTTATCCAGAAACTGCAGATTCCTGCTGATGCATTGCCAAAAACAGAATGTTCAGAACTGGATCAGTGGCTTTCCGAGATCAAGCCGTATAAAGCAACCCTGATTTATGCCACCGATTTTATGGGTAATCCCAGCTCGATGTTTGGGCATACCTTGCTACGACTCGATCCCAAAGATCAGGCTGAACTGAAACTGGTTTCTTATGCGGTGAATTATGCTGCAACGGTTGAGGGAGAGCAGAGCTGGTCCTATGCCTGGAAAGGTTTAACCGGGCAATATCCCGGTGAATATTCCCTGATGCCTTATTATCGTAAGGTTAAAGAATATGGTGATTTTGAAAGTCGAGATCTGTGGGAATATGAACTCACCTTAACGCCAGAAGAAACCCAATTTCTGGTGCAGCATATCTGGGAAATGAAGCATGTACAGTTTCCCTACTATTTTGTGCAGGACAATTGTGCTTACCGTTTATTAGGCTTGATTGATCTGGTACGGCCAGAAGCAAACTTGCAGGAAAAATTTAAAGTTGCTGCCATTCCCGTGGAAACCATTAAAGCGATTCAGCAACAAAAACTGATTAAAGATGTAGTCTATCGCCCGGCACTGGAAACCCAGCTGAATGCACAGGCAGCACAGCATGGTCATAAACTTGCCCGCACAGCACATGAATTAGCATTAGCAGCGCAGAATCAGGATCAAAGTTTATTAGCATCTTATTCAACACAGGATCAGGCCAAAATTTTGGAGATGGCCTATGATGATCTGTACCTACAGTTTATCGGTCAGAAAGTTGATCCCAAAATTGCCCAGCCAAGATTACGTCAGCTTCTGATTCAGCGAAGCCAGCTGCCTTTTGAACGTCAGCGACTGCAAGTCTCGACACCAGAAACTGATCCGGTACAAGGACATGCAGCACGTAATTTCTCACTTAAAACCGGCGAAGTTCAAGGCAAAAAAATCATCGAAATCGGTCACCGGCAGGCCTATCATGACCTGATGGATCCACTCGGTGGCTATCGTATTGGAACACAACTGGTACTTTTCGATGGTAGTCTGCAATACCGTGAAGATCAGCTTAAGCTAAAACATCTGGATGTACTCACTGTCAATGCCTATAGTCCGGTGACGCCATTTAAAACGCCGTTGTCTTGGGGATTTAACTTGGGCTGGCAACAGGAGGCACTGCATGATGGCCAGTTTAGTGAAGATGAACAGCACGGGGTATTCGGTTTAAAGACACAGTTTGGCTTTAGCCTGGCAGATGATGCACGCAACCATTTGTGCTACGGACAGCTACAAAACCATGTTCAGTTGGGCAAAGCTTTGGATCAGGGCTGGCGAGCAGGCATCGGGCCGACGGTCGGTTGTCAAAATAGTTGGACGTCAAATATTCAAAGCCTGGTACAGCTAGAACTGCCGTACTGGCATGACAGTCATGAATGGATGCTGAATCTGAATACTCAGGCGCAATATGCGTTCAATACACAAAATGCCATTCGCATCGGCTGGCAGTATCAGCAACAAGACAAGCTAGACTGGCAGTCAACGTTCTTGAACTTTATTCACTATTTTTAAGTGAAAAATTGAGTAATATATCTAAAAAATATTAGATTCCATACAGTTAAAGTCCATCAAAATGGGTGCATTTATTGATTAAATTAAGCCCTGATTAATAAAAAATATAGATGGGTAGGGTAGAAGATTGATTTAAATTTGCTATATTGTTCACTTAATCTTTTGGGGTATTTGAGTATGGACAATGAATGTATGGATATGTTAGCTGAGCAGTGGCAGCAGATCTGTCAGAACTATTCATCAGATGATCTGCTCCATGCTTTTCAATTTATTCAAGATAATGCCCCGGTTCTGGTTGAAGAGTTCTATAAACAGATGCTGCTGGAAAAAGAATCAGCAGAATTCTTTTCCGATATTCTCATTCAGCAGCGCCTGCGGAATACCCTGCATCAATGGCTGATTGAAAGTTTCAGTGTCGGCATTAACAAGCATTTTTTACAGGCGGTAAAAAAACAGCATACCGTGGGCCATGTACATGCACGGGTTGGGATTCCGGGCTGGCTGATCATGCGCGGGATCCGGGAAATTAATCGTAAGATTTTTGAACTGTTAGAGGAAAATTCACAGTTATTAACTTTGTCTGCCTGCAGCTATCTCATGCAGATCACCGGTTTGGCGACCGAGATCATGTGCCGTTCTTATGAAGCTCGTACAGCCAAGAACCAGGAAATCAAGCACAGTTACCGTTTATTTTCTGCGATGCAGGACGTAGCGGTACAGAAAGATAAACAGCGCGGCTCATTACTGGATTGGGAAAATGAGTTGATGTTCAAAGTCTTTTCTGGCCAAGAAAATTTCCGTCATCCGATGTTATCCAAATCTGAATTTGGTCTGTGGTTTATTCATAAAGCCTCTTATGCCTTTACTGGTTCCGATCAGGCTCAGCTGATCATTGACCGGATTTACGAAGTCGACAAGCTGAATCAGGCATTGGCTGAGTCTTCGAATAAAGAACAAAAATTGGAGCTGATCCAGCATATTCGGGAGCTGAATCGTGAAGTGCAGCACTTGATCGACCAGCTGTTCCAGGTGGCCGAATATATTGAAAATGGCAATGATTCATTGACCCAACTCCTTAATCGCCGTTATCTGAATACGATTGTTTCGCGTGAAATTACCTATGCGCGCCAAAACCGTACGCCACTGGCTTTACTCGCCTTAGATGCTGATTTCTTTAAAACCATCAATGATAAGTTTGGCCATGCCGCTGGAGATCTGGCTCTGAAATGTATTTCGGAAAATATCCAGAAATACAGCCGTGGCAGTGACTATGCATTCCGGGTCGGTGGGGAAGAATTCCTGCTGTTGCTGGTCGATACCGATCAGCAGCGGGCACTCGGCATTGCAGAAAATATCCGGAAATGTATTGAGTCAGGCCTGCTCACTACAGCACAAGGCATCCAGTTTAAATGTACCGTAAGTATTGGTTGTGCCATCTATGATGGTCACCCAGACTATCAGAAATTCCTGGATAGTGCGGATGCTGCCTTATACGCCGCAAAAAAATACTGGTCGAAATCGAGTGTACTTGCTTAAGAATGGTCCTGATACTTCTGCGAAGTCTGCTATTCCTATGGCTTGATTAATCTGATTGTAGAGATTGAATCCAGTTTAGGAATTTCTCTTTCTGTTGGATATAGGTGGGATGGAGCCGTGCTTCATCCCATTTTTGTTTGAAGATTCGGGCTGCCGCAGCCTTTACCGGATCTTCCTGCTGGCGTGGTAATTCTGCTCGACCATGGGCACCACTTAAACCTTTTTTATCTTTGGGTACTGGACCAGCATATTTCTTGCCGCCTTTATGATTGGCATAGCGTCGTGCCCGGGTATAGCCCATCTGCAGAAATTTACGTGCCATATCGGCACCGACAAAATCTTCCTTATTCAGATAGTCCAAGAACATGGTATAAATTTTTGTGCTGCTTTCTTTAGCTTTTTCTTCATCCGCAAATCGCCAATGAGGCAGGATTTCTGACTTATACGGTTCGACAGAAAGCACACCCTGTTCACCACGACCAATACGATACAGTTCAGGATGTTCTCTAAAATTAATCTGGTCAAAATCCAGCGTATAGTCAAAGCTATCTGATTGTACTCGTGACGGTCGCCGTGGAACAGTGGCAGATTGGCTCTTTCTAGTCATATTTATCCTGATATTAATTTTATTTTTCTCATTTTTTGAGGCATGGTCATAGAGATAAAAAATAGCAGTTCAAATTTATGAAAAATACTAAAAAGAATGTAGGCGATATTGAAGAAAAGAAGAGCAGGAATTCTGTAAGACTATGTAGAGAAAAATTGGCCAATAAAATTATAAGAAGAAAAAAACCTGCAGATGCAGGTTTTAAACTTCAACCACCACAAAATATTTTTTCACTTGTTCCACGACTTCAAAGGTACCGATAAAACCAGGTGGGATTACTCCAGCTTCACCGCTTCTGATTTCAACATAACTTGTTTTATCGGTATTATGCAGGCGAACTACGCCTTCAATGACATTAAAGAATTCCTGTTTATTCTCGGCAAATACAATATTCCAGGCGCCGACTTCACATTCCCAGATGCCGCAGTTCACGTTGGGATGTTCATATAAACTGTAGGTGGTACGTTTCGGATTACCATTGACCAAGCGGTCAGGACGGGGATAGTCAATGGTGGCTTCGCTGTGTGTTAATCCTTGGCCGGCTAACCAAATTGCTGACATGCTAATTCCTTAAAAATATTCAAATTTGCGGAATTAAAACACAAATAAAAAAGCCCCAACAAGTGTTGAGGCTTTTGAAATTGATATATTTAGTAGCCTTCAGGCACTGCGCTCAGGAATTCACGACGTTCTTCTTTATTGGTTTTGAAATCGCCGACAAAAGATACGGTACGGGTGGTTGATTCCTGTTTGCCTACACCACGCATCATCATACACATATGTGCAGAGTCAATCACGACTGCAACACCACGTGCGCCAGTCACTTCAGCTACGGCATCTGCGATCTGCTTGGTCAGGTTTTCCTGAATCTGCAGACGACGGGCAAACATTTCCGTAATACGGGCAAATTTAGACAGACCTAATACTTGACCTTCAGGTAGATAGGCAATGTGAACACGGCCATAAAATGGCAATAAATGATGTTCGCACAGTGAATAAAATTCGATATTTTTCACCAATACCATTTCACGGTTATCAGACGGAAAAACGGCATTGTTAGTGACTTCTTCCAGCGTTTGACTATAACCAGAAGTCAAATACGAAAAGGCTTTGGCAGCACGCATAGGCGTATCTTTGAGACCAGGGCGATTTAAATCTTCACCAACGGCAGTAAGAATGTTTGCGTAGGATTGCTGCATAGTCATATGACGTATTCACTTACACTGAGAAAGAACAAGGACGGCATTGTAGCAGAAAACTATTACAATGCCTTAATTTGGAGTCAATTCCGATTACTGTTTAAACTTTGGATTCTTTTCTGCACGCTTGAGCAGAACCAGCACGGCACCGGTGCCACCCTGATTTTCAGGCGCACTGACAAAGGCCAGAACATCACGGTGCTGACGCAACCAGCCATTCACATAAGTTTTTAAAATGGCTTCCGGACCTTTACCATGGACGATCTTGATGACGTTCTGATTTTCATCTTTCGCCATCTGAATAATTTGCAGCACTGCGACGCGAGCTTCTTCTACGGTACAGCCATGCAGATCCACCGCTTCATACCAGCGCAGGTTGCCCGCTTTCAGATCTTCAAAGACTTTGTGTTGTAAGGTCGCGATACGATAGCTCAGTGCAGCCTGACTGCCGACCGGATTCAGCATCGCCTGGGTATCGGACAGAACCGTATTGTCCGTTTCCATCGGGCCTTCAGCCGCAGCACGTTTCGCCAAAGTTTGGGCATCCAGTTTTTTCTTGGCAGGCTTGTCAATTTTGGCAATATTGCTGCTGTCGATCTTCTGCACACCTTGCATCTGCTTGCGGAACAGTTCCAGGTCGTCTTCCTGTTCCTGCTCAGGTGTTTTTACCACAGGTTTTTCAGCCACGACCCGCGCAGGAGTGATGATCTGCTTTTTAAACTGTTTTAGCAGATTGAACTGATCTTTGGTAAGTGAAGAATCGTGTTTGCTCATAATGAAAAAACGTGGAAGATATGAAAAATATCCATAAATTATAGTCCTGAATGGGGAAAATGAGAACTGAATTGCATTCACACATTATGGGTATTTTATTCAGGTAAATATTAAATTGATCTTTATATAAAAATAATGAGAACAGATTGGAATTTTAGCTTTTGATCTTTGCTGTTTTAACCTTTATTTAAAAAACAGGCTGAGTTTTATATTGTAGTTATTGGTCTAAATAATACCTATGAGTGATCTGTCTTATTTCATGCTTTTTATTGCTGGAATATTTGCTTGTTAGTGCTGTTAAATTTGGATAAGAAAAGAGGGCGAATAGAGTATTATTGCCATTTAGCAGAGATAAAATCAGGGCAAAACGAAATTTGCCCTGACTTAAGATATTTAAACCGTTTCAGGCGCACCGAACAGTTCACGGAAAGCATGATCTGGGCGTGGCTGCTTCATAAAGCTTTCACCAACTAGGAAGGCATGAATGTCATGTTCCTGCATCATGGCGACATCTGCAGGGGTAGCAATACCACTTTCAGTGACCAGCAGACGTGATGGATCTAGCAACTCTTTTAGACGCAGTGAAGTATTCAAGTCTACATCAAAGGTTTTCAGGTTACGGTTATTCACGCCAAGCAGGCAACGCTCTGAAAGTTTTAAAGCACGTCCTAACTCTTCTTCGTTATGTACTTCAACCAGTACATCCAGATTGTGTTCAAAGGCAGTCTTCGACATTTCTTCCAGTTGCTGATCAGACAGACATGCCACAATCAGCAGGATACAGTCAGCATGCAAGGCGCGCGCTTCAATCACACCATACGGGTCAATCAGGAAGTCTTTGCGCAGGGCAGGCAGGTCGCAGTGTGAACGGGCAATTTGAATATTTTCATCCGCACCCTGGAAGAAATCTACATCAGTCAAAACTGAAAGGCAGGCAGCACCTGCTTCCTGATACTGAGCCGCAATTTCTGCTGGATTAAAGTTTTCGCGAATCACGCCTTTGGAAGGAGAAGCTTTCTTGATTTCCGCAATCACGCCAGGACGTTTAGATTGTAGTGACTGGGCAAAACCACGCACGGGTGTTGCAGCTTGTGCCAGCTCTTCCACATCCTTATAGCTTTTTTGCTTAAGACGAGCAGCAAATTCTTCTTTTTTACGATCGATAATTTTACCGAGAATCGTATTTGCAATATCAACCATGATCTTTTAATTCCTGCCGTCTTAAGCTTCGTACTGTTTTAAAGTTTTGGTGAATTCACCGAGAATACCCATTTTCTCCAGCGCTTGACCGCCGTAGATGATGTCATGTGCCAGTGCTACACCTTGCTTATAGCTCGTGGTCAGGCCAGACACATAAATACCGGCACCGGCGTTCAAAGCAATCATATCTGCGGCTTTTTCACCGATCGGTGATTTTTTCTTGCCGAGAGCGTCTTTAATCAGTTTCAGACTTTCCGCAGAGTTCTCAATAATCAGCCCAGTCAGGGTCTGTGAAGCGATACCGACAGATTCAGGGGTGATTTCCCATTCAATAATTTCACCGTCTTTTAGTTCCGCTACATAAGTGGAAGAAGCCAGACTGATTTCATCCAGACCATCACGGGAATGCACCACCATGACATGTTCGGCACCGAGCTGTTTCATCACTTCTGCAATTGGGCGGCACAGTTCATTCGAGAATACCCCGATGACCAAACGTTTCACTCCGGCTGGATTGGTCAGTGGGCCAAGCAGGTTGAAAATACTGCGAATTCCCAGTTCCTTACGTGGACCAATCGCGTATTTCATCGCTTTGTGATGGTTCGGTGCAAACAGGAAGCCGACACCGATTTCGCGGATACAGCGTTCAGTTTGCTGCATATTTAGATCCAGGTTAATACCTGCCTGTTCCAGCAGGTCTGAAGAGCCTGATTTAGTGGAAACACCGCGGTTACCGTGTTTGGCAATATTGGCACCGGCAGCTGCAATTACAAATGCAGAGGCGGTTGAGACGTTAAACAGGTTCTGTCCGTCACCACCAGTACCGACGATATCAACCAGATTTGGGACATCGCTGACATCAATTTTAGTTGCGAATTCACGCATAACACGCGCTGCAGCGGTAATCTCATCAATGCTTTCGCCTTTCAGGCGTAGACCCATCAGCAGGGCGCCAATTTGGGCATCGGTTGCTTCACCTGACATGATGGTACGCATCACGTCTTCCATTTGTTCCTGAGTCAGGTGGATGTTTTTAGTAATGTTGCTTAACGCTTGTTGAATATTCATGTTTAGCACTTCACTCATTAGGCATAAATTTCAAGAAAGTTTTTAAAGATTTGATGGCCATGCTGGCTCAGGATGGATTCAGGGTGGAACTGCACGCCTTCGACCGGCAATGTCTTATGTTTCACCCCCATGATTTCTTCCATCGAACCATCTTCTTCATTGGTCCAGCAGGTCACTTCCAGACACTCCGGTAAAGTCGCCTGATCAATCACCAGCGAGTGATAACGGGTCGCTGAAAATGGTGATGGCAGGTTGCTGAAAATGCCTTTGTCGCTGTGATACATATCAGACAGGCGACCATGCATCACACGTTTGGCACGCACGATATTGCCGCCAAAAGCCTGTCCGATACTCTGATGGCCCAGACAGACACCCAGTAACGGAATTTTTCCGGCAAACTGCTGGATGGCAGGAATGGAAATGCCTGCTTCACTTGGTGAACAAGGGCCAGGACCAATGACCAAATACTTCGGTTGCCATCGCTCAATATCTTCCAAAGTCACGGCATCATTACGGACTACTTTTACTTCCTGATTCAGCTCGCCAAAGTACTGGACGATGTTGTAAGTAAAGGAGTCATAGTTGTCGATCATTAAAAGCATGAGCTTAACCTATTGAAATTAATGCACTTAAACGTGCTTGGGTAATCTAGATTACGCTTTATTGTGGCTGGCTTGGACCGTTTGAAAGAATCAAACTAAGCCGTTGATTTCATTGTGTGAAAATAAAGCGATGATCATCATAGCAAATTATCTGAAACTTCTGCGCAACAATTTGCCCAATTTTTCTGCTTAAGTAAATGCACAAGGTTGATAAGGCATAATTGATAAAGAATACTATGAACTTGTGAGTAAATAACTAATAGTAAGTTAAATCTATTTATATGAATAACCTGAGTTCGATATAAAAAAAGAGTAGAAAAAAAGCCCTGTTTTTGTAACATATTGGTTCTCAAGACAAAATGTTATAAAACAAGGCTTCTCAATGGATCATATTACCGAATTATTTTGTATTTTGGATGATTTCTGCAAAAAATTTAATGAATCTTTAGAGAAAGCTTTAATTTCTAATCAAAAAACCAGGTTGAAAAAGTCAGCTTTAAGCTTGTCTGAAGCAATGACCATTGTCATTTTATTTCATCAATCCGGTTTTAGATTCTTCAAATATTTTTATTGCCAAATGATCGTTCCATTCTGGAAATCTGCTTTTCCTAAACTGCTTAGCTACAACCGATTTATTGAAATCATGCCCCGTTGTTTGCAAGCTCTGAGTAGCTTCTTCCATCAGGTGAAAGGAAAAGATACGGGAATCAGTATCATTGACTCCACTAAATTGGTAGTTTGCCATAATCTTCGGATTAAAAGGCATCGTGTATTTAAAGGCTTGGCCGGTCGTGGAAAAAGTAGTACGGGTTGGTTTTATGGTTTTAAATTACATCTCGTTATCAATAATTTAGGTGAAATTATTAATCTCAAGCTGACATCGGGAAATGTTCATGATGTTGCTATATTAGAATCTTTAACTCAAGAATTAAAAGGGATCCTACTCGGAGACAAAGGCTATTTGAGCAAAGCAAAAGCCGAAGCTTTAGCAGCAAGAGGACTGAAAATATTGACCCCATCACGTCGGAATATGAAAAATAAACCCATCCAAACTGAAGAAGAAAAACAATTACTTTGCAGAAGAGGATTGATCGAAACAGTGAATGATCAATTAAAAAATTTACATCAACTTGAACATTCACGTCATCGTTCGGTAAATAACTTCATGGTGAATATCATGGCTGCTGTAGTGGCTTATTGTTTGAACCCCAATAAGCCAACTTTCCAAAATATGCTAAAAGGTTAAGTGGATTTCATCGAACTCAGGTTATGAATAATGAATATCGATATTCATTTCTTAAAAGTTGGATTAAAAAGCAACAGTTGAATTTTAATCTGAACAAAATAATCAAGGGTACTTAGTCTTTCTTTGTCTAAAGTGACTCAATTTGGGGAGGGTTTGATAGAAAAAACATTTTAAGAAAAACTAATTATCCGATGCTAGATACAAAATTACCCTGAAATATGCCTAAAAGCTTACCCAGTTTGAAGAAAAGCTACGTAAAGCACGCACTATTTACTTGCAATAACCTATAGAATAAAAACGTCGCACTATTTAAGTGCAGCTTGAAAGTAATGAAAACAAAAAAAACATAGAATGCTTGAATATAGTGCATTTAATTATGCAAACAGTATAATAGCGACAAAGTATTTCTTCTAATAACCGTTTTCTAATAAGGATTTCAGGATTTTAGCTATACTTTTAAAAGTTGGTACGGTAATTGCTTTATAACTACCAACTACTAACACGCACTCCCTGGGTGCAACAAAAAAACATCGGAGCAAACTGAGCATGGCGAACAAGGTCCTTCAACTCATCCAAGAAAGTGGCGCAAAATGGGTAGATTTCCGTTTTACAGACACTAAAGGTAAAGAACAACACGTGACTTACCCAGCAGACACTATCGATGAAGATACTTTTGAAGACGGTAAAATGTTCGATGGTTCTTCAATTTCTGGCTGGAAAGGTATTGAAGCGTCTGACATGATTTTACGCCCAGATGCTGAGACTGGTTTTATTGACCCGTTCTTCGCTGAGCCTACTGTTGTTGTTACTTGTGACGTGATTGAACCTTCTACTGGTCAAGGTTATGACCGTGACCCTCGTTCAATTGCTCGCCGTGCAGAAGAATACCTGAAATCAACTGGTATTGGTGATACTGCATTCTTCGGTCCAGAACCAGAATTCTTCGTATTTGACGAAGTAAAATGGGAAATTGACATGTCTGGCGCTCGCCACACACTGATCGCTGAAGAAGCTGCATGGTCTACTGGTAAAGATTACGAATCAGGTAACTCTGGTCACCGTCCACGTGTTAAAGGTGGTTACTTCCCAGTTCCGCCAGTAGATTCTCACCACGATATGCGTGCAGAAATGTGTGCGAAAATCGAAGAAATTATGGGCCCAGGTCGTGTAGAAGTACATCACCACGAAGTTGCATCTTGCCAGCTAGAAATTGGCGTAAGCTTCAACACTATGGTTCGTAAAGCTGACGAAGTACAACAGTTCAAATATGCTGTTTGGAACGTTGCGCATCAATACGCTAAAACTGCGACTTTCATGCCTAAACCAATGGTAGGTGACAACGGTTCTGGTATGCACGTTCACATGTCGATCTCTAAAGATGGCAAGAACCTGTTTGCTGGTGATGAATACGCAGGTCTTTCAGAAACTGCACTTTACTTCATCGGTGGTATCATCAAACATGCTCGTTCATTGAACGCGATCACTAACCCATCGACTAACTCTTACAAACGTCTGGTTCCACACTTCGAAGCACCGATTATGCTTGCTTACTCAGCACGTAACCGTTCTGCTTCTATCCGTATCCCATACGTTTCTAGCCCTAAAGGCAAACGTATCGAAGCACGTTTCCCTGATCCAATGATGAACCCGTACCTAGGTTTCGCTGCATTGCTGATGGCTGGTATCGATGGTATCCAGAATAAGATCCATCCAGGTGAAGCTGCAGACAAAAACCTGTACGATCTTCCTCCAGAAGAAGAAGCTAAAATCCCTACAGTGGCTCACAGCCTTGAAATGGCTCTTGAAGCGCTTAAAGCGGACCAAGATTACCTGCTTAAAGGTGGCGTGTTCACTAAAGAAATGCTTGAAGCGTACATCGAGCTTAAAACTGAAGAAGTTCGTCGTCTTAATACGACTACTCACCCAGTTGAATTCGACATGTACTACAGCCTGTAATTCTTCCGAGAATTTCACTGTAAAAAAGACCCGCCTTTGTGCGGGTTTTTTTGTATGATGCTGTTATGGATTCAAGATAAATGATTATGGCAGCACGTAAAAAACATACCGGCTTTTTTCCCTGGATTGATCCGCAGGATCATGACAAGGGCTTTAAACTGAATTTTTCTGAAGTGACTTATGTTGAAGTTGGGCGTACACCTGAAGGTTATAAGCAGGCAGAATTTGTGGCTCTACGTAATCCTGAGCTGGCGCTGGATTATGACTATCCGAAAAGTTTTTATATCACCACAGACGGCCTGATTCTGAAAAAGCTACCAAGTGGAAAATATGAAGTCATCGCCAAGACTGATAATGCCTAATCGTGAAGTTGATACTGTGGTGAGTGTGAAAGTTAAGAATCCATATGGACAGCAGATGCCTGCAAGATTAAAAGAATGGCTGTATGCTTCAGGTTCATTAACCCAGCAATTAACTGACCTGGCAGGCGGGCAGTTCCGGGTAGAACCACAGCAGGAACATTTTCGGCGTCTCAGTTTTAAAAATGCCAGCTGGATGAAGATGCCACATCAGCATACCTCTTGGGTGCGGGAAAGCTATTTATATGGTTGTGATGCCGAGCCCTGGGTCAAAGCCAAAAGTATTTTCCCGATTTTAAGCCTGCAAAAACGTGCTCGTATTTTTCAACATATTGGTTCTAAACCCATTGGTTGGTTGTTATTTCAACGGACCGATCCGCATTGTGAACGTCGTGTGATCTATCTGGAGGATGGGTGGACCCGACAGAGCTGCTATACTTGGCACGGCTGCAAATTCATTGTACAAGAAACATTTTTACCTGCTTTTCAGCGTTATATAGAAAATCAACAGGCTTAACTTGATATGGCAACTGCACAAGCAATTACTTGGCGCGAGCGTTTTAGCGCCTATTATTACCTATGTCGTTTCGACAAGCCGATTGGCACTGAACTGGTGTTTTGGCCAACCATGTGGGCATTGTGGGTTGCTGCTAAGGGAGTGCCTCAGCTTAGTATCCTGATCCCGATGATTCTTGGAGTCATCTTTATGCGTGCAGCAGGTTGTGCCATTAATGACTTTGCAGACCGTAAAGTCGATGCCCATGTCGAGCGGACTAAAACCCGTCCGTTGGCTACAGGCATCATTAGTGCTAAAGAAGCGGTGATGGTGTTTCTGGTGCTGGTCGCGGCGAGTGCTTGTCTGCTGTTTTTTCTGCCGATTGAAACCTTCTACTGGTCCTTTGGGGCTTTATTTTTAGCCTTCATCTATCCGTTTATGAAGCGCTATACCCATTTGCCACAAGTGTTCTTGGGTGCAGCATTTTCCTGGTCGATTCCGATGGCCTATACCGCAGTAGGGCAAACACCGGATTTAACCTGCTGGTTGCTGTATTTTGGTAATTTGGCTTGGACTGTGGCTTATGATACCCAATATGCGATTACGGATCGTGAATATGATTTAAAGATTGACGTGAAGTCGACAGCGATTTTGTTTGGGCAGCATGATATTCAGATCATCAGCATCTTGCAGGCCATTAGTTTGGTTCTGATTGGTTCAGCTTTGTGGATAGAAGACTTACTGATTCCATTTGGCTTGATTGGGCTTCTGGCAGTCGCGATTGATTTCGTATATCAGTGGTCCAAAACCAAGGATAAAGATCCTCAGCGCTGTTTCTGGGCTTTCCGGCATAACCGCTGGGTGGGTGTCATGATTTTCCTGGGAATCTTTGCTGCGCTTCTGTAACAGCATCTTGTCGTTTCACAACAAAAGCATCCTATAAGGGTGCTTTTTTTTATCCCTTTAGCCGTAAAACCTCGCCCTTCAGGGCATAGGTATCTACACAATTTCCATGTTTTGCGTTAAATTGAAGAGCATGCTCTTCAATTTTAACATCTCTCGCTTAGATCAGCGCCTTGTCAAACGTTACAACAACCTCGTTCAACTCAATATGAATCCTCTTGCTTCACTTGCTCCTGCAATCAAAGATATTGCCTCTGCTCAAAAAAATAGTTTCGCAACGACGCAAGCTGTATGGCGGTTTTTAAATAATGATAAAATCTCATTTAAACAATTAAATGAACCTATTCAAAAACTTACTTGTGATCAGATTAAGACATCGCTGCATCGTTATGCTTTAGTTATTCATGATTGGTCACAAATCCAATATGTGACACATCGTAATAAAACCCAAAAACTCCAAAGGACACATCAGTACGACTCAGGCTATGAATTACAAACGAGCTTACTTGTTGATGCTGCTTCTGGACTACCTGTTGCTCCATTAGCTCAGACCCTTTCTAGTGCTTCAGGTTGCTATTCGACATTCAATGAGCAACAGACCGAACGTAAAACCCATTTAGACTCCCTTTCTGAACAAATTCAAAAAGTTGAACAGTTTCCTCTTGATAAAACCTGCGTACATATTATTGATCGTGAAGGAGATTCCATTGCTCATCTCAGGGAATTAAGCAGTCATGGTTTTCAATGGCTTATTCGAGCAAAGGAAGGAAATCGGATTGAGCATCAGGGTGAAATATGTAAAGTTGGAGAAGTTGCTGAACGTATCGAAATACAGCAAGTGAAACCCATTTCTTATAAGGGTAATCAACATATGCTTTATGTTGGAGAAACCAATGTTCGGCTTACCCGTGCTGCAAAATCAAATAAAAAAGATTGTTTAGGTCAAAGAGTTGCTCCTCAGAAAGGTGCTGCAATTGAGGCTAGACTGATTATTGCGGTGGTTAAAGATATTAATGAAAAGACAGTTGCAAGATGGTCATTGATCAGTAATGTACCAACTGAGATTACCGCAGTAGAACTGACGACTTGGTATTACTGGCGTTGGTCAATCGAATGTTATTTCAAACTTCTCAAGCAAGCAGGCCATGATATTGAGTCATGGCTTCAGACTACGCCAGAAGCGATTTTAAGGCGTTTGCTAATCAGTTGTATGGCTTGTGTGTTGACGTGGAGAGTACAGCGTTGTACAGATGAACAAAATCAGAAAGTCCGTGCATTTTTGACTAGACTTTCAGGTAGACAACAGAAAAGAGGCAAGGTAGAGAGTGCGCCTGCCATATTGGCAGGACTCTCGATTTTACTAAATACTCTTCAACTGCTCTCAGAATATTCAATAGATGAACTGAATGAAATCGCAACTATTGCACTAGGTACCTAAAGATGTGTAGATACCTATGCCCTTCAGGCATAGGTATCTACACAATTTCCATGTTTTGCGTTAAATTGAAGAGCATGCTCTTCAATTTTAACATCTCTCGCTTAGATCAGCGCCTTGTCAAACGTTACAACAACCTCGTTCAACTCAATATGAATCCTCTTGCTTCACTTGCTCCTGCAATCAAAGATATTGCCTCTGCTCAAAAAAATAGTTTCGCAACGACGCAAGCTGTATGGCGGTTTTTAAATAATGATAAAATCTCATTTAAACAATTAAATGAACCTATTCAAAAACTTGCTTGTGATCAGATTAAGACATCGCTGCATCGTTATGCTTTAGTTATTCATGATTGGTCACAAATCCAATATGTGACACATCGTAATAAAACCCAAAAACTCCAAAGGACACATCAGTACGACTCAGGCTATGAATTACAAACGAGCTTACTTGTTGATGCTGCTTCTGGACTACCTGTTGCTCCATTAGCTCAGACCCTTTCTAGTGCTTCAGGTTGCTATTCGACATTCAATGAGCAACAGACCGAACGTAAAACCCATTTAGACTCCCTTTCTGAACAAATTCAAAAAGTTGAACAGTTTCCTCTTGATAAAACCTGCGTACATATTATTGATCGTGAAGGAGATTCCATTGCTCATCTCAGGGAATTAAGCAGTCATGGTTTTCAATGGCTTATTCGAGCAAAGGAAGGAAATCGGATTGAGCATCAGGGTGAAATATGTAAAGTTGGAGAAGTTGCTGAACGTATCGAAATACAGCAAGTGAAACCCATTTCTTATAAGGGTAATCAACATATGCTTTATGTTGGAGAAACCAATGTTCGGCTTACCCGTGCTGCAAAATCAAATAAAAAAGATTGTTTAGGTCAAAGAGTTGCTCCTCAGAAAGGTGCTGCAATTGAGGCTAGACTGATTATTGCGGTGGTTAAAGATATTAATGAAAAGACAGTTGCAAGATGGTCATTGATCAGTAATGTACCAACTGAGATTACCGCAGTAGAACTGACGACTTGGTATTACTGGCGTTGGTCAATCGAATGTTATTTCAAACTTCTCAAGCAAGCAGGCCATGATATTGAGTCATGGCTTCAGACTACGCCAGAAGCGATTTTAAGGCGTTTGCTAATCAGTTGTATGGCTTGTGTGTTGACGTGGAGAGTACAGCGTTGTACAGATGAACAAAATCAGAAAGTCCGTGCATTTTTGACTAGACTTTCAGGTAGACAACAGAAAAGAGGCAAGGTAGAGAGTGCGCCTGCCATATTGGCAGGACTCTCGATTTTACTAAATACTCTTCAACTGCTCTCAGAATATTCAATAGATGAACTGAATGAAATCGCAACTATTGCACTAGGTACCTAAAGATGTGTAGATACCTATGCCCTTCAGGGCGGGGATATAAGGCTGCAATCCGCTAGTCCCCCTTGTGGGGATTAGCTAGGATTGCTAATGCGGTGTTTGCTGTTGTTGGATATATTGTTTAATAATCCCAATGGGAGCACCTCCACACGATGCAGCGAAATAACTAGGCGACCACAAAGCATTCCCCCATAATTTGTTTTTAATTTCAGGGTGTTTAGTTCTTAAAATACGACTAGATGCACCTTTTAGGCTGTTAACCAAGCTAGAAATAGCTACTTTTGGTGGATAGTTCACAAGTAAATGAACATGATCATGCTCACCATCAAATTCTACCAACTTAGCTTCAAAGTCTAAGCAAATGCGCTTGAATACTTCATTCATAGTTTCGAGCATAGCTTTGGTAAAAACATCTCTACGATATTTAGCCACAAAGACTAAATGAACGTGCATATTAAAAACACAGTGACGACCTGTTCTAATCTCTTGACTATTATCCATAGACCAAATATATTTTAGTGATGAAGACACTTAAATTACGTATAAAAGACAAACATTGCAAGGTGCTAGACCAATTGGCATCTGAAGTTAATTTTGTCTGGAACTATGTCAATGATTTGTGTTTTAAACACTTGCAAAGAAAACAACAATTCTTTTCAGCTTACGATATTGCTAAATACACGAAAGGTACATCAAAAGAGTGCAATTTGCACAGCCAAACCATACAGGCAGTTGCGGAAGAATTAGTTACTCGAAGAAAGCAATTTAAAAAAGCCAAGCTAAAATGGCGTGTCAGTAACAAAAAAAATGCTAGACGTTCTCTCGGTTGGATTCCATTTAAAAAAGTGGCGGTGAAATATGCCGATGGGTATGTCCAATACGGCAAGCATCAATTCAAGCTATGGGACAGTTACGGACTAAGTAAATACAATGTTAAAACAGGCTCGTTTGTCGAGGATAGCCGAGGGCATTGGTATGTATGTCTTGTGGTTGATTCAATTAAAACAGAGAAAACCACCGCTAAAACCTCAATTGGCATTGATCTAGGACTCAAAGACCTTGCGACTTGCTCAGATGGTGTAAAGTTCAAAGCGCCTAAAATCTATCGTCAATATGAACAAAAACTTGGTATTGCTCAAAGAGCAAGAAATAAAAAACGTGTCAAAGCGATTCATGCCAAGATCAAAAATCTACGTCAAAATATGCTGCATCAATTCAGTCATAAACTGGTGAATGAACATGCAGCCATCTTCGTTGGTAATGTGAATGCCAAAGCATTGGCACAGACAAAATTAGCTAAGTCTGTACTCGATGCAGGTTGGACGACCTTAAGAACCATGCTCAAGTATAAATGCGAGAACGCAGGGGTATGGTATGAAGAAGTCAATGAAGCCTATACCACCCAAACTTGCTCGTGCTGCGGCTCACGCTCCAGTAGTCTGAAAGGTAGAGCAGGACTTGGAATAAGAGAATGGCAGTGTGTGGAGTGCGGTACATTCCACGATAGAGATATAAACTCAGCACTGAATATTCTTGCGCTCGGACATGGGCGTCTCGCAGGAGGAATCTCCGTCCTTTAGGTCGGAGAGGATGTCAAGTTTAATTCTAGATTCTTCATGAAAATCATAAAGAATAACAAGGGAAAAGAATATGAATAATATAGTGAAAAACGGTTTCAAAAAAACCTGTCTGGCAGTTGTTTGTTCGATGTCATTGTTGATGACAGCGTGTAATGACGATGATGATGACCGCCGTATTCCCGTCACTCCTGATGAAAGGATTTTCTTAAGTCAACAGCCTTATACTGCTGATACATTTGCTGAAGCATCGAATATTCAGGTCATGCGCTATAACATGCCAAATGTGCGCGGTGACTTAGCCGAAGCAACTGCTATGGTACTTTATCCGAATACTCCACGACCTCGTGATGGCTGGCGTGTTGTGGTTTGGGAGCATGGAACGGTAGGAAGTGGTGATTCATGTGCGCCAAGTCGTAATTTGCTTAATACAAACTTTAAAACCTTGGCAAGCAGTCTTCTTGCACAAGGATATGTCATCGTCGCCCCGGATTATGAAGGATTAGGTACTCGGGGAATCCATCCTTATTTACATTTGAATAGCGCCGCCCAATCAGCAATTTATGCGGTAAGAGCCTTTAAACAGCAACAAGGTAATAATTTTAATGGAGCATGGGTATCGGTGGAGCAATCGCAAGGAGGACATGCTTCACTTGCTACAGCTCAAGTCGCTGATAATGATCCAAATTACAAGGCAGCGGTTGCAGCTGCACCTGCCTCAAGCTTAGGTGTAATTATTAGTCAGGTAGCACCACAAGCTTTAAAAGACTTGGTCGATGCTGGGCAGGTTGAAACGGCAAAAGCTGTCTATGCTGAATTGCTTGCGTATGCGGCTTATGTAGCTGTAGGCATCAAAGCTTATGAGCCAGATTTTAATTATCGAAATATTTTTTCTGAACGAGCTGGAGTTGTGGCTGAAAAGGCCGAAGGGAGCACTGGCGAAAATGGACTTTGTTTAAGTCCTTTAATTGGTGCTTATATAGAGGACATTAATTTATATCTAAATGAAAATGAGGATAGGACTGTTCTGGATTATCCAGGTTTGGTAAATGATTTTCAGAATAATCCGTCAGTGGCAAAATTCCTAACAGAAAATCAACCTGGAACAGAAAAAATTAATGTGCCTGTGATGATTATTCAAGGAACAGCAGATATGGCAGTACCATATCCAATCACTGAGGCGTTACAGCAAAACTTAGCTGATCTGGGTACATCCGTAACTTTTGTTCCTGTTGAAAATGCATCGCATACGCAAGCGATTGTTCAAAGTAATACTCAATTGGTTGATTTTATTCGTGAACATATGCCAGCAAATACACCACGATAAATGTAAAGGAGCTTCGGCTCCTTTTTGATTGCGTTTAATTCTAGCCTTGAGCTTGCTATAGTGTGGTGCAATGAAAAGTAATGAATATAGGTTTGTTATGTCTCAGCAGCCACAGCCGCGTAGTATTAAAAAGCTGGTGATCTTTGGTACGCTTGCGTTATGTATTCCCATTTTCCTGGTCAGTATGGCTTTCTTAGCCATCAATAGTGATGCAAAAAACCAGGAAAAATATAAGCAGCAACAGGCAGAAATGATTGCCCGTATCAAAGCGCGTGAAGCTGCGGAAAAACAGGCTGCGGAACAGCAGGCACAAGCCGAAGGGCAGGTAACATCGGAAGCTAAGCCTGATCAATAATTTTTTGAATCTATCTTAAATCTCGCTGTAGTTGTCTGATACTCGGAATCTCGGTGTATCGGACAACGGTATAGCCTGCAGCGATCAGCATCGCATCACGTTCCGCATCTTCTTTTTCTTTGCCAATATGACTTGGGTCGTCTAGCTCGATAATTGCCACCACATTATAGTCCCGATCCATCACCACAAAGTCCGTGACCTTGCGGTTGAACTTGCTGCGCATTTTTATATTGTCATGCGTGATTAGCGCGCTAAAAGCCACTTGCACCAAGATATGATGATGTGGAAAGGCATCTTTTAGACGAGTGAACATCTTGCTTTCAAACGGTGTAATGACACGTTTGGGATAAAATTTTTGTCGACGGGCGAAGAGTTGTGGGAAGAGCAGGCAAATCAAGGCAAACGTTGCCAGGCAGCCAATCACAAAGAAAATAATCTGACTCAAATGGAACACGACAGAAGAAATAGCAAATAAAAAAACCCACTTCGCAATGAGTGGGCTTTTTAGGAATCTTGGCTCTCCCACCTGGGCTCGAACCAGGGACCTGCGGATTAACAGTCCGTCGCTCTACCGACTGAGCTATGGGAGAATAGATGGCTCTCCAACCTGGGCTCGAACCAGGGACCTGCGGATTAACAGTCCGTCGCTCTACCGACTGAGCTATTGGAGAATCTGAAAGCGATTATAGAGAGATTTTGAAAGGGGTCAAGGAACTTTTGTGAAAAAAGCGATAATTCTGGTTTGAATGTTTTAAAAATAATCTAAAGACAAGTTAGCTTAGTTATCTGGTTTTAATTTGTTTGAATTTAAAGCTTTTTTTGTAGAAGTAGAATTACGAGTAGGAGGGCTAAAGCATTCAGCATATCTCCTAAAAATATTCGGACAAAAAAATGACACCGATAAAAAAAGCCCACTTCATCATGAGTGGGCTTTTTAGGAATCTTGGCTCTCCCACCTGGGCTCGAACCAGGGACCTGCGGATTAACAGTCCGTCGCTCTACCGACTGAGCTATGGGAGAAAAGTGGCTCTCCAACCTGGGCTCGAACCAGGGACCTGCGGATTAACAGTCCGTCGCTCTACCGACTGAGCTATTGGAGAATCTGATGCGCATTTTAGGGAGGAAAGTGCAGGTCGTCAACCAATTAATTGAAAGAAATGAAACGTTTGCTTTATAAATATGCGTTTATGTGCTCAAAATAAAAAAATCACCCATAAAGGGTGATTTTTTAGGCTTAGAAATAAGAAATTATTTCTCAACACCAGCAGGTTGACCTGCATATTTAGCGTTAGCGTAGTCCCAGTTCACCAGGCTTTCAAGGAAAGTAGAGATATATTTAGGACGAGCGTTACGGTAGTCGATGTAGTAAGCGTGTTCCCAAACGTCGATAGTCAGGACAGCAATTTTACCGTGAGCCATTGGAGTATCAGCATTAGAAGTTTTCAGAATAGAAAGGTTACCGTTTACTTCGTCAGCAACTAACCAAGCCCAACCTGAACCGAATTGAGTAGCAGCAGCGTTAGCAAATTCTTCAGCGAATTTTTCGTAAGAACCGAAAGCTTCGTCAATTTTTGCAGCCAAAGCGCCAGTTGCTTTACCGCCACCGTTTTTAGTTAAGCAGTTCCAGTAGAAAGTGTGGTTCCATACTTGAGCGGCGTTGTTGAATACACCTGCTTTAGAAGCATCGCCAGCAGTTGCTTTGATGATTTCTTCCAGAGTTTTGCCTTCAAGCTCAGTACCAGCGATCAGGTTGTTCAGGTTAACCACGTAAGTGTTGTGGTGTTTGTCGTGGTGGTATTCTAAAGTTTCTTTGCTGATGTGTGGAGCAAGAGCGTCGTAGTCGTATGGTAATGGTGGTAAAGTAATGGTTGTCATGTTTTCAATTCCTTGCATTTTGCTGGGTTTTGACAATAAGTGGCCTTATTGTAATAGAAAAACAGGCAGAAATGCGCATTACAGATAAATAAGAATACAGAATAAAGCCTGAATTTATACGTATAAAGCCGCTGTCAAATACCGTCTGGTGAAATTAAATCGGATTGTTTAATTCGAAGTAACTATACTCAATATTAAACTGCTGTGAAATAGCTTTTGTTAGGCGTTGAACACCATATTTTTCAGTGGCATGATGACCGCAGGCGAAATAATGTACATTTAGTTCTTGTGCTTCATAGAAAGTGCGTTCTGAAACTTCGCCGGAAATATAGGCGTCGCAGTTTTGTGCTGCAGCTTTATGAATAAAATCCTGTGCGCCACCGGTACAGAAGCCGACTTTTTGAATTTCTGTCTTGTCTGCTGGTAAATGAATGGCATCATAGTCCAAGCGTTCTGAGACATAGGCTTTAAAGGCTTCTGGACTCATCGGTTGTTTTAAATAACCGATATTCCCAATTGGGCGGCGTTCATTCGGGTCAAGCGGTTCAAGATGTTCCAGTTCCAGCAGGTCGGCAATGGCTGCATTATTACCAAATGTAGGGTGACTATCTAAAGGTAAGTGATAGCCCACCAGAGAAATATCATTTTTAATTAAGGTCTTAATGCGTTGGCCGCGCATGCCGGTAATCGGATACGGTTCACCTTTCCAGAAATAGCCATGATGTACCAGTAACAGGTCAGCACCTTGGTCAATCGCTGCTTCAATTGCGCCTTGTGAAGCGGTCACGGCACAGAGGATTTTATTGACCTCAGCTTTGCCTTCGATTTGCAAACCATTCGGGGCATAGTCCTTAAATTCAGCAGCAGCTAAAGTCTGGTCACACCACTGAATAATATCCTGTAATTTCGCCATAAATTTCTCGCTAAACCTTTAAATTGCACCCATCAAAACATATTTTGAATTGTAACTAAAGCAGCACAAATCTCTTTTGCATTTTTTATGTTTAGTTTTGTGTTTAGTTTTACAATAGGTCACAAATTACTTTGTCATCAACGAATTAAAAAATTTAGAGGATAATAACGTGCGTCGGACCTTTACATGGTTACCTTGGGTGTTGTTGATCCTAGTGATCATCATTTTTCTTGGGTGGCATCAATATCAGAAGCCCAAGGCACCTGTCGCACCAGATGGTGTGAAGATGCCTGCGGAGAAAGTCGAGCCTTTACTGGAAACGGCACGTACGGGTGGGGTGAGCTCCTATAGTAATGCGGTTAAAGTGGCTGCACCAGCCGTTGTGAATATCTTCACTACCCAGAAAGTGAAGAAACAGGACAATCCTTTATTGAATGATCCGGTGTTCCGTGAGTTTTTTGGGGATCAGCTTCCAGAGCAGTTCTCGCAAGGGCCGAATGAAAACAGTCTGGGTTCTGGGGTGATTGTACGTGCGGATGGTTACATCCTGACCAATAACCACGTGATTGCACGTGCTGATCAGATCATTGTGGCCTTGAATGATGGTCGTCGTGCTGAAGCCAAAGTGATTGGTACTGATCCGGATACGGATCTGGCCGTGATCAAGATTGAACTTGATAAACTGCCGGTCTTGCCATTTAAACTGAGTGGTAATGAGGTCGGAGATGTGGTGCTGGCAATTGGTAACCCGTTTGGTGTTGGCCAAACCGTGACTCAAGGGATTATCTCAGCCACAGGTCGTTCTGATCTGGGGATTAATACCTATGAAGACTTTATTCAGACCGATGCAGCGATTAACCCGGGTAACTCAGGTGGTGCGCTGATTGATGTGGCGGGTAACTTGATTGGGGTGAATACCGCGATCTTCTCGCAATCTGGTGGTTCACTGGGGATTGGCTTTGCAATTCCAGCAAAAATCTGTCAGCAAGTGATGAATGCAATCCTGAAAGACGGTCGTGTAGTGCGTGGCTGGCTCGGTATCAGTTTGATGCCGTCACAGCGCAATGAACTATCGCAGGCGGTTGAGCAGGGTGTGGTCGTTGCAGATGTATTGGCAAATGGTCCTTCAGCCAAAGCCGGTCTAAAACGTGGTGACCGCATTATCAAGGTGGATAAAGAAGTGATTACGACCGCTTCCCACTTGATCAACTATGTGGCATTACAAGCTCCAGGTAGCAAAATCATCATTGAAGTGGAGCGTGATGGCAAGAAACTGGATCTGGAAGTAACTGTTGGTGAACGTCAAGCCCAGCAAAATGCGTCTTCGCAATATATTCCATTGCCACGCTAATCACTAAATCTAGTTTTTTAAAAATCCCTCTTCGGAGGTAATGCCAGTCAGTTAAGAGATTGACTGGCATTTTTTTGGGTATTTCTGTGGTTTCCCTTTCACAACTCGTGGGTAGTTTCTACTTCTTTTTTTCGGTAAAACATACCTTTTAGATTTTTCCATTAAACTTTCTAGATGTTTAGGCAAATTGCCTGCGGAAGCCAAAGAATCAAACTTCAATAGGTTAAGGATAGCAATAGAGGTAATATGAAAGCTCATTCTCAAAGGACTGACTTTTGCACGTTGAGCCATATATTTCATTTGTCTTCTTAGAATATTATAGGCAATAAAGACTCCCCATAACTCTTGATAAATCAAGGTAGGTTGTTTACTCCTTAAATGCTTCCCTTCCTGTAAGTTACTCTTGATTTCTCGGTAACACATTTCTATTTCCCAACGCTGGGCATAGAGTTTTGCTAAAGCTAATAATGGATATCTCTTTGAATCTATTAGTGAAGTGATATAACGTCTAATCTTACCTGCCTGCTCAACCTCAATGAGACGTGCTTCCCAATAATCTCCTAAGGCTGGATTAAGTTTTTTAGCTCTTGTTGATATCGGCATTCTAATATGAAAGTCATGTTGCGAATTACGCTCCACAATCTCATACCGTAAATTATCTTTTGCACGCATAAGCCAATGACTTTCTTCTGCACGTTTTTGCCACCCGATGAGAAAATCTGCAGAGAAATAGGCTCGATCAAATAGGGTAATACTGTGTGAACAAGGAGATAATTGGCTTGCCAGTGTGAGTTCACCTTGATCCATACTGCCTATTTGAGCATCTATAATTTCATGGGTCGCGGTATTTACTAAGCAGGTTGCTCTCACTTGTGGATAAGGAGCATCAGCAGTTTTTCCTTTAGATGAACCAAAGTGTGCAAAATTCTCATCTGTATAAGGCATAGACCAAACAACACCATCAACAGCGCACACACTCAGACCGTGAAAGTTTGAGTATTGCTGCTGAGATTCTTCAAACCAGGCTTGGCTAAGTAAAGAAAATAGCGCATTTAAAGGTTCTGATCCTAAACGTTGTCGTGCTTGTACTACTGCACTAGGAACACAATATTCTGTTGTACCAAATACAAGTTTTAGTTGTTCTACGACATATCCGATAGGTTGATTTCGAAATAAAGCGAGTCCAATGACAAGCCATACCACATGTTCAGCGGGTAACTTCCTTCTTCTAATTGATGCCTTACCTGTTTGATTCAGACTTTCCTCAATCCAGTTGAAATCAATAAATTCACTAAAATGGCTAAGTGAAGGTAAAGAATGTTGAAGGGTGCAATCTAAATTTTCAGATAAAGTCATAAAAAAAATGAGCGTATTTACATACACTCATTTTTACTACATTTTACTAATATTTGCTTAACTGACTGGCATTACCTCTTCGGAGGGATTTTTTTATGTTTGGAAAAGTCTTAATTTTTTAATTCTGCTGATCTGCATGATAATCCTGAATCACTTCCAAAGTTGCACTGAAAGCTTCCTGCGCAACTGGTGCACCGCAGTAGGGAAGACTATGTAATAACACTTCCTGAATTACCTCAACCGTCGCACCATTATTTAAAGCGCAATGCACACATGCACATGGCTTTTGAGTTCGGTTGGAGTCTTTTCAGCGGTAAAGAAAGCAATGGTAATTAATGAGCGATACTTTCACCTATCACTTCAGTACGAACTTTTAAGCCATTTTCATAATATTGTAATGACATGTTTTTGCCTCAATTTTTTTATGCACCTAACTAGTCCTTTCCTATCAAAATACCATTGTGCAAAGGTCATAAAAAAGTGGCTGAAAAGCCACTTTGGAGAATAATCCAAAGCGGAGTAAAATTACTCCGTTTTGGAAATAACAGTGAAGCCTTAAAATTAAGGTGTAGCGGGATGGGATGGATCGGTTTGGCTGGAAGTATCTGTTCCAGTAGAATCGGCTTTTTCAAGATATGGATTTTCCAGTTCCAACACACGCTGTAGATGCAGGTCAAAGATATCAGTTAGCATACTGTCATAACGTTTGGCGTTATAGTGCAGCAGCTTTTCTGCTTCATGTTCATTGATAAAACCTTGTTTGCGCGCATCTGCCACATGCTCAGCAAAACTAAGTCCTTTGAACTTATTTTTGTTTTCAGCTTTTTTGAAACGATCCCAAAGTTGTTCAATATCCAGCAGCATGGCAAAGGTCGATTCCATACGGCCATTCACATCATCCTCAGCAGTGCTGTAGTAAACGTGCTTTTTCAGCACATTCCGGAAAGCATTGTCTTCCATCATGACATTGGCGACTTGCTGTTTCAGCTGGTCTGATGGTTTTTTTACAGGTCGTCCAAACGGGAAGCAGATAAATTTGACCAGACCAGCAGCAATGCCCACCGGAAAATTGGCAAACAGGTCATAAAACGCTTCCTGTGCCGTATATAGGGATTTTTCTACAGCCAGTTTGGCATGCAGACGATCTGCTTCAGATTTCTTACTATGTTCAAAGAATTTCAGAATTGCAGAGGCAATAAACAGATGAGCGTGAATGTCTGCTAGACGTCCGGAAAGCATTTCCTTACGTTTAATGTCACCCGCCAGTAGGCCAAGACACATATCTGCAGTCAGGGCAAAGTTGGCACTTAGTCGGTTAATGATTTTGTAATACGGCCGGGTAAAATCAACTGAACTTTGCGGTGCAGCACCTGAACCACCGGTAAAAGCATAAGCCACAGAACGTGCCGTACGATTAAAGGTATAGCCGAGATGCTTATAGAGCAGTTCATTAAAGCTTTGCATTGCTGCATCTTTATCTTCTGCCTGTAGTAGCTGCAGTTCTTCATATAGATAAGGATGACAACGCATCGAACCCTGGCCGAAAATCATCAGGGAACGGCTGAGGATATTAGCACCTTCTACAGTAATGGATACCGGAATTGCCTGATAATTGAGTGCCAGGAAATTACGTGGCCCTATCTGGATGGCACGACCGCCGACTACATCCATGCCGTGATTGACAATTTTACGCATGGTTTCAGTGGCATAGTATTTGGCAATCGCGGTCATCACCGCTGGTTTACCACCTTGATTCAGGCCGCAGGTGACCAGATAACGGAATGCTTCGAGCATATAGGTATCGCTGGCAATTTCACTATTGGCTTCCTGTACACCCTCAAATTTACCCACTGAAATTTTAAATTGTTGACGGATACGCGAGAATGCACTGACATTTAGATAAGTCATCTCAGCACTTGAAGTAGACAATGCGGGCAGGGAAATCCCGCGACCGACTGCCAGACATTCCATCAACATTCGCCATCCTTTACCGGCATTTTTTACCCCACCAATAATCCAGTCCAATGGAATAAATACATCCTTGCCTTCCACCGTACCATTCATAAATGGTGAACCCGGATTATGCCGTGGACCGACTTTCACGCCTTCATGACTCGCTGGCAGCAGGGCACAGGTAATGCCGTATTCTGCAGGACCTTCCAGCAGCCGATCCGGGTCATACATTTTGAATGCGAGACCGATGACAGTGGCAATTGGAGCCAAGGTAATCCAGCGTTTGGAGAAATTCATTCGCAGGCCCAGTACTTCCTGACCTTCAAACTGACCATAGCAGACGATCCCAGTATCTGGAATTGCCCCTGCATCGGAACCGGCCTCTGGACTAGTTAAACCAAAGCAGGGAATTTCCTGTCCTTTGGCTAGGCCCGGCAGATAACGTTTTTTCTGCTCTTCTGTACCATAATGCAATAGCAGCTCACCGGGACCGAGCGAGTTAGGCACCATGCAACTCACCGCAGTCGTCAGTGAACGGGACGCAATCTTACTCATGACGCGGCTTTGCGCAAAGGAACTAAAGGCACGCCCGCCATATTCTTTGGGAATAATCAGCCCCAGAAAACCATTGTCCTTGATAAATTGCCAGATATGCTCCGGCAGCTTTTTCTGCTCGTGAATTTGCCATTCATCCAGCATGCTGCACAGGGTTTCCACTTCATTGTCCAAAAAAGCCTGTTCTTCATTATTCAGCTTTGGATAAGGATAGTTATTAAAAATTTCCCAGTTCGGTGCTCCCATAAACAGTTCTTTTTCCCACCAGCTGGTTCCGGATTCCAATGCTTCACGCTCGGTTGGGCTGATGCTTGGCATGGCATTGGCCAGCGCTCGATAAGAAGGACGGGTAATCACTGCCATCCGCAATGGATCGATCAGTACAATCAGATTAATAATGATCAATGGAATGCCAAAGATGAGCGACCACGGGCTAATAAATGCGACCAGAATCGAAGCAATAATCAGGGAAAATGCGCCCGTGGTTCGGGAGAGCTCAAAATAGAAAACAGCCCATAAGCACAGCAGGAGGAGCAGAACAGCAAAAATAAATAGCATTGTTATATTTCTCCAGGTTTTCGGCATTCATGGATGATTTTTTTTATGTCCTTAAGACAGATATAAATAGATGAAGACTTAGGTCATGAATGCGCTGTAGAGTTATCGTTTTGAGTCCAGCAACGATATCGTTTAATTTGCAGTCTAGCTTTGAGATTGTTTGAAAAGTGTTCTGCATTCAAGTGAGAACGCGCAAAGAAATGTGAAGATAAGTAAGCACTTAGCTTGAATGATTTTTCTATTAATTTTGAGCTAAGATGGAGTGATGTATTTTTATAAAAAAGATAAATAATAAAAAAGCCCTCACATGGAGTAATGCCAGTCAGTTAAGAGATTGACTGGCATTTTTTTGGGTATTTCTGTGGTTTCCCTTTCACAACTCGTGGGTAGTTTCTACTTCTTTTTTTCGGTAAAACATACCTTTTAGATTTTTCCATTAAACTTTCTAGATGTTTAGGCAAATTGCCTGCGGAAGCCAAAGAATCAAACTTCAATAGGTTAAGGATAGCAATAGAGGTAATATGAAAGCTCATTCTCAAAGGACTGACTTTTGCACGTTGAGCCATATATTTCATTTGTCTTCTTAGAATATTATAGGCAATAAAGACTCCCCATAACTCTTGATAAATCAAGGTAGGTTGTTTACTCCTTAAATGCTTCCCTTCCTGTAAGTTACTCTTGATTTCTCGGTAACACATTTCTATTTCCCAACGCTGGGCATAGAGTTTTGCTAAAGCTAATAATGGATATCTCTTTGAATCTATTAGTGAAGTGATATAACGTCTAATCTTACCTGCCTGCTCAACCTCAATGAGACGTGCTTCCCAATAATCTCCTAAGGCTGGATTAAGTTTTTTAGCTCTTGTTGATATCGGCATTCTAATATGAAAGTCATGTTGCGAATTACGCTCCACAATCTCATACCGTAAATTATCTTTTGCACGCATAAGCCAATGACTTTCTTCTGCACGTTTTTGCCACCCGATGAGAAAATCTGCAGAGAAATAGGCTCGATCAAATAGGGTAATACTGTGTGAACAAGGAGATAATTGGCTTGCCAGTGTGAGTTCACCTTGATCCATACTGCCTATTTGAGCATCTATAATTTCATGGGTCGCGGTATTTACTAAGCAGGTTGCTCTCACTTGTGGATAAGGAGCATCAGCAGTTTTTCCTTTAGATGAACCAAAGTGTGCAAAATTCTCATCTGTATAAGGCATAGACCAAACAACACCATCAACAGCGCACACACTCAGACCGTGAAAGTTTGAGTATTGCTGCTGAGATTCTTCAAACCAGGCTTGGCTAAGTAAAGAAAATAGCGCATTTAAAGGTTCTGATCCTAAACGTTGTCGTGCTTGTACTACTGCGCTAGGAACACAATATTCTGTTGTACCAAATACAAGTTTTAGTTGTTCTACGACATATCCGATAGGTTGATTTCGAAATAAAGCGAGTCCAATGACAAGCCATACCACATGTTCAGCGGGTAACTTCCTTCTTCTAATTGATGCCTTACCTGTTTGATTCAGACTTTCCTCAATCCAGTTGAAATCAATAAATTCACTAAAATGGCTAAGTGAAGGTAAAGAATGTTGAAGGGTGCAATCTAAATTTTCAGATAAAGTCATAAAAAAAAATGAGCGTATTTACATACACTCATTTTTACTACATTTTACTAATATTTGCTTAACTGACTGGCATTACTCACATGGAGGGCTTTTCATATCAGCTCAATTAAGCTTCGATGGTTTGTACGGCAATTTTCTTGGCAGGATCCGTCTTACGACGTACGGCTGGTACTGGCTCGCCGTAGTATTGACGATCTGCAAAGTAACTTGAACGTACCATTGGTGCAGACCAGATATTTTTAAAGCCGAGTTTGCGGCCATGCTCTGCATAACGCTCAAACTCTTCTGGTGTTACAAAGCGGTCAATTGGCGCGTGCTGCTTAGAAGGCTGCAGATACTGACCAATCGTCACATAATCCACGTCATGCGCTTTCAGGTCATCCAGCAGGGCAATCACTTCTTCTTCAGTTTCACCAATACCGACCATCAAACCACATTTGGTTGGGATATCCGGGCAGTATTCTTTAAACATTTTTAGCAAGTTTAAAGAGTGCTGATAATCTGAACCTGGACGCATCGCTTTATACAGGCGTGGCACAGTTTCAATATTGTGGTTGAATACATCTGGCGGACATTCAGTCATGATACGTAGGGCGATATCCATACGACCACGGAAGTCAGGTACCAGAATTTCTAATAGGGTATTTGGGCTTAATGCACGTGCTTCTTTAATACAGTCGACGAAATGCTGTGCACCACCATCCAAAAGGTCATCACGGTCAACCGAAGTGATCACGGCATATTTCAGACCGAGGTTGGCAATGGTTTCAGCCATGTGACGTGGTTCGTCTGGGTCCAGTGCATTTGGACGGCCGTGAGCAACGTCACAGAATGGACAACGACGGGTACAGATATCACCCATGATCATGAAGGTTGCCGTACCACCCCCGAAACATTCTGGCAGGTTAGGACAAGCAGCCTCTTCACAAACAGTGTGCAGTTTTTGCTGACGCAGGGTGGTTTTAATACGTTGCACTTCATCCGGCGCGGCCATTTTGACACGAATCCAGTCCGGTTTTCTTGGAGCTTCAACCGTAGGAACAACTTTTACAGGAATACGCGCGACCTTTTCCGCGCCGCGAAGTTTGACACCCTGTTCAGGTTTACGGTTTTCAGACATATTCAACTTTTCCACTGTTTTTGAAGGGAGGAGATTATCAAAGATAGCGCTTTTATTATAACGGACTTAGGTAAAAATAGGGTAAAAAGCACTATTCATTTAAAAAATGTTCTCATCACACAATATATGTCAGTTAAATACACCAAACTGACATGATTTACGTCATAATATGTGGCAAATAGATATTGCAGATGAAATTA
The DNA here is from genome assembly GCF_039862785.1 of Acinetobacter sp. ANC 7912. Lineage (NCBI taxonomy): Bacteria > Pseudomonadati > Pseudomonadota > Gammaproteobacteria > Moraxellales > Moraxellaceae > Acinetobacter > Acinetobacter thermotolerans. The sequence continues at coordinate 1,095,905 of NZ_CP156795.1, forward strand.
ATTTATAAAGGAGCGTTGAATGCCACGTAAGAAAGAGGTCGTTAGTGGGGCTTTCGTTAAGTATGATGCGGTAGTTCTAGGTTCAGGCCCTGCGGGCGAAGGCGCGGCAATGAAGCTTGCAAAATCTGGCAAACGCGTTGCAATTGTCGATATGCGTGAACAGTTAGGCGGTAACTGTACACACGTAGGTACAATTCCAAGTAAGGCACTGCGTCAGACAGTATCAAGCATTATCCGTTATCAACGTGATCCAATGTTCCAAAAAGTCGGTGAATGGAAACAATTCACCATGAAGCAGGTGCTTCGTAACGCGCACAAAGTGATCCAGCAACAGGTGGATACACACTCACGTTTTTATGACCGCAATAAAATCGATATCTTCCACGGTCGTGCCTACGTTCAGGACGAAAATACCATTTTCGTATTTAGCCCGGAAGGCATTAAAGAAACCATTCAATTCCAGCAATTGGTGATTGCAACAGGTTCTCGCCCTTACCGTCCTGAGATTCTGGACTTTAATCATCCTCGTGTATTTGATTCAGACAAAATTCTGGATCTGGATTATTCCATTCAAAAAATCATTATTTATGGCGCCGGCGTAATTGGTTGTGAATATGCATCGATCTTTATCGGTCTGGGCCACAAGGTTGACCTGATTAACACCCAACCAAAACTGCTCAGCTATCTGGATGATGAAATCTCTGACGCACTGTCTTATCACTTACGTGAACAGGGCGTATTGATCCGTCACAATGAACAGATCGATTATCTTGAAACTACGGATGATTATGTCGTTCTGCATACTCAAAGTGGCAAGAAGATTAAAGCAGATGCGATCCTGTGGTGTAACGGCCGTTCCGGTAACACTGATGGTTTAGGTCTGGAAAATGTGGGCCTGAAACCCAACAGCCGTGGTCAATTAACTGTAAATGATCAGTATCAGACTGAAGTCGAAAATATCTACGCGGCTGGTGACGTGATTGGTTGGCCTTCATTGGCTTCTGCTGCCTATGACCAAGGTCGTTGTGCAGGTGCCAACATGAGTGGTGAAGAAAACGTTAAACCGGTAACAGACATTCCAACCGGTATTTACACCATTCCGGAAATTTCTTCGATTGGTAAGACTGAACAGCAGCTGACTGAAGAAAAAATTCCGTATGAAGTCGGTCAGGCATCTTTCCGTCATCTGGCACGTGCGCAGATTACTGGTGACACCGTGGGTGAACTGAAAATCCTGTTCCATCGTGAAACTTTGGAAATTCTGGGTGTCCACTGCTTCGGTAATAACGCTTCCGAAATTATTCACATTGGTCAGGCAGTCATGAACAGTCCGAACAATACCATCAAGTATTTCGTGGAAACCACATTCAACTATCCAACCATGGCGGAAGCGTATCGTGTAGCAACACTGAATGGTATGAACCGTCTGTTCTAAGTTAAGTTTTAACTTAGAAAATTAAACCCGTAAGTTTTGGCTTGCGGGTTTTTTATTATGTGCTCGGCTAAAAATAAAACTGAAAATGAATATTTGAATTAGGCCGCCATTTTACGACATTTTTCAGCACAGCGGCGACAGGCTTCAGCACATTGCTGGCAATGCTCATCTTCATGGTGTCCGCATTCTTCTACACAATAATCACAGGCTTTGGCACACAGCTCACAAATCTGTTTCATAAAAGGAGACTGTTTTTGGGTCATGCGTGCACAGAGCTGGCACAGATCAGAACAGTCTAAACAGCGTTGGATACATTCACGCATCATTTCCAGATGTTCTTCTTTTAGGCATGAACTGGCACAGTTGGTACAGGCGAGAGAGCAGGTCATGCAGGCTTGGACACATTCGGAAAATTGAATCTCTTGCATCTTGTTCTCCTTTTATAGAGATATTCCTAAGTTCATCAATACGCTAATCAGAAAAAGACAGCTACACGATGAGGTTTAAGTGAAAAAAGGTAAGTTATGCACGGGTCGTGTTAATGCAGGAAAAGCGACAGGAAAATTTAGGTCAACTAGATCTAAGTGAAAATGGGTAATGCCAACAGAAAAAATAAAGAAAAACACCATTGGGCGGTCAGGATACTCAATGGTGTAAAAGTCAGAATATGTATAATTATTGATCTTTGCTTATTGTTATTAATACGGACGGCTACCTGCCAGACTGATACGTTTTAACAGACGACGCTGATCAGCCGGGAAAGGGCGACGCGAGTGTAAAGTCACCTGATTGTCCCAGAATACGATGTCACCAACTTCCCAGTTATGCTCATAGGAAAATTCAGGTTTTTGCACGTGCTCACGCAATTCTGCAATTAACTTACTACCTTCCTGATCATCATAATTCACCAGCTCTACTTCAGTATGGGTGTTCAGCCATAGTGCCTTACGACCACTTTCTGGATGGGTACGTACCAGCGGATGCGGGTAGGCATGACTTAAAATTGGTTGATCTTTAAATCGGTATAGTGGGCTTGTGCCATAACCTTGATCATTACTTACATCTTTGGTTTTTTGGCGACGTACAAATGGGTTGTAGGTAATCAATTGTAGATTATCAATATGTGCTTTTGTTGCTTCGTCTAGTGCTTCATAGGCCTTGATGGTGTTATACCAGGTGGTTTGACCACCATCTTTTGGCAGTTCAATTGCATAAAGCAAAGAACCGAAAGAAGGAAGCGGTGTCCATTGGTGATCGGCATGTGGAGTGAGTTCGCCATGACCGGTATAGTCGCCCTGACCAACGGCATTAGATACGGGTACTACGTCTGGTGGTACGCCAGTATCTGATTGCGCTGCAAGAACTGGGGTATCTGGGCTTGGACGGAAAATTGAACCGAAATAAGTGGCAAAGGCCAAGTACTGCAAATCATCCAAGCTTTGATTTTTGATAATCAAGATCAGATGCTCAGCCAATGCCTGTTTTAATTTTAAAATGGTTTCGCCAGATTGGGCTTTACGGGCATCCAGCCCATACACCACTGCGCCCAGGGCAGCATCATGTTGGGGAACGATTTGAATCTCTTCCGGATTCTGGAACTGGTCTGGCTGATGCCAACGTGGCGCATCATGAATAGCTTGTGATAATTGCGATAAACTGGTCATTGAAAAGTCTCATCATTGTTTTGTCATGATCAAAATGTATGAGACTTCTGTACTTTAGCAAAATGATTAAAAATGCTAAGTTTATGAAATAGCAATGAAATTTATTTATTCTACTGTTTTTATTACTTTTAGTTTTTTCTACACTGAAAATCGGGAATTTTGCTGATGATTTGGCAACAGTTTGTATGATTAATGCGCACAAAAGGCCTGATTAAAGTATTCAAATAATTGTGGTGTCTGGCTCCATAGCAGCAGAGCAAGCGCCAATAACAGTACCAGACTCATACTGATGATGAGTTTGAATAGAAAGCCTGAATCAGTCATGAACAATCTGCTCCTCATTGACACAGAAATGCACCAGTACGCCAAAGATACTTAAAACAATTGATAGCATCCACACGGCATTATAGTTACCCGCCAGATCATGATTCACACCACCCAGCCAGCCGCCAAAGAATGAACCGACCTGATGGGTAAAGAACACGATTCCACTCAGCATGGTGAGGTATTTTACCCCAAACATATTGGCCACGATACCATTGGTCAGCGGTACGGTAGATAGCCACAATAATCCCATAATGACACCAAAGGCATACACTGTCCATGTGGTAAGGGGCAGCAGCAAAAAGGCAATAATGGCGACACCACGCAGGCCATACAGGCCCATGAGCAAATGCGGTTTGGAGTACTTGCCACCGAGCCAGCCGGCGGTATAGGTGCCAACTATATTAAACAGACCAACAAGTGCTAAGAACACTGTTCCTGTAGTGGCATTAAAACCATGGTCAATCAGATAACCCGGTAAGTGAATTCCGATAAATACCACCTGAAAGCCGCAGACAAAAAAGCCCAGTGCCAAAAACCAGAACGGTTTGTGATTTTTTGCAATCACCAGAATCTGCTTAAAGCTCAGCGAGGGTGTGTTGGCGACAGGAACAGCATTGGGATTTTTATAAATGGGAGCTTTCAGCATCCAGGCGAGGGGAACAATCAACGCAATGAGAATGGCACTGACAATCAGGGCAGCTGACCAGCCAATGCTTTGTAGTAGCAGTAAGGTGGAGGGCAGCATAATAAACTGCCCGAATGAGCCAGCAGCACTAGCGATCCCCATTGCCAGACTGCGTTTTTCAGGATGAGCAGCGCGACCAACGGCAGATAGCAGTACCGGGAAGGAAGTTGCAGACAAGGCAAGGCCCATAATCAGGCCCACACTGACATTCAATAGTAATGGGGTTGAACTGACGGCCATCAGCAATAGCCCGAGTGCATATAGGGCACCACCAACAGCAACCACCAGCTTGCTGCCATATTTATCTGCAATTGCGCCTGTGACCGGCTGAACTGCACCCCAGATCAGGTTTTGCATGGCGATCGCCAGACTGAAGACATTGTGACCCCAGCCAAATTCATGGCTCATCGGCACCAGATACAGGCCGAACGCATGTCGTACACCCAGAGACAAAGCCAGAATAATTGCTGCACCGATGAGCATATAGATAAGTGGCTTGGAAAACTGGCTGTCAGACATAAGAAACTCATCCTGTGGGCATTGTTACTTATGTTAGTCGATTCAACTTATTGTCGCGATAGAATAATAATTACTTAAAAGATAAATTTTTTTTATGTGTATGAGTGTTAAGGAAAATCAGTTTTAAGCGGATTTGATTCCAGACTCATTTTCTTGTGACATTCAATTGTGTACTTGTGAATAAAAAAGCAGAGTGAGACTCTGCTTTTTGAGGATCTGTTTAGAAACGTATACCGATCCCGGCATAAGCAAGTAGAGGATTTACCTCAATGTCTGCTTTGGATTCAATTAATTTTCCAAAGTGATCATCAATTACTGTGATTGTAGTTTCATTCTTTAAATGCGCATAGCTGATGGATCCTACTGCAAACCACTTGTCATTAAAGTCATAAGTAAAACCTGCAGTCACCACTGGAGCAAAGGTATCTGTAGCATCCAGTTTAACTTTTGGATTGGCTTTTTCATTCGGTGTATTTTCTAATGATGCTCCAGCCTTATTATCCAGAATATTGGCAATCATATGTCCAGCTTTGATTAAATCCTGTTCCGTCTGTGGATTGATTTCTAGTTCGTTAAAGTAGGCATACATCAAGCCTACGCCAATATAAGGACGGAATTTATTTACGCCAGTTTTGCCAAAGTGATACTGGAACTCAAAAGCTGGTGTCCATGCACGGGCGGAAGCAGTGGGCCCATAGGCTTCCAGATCTGTAATTTCGATATCCTTCTTCAGTACGATATCAAGTGGAAGCTCAATGCTACCCAAAGTAGGAGTCGCAGTTCCTGAGAAAGGTGCATAAATTCTACCTTTGCCTTGGAGATCAACTTTAGGTGGAATACCTGCTTTTATTTCTAATGAAACATTATCTGTAAAGAAGTAATTGGTCATGATGCCTAGTGTTGTAACATCATCAGCTTCTAAACCAGTGCCCGGATTATTCCATTCAGATAGGCCATTGATTTCTGTTGAGCCGCTTAGACTTGCAGGTAATGTACCTCCTGTGAAAAAGCCTATCCCTTCTAATAAAAGTTTCACTGCATTCTGATTTACTGATGGATCCAGATTGTTAAGGACAGTATCAACACCAATCGCACCATTCCTATAGCTTTCACCATTCTGAACAGCAGTATTGACTTTGAATGGCTGTGCCTTACCTTGTGGCATCACATGCAAAGCACCCACTGATACAGAAAAACGTTTAAAGCCATCTCCATCCTGAAGGCTGAAATAAGACGTATCAGCATAGCCTAATGTTGGTAATAGAATCGTGGACCCGATCATTGTCCCTAAAATTCCTTTCATTTGAATTCCTTGTTTCATTTATTCATCTTTGTTTTTGTTTTTTTATCAAACTAAACTTATTTGAATAAGTCTGTATGGAAAACAAGTAGAATAAGTAAGTGAAAGGTTAATAAATAAAGCGATCTATTTCAGTGTGTTTTATTATTTGAGTGTTAATGTAATCCATCTTTTTAAAAGTAGCACTTGGCTATGGTGATTGGTATTCACATACAATGATAAATTTATAGTTTTATTATCAATTGCTTAATGAAATTTAAACGCTTAAGTTGTACATCGGTCACTTTTTTTTTATACAATAGCCACAGTTATTTTTGAGTCAATCTAATGAGCTCCTCAAATACTCCCAAGAAAAAGCCTTTGGTGAATTTACCTTTTCCATTGAAAAAAGCTGAATCGACGTCTGAAGAGGTTTATGAAGACTTGCGTCCAAAACCGAGACATTATGCGGATCGAACCTGGATGCCACCACGTGGTACCCGTAAATCCATGGGTAAACGCTAATTCCTGATTGAAAAAAGCCATGTTTATTACATGGCTTTTTTTATTTTTAACATTTTAGCTCCCTAGTAATTAGGAGGCTGGTGCTCTACGGTTATGATGCTGGTAATGATTTCTCTTTTGCACATACATTTCCTGATCGGCCCGTTTTAGCATATCTTCAATTCGTTCACCTGCTGCACTTGTCGCATGACCAATCGAAAGGCTGAGAGGCTGATGTGAATAAAACTGGTTATCGACAACCAATAACTCCTGCAGGCTTTTTAAACAGTTTTGCAGAGCTGCTTTATCTGCACCCGGTAAAAGCACCACAAATTCATCTCCGCCAATACGCGAAGCAGAATAAGGCGTATGCTGAATCAGCTGATTCAGGATATTGCCTAAACGACGCAGTTGGTTATCGCCGGCATCATGTCCTAGGCTGTCATTGACTTCTTTGAGGCCATTCAGATCCATAAAAATGCAGGAAATCGGTTGGATGTCGTTACGTTCCAGACGGCTGAGTTCTGCCATATAAAAGGCACGGTTATAGAGCTTGGTCAGAACGTCATGTTTGCCTAAATATTCCAGATAATTTTCCGCTTTTTTCCGTGCAGTAATATCAGTCAAAGCAATCTGCACCATACTCCAGTCCTGCAGATAATCTGGAAACACGGTAAATTGCAGCAAAACATGGCGGATACTGCCATCCAGCGCATAATTAATGGCTTCACGCTGATGATGCAGGTTGCCATTCCAGAGTTCAATGAGCTGTTCTTTAAAAGTCTGGACCATATCTTTGGCAAAGACTTTATGCAGGTTTTTTAACAGCATTTCTTTACTGGAAGCACCCAGTAAATCCAGGGTTGCCTGATTGACATCAATAATCCGGATATCACGAATACATTCATGAATAAATTCATGATGTACATCCAGAAAAGTCTTGAAATCCTCAATGCCTAATTCACGTAAATGATCTAATTTAATTTTAATCCGGCTAAAATCTTCGACCCAAAGTGAAGCGGGTGAGTAAATAAAACGTGCCTCGGCCAGATGACGGTTACGTTCTTCCAGACGGCGTGCTTCAGTATAAGCGGTAATATCTTCTGTTGTAATTAACAGCAGGGAAAGATCATGTTCATGTTGTGGCAGGACAATTCCTTTCAGTTGGATATCCAGGCGCTGACCGGTCAAGGTATAGTTCACCGCAGGATGGGAAAACTGGGTTTCGCCGTTCCATAGAGCGACCAGTTCCTGGATATGGGTCTTGCTCATATCCTCTTTAAAGATCTGTCCCAGATTCTGATGTAAATGATCAAAATCTTTGGCTTGAAAGAGTTCTAGGGTTTTAGGATTCACCTTTAATAATTTAATTTTTTGGGCACATTCTAAAACACGTGCTTCGTCTTCCTTTAGAAAAGTCAATAAATCCTCGACTCCCTGAGCTCGCCAAAGATCAAACTGTTTTTTGATTTCACTAAAGTCTTCGAGCCACATGGCGACTGGTGAAAGTTCAAAAAAAGGGGAATCCAACATATTCATTCAAGCAGCTCAATTATTATTTAATATCGTTTGATCAGTATAAGAGTAAAAAAGTTAATTTAAAATAATGTGATATATAAATCTTTATATTTAGATTTTTTGAATGATTAGGCATTCGATTAATTTTAATTATGAAGGCTCTAGACTAGCAAAATGATTATATTAGTCTAGAATCATGATAGAAAACAGTAAATTAAGTCACTACAAGATTAAAAAAATTATTCAATGCTTTTGTGTTGATATTCCTGCTTCCAAAACAGCCTTATTACTCAATTTAAATCGTAATACGATTAACTATTGGTACATGCTTTTTAGAGAAACTATCTATGATCATCAAACAGATTTAAGAGCTAAGTTTGTTGGTTCAATAGAAGTAGATGAAAGCTATTTTGGAGCGAAAAGGCAACGTGGGTTTCATGGAAAGTTAAAGCGTGGTCGTGGGACTCTAAAACAGCCAGTATTTGGAATATTCGAACGTAATGGGCGCGTCTATACTGAAATCGTACCTGACTGTAAAATGAAGACTTTACAAGAGGTTATCATTGGTAAAGTTTCACTTGAGAGTGTGATTTATAGTGATGGATGGCGTGGCTATAATGGTCTTGTTGATGTGGGTTATTCAAAGCATTTTAGGGTAAATCACGGAGCAAATGAGTTTGCTAGAGGAGAATGTCATATAAATGGAATAGAATCATTTTGGAGCTTTTGTAAAAGAAGGCTAGCAAAGTTTAACGGCATATCAAAAGAGTACTTTGATTATCATCTTAAAGAAACTGAATGGCGTTGGATGAGGGAACCTAATGAGTTAGCAACTGAGCTGTGGAACCTCATTAGGTAAAATTAAGTGTAAATCTGCTAGTCTAGAGCCTTATGAAAAAAAGCCAATGGATATATTGGCTTTTGATCAATTGGGATGAAAACCTTAATGTGGTTTTTTACGTGCCTTATTTTCAGGTTTTGGCGGTGCAATTTCACGCTTTCCATGCCAGACATCCGAGAAATCCTGTTCATTCATATTATACAGTTCTAACAAGGCGAGAATAACGCCACCGAACACCATGGATCCTTCAGTATTGCTTTGAAACTCGAAGACCTTGCCTTGCAGGTTATACAGAATATCCTGAATTTCAAAGACACGATCCCGACCATTACTATCCGTTGGGTACATTTGGGTATTGAGTAGGATTTTCGCCAGGGTTTTTTCGTTATCGCTCAAGGCAAGCACATCAATGATGTCGTCTGTGCTATCTGCAAAAATAATCGAATCTCTAAAAATGGTTTTCAGGAATTTTTCAGTCAATTTCGGCAATGGTTTTTCCACAAAAGGACGGAAAGATTGCGGAAAAATCACATTATGAGAAATGCCTTTAAACATTGGCGCAATTTCTTCGACTTTATAACCCGCTATGCCACAGCCGATGGAGGTAATAAAATATTTATTCTTCGGATGATTTTTGGTGTAGGTTTTAAAATCTTCAACATAATGTTGAATCTGGGATAGTGGCATTTGTTGTAAATGCTCATTCATGGTTGGAATGGCATAGCTTTGACCCGACCAGCCACGACCCACGCCTTCAACCGCGCCAAAATGCTCAAGAGCAGTTCTGGCTGCACCAGCGCCATGTAGCCCGGCCAAATTGCTGCCAAATACGAAAATCGTATCTTCAGGTAAACTTTTGACAATGCTTTCGTCGTGGTATTGGTAAGTCATAGCACTTTTTATTCGATATCCTGATTGATTTCATGTTGCCTTTGAAACGGGCAGGGGTCAAGGCATTATTGTGCAGCGTTACCCAAACAGATACGTCAAAATTCCGCCAATAATCCAGAATAGGATACCGAACAAACCTAAATAGAGTTGCTGTCTAAAAATGCTTAATTTATTCTTTTGCATAAGTGACGGCCTTTTATAAAAAGTGCTTATTCAATAAGGCACCAATGACCAAGAACAAATAGAAAAGACCCATACAAAATATGATTGTGCCCATATAGCGAAATTGGTTCTTAGTAGCGATTTCACGATATTCTTTATCTTTCATGATTTTGCCTGCTTTTTATAATTTTATAGATCTCAATTTTATACTCATTATTGTTATATGTTTCAAAGCAATTTGGATTGTTCTGTCCCTTATTCATCAAATTTGAACTGAGTAAAGCAATATAAAATAATGACAATGATCCTGTTTTATTTTACTAAACAGCAACCTAGACAGGGATTGAGTAATTCCATTTTGCCCTCATAATAAAAACAACGTATTTCCAGTGAATTTGCCAAAGCTTATGTCAGATAAAACCCCTTTCGAATTGGTCACTCATTATCAGCCAGCAGGTGACCAGCCACAGGCCATTGAAAAACTGGTTCAGGGCATTGAACAGGGGTATAAAAATCAGTTGTTACTAGGGGTGACGGGCTCGGGAAAGACTTACACCATGGCCAATGTGATTGCGCGTACCCAGCGTCCTACCATTGTCATGGCGCATAACAAAACACTGGCAGCACAGCTTTATGGCGAATTTAAGGCATTTTTCCCGAATAATGCGGTCGAATATTTTGTCAGTTATTACGACTATTATCAGCCGGAAGCTTATGTGCCATCTTCCGACACTTTTATCGAGAAAGATGCTGCAATTAATGACCATATTGATCAGATGCGACTGTCGGCAACCCGCGCCTTATTAGAACGCCGTGATGCAATTATTGTGGCTTCGGTGTCGGCGATTTATGGTCTGGGTGATCCGAACGCCTACATGAGCATGTTGCTGCATGTAGTGGAAGGCGACCGGATCAATCGGGATGACATCATTCGCCGTCTGGTGGAGATGCAATATACCCGGAATGAGCTGGAATTTTTACGTGGTACGTATCGTATTCGTGGTGAAATTATTGATATTTTCCCGGCAGAATCGGACCAGAATGCCATCCGTATCGAACTGTTTGATGATGAAGTAGATTCCATCCGCTGGTTTGATCCACTGACTGGCAAAATGATCCGCAAAGTGCCACGTGTGACGATTTATCCGAAGAGCCACTATGTGACACCGAAAGATCATCTGGCACGTGCGATTGAAACTATTCGTGAAGAACTGCAGGAACGCCTGGAATTCTTCCGTACCAATGACAAGTTATTGGAAGCACAACGGATTGAACAGCGAACCCGCTATGATTTGGAAATGATGCAGCAGCTGGGTTATACCAACGGTATTGAAAACTATTCGCGGCATTTATCCGGTCGTCCGGCTGGCGAAGCACCACCGACACTGTTTGACTATGTGCCGGATGATGCCTTGCTGATTATTGATGAATCACACGTGACTGTTCCGCAAATTGGTGCGATGTATAAGGGTGACCGTTCACGTAAGGAAAATCTGGTGAACTACGGTTTCCGTCTGCCAAGTGCGCTGGATAACCGTCCGATGAAATTTGAGGAATGGGAACGGATTGTGCCGACCACCATTTATGTCAGTGCGACACCGGCACACTATGAGCTGGAAAAGTCAGAGCAGATCGTCGAGCAGGTCGTGCGTCCAACCGGTCTGGTTGATCCGGAAATTGAAATTCGCCCGGTACTGACTCAGGTCGATGATGTTTTGTCAGAAATTAATATCCGCAAAGATCTGAATGAGCGCGTACTGGTGACAACCTTGACTAAACGTATGGCGGAAGACCTGACCTCATATCTGAAAGAATATGGCGTGAAAGTGGCTTATTTGCACTCGGATATTGATACGGTTGAGCGTGTGAAAATTATTCATGAACTGCGTACCGGTGTTTATGATGTTCTGGTCGGGATTAACCTGTTGCGTGAAGGTCTGGATATGCCGGAAGTTTCACTGGTGGCGATTCTGGATGCAGATAAAGAAGGCTTCCTGCGTTCTGAACGATCACTTATTCAGACTATTGGTCGTGCGGCACGTAACTTGAAAGGTAAGGCTATTCTGTATGCGGATCGCATTACCGATTCAATGCAGAAAGCGATTGATGAAACAGAGCGCCGTCGTGCCAAACAACTGCAGTTTAATGAAGAGCATGGCATTGTGCCGCGTAGTGCCGTGCGTCAGGTAATCAAGGAAATTGATACCGGTGAGCTGCTGGATGATGATCAAATCGAAGAACGGATTTCCGATCAGGCCAAAGCGCTAAGTGCAGATGAACGTCATTTGCTGGCAGATCCAAAACTGTTTGCCAAACACATTAGCAAGCTGGAAAAAGAGATGCTCAAAGCGTCGAAGGAACTGCAGTTTGAACAGGCCGCGCGTCTACGTGATGAAATCCTGCGTTTAAAGGCCCAGATGCTAAGTTAAGTCTCTGATCTGGCTATTTTTAGTTGTGCAAAACTAATCATAAATCTTACATATCGATACACAATCATTCACACGATGACGCTATTTTGGTCTACAGATTAATTGTTTTAAAAAACATGTGCTTCAGACTTCTGTTGAATGATCTGTGTAACGAAAAGGATGCTTTATGATAACTAGAAATCTCCCGCAAGCGGGTCTGAAACTTACCAAGATTGCTGTAGGTGGGGCGGTGCTATTAGGTTTAGGGCTCAGTGCCGCTACCATGACTTTTGCTGCTGAAACCAAGCCACTGCCTACTGTAGATAAGGTGAATCTGGGTAATTACCTAGGTACCTGGTATGAAGTTGCCCGCAAGCCACTGCAGTTCCAGAACAAATGTGACCGTGATGTTACCGCGACCTATACCTTAAATGAAAATGGTAATGTTAAGGTTGATAACCGCTGTATCAAAAAAGATGGTTCTATAACCCAATCCGTGGGGGAAGCATTTGCTCAAAATCCACCTTACAACACGCAATTTAAAGTCAGCTTCTTGCCAGAAGCGATCCGCTGGATTCCAATTGCTCGTGGGGATTACTGGATTTTAAAGCTGGATGATAATTATCAAACCGTACTGGTGGGTGAGCCAAAACGTAAATATATGTGGGTATTGTCACGTACTCCACAGCCAGATCCAGCAGTTGTGAATGAATATCTGGAATATGCAAGATCGGTCGGCTATGACCTGAGTGACCTGATTCAGACCAAGCAGACAGCACGTTAATCTGATCTCTCCTCAAACCATGCTTCGGCATGGTTTTTTTTATGTTCGGAAAAGCTGAACCCCTACACTGAAAATTTATCATTCGATCCAAGCGTATAGGCAAGCTTTCCAGATGGTATCTCGATATAATGCCGGCAAAGATAGCTTGGGGTAGTGAATGTATAAAGGTATCGCGTTGTCAGTTATGGCATCGGTGGTTTTTGGTGTGCTTTATATTTTCACGCCTTTTTTGCAGCCTCTAAATAGTGAACAGACCTTTGCCTGGCGCATGCTGGCAACATTACCATTTTTAACTGCCTTTATGTGCTGGTCGGGTGACCTGAAACATATCAGTAGTATTTTTCAGCGTGTTCTAAAACAGCCCACCTTTCTGATCTGGCTGATTATCAGTTCTTTACTGTGTACCACTCAGCTCTGGCTGTTTCTCTGGGGACCCATCAACGGACGTGGGTTGCAGGTATCGCTAGGTTATTTCCTGCTCCCTTTGGTAATGGTGCTATTTGGATGCATTCTCTATAAGGAAAAACTTTCCAGTTGGCAGCTGGCCGCCGTAGTCTGTGCTGTATTAGGTGTAGGGCATGAGCTCTGGCGGATTGGTTCGATTGCTTGGGAAACGGTATATGTAGCCTTAGCTTATCCGGTGTATTTCTTTTTACGCCGTCGCTTTGGCACTGATCATTTAGGCGGTTTCTGGTGGGATCTATGCCTGATCTTGCCGGTGGCGTTTTATCTGGGCTTTGTTTATAGCGATTCTTTCCAGCTGATCGTAAATTTCCCGCATCTGATTCTGACAGTCCTGGGGTTAGGCTTTTTGAGTGCTGTGGGTTTGGGAAGTTATATTTTGGCCAGCCGTTATTTACCTTTTGTGATTTTTGGTCTGCTCAGTTATCTGGAACCGGTATTACTGGCTTTTGCTTCGATGGCACTGGGTGAGCGGGTTGAGCCAGGAGAATGGCTGACCTATATTCCGATCTGGTTGGCAGTGGTGTTGCTGGTGGTGGAAGGTGTATTACATCTTTATAAGCAGCATATACAGCAAAAGGCTTTAGAAAAGAATCTTGAGTATTACAAGGATAGAATAGAGAAATGAAAAGAATGATAGAAAAATGTTTGTGTGAATAAACAACATTTAACAAAAATCTTTTTGTCTGATCAAAAATAAGATTTTGGATTTTTTAAATGTAAAATCATCTTACTAATTACAACTATTTTCCAAATTTATAATGAATATAGGGAAATTTAAGCCGGACATTGGCAGCTTTTGATTCAAACTTGCTGTCAATTCCATTACAATTACGTGGTTTTGCAATTTATGCTTAGATTTACAATTAATTAGAGGACGTATCTGTGAGCAAAGACACTATCGTTGCCCTCCATGCAGAGCACCAAGGTCGCTGGAAAAACCGTGAAGAAATCGCGGAACGTATGATTGCCCTAGTTGGCCAGTTATACCGTGAAAAAAATATCGAAGCTACAGTATATGGTCGCTCTTTAATTAACCGTTCTGTCATCCAGATCCTTAAAGCTCACCGTCGTGCTCGCGTACTAGATGTTGAACTGTCAGTCGTTAACACTTTCCCAATTCTTGAAGCTTTGGCAAAAATCGACAATATCGGTACTGCTGAAGTTGACTTGGGTAAACTGGCTCAAGAATTCAAAGCAAAAGGCGGTGACGTTAACGAATTCGTTGCAAACGCTGTTAAACCAATCCAAGGTAATGCAACAACTGTAGAAAACAAAGATGTTGTTCTTTACGGTTTCGGTCGTATCGGTCGTATCCTTGCTCGTCTGATGATCAGCCAATCTGGTCTAGGTCGTGGTCTAAGCCTGAAAGCAATCGTTGTACGTAAAACTGCTGACGGTGACCTGGAAAAACGTGCGTCTTTACTGCGTCGTGACTCTATCCATGGTCCATTCGCTGGTACAATTTCTGTAGATGAAGAAAACGAAGCCATCATCGCGAATGGTAACTTTATTAAAGTAATTTATGCTTCTAACCCATCTGAAGTGGACTACACTCAGTATGGTATCGAAGATGCATTGCTAATCGACAATACTGGTAAATGGCGTGATTCAGAAGGTCTGGCTCAACACCTGAAATGCCCAGGCGTTTCACGCGTGATCCTGACTGCACCTGGTAAAGGTGACATGAAAAACGTGGTTTACGGCGTGAACCAGGATGACATTCTTGATGAAGACAAGATCATCTCTGCAGCAAGCTGTACAACTAACGCGATCACTCCAACACTGAAAGTATTAAACGACAAATACACAGTAATCAATGGTCACGTTGAAACAGTTCACTCGTTCACTAACGACCAGAACCTGATCGACAACTACCACAAAGCTGACCGTCGTGGCCGTGCTGCTACACTGAACATGGTCATCACTGAAACTGGTGCTGCTAAAGCGGTTGCGAAAGCACTTCCTGCGTTGAAAGGCAAGTTGACTGGTAACTCAGTACGTGTTCCTACTCCAAACGTATCTCTTGCGATCCTGAACCTGACTCTTGAGAAAGAAGTTGATCGTGACGAAGTAAATGAATATATCCGTCAAATCTCTATCAACTCTAGCCTTCAAGGTCAAATCGGTTATACAAACTCTACTGAGGTTGTATCTTCTGACTTTATTGGTTCTCGTACTGCAGGTGTATTCGATGCGCAAGCAACAATCACTTCAGGCAACCGTCTGACTGCATACGTTTGGTACGATAACGAAGTTGGCTATAGCTGCCAGGTACTTCGTATCGCTGAACAAATGGGCGGTGTACGCTTCCAGAAAATCCCTGCTGAAACTAATGCATAATTAGTGTCGAGCTGAAATAAAGAGCCTCATTTGAGGCTCTTTTTTATTGCATGACTAAAAGATTTCAATGGAAGAATAAGTTTAAAATTCAACTTGCTGTTCAATTGTTGATCTGCTAACTTTCAAAATGAAAGTACATGCCAATAAGTAAGTTTATAACTTAAGAGAAAAATATATGTCGGCTTATGAAACCAGTAAATTATTGGGGCAGGTGTTATCCACTGATTGTCCATCCCGTGAAATCCTTGAACATCTTGCCAATAAATGGTCGATTCTGGTGTTGCGATGCCTGAGTGATGGGGTACATCGTTTTAGTGAGCTGAAACAACGGATTGAAGGCGTCAGTGAAAAGATGCTGGCACAAACCCTGAAAATGCTGGAGCAGGATGGTTTTATCTTAAGAACGGTTTATCCGGTAGTACCACCAAAAGTGGAATATCAGCTGACGATTGCCGGTTCGCAAGCAGCAGAAAAATTGAATTATCTGATTGGTTGGTTGGAACGTAGTTTGCCGGAGATTTTAGAGAGTAAAGAACGCGTTAAAAAGATTGTTTAGGCTTTTGTTGTGAAAATATTTACATGGAACTGTAATGGTGGTTTTAGAAATAAATTGCATTTATTAAACAATATAGATGCAGATATTTTTGTTATTCAAGAATGTGAAAATACCGCTAAAGCACAGCAAAAATATGAAGAATGGATGCCTCGTTATTTATGGAAGGGTTCAAATATAAATAAGGGTTTGGCGATATTTGTAAAGTCTAATTTTTTATTGAAGCCTTTAAATTGGGAGGATGAGGGTTTAGAGTTATTTTTGCCGGTCGAAATTAATGAAATCGTATTTATTGGTGTATGGACAAAATTTGCTAACTCTCCAACCTTTCAATATATCGGACAGCTTTGGAAATACTTACAACGACATAAAAATAAAATAGGTGTACAACCTACGATTCTCTGTGGTGACTGGAATAGCAATAGTCAATGGGATGTCTGGGATCGTTGGTGGAATCACTCTGATGTGGTGATGGAATTACAGGATTTAAATATTTATAGTGTTTATCATCAAATTCATAAAGAAAATCAAGGTGAAGAAACACAATCAACTTTCTATATGCAGCGTAATTTGAACAAACCTTATCATATTAGACCTCTTGCGAAAGTCGTTATTGCAAGTTCATCCGGTTTACCAGTGCAGCGATTAAGTTAATGCGTAAACCGAATCTTTTTCGTCTATTTCGATAGCGTTCACTTAGTATTCTAAATCTTTTCAATTGACTATTAATATGTTCGATTACAACTCGTATTTTTCCAATCATTTTATTGTAATTTTTCTCAGCATCAAATAAGGGGAAATTCTTCTTTTTCTTTATTGGCATCAATAACTTAAAGCCATCTTGCTCTAACCCATAGTACCCTAAATCGGTCATAACATAGTCACAATGTTTGAATTTCTTAACTGTTTTTCTTGCCAATTTAATATCATGCTGACTGCCAGACGATATATCTACTCCTATGATTTGTTTGCTCTTCGGATGATAGATCACTTGGGCTTTTAACGTATGTTTCTTCTTTTTACCACTGTAAAACTTACTCTGATTTTTTTTTCGGGCGTTCTATTGAACATTCTGTCGCATCAATAATTACCCAGTTAAATTGTTCGTCTGCTGTGGTAATGCTTCGTTTTGGCAGGGTAAAACGTCTTGATTTCATTAATGCATCTTCAACCTTTTTAATAGTTCGATTCACATTACTTTCAGCGATATGGTAATTTGCAGCCAATTCCAATTGAGTGCTGTAATTCCGTAAGTAATTGAGTGTTAATAATAATTGATCCTCTATAGCTAAAGTATGAGGACGCCCAGATTTCTTTTTAAGTGATTCTGCTTCTTTTAAAACTTCGACCATTTCACTAAAAACTGGTCGAGGTACACCAACCAAGCGCTTGAATTCAGAATCTGAAAAACGGTTTAATTTCTGATATTTCATGAAATCTATATTGAGGTAGTTTTTACTTTCGCAAGAGGTCTATTGATTATTTATTTAGTTCAGCAGAATTATTTGATGTATCGGTTTCATCAGCTCATGTGTTTGATCAAAATAAATGGCTGAAATATAGTGATCATGTCCCAATTTTATTTGAATTAAATAAGGAATAAACCTTTCGATTTATTCCTTGCATTTCATATTTAAACCTGTTTCATTTTTTTAAAATCAAACCGGTCAATCAGCAAAATTCCAATTGCGAAAACTAGAGCCAATACAACACAACCGATCCATTGCCAATGTTCCCAAGCATACACTGCACCCAGTGAACCAAGTGCCGCACCAGTGAAATAAATGGTCATATACACGGCATTAATCCGTGAGCGCGACTTTAAATCGATGCGGTAAACCAGATTCTGATTCAGTACGTGAAAAGCCGTTAAACCAAAGTAGGCCATGAGTACACCAATGGCATAAACCACAATATTCTGTTGAGCGAAATATAAAGGAATAGGTGCAAACAGCATCAGGAAAATACAGAGCTTGGCAACGAAATTTTCTTTACCGAGTCCTACAGTCTTACCTGACCAGCTAGATGAATAAATTCCGATTACACCCAACAATCCAAACAAACCAATTTCGAAATCACTAAAATGATATGGCGCACTACCTAGCACAAAAGTCATTGAAGTAAAGATCATCGATAAAATGCCGAAACCGAGTGCGCCTGCACAGGCACGACGAATCAGATGCGGGTGATTCTTGGCAAGGGTGAATAATGATTTATAAATCGCACCAATAGTCAATCCAGCTTGTGGTTGAGTGTCTGGCAGTTTTTTCCACATCAGCACAGCAAAGAGCAGGGTAATGATGCCACTGCTGAGATAAACTCCTTCCCAAGACCAGTAAGTCGAAACAAAGCCGGCAAAAGTCCGTGACAGGATAATGCCCATCACCAGACCACTCATTAATTTCCCGACAATGGCAGCACTGGATTGCGGTGGACTAATAGTCGAAGCAAACGGAATCAATACCTGAGCAGAGATCGAACCAAAAGTCGCGCATAAGGTAAACAGATAAAGCGTACTCAGCGTCGTACTAAAGGATAAGAGAATCTGCGAAGTTGCTGCAAAGACCATCAGGCAGACAATCAGCTTGCGCTTATTTAAAAAGTCACCCAAAGGTACCAGTAGCATCAAACCGAGTACATAACCAATCTGAGCGATGACAACAGCAAAGCCGGCCTGAGTGGTGCTGATCCCTAAACTTTGTTCGATAGAGTAGATCAGCGGCTGATTAAAATAGGCCGATCCAGCACATAGACCACATGCGATTGCCATCAACAATACAAATTGTGATGATAATGGACGGACAGAATTCCCTTCTGAACTGCTCATAGAATCAACTCTCCTGAAGATGTGTGCACTATAAGCCGCGCATAGGTAAAGCAGAAATAATAAAAAACAATCAGATCATCATTAAAAACTATATTAAAAATAAAAACATAGTTTTTAAGTTGAGGATATAGAACGGTTTAAATCCAGATCAATAAAAATACCGGCTGAAATCCGCGATCTTCATGGAATAGTGCAGAAATGTAGTCGAGAAATGCTTTAAAATATGGCAGAATAGGCGGTTTTAAAGTTTTTAGAGGATTGGCAATATGCGCTTTGTTGATGAAGCAGTCATTACCGTAGAGGCTGGCGACGGTGGCAATGGCGTAGCCAGTTTTCGCCGTGAAAAGTTCGTACCATTTGGTGGTCCAGATGGTGGTGATGGTGGTCGTGGCGGCAGCATTTATATTCAGGCTGACGACGACACGAGTACCCTTGTAGATTATCGTTATACCCGTAAATTTCGCGCTGAACGTGGTAAAAACGGTGCTGGCGCAAACTGTGCTGGTCGTGGTGGCGAATCAGTTATTTTAAAAGTTCCTGTGGGAACAACTATTGTCGATTGTGAATCTGGCGACATCATTGGTGACCTGGTCGAAGACGGTCAAAAAGTGATGGTTGCTCAAGGCGGTGAAGGTGGTTTAGGTAATACCCATTTCAAATCATCGACTAACCGTGCTCCACGTAAATGTACTCATGGTACTAAAGGTGAATTCCGTGAAGTCCGTCTGGAGCTGAAAGTACTGGCAGACGTGGGCTTGCTGGGTATGCCGAATGCAGGTAAATCAACCTTCATCCGTGCGGTATCTGCAGCAAAACCAAAAGTAGCGGATTATCCGTTTACCACCATGGTGCCTAACCTGGGTGTGGTGGATGCCGACCGTCACCGTTCATTTGTGATGGCAGATATTCCAGGTCTGATCGAAGGTGCAGCGGAAGGTGCTGGTTTAGGTATTCGCTTCCTGAAACACTTAGCACGTACTCGTATCTTGCTACACATTGTCGATGTACAGCCGATTGATGGTTCAGACCCCGCTTACAATGCCAAAGCCATTATGGCAGAGTTGGAAAAATTCTCTCCAACCCTGTCTAAACTCCCAGTGGTATTGGTACTGAACAAGATCGATCAGCTGCCAGAAGAAACCCGCGAAGAATGGTGTAACCACATTCTTGAGGAATTGCAGTGGGAAGGCCCTGTCTTTAAAACTTCTGGCTTAACAGCCGAAGGCACTAAAGACGTGGTGTATTACCTGATGGATCAGATTGAAGAACAACGCGAACGCGAAGTTGAAGATCCAGAATATGCTGCACAAGTTAAAGCATTCCGTGATCAGCTGGAAGCTGAAACACGTGAACAAACACTGGCTGCGAAAGAAGCTTATCGTCAAATGCGCCGTGCTCAACGTCTGGGTGGTGATGACTTTGATGATGAGGATGACGACGACAGCGATGTAGAAGTGTATTACGTACGTTAAATCTCTGATAACGAGAGTCTGAGGACAAGATGATAGAAGTGGTAGATGGGCAACGTCAGCTCAAGGGTTGTAAACGAATCGTTGTTAAAATCGGATCATCTTTACTCACAGCAAACGGGCAAGGTTTAGATTTAGATGCCATCTCGCACTGGGCGGGGCAAATCGCAGATCTGCACAATGCCGGACACGAGATTATTCTCGTTTCTTCTGGGGCTGTGGCTGAAGGTATGGTTCGAATGAAACTTGAGAATCGACCCTCTGATCTACCCAGTCTTCAGGCTTGTGCTGCCATCGGTCAGATGGGCCTGATTCATACCTGGTCAAGCGTGCTGGAAAAACACCAGATTCAGACAGCTCAGGTATTGCTGACCCATGATGACCTGGCAGACCGTCGCCGCTATCTCAATTCCTGTGATGCTTTGCAGCACCTGATTGACTGGCGTGTGATTCCGGTGATCAATGAAAATGACACCGTATCGACAGACGAAATCCGCTTTGGTGATAACGATACGCTGGCTGCGATGGTGGCGGGTCAGGTACATGCTGATCTGCTGATTATCCTGACAGACCAAGAAGGCATGTTTGACTCAGACCCACGCTCAAACCCAGATGCCAAACTGTTCCATACCGTGCGTGCCATGGATGAGAGCCTGTTCGATATGGCGGGCGGCGGCGGCAAGTTTGGTCGTGGTGGTATGCTGACCAAAGTCCGTGCGGCACGTCTGGCGGCCAAATCTGGTTGCCCAACTTTGATCGCGAGTGGTGATAGTGACAACGTTTTATCGCGCCTGATGGCGGGTGAAATGTTGGGTACCTTATTCATTACCGATGATGACCGTGTGACTGCACACCAGCAATGGCTGGCTGCGCATTTGCAAACTGCAGGCCGTCTGGTGATTGATGATGGTGCAGTGAAAGCGATTAAAGAAAATCACCGTAGCCTGTTGCCCGTTGGTGTGAAAGCAGTTGAAGGTCATTTTGACCGTGGTGATGTGGTGGAGTGTGTGGATACACAGGGCCATCGTGTTGCCGTAGGTCGCGTGAACTTTAGTTCGCGTTCAGCGGAAATTGTCAAAGGTCTGGCCTCAGATAAAGTACATCAAGTACTAGGTGAAGCACGTTCACTGGAAATGATTCACCGCAATCATATGGCGATCTACTAAGTTATCGAGATTATAAAAAATCCCGCTTTCGAGCGGGATTTTTTATGCCTGAAAATTTATTTCACCCAGCCCATTTGGATAAATGGCGCAAACAGAAATTTGTGAATCATCAAAATAAAATTCATCAATTTGTCTTGGTACTTCCACCAGATTGGTAAGCCAGCCAGATTCACGACCAATGCAATGATAAAAGCACCGGCCATATCAATCGGGAAATGCACTCCGACATAAATCCGTGACCAGGCTACTAACCAGGCTGTCCACACTAGAATTCGTCCCAAATCACGCTGCGGTGAAAAATAATAGGCAAGGGCAATCCCGCTAAAAATACTCATGTGATTACTCGGGAAAGAACCCGTCGCTTCATGTTCGCTTAAGGTACG
Organism: Acinetobacter sp. ANC 7912; assembly: GCF_039862785.1. NCBI lineage: Bacteria > Pseudomonadati > Pseudomonadota > Gammaproteobacteria > Moraxellales > Moraxellaceae > Acinetobacter > Acinetobacter thermotolerans. Next base: position 1,118,125 of record NZ_CP156795.1, read on the forward strand.
CCCGACTTCCATGACAAAAGGACGCGGGGCATTGAGTGCAGCAGATAAAATTTCACTGATCGAAAGGGTAATCGCGGTAAAGATAAAAGCTTTGATAATGCCAGTTTTCACTTCACGATTACCACGTAACCAGGCAATGGCAAAAATTAGCAGGAATACATATACCAGATCATGGGCGATCAGGCAGGCATAGTTGATCATCCAGATCGAAGCATGATCAGGGACATTCAGGAGATAAAACAGATCAAGATTAAGTTGTTCAACAGACATGGAAAGTCAGATAGAGGGATAGAGAAATGCCCGTTACTCTAAACCTATCAATTTTCAATTCCTATCCGATTGTGTATGAATTTGTAGTATTGATTTCAAATGAATATTCAGATGGTAAAAAACCACCCAATTGGGTGGTTTCAGCAATCAGTTTAGCTGGTTAGGCTTATTTAAACTGGATAGAACCATTGGCGCTCACGGTCATTTTCGATTCGCCTGCTGCCATTTCCTGGTCTGGAATTGCAGCTTCAGCATATGCTGATTTTGCCATGGCCATACGTGGCACAGGCGGATAGCCCGAACTGTTGGTGTTGATATTCAGATTCACCAACTGATAACCGGGTTTGTTCCAGGCTTGTGCCAGGCTTTGTGCTCGTTGCTGGAAGTTTTTTGAAGCTTCCAGCATCAGCTCATTTTCCACTTTTTTACGTTTGGCTTCAGACACGCTGAAATTAATTGACTCTGTCTGGAAGTGTTGTTGCAGTTCCGCAATCAGTTGGGACGCCGCTTTAAAATCTGTGGATTCTATCCGTACTTGGGCACGACTACGCCATTCTCTTAGCTTGCGGTTGTCGTTGTCATACACCGGATAGGTATTTTGCGAACCGGTTTCAATGTTTACTGCCGGATATTTTTTTGCCGTATTAATAGCGAAATTCATCAATTGATTGATTTGTGCTGCAAGTTCAGCCGGCTGTTTATGCGATTTTTCCACGTATAAACTGGCATTCATCAGGTCATTGGAAATATCACGGCTGGCTTCTGCCGAGATATTCACCACATTGTAATTTAAGCGTTCTTCAGGAGCGGCAAAGGCGCCAGTAGAAAGCGCACCAAGCAGGGCGAGAGAACAAAGAGAAAAAACGCGCATTTTGTTATCCTGTTTTAGTGGAATTGTTGGCGATGTTGTGATCATAAAATACTAAGCGGTAAATGTGTTGATATTCCGAAATTATTGTCGTTTGAATGTTAAAAATATATTTTATTTTTTGTGAATTTATCCAAATTAAATATGATGAAAATTATATACTTATTGTTGTATTTGTTTGATAATTAGACTGCTATTTTCGTGATGGCAAAATTGCATAAAATATTCAGGTTGCCTTGCCATCGTCATCTACTATGTTGATAATTTAGTAAGCAGCATTGCTTGATATATTTTTTCAATAAACTGCGGGGCAATTTGGTACGAAAAGTTGTTTATTTTCCTGAAAAAAACTGTATCATCCGCCTCTCACTAGTTAACTGAATAAAAAATTGTCTAACTAGATTTTTATAAAGCACCGAGTCAAAGGACCGCAAGTCACCAGACTTATTTCTTTCAACCCATATCAGAGATGGTAATTCGATATGAGCGTTACTTCAGTAAACCCTGCCACCAATTCCACAAACGAATACTACTTGACTCGCCAAAGTCAGATGGAATCGAATGTGCGTAGTTATCCACGTAAACTTCCACTAGCGATAGCGAAAGCACAAGGTTGTTGGGTTACCGATGTTGAAGGTACAGAGTACCTTGATTGTTTAGCTGGGGCAGGGACATTGGCACTAGGCCATAATCACCCTGCGGTCATTCAAAGTATTCAGGACACACTTGCAAGCGGTTTACCTTTGCATACCCTGGATCTCACTACTCCTTTAAAAGATGCTTTTACTGAAGCACTTCTGTCTCACCTGCCAGGTGGAAAAGAAGAATACTGCTTACAGTTCTGTGGTCCATCTGGTGCAGATGCAACAGAAGCAGCGATTAAACTTGCCAAAACCTTTACTGGCCGTAGCTCAGTGATCAGCTTCTCTGGTGGCTATCACGGTATGACGCACGGTTCTTTAGCAATGACAGGTAACCTGTCTGCGAAGAATGCAGTAAACGGTTTAATGCCAGGCGTTCAATTCATGCCATATCCACACGAATACCGTTGCCCGTTGGGCTTAGGTGGTGAAGCGGGCGTGGATGCTTTGACTTACTATTTCGAAAACTTCATTGAAGATGTTGAAAGCGGTGTGACTAAACCTGCAGCGGTGATCCTTGAAGCGATTCAAGGTGAAGGTGGTGTGGTAACAGCGCCGGTAAAATGGCTGCAAAAAATCCGTGAAGTAACCGAAAAACACAACATTGTGTTAATTCTGGACGAAGTTCAGGCGGGCTTTGCACGTTCAGGCAAAATGTTCGCGTTCGAACACGCAGGTATCGAACCTGATGTCGTAGTGATGTCTAAAGCGGTCGGTGGTAGCCTGCCACTTGCGGTACTTGGTATTAAACGTAAATTTGACGCATGGCAACCTGCTGGCCACACTGGTACTTTCCGTGGTAACCAGCTGGCAATGGGTACAGGTCTTGCGACATTAAGAACTATTAAAGAACAGAATCTTGCTCAAAATGCGCAAGAACGTGGTGACTACCTTCAAGCTGAACTGAAAAAACTGGCTGCTGAATTCCCATGTATCGGTAACGTGCGTGGCCGTGGTCTGATGATCGGTATCGAAATCGTTGACGAGCGTAAACCAGCAGATCATATGGGTTCTTATCCTGCAGATAGCCAGCTGGCTGCTGCGATTCAGACTGCATGTTTCAACAACAAACTGTTGTTAGAAAAAGGTGGTCGTAACGGTACTGTGATCCGTTTACTTTGCCCACTGATCATTACTCAGGCAGAGTGTGAAGAAGTGATCGTTCGCTTTAAGAAAGCGGTTGCTGAAGCTCTAGTAGCAGTGCGAGGCGCATAATTCATGGTAGATTTTGCAGAACACCGTAAAGCGTTACTCTGCAATGATGCTGCATCGATCGCTGACTATGAGTCAGCGATGGATCAGGCGACCAAAGCGGTTGCAGCATGGTTGCAAAACGACAAAATGTACACTGGCGGCAGCATTAAGGAATTGCGTAAAGCAATTTCTTTCCAGCCTTCTAAAGAAGGTCTGGGCTTGCAACAATCGCTGCAGCGTATGGTTGAGCTTTTTCTGAATAAAAGCCTGAAAGTACATCATCCACATTCTTTGGCACATTTGCATTGCCCAACCATGGTTGCAAGCCAGGTGGCTGAAGTGCTGATTAATGCCACTAACCAGTCTATGGACTCTTGGGATCAAAGCCCAGCGGGTTCATTGATGGAAGTGCAATTAATTGATTGGCTGCGTCAGAAAGTCGGTTATGGTTCAGGTCAGGCAGGTGTGTTCACGTCTGGTGGTACGCAATCGAACTTGATGGGTGTGCTGCTGGCTCGTGATGCCTGCATCGCGAAAAACTGGAAAGACGAAAACAGCAATCCGTGGTCGGTTCAGCGCGATGGTATCCCTGCGGATGCAATGCGTAATGTTAAAGTGATCTGTTCTGAAAATGCACACTTCTCTGTGCAAAAGAACATGGCCATGATGGGCATGGGTTTCCAGTCTGTGGTGACTGTTCCTGTCAATGAAAATGCACAGATGGACGTGGATGCGCTGGAAAAGACCATGGCGCATTTGCAATCTGAAGGCAAGATTGTGGCATGTGTGGTAGCTACAGCAGGTACAACTGATGCTGGTGCGATCGATCCACTGAAACAGATCCGTGAAATCACCAACAAGTATGGCGCGTGGATGCACATCGATGCAGCTTGGGGTGGTGCACTGATTTTGTCGAATAAATACCGTTCTATGCTGGATGGTATCGAGTTGTCTGACTCAGTGACTCTGGATTTCCATAAGCATTACTTCCAGACCATTTCTTGTGGTGCGTTCTTGCTGAAAGATGAAGCGAACTATCGTTTCATGCACTATGAAGCGGAATACCTGAACTCGGCTTATGATGAAGAGCATGGTGTACCGAACCTGGTATCGAAATCTCTGCAAACGACTCGTCGTTTTGACGCGTTGAAATTGTGGATGACCGTTGAAGCCCTAGGTGAAGAACTTTATGGTTCGATGATTGACCATGGTGTAGATCTGACGCGTGAAGTTGCAGACTACATAAAGGCAACGTCAGGGCTGGAACTGCTGGTTGAACCTCAGTTTGCATCAGTGTTGTTCCGTGTTGTGCCTGAAGGTTATCCTGTGGAGTTCATCGACACGCTGAACCAGAACGTGGCAGATGAACTGTTTGCCCGTGGTGAAGCGAACATTGGTGTAACCAAAGTCGGTCAGGTTCAATCTCTGAAAATGACCACTTTAAGCCCGGTAGCCACTCTTGAAAACGTGAAGAACTTGTTGGCATTAGTACTGGCAGAAGCAAATCGTATCAAGGACTCCATTGCCAATGGTACCTATACACCGCCAATCGATTAATTGGTTGTGGATGTGAAAAAGGAGGCCTGAGGGTCTCCTTTTTTTATTGTCTGATCAAATCATGCTAATCGGAATTATTCTTGAATTTTGGTTGAAAAAAGCCAAAACTGGCCTAATCTAGTTACTATATAGCCCGAATTACACTGAGAATAGATTCTATATGTTATTTCACACTCCGAAACTGCCGGCTGAAATTCAGATCAGTCACCTGAATGCGCGTATTAATGAACAAAGAAAAAAAATTGCGCAAACTACCGCTTCTAAACTTGAGTTGCTGCAATTGAGTCAGCAATTATCCAAAGAAGCACGTGCCCGTAAAAAGACCAATGAAAAAATCTATGTGCTGGATTTTAAAGGTGACACCGCGGCATCTGCAGTGGAGCAGTTACGTGAAGAAATTACCCTGATTCTGGCAACGGCCAAAGCAGGGCGCGATCGTGTAATCGTGCGTCTGGAAAGCCCAGGCGGTATGGTACATGGTTATGGTCTGGCAGCAGCTCAGCTGGTGCGCCTACGTGAAGCTGGTTTCCATGTAACCATCTGCGTGGATAAAGTGGCAGCCAGCGGCGGTTATATGATGGCATGTATCGGTAGTGAAATTATCTCTGCACCATTTGCCATTGTTGGTTCTATTGGCGTGGTGGCACAGGTACCAAACTTTAACCGTCTGCTTAAAGACAACAAGATCGACTTTGAACTTTATACCGCAGGCCAGTACAAACGTACCGTAACCATGTTTGGTGAAAATACAGAAGAGGGCAAAGCCAAGTTTGAGGAAGAGATTCAACAGACCCATGCACTGTTCAAACACTTCGTGGAAAAATACCGTCCGCAGCTGAATGTAGAAAAAGTGGCGACCGGTGAACACTGGTATGGTCAGGATGCATTAGACCTGAATTTGGTGGATAAGCTGCAAACTTCAGACGAGTATCTGCTCAGTCTGTTACCACAGCATGATGTCTATACCATTCAGACCCGTAAAAAACCAACACTGGGTGAAAAACTGGGACTGCAGGCAGCACAAATTGCAGATTCCCTGATTCCTGCTGTGATGAATAAAGTAGTAGATACGCTGACTAAAGCCAATGCAAATCTGGTACAGATGCGTGATCCTAAACTTTAATTTGATCGATATTTTTATATATCCAAGCCCGCGTAAGCGGGCTTTTTTATGTTTTAGCGATAGACCATAGTTTGTTGTTCAGCTTATTTTTTCATTCAATCGAATTTACAGTTTCGGCAACTGGGCTGAAGAATCAATTTGGCTTTTTGTACGTGAATCCGTTAAATTAATTGCTTTAATCATTAGGCTGGAAAGATGGCAGTTGTAGAAGCCTTTATCGCTCAACAAAATTGTTACTTTAACTATGAATTTGAAGAACTGAATTTAGCGGATGATTTTCCTGAAGAGCTTTCTGTATCACTACGTGGCATGATGTTCCGTCATCGGATCCAATATCCTGAAGTAACTTATTATGTCTACTTCAGTGATGTATTAACGGGTGAAGAATTTGACAAAATGAAAGGGGATTTTATGCGTTATTGTCCGCTTGCATAATGAAGTACGATGAATATATTTCAATACTCGATCTGAAATTTTAATTCACTCGTTATTCATGCTTGAAGCTCACTTCGGTGAGCTTTTTTTATTCTGTGGAATGAGCATCAAACTACCGGTAAACATTGCTCCAACAGCCGCGAGTAACATGTCTTTATGCGCATCCCAGATATCACCTTGCTGGCCGTTATAACTTTCCGCCTGTTCTGGAGATAAACCAATGGCAATGAACCATTCGATCCATTCATAAATAAGACTGGTTGCCATGACGAATTGCACCACCAATAGAAAAATTGTGAATGGCTTTTGCTGTGGCAGCCAGACCTGAAACAGACGATAAAAAACCGGGTAAAGTAGCAGACCACAAGCCAGATGCACAAAACGATCGAACATATTGCGTGACCAGCCCATAGCAGCATTCAGGTCAAAACCAAATAGGGCCCGAATCCAGTCATTATAGGGTACATAAGAATACAAATAATGCGCTGCCACCACATGGATCAGCAGAAACAGCAGATACAGATTAAAACTGAAAAAGCTGAAACCGACTTTATACAGGCAAAAAATCAGCATGCCGATCATAAACACAGTACCGGTCTGATGCAGAATATAGGATTGCATTTCCAAAGGCTGAATGCTGGAAATGATGATTGCAACTGCCAGAATCCCCAAACTGATCAAATGCTTGCCGCTTAATCGATGATCCATGATTTATTGATATGTCATCTTGTTTTTAAATTAAGCATGATTATAAATAAAAAAGCGAAGCCGGAGCTTCGCTTTTGGTCGAATGACTAAATTAGATTTTAGCGATCTGGTCTTTGATTTGTTTTGCTTGATCCGCAGCATTACCTGTGTAAGTTGCTGGAGTCAGTTCAGCCAGACGAGCACGGTCTGCAGCAGGAACCGCTTCAAGCTCGTTACCATTCACGAAGTTCACCATCATTTCACGAGTCATGGCTTGACCACGAGTCAGTGCTTTCAGTTTTTCGTATGGTTTTTCAACGTTGTAACGACGCATTACGGTTTGGATTGGCTCAGCCAGAACTTCCTGAGCGTGATCAAGGTCTTCAAGAATACGTTGCGCATTCAGTTCCAGTTTACCAATACCTTTTAGGCAAGCTTCAAATGCGATCAAGCTTTGTGCAAAACCAACACCCATGTTACGCAGAACAGTCGAGTCAGTCAGGTCACGCTGCCAACGAGAAACAGGCAGTTTTTCGCCCAAATGAGCCAATACGGCATTTGCAATACCCAGGTTACCTTCAGAGTTTTCGAAGTCAATTGGGTTTACTTTGTGCGGCATAGTTGAAGAACCCACTTCACCTTCTTTCAGTTTTTGTTTGAAGAAGCCCAGTGAGATATAACCCCATACGTCACGGTTGAAGTCGATCAGGATAGTGTTGAAACGACGCAGTGCATCGAACAGTTCCGCCATGTAATCGTGTGGTTCGATCTGAGTGGTGTATGGGTTGAAAGTCAGACCTAGAGATTCAACGAAAGCTTGAGAGTGAGCAGGCCAGTTGATTTCTGGGTAAGCAGAGTAGTGCGCGTTGTAGTTACCTACTGCACCATTGATTTTGCCCAGCAGCTCAACATTTTTGAACTGTTTGATTTGACGAGCCAGACGGTAAGCCACGTTTGCCATTTCTTTACCTAAAGTGGTTGGGCTGGCAGTTTGACCGTGAGTACGAGACAGCATTGGTTGTTCAGCATGAGTTTCAGCCAAAGCAACGATCGAATCAATGATTTGTTGCATAGAAGCAACCAGCACATCACGACCATTTTTCAGCATTAATGCGTGAGAAAGGTTGTTGATGTCTTCAGAAGTACATGCAAAGTGGATGAACTCACCGGCATTTTTTAGCTCTTCAATTCCTGCAATTTTTTCTTTCAGGAAATACTCAACCGCTTTTACGTCGTGGTTAGTAGTACGTTCGATCTCTTTAATGCGGTTGGCATCTTCTTCAGAGAAGTTGGCAACGATGGCATCTAGTGCAGCATTAGTTTCTGCAGAGAAAGGAGGTACTTCAGTGATTTCAGGACGGTTGGCAAGCGCTTGTAACCAACGCACTTCAACAGTCACACGAGCATGGATTAAGCCAAACTCAGAAAGAAAAGGGCGCAGCGCATCACATTTGCTAGCGTAGCGTCCATCTAATGGAGAAAGTGCAGTTAAAGCGTTCATATCGATTCCCTAAATTTTGGAATTAAACGAAAAACGAAATACGCGTACAGCATGGCTTAGACCACCTGAAACTGTATGCGTGCGAGATTTTGGATATCCTGTAGCAGCTTGCGCTTGCCAAAGATCATGCCCCAGGAACTGCCACCGAGCTGTCGCCATAAATGCGCCATCTGTAGGCCAGTAAATAAGGAAGCACGGATGCGGTTGGTATGACCAGAATCTTTAAAAGCTTCAGCATTGCCACGCACCATGATCCGCGGATTGATCTGTCCGGCGGTATCGACATAGGTTTGAGCGAGATTGGCAATGATGCTTGGGTGCATGTAGTTATTATCGAAAAAGGAGAGCTGTCTTAGAATTTTTTGCTGGGATTGTTCAATGATTTCAACGAATTTTGGATTGCTATAGACCTTCTTTTCTAACTGAAGAAGTGCCATCGCATAGGACATTGGCAGTTTGGTGGAGGAGAGTTTCGGAAGTCTGGATTTTGGCCCGGTATCAAAAGGCTGGGTAATCGAACTTTCCAATGTCTTTAATCCCAACGATATATCGGCCAGCTGATTAAAGAAATCCAGGGTCTGAACATTCAAGGTACCGCTTGGTCGGATGTTCAGACTGGCTTTAATCAGCTGTTCAAAATAGAAATTACCAGTGTCGCCAATACTTTGCTGTCCGGTCAGGGCAGTCATGTGGGTGAGCTGGGTGGCCTGAAAAACCCCCGCTAACGCCAAAGCACGGTTTTGACGAGCATTCAACGTTGTGGCTTGTTGAAATGGTAACTCCGTCATGCCGATCTCATCCTTTAATAAAATCAGGTTTTGGTGCATTGGTATGATGAATCACACCGCCACCCAAACATACGTCACCTGAATAGAACACCACGCTTTGACCTGGAGTCACAGCGCGCTGTGGCTGGTCGAATTCGACACGAACACCATTTGGTGCTTCAGGATCTTTAAATATTGTACATGCCTGGTCAGGTTGACGGTAACGGGTTTTCGCCGTACAGCGGAAACCTGATTTAGGAATGTCCTGTTCACCAGCCACCCAGTCAATTGCTTCACTCCAAAGCATGGTGCTTTGCATCAGTGGATGCTCATGACCTTGACCCACAACCAGACGGTTACCTTCGATATCTTTATGTAGTACAAACCACGCACCCTCTGCAGCGCCTTTCATACCGCCAATACCGATCCCGCCTCGTTGACCGAGCGTATAGTACATTAAGCCGTGGTGTTCACCAACCTCTTTACCATCTTCCTGGACAATTTTTCCAGGTTGAGCTGGTAAATACTGCTTCAAGAAGTCATTAAAGCGACGTTCACCAATAAAACAAATGCCGGTAGAGTCTTTTTTCTTGGCAGTGGCCAGACCTAATTCTGCTGCAATTTTACGGACTTGCGGCTTTTCGATTTCACCGACCGGGAACAGGGTCTTGTTAATTTCACGGCCATGCACCGCATGCAGGAAGTAAGTCTGGTCCTTGTTATTGTCATAACCACGCAGTAATTGTGCGTATTGTTCGCCACGTGAATTGGTCATGGTTTCACTACGACGGCAGTAGTGACCAGTGGCAATAAAGTCAGCACCTAAGTTGATGGCATGATCGAGGAAGGCACGGAATTTAATTTCTTTATTACACAAAATATCCGGGTTTGGGGTGCGGCCCGCAGCATATTCAGCCAAGAAATGCTCGAATACGCGATCCCAGTATTCCATGGCGAAGTTAGCGGTATGCAGTTTAATTCCGATCTTGTCGCAGACTGCTTGGGCATCGGCAAGGTCTTCCATTGCCGTACAGTATTCTGTGCCGTCATCTTCTTCCCAGTTTTTCATGAAAAGACCTTCAACCTGATAACCCTGTTGAAGTAGAAGTGCTGCAGACACAGATGAATCTACACCACCAGACATACCGACGATGACACGTTGTTGCATAGGATTAGGCATCCAAATTTGAAATTAAGGGAGAATTTTGGTGCTCGTAAATGAGCGATAAAGGATATTTTTGACCTGAAAGGGCATCTTGCACGGCTTTGATCACCAGTGGACTACGCGCGCGAGCAGTTTCAATCAGCTCATCTAAAGTCATCCACGCTGGACCGACAATCCCGGTATCCAGTTCTGCATTTTCATCATGGCTGATCACTTCTGCTCGCAGGCAGAAACGGAAATAGGTACGATCCGGGAACATTGGCGGGGTGTAGGTGTAGATGCCAATGAGATCAGTTACTTTCACCTGATAACCGGTTTCTTCCATGGTTTCACGAATGGCTGCTTCAACGATGGTTTCACCTGCCTCGACATGGCCTGCTGGCTGATTGAATACGGTGTGAGTTACACCTTCGGTATGTTCTTCAACGAACAGGAATTTTCCATTATTTTCGACGACAGTTGCGACAGTGACGTGAGCAGTCCAAGCGGTCATAGAGTAGCACCATGGAATAAAAACTGTATTCTACAAAATTTAGGGGGCGGTGGCTATGTAGGGAGGGAATTTCTTTGGTGGCTAAAATTCTACTAGTTTTAAATAAATAAGTGATTTTGCGAAATATTGTCTAGGTTTTAAACATGAAACATAGAAAAGCATCGAAGAAGCTAAATTCAGTAAAATGGATCTTTTATTTGTTAAGTAATGTTTTGATTTATATGAAATAAAAAATGAATTGCTTGTAGCGTGTATAATATTGATTTTAGAAATTACTTAAAATTGAATAAGGCCTTAAGGTATGTATAAAAAAACTCTATTTATTCTACTGACTCTACTTTGTTTGCTTTTTAGTCTATTTTTTTGTTTTAAGTTTATGTCGAACTTTATCGTAATATCTGAGGCTCTAGACTAGCAGATTTACACTTAATTTTACCTAATGAGGTTTCACAGCTCAGTTGCTAACTCATTAGGTTCCCTCATCCAACGCCATTCAGTTTCTTTAAGATGATAATCAAAGTACTCTTTTGATATGCCGTTAAACTTTGCTAGCCTTCTTTTACAAAAGCTCCAAAATGATTCTATTCCATTTATATGACATTCTCCTCTAGCAAACTCATTTGCTCCGTGATTTACCCTAAAATGCTTTGAATAACCCACATCAACAAGACCATTATAGCCACGCCATCCATCACTATAAATCACACTCTCAAGTGAAACTTTACCAATGATAACCTCTTGTAAAGTCTTCATTTTACAGTCAGGTACGATTTCAGTATAGACGAGCCCATTACGTTCGAATATTCCAAATACTGGCTGTTTTAGAGTCCCACGACCACGCTTTAACTTTCCATGAAACCCACGTTGCCTTTTCGCTCCAAAATAGCTTTCATCTACTTCTATTGAAGCAACAAACTTAGCTCTTAAATCTGTTTGATGATCATAGATAGTTTCTCTAAAAAGCATGTACCAATAGTTAATCGTATTACGATTTAAATTGAGTAATAAGGCTGTTTTGGAAGCAGGAATATCAACACAAAAGCATTGAATAATTTTTTTAATCTTGTAGTGACTTAATTTACTGTTTTCTATCATGATTCTAGACTAATATAATCATTTTGCTAGTCTAGAGCCTAATTGATTTAAGATACCTCTATCATTTTATTCCTTAAAGGAACCTCCCATGTCTGAACTCAATCTCTACATCACCTTATTGGGCGGTAAACATGAAAAAGCCAATGTAGAAGTGCATGATATAGTTTTAGTGATCAGTTCAGATATAGAGTCAGCTTTTCCATATTTAAGAGAACAATGGTTTGGTCTGCAAAAAGGCCTGCATGTTGATGGCTGGATGAAAATCAATGGTGTCAGCTATCAGGACAAAAATTATCGGGTTCAAATTGCGGATACGCCTGTAGATAAAGATTTAAAACTGTTCCTGATTAATCTGGGGGCATATCTGCCAGATCAGTTTGGCGAGATTCATAAATACTTAGTCGTGGCTGCAAAAGATAAAGCCGAGGCTAAAGCTCAAGGCAAACTGGCCATCGAAAAAACATGGTTTAAACCTCATACCGATGCAGTAATTGATGTTGATGACTGTTTAGAGTTAAAAAAAATTAATCAGAAATTTGTGCATCTGGTCGAAGGGGATTTTGAACCAAACAGCTTTAAAAATGATTATCTGATTATTCCGTAATTAAAAATGGCTACATCCTTTGAGGTAGCCATTTTTATCTTTAACCGGCAAGCTGATCATCATCCTCTAATTCTGTAACCACCCATTCATCACCAATAAATTTCCGGTCTGCTGCCTCTCCATATTGCAGATCAAACACTTCATTTAAAGTCGGGTCACGTTGAATCATGTGCTCTAATCCCACCAGTATATAGTCATCCTCAGCCAAAGGTTCGGCTGTTAAAAACTGCCAGTCACCGTCGCGTTCATGTAGTACGGTGACTATCGGCTGATTCTGTTCCAGCCATTGTTTGGTCGTATAAATCCCTAAATGTCGTGGTTCACGGAATTTAAAATCGGCATTTCGGTCCAGCAAAGGCTGGTCATATTCAAAAACTTCCTCAAAGCCTTCTTCCCAAGGAAATTTATCATTACGATCGGTCCAGACCATTTGTAAGGCTGGAAACTCTCTATCCTGATAATAATTTAATGCAACACCGAAATAATCTGCGATATTTCGACGGTCAACTTTTAAAAACTTGCAGCGGCTTTCTTTAAAAAAGATGTTGGGATAAGTGTTGTTAAGCTGAATGCGCTGACCTTGTCGAATGATCTCAGCGACATGATTCAGAATGGTTTTACTCAGTTTGGCGGGCAGGCCAAAACAGATAATTTCCGGATGCTGGTATTTTTCATAAAGCCCGATGCTATAACTAAACGGTGGGGAGTAATCCGTATGCATGATGGAAATGATCTGCACGCCATATTGCTGAATATTCTGTCTGGTTTGCTGTAATAAGGCATTACGATCCGGGCAATGATGTTCTTCTGTATGTGGCATGTTTTTTATTCTTTGAATTATTTGCTGATCAACATACAGAAGATTTCAGAGTTCGACAAATAAAATTGTCTCAGGTTTATTTATAATTTCTGGAAACCTTCACATAGTTCTGGGCAGAATAGGGTAAAAATGCCAGTTCTTTTTCAGTTAATGGACGGGCTTTTTTGGCTGGGCTGCCCATATAGAGCCAGCCACTTTCTAAGACTTTGCCCGGTGGTACCAGTGTTCCGGCACCAATCATTACATCATCCGGAATCACCACATCATCCAGAATAATACTGTTAATCCCGATCAGAACCCGGTTGCCAATGGTACAGCCATGTAAGGTGACATGGTGGCCAATGGTGACATCTTCCCCGATGATCAGAGGTGAACCTTCCGGTTTGTCGGCTTTCTTGTGGCTGACATGTAGCATGGCATGATCCTGCACATTCGAGTTCTTGCCGATGCGGATATGATTGACATCGCCACGGACCACGGCAAAAGGCCAGACCGACACATTTTCACCCAGTACCACATCACCCACGACTACAGCCATCGTGTCGATATAACAGGAAGCCGCAATTTGCGGTGTGGTATCCAGATAAGGTCGAATGTTGTGGCTCATGGCAGTATCATCCTGAAATTTTAAGGGCATTATAAAATAAAAAAGCACACATTCGAGGAATGTGTGCTTCTGCTTTAGTCTGAACTAATCTGTCAAATGAGGATTAGAACAAGTTGCTAAAGAATTGCTTGATATGATCTAGCAGACGTGAAATAAAACCAGCTTCTTCAACAGGTTTTAGTGCTACCAGCGGTTTTTCAGCAATCACTTTACCATCTAAAGTCGCGATGTATTTACCTACCACTTGACCCTGTTTTAACGGTGCAGTCAGTTTCGGTTGAACTACCAGCTGAGTCTTGATGGCATTGGCTTGGCCTTTCGGCATAGTTACGTTGAAGTTTTCAGCCAGACCGATCTGAACTTCTTTGTCTTTACCAAACCAGACTTTAGATTTCGCTAAAACCTGTTTTGCAGGTTGAATGTTTTTGGTTTCGAAGTTTGCATAACCCCAAGCCAGCAATTCACGTGTTTGTGATGCACGCTCGTTCATAGATGGCGCGCCAAAAATCACTGAGATCAGGCGAGTTGGACCACGTTTTGCAGAAGTGGTCAGGCAGTAACCCGCTTCATCAGTATGACCAGTTTTCAGACCATCTACGCTTGGGTCAGTATACAGCAGGGCATTACGGTTACCTTGCTTAATCCCGTTAAAAGTAAACTCTTTTTCAGAGTAGATTGGATAGTATTTTGAACTGTCCTTGATGATGTGCTGTGCCAGCGTCGCCATATCTTTTGCAGTCGAGTAATGACCTTCTGCAGGCATACCGGTTGCATTGATAAAGTGCGTATTGGTCATGCCGATACGTTGTGCTTCTTGGTTCATCATATGTGCAAAGGTGCCTTCGTTCCCTGCAATATGTTCAGCCATAGCTTTAGACGCATCGTTACCTGACTGGATGATGATACCGCGCAGCATCTCAAGTGCTGTTGCTGTGCCATTTAACGGAACGTACATACAAGATTCAGCGCTGCTGCCACGGCACCATGCTGATTCGTTCATACGTACTTTTTCATCTTCAGTCAGTTCACCGCTTAACAACTTCTGTTCAATGATGTAACTGGTCATCATTTTGGTCATTGAAGCTGGTGCTAATTTCTCATTTTCATTTTTAGCAGCGAGGATTTGCCCAGTTTCGAAGTCCATCAGTACATAAGATTTATTATTTAATTCTGGTGGAGCAGATAACACTGTTGCTGCATAGCTGAAGCCGGGTACAAGGAGGAGTGCAGCAAGGGCGGTTTTTGGGGTCATTCTAGTTAGTTCCAGTTTCTTGATGTAAGCACGAAGAGCCTAGCATTTTAGGACAAAGCTAGACGGACTTCTACGGGTCAGAGAGGCTTATTTCACAGGTATTTTCGACTTATCGGACGAAATAAATCAGGATTTACTGTAAGTGGTTAATTCTGTACAAATCGCTTGATTTTTCTGTGCTCCAGCTTTTTGCGCATCTTGTTGTGCTTCTTTCAAAATTGGCTGGAATTTTCGCTCTTTACTGAGCTGATTTAGGGCTTGAACCGGATTTTTTTGCTCTGGCAGATATTCTTTGACCAGTTGCTGATAACCTGCATTAAATTTGTCCTGATCTTGGACCATCGCTGGACAGATTTCTGAAAGGACATAAATAGCAGCCAATTCCTGATGGGTGACTTTTTCTGGTGTCACCTCAACATTGGCATCGGCCGCATGGCTTTGCATACTCAATAAACTTAAAGATGAAATACCCAAAATAGCGAAAGTCTTAATAAGTGTTTGTTTCATTGAAAATCAGAAGCTCAAAATAACAACGGGGATAGGCCTAGATTAATCAAATTTTCTGGAATGAAAAGAGTAAAAATGTAAGGAAATGGAATAATCAAGAGATAAGTAAAAAAAAGGAAAGGTAGGACGATGGCTAAGCATCGTCCTGATCAGTCTACTTAAAACAGCAAACTTAAAGGTCTTGTGAGATCAGGTCATTACAAATGGCTTGCTGCTCGTCTTTCGCTGTGTGTTTGGCTTCGGCACGTGCATCCTGAAGTACCGACTGATATTCGGCATCAGACTGGATTTTGTCATAGGTCATGGATTTGTCAGAGTAGTCAGACAGGTATTGGGTTACCAGTTTCTGAACATTCTGATCCAGCTTGGCATTTTTGCCGACAATACCCGGACACACTTCGGTCAGGACTTGCACTGACGCCAGATCTTCCTTGATAGTCAGATCGACTTCGGCAGAGAGATTTGCAGCTGAGAAAGCAGCTGTGCTTAAACCAGCAGCCATGGCAAAGGCTGCAGCAGTTACCCCAAGAGATTTTTTTAGCATGTTGAACCGCATATTTTAAAGATGGATGTTGAAGCATAAATATATATAATTCTTGGGCTAATACAAATTATTGTCCCCACCAGTCATTTTTTCGGGGACAGGTATGGGAATGTTGAGTGAATATTTTAATTTCGAATGATGATGGCGTCTTTGCTCCAGGTATTCAGGCGTTGGCACAGGCTTTAAAACCACTGGGCCGCGTGGTGATTGTGGCACCTGAAAGTGAACGTAGCGGATTTTCCAGTGCTTTAACCCTGGATCGCCCATTGCGACCGATTCAAATCTCTCCTGATGTCTGGGCAGTAAATGGTACACCAGCGGACTGTGTTTATCTGGCTATGAATGGACTGTTTGATGTCGAGTTCGATCTGGTAGTCAGCGGTATCAACAGCGGAGCCAATCTGGGGGACGATGTGCTGTATTCCGGTACGGTAGGTGCCGCATTTGAAGGTCGCCTGGCTAAACAGCCTGCATTAGCAGTCTCTTTATGTGGTCAAAACGTTCGTTCTTATACCTCACCAGAAGATTACCGTGTTGCAGCGCAATGGGTACATGACTTTATTGTCGGTGGGTTGCCGATCTTGCCTGAACGCCATATTTTTAATGTGAATATTCCCGACCTAAGTGAATTAAAAGGTACCAAGGTTACTTTCCAGGGACGTCGTAGCCAGTCCAAACCGATTACCAGCCATGTCGATCCACGTGGACGTCAGGTGTACTGGATTGGTCTGTCGGGTGAAGCGGTGGCGATGCCAAAACATAAAGGGACTCAGGTGGAGTCTGACTTTTTTGCCATCGCCAATGGCTATGTGAGTGTGACCCCAATTCAGATGGATGCCACAAACTATGACGTACTTCACGATTTGCAGGACCAGATTTTAAATTAAATCTGGGGAATGTTATAACTTTGTGAATAGTTTGATATAGCAACCTTTTTCGTTGTGAATTTTTGCTAATCTTATCGGGTTTTTGCAACCGTATAGATGTTAGAGAGGAAAATAATGTTCCTGGTGTCACCAAAACGCTTTATTGCTGTGCCTGCAGGCATGATGAAAACCCTGTTTCTCACGTCAGCAGTGATTTCATCGCTTATCATCACAGGATGTGCGACTAAACCTTATGTGCACAATTCAGCGCGTTATGCGGCAGCTCCGGATTTCTATACGGTTCGTTCCGGTGATACCTTAAGCGGGATTGCAGCGCGTTATGGTCTTAGCTATCTCAGCATTGCAGAAATGAATGACATTCCTGAGCCATATCGCATCTATGTCGGGCAATCGATCCGCCTGAAAAATACCAAACGTAGCGCGACGACACAAAGTGTTGAATCTGCAGCACCGATCCAGCGTCAAACTGTTGCGGTGCCAACCACAACACCTACAACCAAACCAAGTACGACAACGACGGTGGCTAAACAGACGACCGCACCTAAAGTGGCGACTCCTGCGCCAACCGTTACTCCGGCACCAGTCACTAGCTTACGTTGGGTAAAACCATCGAATGGTCCAGTGTTACAGGCCTTTAATCTGGCTTCGAATGTTAAGGGAATCCGTTATGGTGGTAATGCTGGCGATCCAGTCTTTGCCGCAGCAGATGGGCAGGTGGTATATGCAGCAGATGGCCTAAAAGAATATGGTAATCTGGTACTGATCAAGCACATTAACGGTTACATCACTGCTTATGCACATAACAGTAAACTTAACGTAAAAAGTGGGCAAAATGTAACGGCTGGTCAAAAAATTGCCGAGATGGGTTCAAGTGGTACAACCCGTACTATGCTTGAGTTCCAGGTACGTTTGGATGGTAAACCGGTGAACCCGGCAACTATTTTACCAAATAATTAAATAAATAATGCAAAAGCAAAAATTCACCGTATAATACAATGAGTTGCTTTTATCAAAAGATGGGGCACCTCATAAGTTTAGAGGGGAATTTATGTTAGACCAACTTCGAGCAATGGGTGTATTTGCTTGTGTTGTAGAAAAGAACTCGTTTAGCGGAGCTGCACGAGAACTGGGAATTACAACCAGTGCAGTGAGCCAGCAGATTCGTTCGCTGGAACAGGATATGGAAGTCATTCTATTAAACCGTTCCACACGAAAATTGAGTTTGACTGAAGCAGGTCAGGCTTTTTTCTATAGCTGTCAGGAAATGCTATCCGCTGCAGAGCGTGGCAAAGTCCGCATTAATGAGCTGCGTGATGATTTAGTGGGTGAACTGCGTATCGCGGCATCTGCAGAACTGTGTTCTATGCATGTAATTCCTGCACTGTCACACTGGCTAACTGCACATCGTGGTCTGTCTGTTCAGTTTGAAACCCGTGACCAGCAGGCAGAATTGCTGGATGGTCGTGTTGATATCGAATTGCGTCTGGATCAAGAGATTGATGACAGCAATGTTCAGCTGGTGCCACTGATTCAGATTGAACAGCTACTCGTTGCTGCACCCAGCTACATTAACAAGTCTACCCTCATCGCACAGCCGGATGATCTGAAACATCATGAGGTTGTTTCGCTGAACTATTTAAAAAATCATCAGCAGTTCAGTTTCCAGCATGTCAATACAGCGCAAAAAGTTGAACTGGAACTGGCTTCACGTCTGAATACCAACAGCAGTCTGGCCGCTCAGTCGCTGTGTCTCAACGGCAATACCATTGCCCGCATGCCTTATCTAGATGTACAAAAAGATTTAGTTAACGGTGCTTTGGTAGAAGTGCTGCCGGAATGGAAATTACCAGCATTAACACTGTATGCAGTACTGCCAAAACGTGAACAACAACCGACAAAAATTCTTCGTTGTCTTGATACTTTACAACAATATTTTAGCCAGCTTGCTGGGGGACGTTTGTTGCAAATTGCATCATAACTGCACAGAATTCCAAATAAAAAAAGCCGCATCAAGCGGCTTTTTTATTGCTCTGACTTTAAAAATTAAGCCAGATAATCCTTGATAATGGTTACCACACGATCCACCAGCTGGTCAGCCTGTTCCTGCGTGATGTTCAGGGTAGGTAACAGACGAACCACATTGCCAGAAGTGACATTAATAATGGTTTTGTACTGATCACGTGCGATATCAACCAGATCACCACATGGTTTAGGTAGTTCAATACCGATCATCAGACCAAAACCACGTACTGTTACATTTTGGTCAGCCAGTTTGTTACGGAATTGCTCAACAATATATGCGCCTTTTTCAGCGGCATTTTCAACAATGTTTTCTTTCTGGATAATATCGATCACGGTGTAAACGATACGTGAACCCAGTGCAGTACCGCTATAAGTCGAACCATGGTTACCTGCAGTTAGGACACCAACGCCACGGCCTTGGGTCATGACTGCACCAATCGGGAAGCCATTGCCCAGACCTTTGGCAGTAGTCAGGACATCTGGCACGATGTTGGTGTGTTGGTAAGCAAAGTATTTACCAGTACGGCCATTACCTGTTTGTACTTCGTCCAGCATCATCAGCCAGTTGTGTTTATTACAGATTTGACGGATTTCTTCTAGATAGCTGAAACCTTGAGGTGCAGTATTGACACCACCTTCACCTTGGATCGGTTCCACAAATACGGCAACGATTTCAGGATGGTTGATCGCAGCTTCTTCAATTGCTTCGATATCACCAAATGGTACACGGATAAAGCCTTCAACCAGTGGGGCAAAGCCTTCCTGAACTTTTTTGTTACCCGTTGCAGACAGGGTCGCTAAAGTACGACCGTGGAAGGAATGTTCTGCTACAATAATTTTTGGTGTAGCGATGCCTTGCATGTGACCAAATTTACGTGCGATTTTGATCGCACCTTCATTGGATTCAGCACCACTATTAGAGAAGAAGATTTCTTCCATGCCAGAGACTTCAGCCAGTTTCTGTGCAGCCGCGGTTTGCCAAGGCACTTCAAACAGGTTGCTGGTGTGGATCAATGTTGCTGCCTGTTCTGCAATTGCTTCCGCAATCACCGGATGGGCATGGCCCAGACCACATACTGCGATACCGGTCAAAGCATCCAGGTACTCAGTACCATCTTCAGTATAAAGATAAGCACCTTGTCCTCGGACAAAACTGATCGGCTGACGGCCAAATACCGGCATTAAGTGTGAAGGTTGATCAGTTTGCACAGGAGCAAGGGTAATGTTGTTCATGACTAACTCTTATCTGTTAGGTGGATTGAAAATAGGTTTCAAAGATGCCATATATAGACATATATGAAAGGTTCTATATAAGCAAAATCTCAAACAGATTAAAAGCTGAAATGTAAATAAAACATGAAATATTGTTTTAGACATACTGTTTTAGTGGAATTTGAGTATAATGCGAGGCAGATTTATTGAGGATATATCAATGACTGAACAAGCACGCGATACAGAAGCGTTAATTCGTGACCAAATTGCCAAACACGCAGTACTTCTATATATGAAAGGCACACCACAATTCCCACAGTGTGGCTTTTCTGCTCGTGCGGTTGAAGCACTCAGTCAAATTGGTCGTCCATTTGCTTATGTCAACATTCTGGAAAACCCTGACATTCGTGCAACTCTGCCACGTATCGCAAACTGGCCTACATTCCCACAACTATGGGTAAATGGTGAGCTAATCGGTGGTAGTGATATCATGCTTGAAATGTTCCAGAAAGGCGAATTACAACCGTTGATCGAACAATACAGCCCAGCACCTGAAGCTTAATTTAGTGCCAAGCTGATTTGAATCAATAAAAAAGCGCTTTGATAGAAGCGCTTTTTTATGCCCAGAATATAAGAAGAGGGCAGCATCAAGATGCTGCCTGATCATCTCCATTATCCGATTCCTGAGTTTCAGCTTCTATCACTTTTGATTCAGCAATCAGGACTTCGGCCAGTGTATCCGGATCTGGAGTCACTTCTTTCACGACAGCTTTATCTTTTTTCTTTTTCTTCTTTTTTTTCTTTTTCTTTGGCTCTTCTTCCAGCTCGGCACCATCTTCCAGCGCCTGCCAGTATTCCAGCTGTTCCATCACCGCGGCATAGATCGAGTTCTTGCTGTAGCGGCCTTTTTTGTCCATGGTGCCAACCGGACGTGCCATCAGGATTTCAAGGGCCTGATCAATGGTATCAATGGCATGGATATGAAACTGACCGGCTTCAACCGCAGCAATCACATCTTTACGCAACATTAGATGCTGCATGTTCTGGCGAGGAATAATCACACCTTGTTTGCCAGTCAAACCTTGCAGTTTGCAGGCATCGTAGAAGCCTTCGATCTTGGCATTTACACCACCAATGGGTTGTACCTGACCAAGCTGGTTCATGGAACCGGTAATTGCCCAGGACTGATCAATTGGTAATTGGCTAATCGCAGAGATCAACGCCGATAGTTCTGCGACAGTGGCACTGTCACCATCAACCTGACCATAGCTTTGTTCAAAGGCCAGTGCGGCAGAGAAGTGCAGCAATTGTTCACGGCCAAAATGTGCTTTCAAGAAGGAAGCCATCAACAATACGCCTTTGGCATGTAGTGAACCACCAAGTTCGACACTGCGTTCAATATCCAGAATGTCACCGCCGCCTTGATAGACTGAAGCCGTCAGGCGTGAAGGCAGACCAAATTCGACATCTGCATAATGAATCACGGAAAGGGCATTGATCTGACCCAAGCGATGACCACGGGTTTCAATCAACTGGGTACCGCGTTTCAGATCCTGCCAGTACAGCTCACGCAAATAGCCTAAGCGGTATTTGCGGTGATCCAGTGCCGTGTTGACATGTTTTTCTGACACCATCTTGTCACCTGCTTTATGCGCATGATGATGGGCTTCACGGATCAGGTCACCCAAAGTGAGGGCATGTAAGGACAATGAGCTTTGGTCTTCGGCCTGACGGCTGGAATCGGTCAGCAGGGCAGCCAGTGCACTACGGTCAAATGGCAGAAGTTTGTCGGCCTGCACATAATCCGCGATTAGCTGCATATAAGCCTGCTCATTTTCGTCATTACGTTGTAATGTATCTGTAAAGTCAGCGCGGATTTTAAAGATACTACCGAGCTCAGGTTCCAGCTCCAGAATCTCGTAATAAATTTCCGGTTCTGCCAGCAGCACGATCTTGATATCCAGTGGAATCGCCGCGGGTTCAATGGAGATACTGCCGGTCAGGGTCAGCATATGTTCTAGTGAAGACAGTTTCAACTGACCAGATTTAAGCGCACGTTTCAGACCTTGCCATGCGTATGGTTGTTCGAGTAGCTGTTCGGCTTCAATCATCAGGAAGCCGCCATTGGCTTTATGCATCGAACCGGGACGAATCAGGGTAAAGTCCGTGGTAATAGTACCGTTTTGGGTCAGCTGTTCCACATGACCGAGCAGGTTGTAATGGGTCGGGAAATCTTCAAAAATCACCGGTGCGCCGCTGTTCGGTTTATGGGTCACCAGCACATTGGCCTGATAACGTGCGGGAACACGGCTAAATAGGCCTGGCATAAAGTCATCTTCTTCCTGTTCCAGCACAATCTCGACATTGTTAATAATGTCTTCGGCATAGTGTTTTAGGTATTTATCCAGACCTTCGACATCTTTGTATTTCGCCAGAATCTGTTCCATGCGTGGCAATACGACCTGCTTGGCAATGTCACGATTCAGTACCTGTACCTTGTCACGAGCATCATCTTCCAGGTTTCCCAGATGCAGACCGAGACGTTCCAGCTTCTTATCCATATAACGGATATTGGCTGCAATTTCGGCACGATCTTTATTGCTTAGTGAATTCAGCTCGTCCTGGGTCATTTCCTGTAATTTGTTATCAATGACATGCACAGGGACGAAGCAGTGTTCATCATTGCGTGACACCAGTTTTAGGTCGTATTCTTCACCTTCACGAGTCAGTTCGATCAGTGCTTGTTGCTGTTCATCTCCCGTTTGCTGGCGGATGTTTTCAATGCGGTTGTGATAGGTTTCTGCAGTAAAGCGTCGTTCTAATTGTTTTAGAATAGTCTGCCAACTCTGGTGCAGCATAGTCTGGAATTTGGGACCTTGGCCGCTTGGAAATTTCAGGGCAATCGGTTGACGCTGGTTCTGGAAATTATTGACATAAACCCAGTCAGATGGTGTTGGCGCTTCCTTGGCATGTTGCTGCAGCAAACGTTTCACCATGGTGCGTTTGCCCAGACCGGCTGTGCCCACCGCAAAAATGTTATAGCCAGAATATGGCAGGGCAATACCAGCTTCGACTGAGGCACGCGCACGGTCCTGACCCAGGAAATTATTCAATGGCTTGATACGCTTGGTTGATGCCGGAATCGTATCCATGTTCGGAATACGGGTCAGTTCATTCGGTTTCAGGCGCGTCTGTTCTAAAGTAGGCTGTATTTCGCTTTGTTCAAATGCCGATTTTAATAATTCAGCTGGGTTTTCTAGTGGCGTTGTAGTCGTAATCGTGTTTGCTGTAATAGTTGAATGAATTTGATCGAGTCTTTGGGTCACTGTTTAAAGTCCAAAACGAAATGGTGCATGTATACGATTAAGGTATACAGGATTAACTGCAAAATTCAAGCCGACATATCGCTTTTGCTGTAAAAATAAATTAGCCTGAAACAGAAAACCGTAATTCTGGTTGAAAGATATTGTATTAAAGGATTGAATAGCACTACTGGAATTTTCTGGAAAATAATAAAGCAATGACAACACAAACAAGGGGCTGGAAATCCGCCTTTACAGCATTCCTGGATCGGCGTGCGCTGATCATGCTGTTTCTGGGTTTCTCAGCCGGTGTGCCAATTCTCCTGATCTTTTCAAGCCTGTCGCTATGGCTCGGAGAGGCGGGAATCAGTAAAAGTGCAGTGACTTTCTTTAGTTGGGCGGCATTGGGTTATTCTTTTAAATTTGTCTGGGCACCGCTCATTGACGAGTTGCCGGTACCATTCCTGACCAAAGCCTTGGGACGCCGTCGAGCCTGGCTGTTGATCGCCCAGATCCTGATTGTCTGTGCGATTTGTATCATGGCAATGTCAGATCCAGCTTTGGGACAATCGCATCTACAACAGATGGCGTTCGGTGCAGTCTTGCTCGGTTTCTCGGCAGCCACCCAGGATATCGTGATTGATGCCTATCGTATTGAGCTGGCCGAAACCCAGATGCAAACCGTACTGGCTTCGACCTATAACGCTGGCTATCGCATCGGGATGATCGTGGCTGGTGCAGGGGCACTGTTTCTCGCCGCTTATTTAGGTACCGCGAAAGGTAACTATATCTACGATGCCTGGAAGTGGACCTATCTTGCCATGGCGGCTGTGATGCTGGTGGGAATTATCACCACCTTGTCGATTCGTGAGCCACAAGTTAATCGGGTATATAAGGAATATGTCCGTAGTGATTATTTCCGTCTGATCGGCGTGTTCTTTGTCTCAGTGATCAGCTTTGTGCTGAGTTATGTTTACTCAGGCAATCTGGTCAGTATGGTCACCGAACAGCTAGCCATTACTGACACGTTTGCCTTGTTTGGGCTTGAGTCTTTACGTTTTATTGGTTCAGGTGCAGTGGCATTTGCCGTGGGTAGTACCCTGGTAAAAATGGGTGCCGTAAACCGGGAAATGGCCTATGAAACCTGGGTCAATCCGGTCGCGGACTTCTTTAAGCGCTATGGTCTGAAACTGGCACTGGTGTTGTTATTGTTAATCGGTTTTTACCGAGTTTCCGATATTATTGCTGGCGTCATTTCCAATGTGTTCTATCAGGACCTGAATTTTAGCAAGGAACAGATTGCTGAAGCGGTGAAAGTCTATGGCGTGATTTTCTCACTTTTAGGTGGTTTCCTTGGCGGTTTATTAGCCCAGAAGATGAACATCATGAAACTGATGTTTGTCGGTGCGATTCTGGCGAGTTCAACCAATCTGATTTTTATTGGTTTGGTCAAATCCGGTCAAAAGCTCAATCCAGTTGATGTACAGGTCGGGCGGCAGCATTATCAGGCTGAAACTGATGATGTCGGCTACTGGAAAGTGAGTGTTCCGGCTCAGGTACTGGCAACAGGAAAACAAATTCAGGTACAGGCATCGTATGCCAATGCTGCTGATGTAGATAATACAGTTCAGCTGAGCATGCCATATTTAATGCAAAAAACTGGCTATACCCAGCTGCATATTTTACCGATTACCAGTGACAACCAGCTGTATGCCAATGAAAATGGCAGCATTGTGGTGCGTGGTCAATACTTAGGTCAGCCATTAAACGACAAGCAAAAAATTATTTATGAACTGAATGATGAACGCTTTGATGCCCAGCTGGAAGATCAGGGGGTATTTACAGCAGCGATTCCGGCTGAGAAGCTGAAAAATGCACCAGCGCATCTGATCAGCGCAGTATTGATGAATGGTGATGTTGCACTGCAACAGGTTACACATGTCTATCAGACCAATGCTGCTGAGAAAAATGGCAAATCTCTGGATGTGGATATTCAGCCATTGGCAGCAGTCGATCCAGCAAATCCCAAAGATATCGAAATTAGCGGTAAGGTGATCAAGCCATATAGTAATGCCTGGCTATATTTTGCCATTATCGTGGATAACCTGGCAGCCGGTCTGGCCGGTGCTGCTTTTATTGCTTTCCTGTCCAGTCTAACCAGTGTGTCTTTTACCGCAGTTCAATATGCGATTTTTAGCTCATTGATGACCCTAACTCCTAAGATTTTAGGTGGATATTCAGGTACTATAGTGACCAATATCGGTTATCCGAACTTCTTCTTGATGACCACATTGATCGGGATTCCCATCCTGATTCTGGTGGTTTGGGTCGGAAAGCTGCTCGGTGAACACCAACAACAATCTAGCAATAAGGATGAATAATATGCGCATGCTGCATACCATGCTACGTGTAGGCAATCTGGAACGTTCTTTAGAGTTCTATACTGAAGTGCTTGGTATGACTTTACTTCGTAAGCGTGATTATGAAGAAGGTCGTTTCACATTGGCATTTGTTGGCTATGGCGATGAAGACAACAATACCGTGCTTGAGCTGACCCATAACTGGGATACAGAAAGGTATGACTTGGGTAATGGCTATGGTCATATTGCCATTGCGGTGGATAATGCCTATAAAGCGTGTGAAGAAATTAAAGCTCGTGGTGGTAAAGTCGTGCGTGAAGCTGGCCCAATGAAAGGTGGTGTCACTGTGATCGCCTTTGTAGAAGATCCAGACGGTTACAAGATCGAGCTGATCCAGCAAGACCACAACGCACGTAATAACTAAGTGACACGTGAATAATGCTGTAATGTTTATTTGGAGATATGATCTAAGATCATGAATTCAAGTGATCATTACAGTAATGAAATGCCCGGAATCTGTTAAGATAGCCGGGCATTTTTATATCAAACAATAAAATTCGAGGGATAAAGGCACATGCTTAAGCTGTTGGCATTGGACCGATTTACCGTACTGCTGTTTGTCATGGTGATACTTGCCAGCTTTGCTCCGGTGTCCGGACAGGCAGCGGAAATTTTCTCCACCATTACCACTGTGGCAATTGCAGTCCTATTCTTTCTGCATGGTGCTAAACTGTCCCGTGAAGCAGTGATTGAAGGTTTAATGCACTGGAAATTGCATACGCTAGTATTTGCTTTTACCTTTGCCTTGTTCCCGATTCTTGGGTTGCTTGCGAAACCCGTGTTGGTACCCATGTTAGGGCAGGAACTGTACTGGGGCTTCCTGTTTATGTGTTTCCTGCCATCTACGGTGCAGTCGTCAATTGCCTTTACTTCAGTAGCGCAGGGTAATGTCGCAGGTGCAGTTTGTAGTGCTTCTTTTTCCAATATTATCGGGATGTTTATTACCCCATTGTTGGTGGCATTTTTTATTCTGGGAAAATCCCAGCATGGCTTTGATCCAACCGCTTCGATTATCCAGATTACCTTATTGCTGCTAGTGCCATTTATCTTGGGGCAGATTCTGCGTCCATGGGTATTTCCGTACATGAAGAAAATGCCGAAGCTGGTGAAATTCTTTGACCAGAGCTCGATCTTGATGGTGGTGTATGGTGCCTTTAGTAGCGCTGTCGTGGCAGGCTTGTGGCATCAGGTCAGCTTATCGACTTTATTCTTATTAATCTTGGCTTGTTCCGTGTTATTAACCCTCGTAATGGTGCTGACGATTTTCGTGCCACGCTGGATGGGCTTTGATAAGTCGGATCAGAAAACCATTTTCTTTTGCGGTTCGAAAAAGACCTTAGCCAGTGGCGTACCGATGGCGCAGATTCTTTTTATCGGTCAGCCATTGGGCATGATCGTTCTGCCAATCATGATCTTTCACCAGATCCAGCTGATGGTGTGTGGCATTATTGCCAATATGTGGTCGAAACAGATTGAAATCAAAAGCGAAGAATAATTCGCTTCTTGACATTGTTTCACGTATAATACTGCCCAACTTGTTGTGCTTAGCTCTGACGGAATCGTCTCGGTGGGCCAAAAGAATGGTCTGTTATGGTGTTGATCTGCTGAAGCTTCGGTTTTAGCCTTCCTCAGTAGTCTGAGAGTGATCAATTGCGATGACAGCAAAACCTTCTTGATCTTTATGGAGAATCGACCATGCGCGCCGATATTCACCCAAAATATGAAAAACTAGTTGCTACTTGTTCATGTGGTAACGTGATCGAAACTCGTTCAGCTGTTGGTAAAGAAACTCTTTACCTAGACGTATGTTCAGCTTGCCACCCATTCTACACTGGTAAGCAAAAGAACGTTGACACTGGCGGTCGTATCGACAAGTTCAAACAACGTTTTGCTGGTATGTCACGTTCTATCAAACGTTAATACCCAAAATGAAAAAACGGGCAATATGCCCGTTTTTTTGTGTCTGAAATTTGGCTCTTTAATTACCAAACTTCAGGCCCGGTACAGGAGCTTAACGCTCCTGTACATCAATCAGATGATCGAGTTTTTTCTGGAAGTAATCGCCCTGGATAAAGCGGGCATCGACATTCCATGCATTGGCAAATGAGGTCATATCATTTAGTTCACGCAGCAATACATTGACTGGCTTGATTTCCAGGAAGCCAGAAATTTTTTCCTGCAGTTCTTCAGTTTTGGTATTCAGTTTTGTAGCCAGCTCAGGATGGATGGTCACCATATTGGTATCCATCTCACGCAGCAGGATTTCACTGTACATTGAATGACCAAATTCACGAATCGAGATTTCCGCGCCATGATCACGCAAGATGCGGAGGTATTTCTGTGCATCTTCACGATTTAGCAAGATATCTTCTTCAGCAAATTGCAGGGTCAGTGGATGCTGCAGTTTACTGCGAATAATCGTAATCAACTTGGAAATAAATTCAGGGAAGGTACGGTCTTTAAACAGTACTGCACGGTTTAGATTGACGATCAGACGTGCATCTGGATACTGGGTAATGAAGTTGTGCAACTGTTTGCAGGACTCAACCAGAATCCAGCGATCCAGCTTGATGGATAGCTCATCCTCCTCATTCAGTTCCAGAATCTTGGAAATATCCTGCCATTTGTTTTCAAAGATAAAACCGCTGGTCACTTCATATGTGTACAGGTTGGTATCTTCTTTGTCGTACAGTTGCTGGTATTTCAGATGAATCTCGCCACGCTCCAGACATTGACGCAGGGCATGCAGGATGGAACCTGGCATGGCCACTGGTGCAGCGGTTGCTGCCGGGCTGACTGGGGGAATTGTGGCAGCAGGTGCAGGCGTTGGAGCTTTTTCAGGCGTTGGAGTTTCTGCAGGTGCTGCAGCCAAAGTAGCTGAACCAGCGATACTGAATTCCAGACTTGGAGCTGCTTCAGTTTTCGCCAAAGTTTCTGCCGGAATATCCAGCACGAATTCAGAGGATTGCTGTTGAACGGGTAATGGCGTTGAGAAGGCGCGGGCAATTGATTGCTCTAACTGAGCTTCCTCAAGCTTCGCATCAATTTTGCTATGACCGATACGTAAATTAAATGAATAGTCCTGCTGATTCACCTGAATTAACTGAGGTTTGCTCAGGGAGGCCAATCCAACCAGTTTAGATTCCAGAATTTCCTGTGAATCCGCCTGAATCACGCCAACCAGTACATCATGTTCCAGTTTAAATAATGGAATACGGGTCTGTTCTTTTAGGAAAGCTTCAATATTATTGAAGTAACCCATATAAGTTTCCCAATCGGCATTGAGAATACGTGGTTCATACGCTGCAAAAGAGAAGGTGATGAGAGCATTAGCTGCAGCCGGCTCACGTGTGAGCTCGCGTTTCAATAGCTGTAACGGGTTTGGCTTGCTAGGCGATTTTTCAGCAGAGGCGCTGCTTTGTGCATTGGCTGAATCAATGGTCAGCTGCAGTGCATCTTCTTCACTGGTAGAGGCTAAAAATTCCAGTTTCAACGGATTGGCTGCGGCAACACTTGGATTATTAGAGTGAATTTCGAAACCACCCAGCTCAAACTGGCCTTGAGAAATCTTTTTAAAACGGGTTTTAAACTCGTTTAGTTCTTCAGGTTGTAGTAAGTCCAGTAGAGGCAAGCCGATAATTTCGTCTTCAGATTTCAGGCCGAATAATTTCAGGTAGTCGTCATTGGCCTGAATATGAATCCCTTCCTGAATGGTCGCGACCGCTTTATTGCTGTCTTCAACCAAAGATTGGGCCTGGATTTGTACGGTTTCCAGTTCTTCCAGCAAATGCTGCTGAGTCTGATTCATGCGGCTAAAGGACAGGGCACGCACCAGTCCGACATAGAAACGATCCGGGTAATCCAGATTCAGGATGTCATAGATACCTTTACGGATGTAATCCGCGTATTGCTCTGGCTGATAATCTTCGGGTTTCAGCAGAATCATTGGCAGATCCGGTTGTTTGGACAGCCTTACGATGCTTAACGCCTGTTCATATTTCAGATCATAGGCGCGACCGAAAATGATCAGATCCCAGTTGAAGTTCAACTGTTTTTCAAAATTCTGCAGGTCATCCAGCAGTACGGCATCGACCTGATATTCATTCCCCGTTAATAGATCACGAATCTGGTTAAAACGAATCTGGTTGTCATCAATAATCAGCAAACGTGTCTCGGTACGTTTTAACTTCTTGGACAATAATGGATTTCTCACTTCAATGCTTCCCATAAATCGTGATTATTGATTTCATTCATCTGCTTATGAATAAAGTTCTTAATGATCTGTTCTTCTTGATCGTTCAATAATTCGTATTCAAAACGAATAAAGCTTTGCGTGATCAGCTGTGCTTTGGTCAGATAAATCTTCATTTCATGGCCATCCACACGCAGGTGAATGGTCTGTTTTTCCCGGTAATTCTGTACACCTGATACGATAATGCTATTCGAGATCTGATCCAGCTGCGTGGTTTGTACCAGTAAGGCCGGCTGGTAATTTTTGACATTACGGTCAGTCCGTGCATAGACCGCGCATGGGAACATGTCATGGGCCAGAATTTCCAGGCCCAGCTCCAGACTCTTTTCAGTCGACTGCTTGATCCAGCGCACCACACCACCGCGCCATTGGCTTTGGGCATTTTCCTGTACCAGAATGAATTCACCGGTTTTTAAATTGGGTGGGGTGAATCCCGTCCATTTAATCCGGTAACCATTCACGCTGATATCCAGCACTTCCGCATGATAAATTTGCTTGGCTTCGCGATCTAGTGCTTTTAAATGCCCTAAGCCACCCGCTACAGGGCTTTCAGTTGAGCTAACCATATTGCTTTCATTCTGGAAGCGGAAACTGCCATCAATATCCAGGGTTTCCTGGAAGTTCTTGCCTTTAGACAGATAGAAGTGGGCAACTGACAGACCGAAGCAGATATTGATATGCGCTGAATATTCATAACGCTCATGACGACGTTCCATGGTCGTCGTCAGCAGGTTATAGATATGGAAATGTAGTGCCGGGGTCAGGAACAGTTTTTCATTGCGTGACAGATACTGGGCATTTTTAGTTTGTGTACCCGCCAGATGTTCCATCAGGCTCTGGGTAGCAATATAAATGCTTGGTTTGAAATGATCAGCCAGACGTGAGTTATAAACTGGTGGGAGGTCCTTGCTGCTATCTACCACGTAACGGGACAGCGTGGTTTCTTTTGGCAGAATCTGCACCAGTTTTGCCCAGTCAAAGCTGCATAGGTACAAGCCCTGAATTTCTGCCGGACGAATCTGGTGAGTATTGAAAATATCCAGCAGGATCAGTTGTGTATAAGCCTGCGCAATATTTTGTAGCTCATGCTGGGTACCCAAGACCTGATTGATATTGGTCTGGTGGAAGTTGTTCTGCATCGCAATTTCGAGCAGTTGATGTGCAGCCAGCCATTGGCCCAATACCGGTTTGCCATAGAGCATGTGCTGTTGATACAGCAGCAGGCTGAGTTGTTGCAGGGCATAGTAAATCGACACCATCCGCGCCGTGGTCAGACTTTTTTTACGGCCCATTTTAAACAGCGAAAAACTGCTGTTATTCAGTTCATGGTCACAGCGTTTGGCAATGTCGATATAGGCCTTGGCAAAATGACTGCGTAGCAGCATCGCCAGTTCAATGATCTGGTCATTGCGATCCGTGGTAATCAGTCCTTGATTGATGAAGTGTTTTTCCAGACTGGTCAGGACATTTTCTAATGTTGGGTGTAGTGCCTGAATCAGGTCAAAACGTAAGGTTTCCGAGCACTTCAGTTCAGATATTTCCAGCAGTGCATTGAAGAGTGCTTTAGAAGAGTTACCTAGTTGCAGGATTGAAATTCCGGACACCCATTCCTGCAAAGCTTTCACATTAGATGGGCAAAAACTCAGTTGATCCAGTTTAAGTTCCGTCGGTATCTGAAAAATATCTGAAGGATGTGTACTCATTTATTATTTAACTCAAAATGTTGAAACCCCAAAAAGCGGTGTCTTATTTTTTTCGCCCGCAATTTCCCGAACAAGTTTAGGAACCAAATACCCCGGTAGGCTCGCTAAAACTTCAGTATAAATCTCGTTAATTCGTTCAGGTGACAAATCAAAATGATGCGCCCCTTTTACTTTATCAAGTACATGTAAATAATACGGCATCACCCCAGCGTCGAACAAACGGTAGCTTAAATCGACCAGAACAGGCGCAGCGTCATTCACCCCTTTGAGTAACACGGCCTGATTGAGCACAGTAATTTGTTGCTGCACCAACTGATGCAGTTTGCTACAGGTGAAATCATCCAGCTCTGATGCGTGATTTGAGTGTACCACTAGAATTATACGTAGCCTACTGTTTTTTAATATGCTTGTCAGCTCTTCATCGATCCGGTTGGGAATCACGATTGGCACACGTGAATGTATTCTTAAGAATTTCAGCTGTGGTAATGATTCTAAACGCTCAATCCAGAGTTGAAGTTTACGGTTGGAAAGGGTCAGTGGATCGCCACCACTGAGAATCACTTCATTAATATCGGGCTGGCTTTCGAGATAATTCCGGATGTTTTCCCAGTCTTCATTCTTCGGTAAATTTGCTTGATAAGGAAAGTGACGTCTAAAGCAATATCGGCAATGCACCGCACAGGCACCGGTTAAGGTCAGTAGGAAACGTGACTTATATTTATGTAGGACACCCGGCTGCTGATTGGCCTGTTCTTCGCCTAGTGGATCGGTGACGAAATCAGGATGATCTTCCAGTTCCAGATGATGCGGCAGCACTTGTAATAAGAGTGGATCCAAAGGGTTGCCTGGCTGCATTTTGCTTACAAAGGCACGTGGCACACGCAGCTTGAACTGTTCTGAAGCCAGTAATGCCCCAGAAAGCAACTGCTCAGGCGAAAGCTGCAGTTGCTGTAATAATTCCTGCGGATCGGTGATCAAGTCACTGAGTTGTGATTGCCAGTGTTGTTCCTGAAAAAGAAGGTCAGTCATGTAAAAGAATAAATGGAATCAGTTAAAAGCATCTGCTCGGATGCGCGTAGTTTAACAGTTTGTCTATAGTAAAAAGCCAGCCAGATTGGATAAAGTTTGAAAGATCAGCATACTGGGTGAAGCTAGAAATCACATCTTCATGTGAATGTCTGGAAGAGCAGGATAAAGCATGCCGAATGATATCTGACTGTAACTTAGACAGTGAAGCGCTGTTAAATAGGAATTTTTCATTGCGACATAGTGTATTGGTCATTTAGAATACGCAGCATCAAATGAATGTGCATGTGGCATTCCATGTTCGTGTCAGACTTGCTAAATGACATTGCAACAGCCCATAGCATTGATAGACTAAAGTTAGTAAGTTTGGAGTGCGCCAGTCATGGCCTATTATTCTACGAATGAGTTCAAGTCAGGCCTTAAGGTTATGCTTGACGGTAACCCATGTTCAATCATGGAAAATGAATACGTAAAACCAGGTAAAGGCCAAGCTTTTAACCGTGTTAAATTACGTAACCTGAAAACTGGTAAAGTTTTAGAAAAAACATTTAAATCTGGTGACACATTAGAAGCAGCTGACATCGTAGAAGTAGAAATGAACTACTTGTACAATGACGGCGAAATGTGGAACTTCATGGATCCTGTATCATTTGAACAGATCGCTGCAGACAAAGTAGCCATGGGCGATGCTGCAAAATGGTTAAAAGATGATTCAAATGAACTTTGTACAATTATGCTTTGGAACGGTGTTCCACTGTCAGTAAGTGCTCCAAACTTCGTTGTACTGAAAATCGTTGAAACTGATCCAGGCGTTCGTGGTGATACTTCTGGCGGTGGCGGTAAACCAGCAAAACTGGAAACAGGTGCTGTGGTACGTGTTCCATTGTTCGTTCAACAAGACGAAAGCGTTCGTGTAGACACCCGTACTGGTGAATATTTAGAGCGTGCATAATGGTCTAAAAATAGACTATGATCGAAAGGGATGATGAATAATCATCCCTTTTTTAATGCCTATACATCCAAAGTCTTAGAGGCAGTCAAGAAGAACAAGCGTAAAGTCGCAAGGGAAAACAGCAGTACCTCGAACAACAAGAATCGCGCTGATTTAATGCAACAAAATATGAGGGATTGAATGGAAACTCTACAAGCGAAGTCAAGCATGACTTCGAAAATCATGTGGCTCATCATAGCCATTGTCGGAGCAGTATCCTTTGGGATTCTTGCGCTCAATCGTGGTGAGCATGTCAATGCAGTCTGGCTAGTCTTGGCCGCTGCCTGTATCTACAGCATCGCTTACCGTTTTTACAGTTTATTTATTGCGGACAAGGTATTTGGACTGAATGCCAGTCGCCTGACGCCAGCACATCGTTTAAATGACGGTCTGGATTATGTCCCAACCAATAAAGGTGTTCTTTTCGGTCATCACTTTGCTGCAATTGCCGGTGCAGGTCCTTTGGTTGGGCCAATCCTTGCAGCGCAGATGGGTTATCTGCCAGGCACGATCTGGCTGTTGGTCGGTGTGGTATTGGCCGGTGCAGTACAGGACTTCCTGGTACTATTTATCTCAACCCGCCGTGATGGTCGTTCACTCGGTGAGATGGCAAAACAAGAGCTCGGTACTTTTGCCGGAATCGTAGTGATGCTTGGTGCTCTCGGCGTGATGATCATCATTCTGGCGGTCTTGGCACTAGTTGTCGTGAAAGCATTGACCAACAGTCCATGGGGCGTGTTCAGTATTGCTGCGACGATTCCGATTGCACTGTTTATGGGTATCTACATGCGTTTTATCCGTCCGGGACGCATTGCAGAAGTTTCTATTATTGGTTTTGTGTTAATGATGCTCGGCATTATCTATGGTGAAAACATCGCGCAACACCCATACTGGGGGCCATTCTTTACCCTGACAGGTACCGAACTGACCTGGGCGCTGATCATTTATGGTTTTATCGCTTCTGTACTCCCAGTCTGGTTGCTGCTTGCACCGCGTGACTATTTATCCACTTTCCTGAAAATTGGTGTCATTGTTGGTCTGGCCATCGGGATCCTGTTTGCAATGCCAGAAATGAAGCTGCCAGCATTTACCAAATTTGTGGATGGTACTGGTCCAGTCTTTGCCGGTTCACTGTTCCCATTCCTGTTTATTACCATTGCCTGTGGTGCAATTTCTGGTTTCCACGCATTGGTATCTTCAGGAACCACCCCGAAACTGGTCAACAACGAACTTGATATCCGTATGATTGGTTATGGCGGCATGTTGATGGAATCCTTTGTTGCGATTATGGCGCTGATCTGTGCGGCGATTCTGGATCCAGGTGTGTATTTTGCGATTAATTCGCCAGCTGCATTATTGGGTACGACGGTAGATACCGCAGCAGAAGCGGTGCGTAACCTTGGTTTTGTGGTGACTCCAGAAGCATTAACTGTATTGGCTCAGGAAGTGGGGGAGAATTCAATCCTCTCTCGTACCGGTGGTGCACCAACGTTTGCGATCGGTATGGCGCATATCATTACCGAAATCTTTAATAGTCGTGAAATGATGGCCTTCTGGTATCACTTCGCGATTCTGTTTGAAGCACTGTTCATTCTGACTGCGGTAGATGCCGGTACCCGTGCTTGCCGTTTTATGGTTCAGGATACCGTGGGTATCGTGATTCCAGCGGTAAAACATTCTTCTAGTTTTATTGGTAACCTGATTGGGACTGCAGTGGCCGTAGCCGGTTGGGGCTTCTTCGTGTATCAGGGCGTAGTCGATCCACTCGGCGGTATTAATAGCTTGTGGCCACTCTTCGGTATCGGTAACCAGATTCTGGCAGCAATGGCACTGATTCTGGGTACCGTGATCCTGTTCAAGATGAAGAAAGAGAAATACGTGTGGGTGACTGTGTTACCAACCGCATTCCTGTTCGTGACCTCCATGACTGCAGGCTGGCAGAAGATTTTCCATGAAAATCCAAAAATTGGTTTCCTGGCACAGGCTGAGCGTTTCAATAATGCGATTGCCAATAATGAAATTCTGGCGCCTGCAAAAACGTTGGCAGAGATGCAGACAGTGGCGATGGCGAATCAGATCAATGCTGGCTTGTGTGCTTTCTTTATGATCGTGGCTTTTGTGATGCTGTTTGCGGCATTTGGCATAATTCGCCGTGCGCTGGCAAGTCCTGAGCCAACGGTACATGAATCCCCAGCAGTTTACCGTGATCCAGCGGAAATCAAGCCGACTGCACATCACTAAGGAGAAGGCGATGAATCTGAAATTTGTTAAAAGCGGAAAAACTGTGATCTATAAGATCATCAAAATGACCGTGATGTCGCAAAAGGATCTGATCCTGAATCCGAAGAATTGGTCACGCATTGCAACGTTATGGCAACGTCTGCAGCAGAGTTTCCGTTTGATGGTCGGTGTGCCGGATTACCAGAATTATCTGGCGCACATGAAACAGCACCATCCGGATCTGGAGGTGATGGATGCTAAAACCTTTTACCGTTACTGTGTAGATACTCGGTATCCATCTGCTGGCGGTGGCATGAAGAAATGTCCATGTTAATGGATCAGTAAAAAAGAGCGCCTTTCGGGGCGCTTTCTTTATGGTTGAAAATAAGAAGGGATGACTAGATTTAGTTTTAGGCTTCCGAGAGGGGAATGTAAAAGAATCGTGAATGAATTTAAGATAGAGTAATTTATTAATAGACTATTAAGGTATTGGTTTTATACCTTGAATTGCATGAATCAATTTGAGAAAAAACTAGCCAATTTTCCTGTGATCAATTTAAAGACTTGGTTTCTTAGATACAGGGCTTGCCTTTATAAGTATTCTAGAGATTTATCTTTCTGGATTGAGATTTAAAACAAACTAGATTTTATTTGAAATTTTGGCAGATTGATCCAGCAATCCAGTGTAAAGATATATTATTGCACTTCTGTCTATCCTGAAAACCGTGTATGTTAATCTCAAATAACTAATTTATATAGGAAAAAGTGATGTGGGGCATAAAGCAGAAAGCCAATCATGACATCGTACACATAACGGCTCAGCTGGAACAACAAATTGCCAGCTATACCCCCCATATTCAGAAGTTTCTTGAAGAAGTCAATGCAATTGTGCTGGATAAGCAGGCACAGACCAAACTGGCCTTATGCTGTCTGATTGCTGGTGGGCATGTGCTGTTTGAAGACTTGCCCGGACTTGGTAAAACCACTTTGGCCAGCAGCCTGGCGCACCTTGCTGGTCTGAAGTTTCAGCGGATTCAATTTACCAATGACATGCTGGCCAGCGATGTGATTGGGATCAACATGTTTAACCAGAAAGAACATCAATTTGAATTTAAGCAGGGACCAATTTTTACACAGATTCTGTTGGCCGATGAAATTAACCGTTGCAGTCCGAAAACCCAGAGTGCCTTACTGGAAGCCATGGAAGAAGGTTTTGTGACTGTGGATGGTATGCGTTATGCCTTGCCCCAGCCATTCTGGGTGATTGCGACACAAAACCCGTTATTTCAAAGTGGTACCTATGCCTTGCCAGAATCACAACTGGACCGTTTTCTGATGCGTTTATCATTGGGTTATCCATCGCGCCAGGCTGAGAAATTGCTGTTGCAACAGGAATCGCGTTTTGCCTTGATTGCCACTTTGGAAAATGTCTTTAGTGAAGACCAGATTTTGGAGCTACAAAGTCTGGTACAGCAGGTACATATTAGTGATCTGGTGCAGGAATATCTGCTGGATCTTGCAGCGGAAACCCGTAAAAATCGTTATGGCTTATCAACGCGTGGTTTACTGGCATTGAAACGCGCTGCACAGGCGTATGCTTTGATTGAAGGTCGTGCCTTCGTAACGCCGGATGATGTACAGGCTGTGTTTGTCGCCGTATCTTCACATCGTTTGGGTTTAAGTGAAGCTGAAACACAGAATGTGATGCAGCAGGTCGCAGTGAGTTAGGCCTGATGTTGGGAAAGTATTGGCAGAGCTGGCTCAGTAAGCGTTTTCAGTTTAGGAAGCAGAAACAGCTGACGCAGCGTGATGTGTTGGTCTTTATTTACCAGCAGGGCTATCTCTATCTGGTACTGATCCTGATCACTTTCGTTGCTGGTGTGAATTATGCCAATAACCTGATTCTGGGTTTCTGCTTTCTGATCAGTGCAGTGCTGTGTATCAGTTTTTATCTGACTTTTAAGCAGCTGCATGGTTTAACGATTGAAATTGTTGCCGATGAAGTCGGGCAGGTTGGACAAGATTTACAGCTGCATTTTTATTTTCATCAGGCGATTACCCAGTCAAGGTATCTTTATCTAAAGGCGGGTGAGCAGTTGCATAAAGTGCTCATCAACCAGAATAAGCAACATTTCACCATTCCATTTTATGCGGCTCAGCGTGGCAAGTTCGAATTTCCAGTGATTCAGATCTATTCCTTATATCCATTTGGATTGGTTCGGGCCTGGTCTTATCTTTACCACCAGCATAGCAGCTGGATTGCACCCAAAGCAGAGTACTCATCCGTTGAAAATAAACATGTCCAGCAGCAGTTTGAACCGGATCTGGATGAGTTTCGGGAATTGAGGAGTTATCAGGTAGGCGAGTCTTTACATGCCGTGTCCTGGAAGCAGGTGGCACGTGGTCAGGGACTCTATACTAAGGTATTTGAGCAATACCAGAATCAGGACAATCAACTGGAAATCCACTACAGCCATATGCCGAGCCAGTCACATGAAGAAAAACTGCAATTGATGATGGGACTGGTGGAACAATGCGAGCATCAGCAACTGGCGTATAGTCTGCATTTACCCCACAGTCAATTGGATCGAGGTACTGGCAATGAACAGCTGCATCAGGCCAAACTCTTGCTGGCACAGGCTTAGGAAATAATCATGATGACGGCCAGCATTCGTACTGCGATTTTACTCAGCCTGAGCCTGATTCTGGCTGTGCAGGTCAGTTATTTACCTATCGGGCTTAGTGCTATTTTTACCTTGATGCTGGTCTTGCTCTGGCTGAATTTTAGAAAGCAAACTATTTTGTCTAAAACCTGGGTACTGTTACTGACGGTTGTAGCACTGGCAGTCATTTATTTTAGTTATCAAAGTTTTCTGGGGATTGATGCGGGTGTTTCTGTTCTGTCTACCTTCTTATTTGCCAAGGCTTTTGAAACCAAGACCAAGCGTGACCTGATTATCCTGTTTAATTTTGCCCTGTTTGTGACGGCAAGCAGTTTCCTGTTTAGCCAGTCTTTTATTATGACCTTTGGTATTTTATTATGTCTGCTCAGCTGTCTGATTGGACTGTATCGGGTGCAGACCAGTGAATTCGAACCCGATGCGCAGGCCCAGGAACGTGCCTTAAGGCAGGATGCCAAGCATGTGGGGAGGTTTATCCTGTATGCATTGCCATTTTTTATCTTGCTGTTCATCTTTTTTCCACGTCTGCCGCCAATGTGGCATATACCGATTCC
This sequence comes from Acinetobacter sp. ANC 7912, assembly GCF_039862785.1. Lineage (NCBI taxonomy): Bacteria > Pseudomonadati > Pseudomonadota > Gammaproteobacteria > Moraxellales > Moraxellaceae > Acinetobacter > Acinetobacter thermotolerans. The sequence continues at coordinate 1,157,525 of NZ_CP156795.1, forward strand.
GGAAAAGAAAGGGGTGACTGGGATTAGTGATCGTATGTCTCCTGGTGATATTGCTGAGCTTTCGCAGTCCAGTGCACTAGCATTCCGGATTATTGGTGATGTCAGCAAACTGCCGCCACGTTCAGAATTGTATTGGCGGGCTTTGGTATTGGATGAATATGATGGGCAAGCCTGGACCAGCAGTGCAGTCAATCAGCAGCCACAATTTCGCTCCCAGCCGGATGTGAATCCTTTACCTGCGGGATGGGATTATCAGTATTTAGCTTCAGATCCATCCGTGCTTTGGGTGATGGGGCTGGAACAATCAATCCCGTTAGAGCACCGTTATTACAGCCGTTATGACTGGGGGATCGTTCCTCGCCGTTTGACGCAGCGTATGGAGCCGATTCATTTACGTTGGGTAGGTACACAGGTAGAGCAACCATTCTTACATTCCAATTTTTTACAGCAGTTGAATACGCGGACACCAACGCAATTTGATCCAAAAACCCAGGCATTGGCTACCCGTTTAGCCAAACAGAGTGATAGTCCACAGCGCTATATCCAGAATGTGCTGAACTGGTATCGACAGAACCAGTTTGTCTATACCTTGACCCCGGGAACCTTAGGTCAAAACCGTGTTGATGAGTTTTTGTTCCAGACCCGCCGTGGTTTTTGTGAACATTTTGCCTCAAGTTTTGTGATGTTGATGCGTTACGCTGGTATTCCTGCACGGGTCGTCACAGGCTATCAGGGCGGTTCATTGGCCCCGGATGGTAAAAGCTGGGAAGTGCGGCAGATGGATGCACATGCCTGGACCGAAGTCTGGGTCAATAACCAGTGGCAGCGGATAGACCCGACAGCCATGATTGCTCCACAACGGATTGATGAAGGGATGCAACATGTAATTTCTCAGGATGAGGCCGTGTTAGGGGAAGGCAAATGGGCAGCGCATTATCAAATGCTGACCAAACTGCGTATCTGGAGTGACTATGCCAGCTATCAATGGCAAAGCAAAGTGGTGGGCTATAATGCAGAATCACAGCGTAGCTGGATGTCTAAGTTGGGACTCAACTCTGCTTATGCAGCCGTTTGGATTCTGATAGCAAGTATTCTGCTTCTGCTGATCAGTTATTTTCTCTGGATTTATCTGCGAAATAAACAACAACGATCTCCATTTGAGCATGCAATTTCTAGTCTGGAAAAATCATTGAGTAAACACTTACATCGACAATCAGCTGAAACCTTTAGGCATTGGATGCAACGTTTATCTACTGAGACAGATATAAAACAGAGTATGGTTTTTCAGCAAGCGGTGAATATTTATGAAAGAAATCAGTATGCGGATCAATCCATGGATTCAAAAGATATTAGTGAATTCAATGATTTGCTTAAAAAATGTGCATATATTATTAAAAGTCAAGGAAAAAACTTGTCTTCACTTTGAAAAGTTTATAATATGCAACGCATTCTAGGCGTATAGCTCAGTTGGTTAGAGCGCTACGTTGACATCGTAGAGGTCTCCAGTTCGAGTCTGGATATGCCTACCAAGATTCAGAAAACCTCCTAAAGTAATTTAGGAGGTTTTTTATTTTTAATATCTTTGAAAAATGGTTCATATTCATTGAGGAATAATTTTTAAATTTAGTGATTTTATTAAAATTAAGAAAATTTTTAAATATAATTTATTGATTTAATTAAGATAAATAAAAAGAAAATAATTTAAAATTTTATATATTTGACTGGTTCTCACGTTGACAATTGTAAATAGAAAAATTAAAAAGAGTTTTAGGTGGTTATGTAGTTGATTTAATTTAAATATTTTTGTAAATTCAATTTTATGTTTCTAATACTTGAAAAATATATTTATATATTTTAAAGATCTAATTTTTAATAAATTTAAGTGTATTAATTTACTAAATAATGGTTTTGTTAATATTAATTATTAAAATAGCTGTATTGCTGAGAATAACGTTAATATAAAACCATAATTTAATAAGTGATTTCCAGAGAAATATGCCAAATAGCAAAAGCGAGTCCGAAAAAGTGACCAAGAATCAGAAAATCCAACGTCCTTTATATGTGCCGTATGCAGGATATAGTCTGCTTGAGTTACCCTTGCTAAATAAAGGTTCTGCATTTACTGAAGAAGAACGTACCAGTTTTAACCTGCATGGCCTGCTTCCACATGCAATCGAGTCGATTGAAGAACAGAGTCAGCGTTCTTATCAGCAATATTGTTCATTTAATGATGCAATTAATAAGCATATTTATCTGCGTAACATTCAGGACACCAATGAAACGCTGTATTATCACTTAATTGAAAATCACTTAAGTGAAATGATGCCAATCATCTACACGCCGACCGTAGGTGAGGCATGCCAGCGTTTCTCGGATATTTATCGTCGCCATCGTGGCATTTTTATTGCTTATCCAGACCGTGACCGCATTGATCAGATTCTGCGGAATGTGAATCGTCGTAATGTTAAAGTGATTGTAATTACAGACGGTGAGCGAATTCTTGGTTTGGGCGACCAAGGAATTGGTGGTATGGGCATTCCAATTGGAAAACTGGCGCTATATACCGCTTGTGGTGGTATCAGTCCAGCTTATACCTTGCCAATTACCCTGGATGTGGGAACCAACAACCAACAATTACTGAATGACCCGATTTATATGGGCTGGCGTAAACCCCGGATTGGCGGTGATGAATATTTCGATTTTGTCGATCAGGTGATTCAGGCAATTCAAGAAAGATGGCCAGATGCCTTAATCCAGTTTGAAGATTTTGCCCAGCACCATGCCATGCCATTATTGGAAAAATATCGGGATAAGGTGTGCTGTTTTAATGATGATATTCAAGGCACAGCAGCTGTTTCCGTGGGTACTTTACTCGCAGCATCTTATGCGTCCAAGAAAAAATTAAAAGACCAGACTGTGGCTTTCCTCGGTGCTGGTTCAGCAGGTTGTGGTATTGCTGAACAGATTATTGCCCAGATGGTTGCTGAAGGGCTGACTGATGCACAAGCACGTAAACGTGTCTTCATGGTGGACCGTTTTGGCCTGATTACTGATAATCAACCAAATCTGCTCGATTTCCAGAGAAAGCTGGCTCAGGATCCGAAAAGTATTGCCAAATGGGCTGATGCGGAAAATACAATTTCATTACTAGATGTCGTGAAACATGCCAAACCTACGGTATTGATTGGTGTTTCAGGACAGCCAGGTCTGTTCAATAAGGATGTGATTACGGCAATGGCTGAAAATTGTGAACATCCAATCGTTCTGCCGTTATCAAACCCGACATCACGGGTAGAAGCCGTTCCTGCCGATATCATTCAATGGACAGATGGTAAGGCTTTGATTGCCACCGGTAGTCCATTCGCACCTGTGAATTATCAGGGGCAGATTTATAATATTTCGCAATGTAATAACTCGTATATTTTCCCTGGGATTGGTTTGGGCGTGATTGCTTCCGGGGCCAAACGTGTGACTAATAACATGTTGATGGCTTCGAGTAATGCCTTGGCTGAATGTTCGCCAAAGCTGAAAGATCCAAAAGCAGATCTATTACCTGAACTGGATCAAATTCAGCAGATTTCCAAAGTAATCGCGTTAAAGGTTGCGCAAGCCGCAGTTGAAGATGGTGTTGCCCCACCGATAGATGTCGAAACCTTGAAAGATAAAATTGAAGCGAATTTCTGGAAACCGGAATATCGCCGATATGAAAGGGTGAGTTTTTAATAGCTCATCAATTTAGAGCTGTAGATTGTAATTTTTATTTTGTGAAATAAAGGCTTATAGGCAGAAATACTTATAAGTCTTTTTTAATACAAAAAAACTGAATTTTACTAGCTGGGTAAGCGTCCGCTGAACACACCTTATGAATTCATCCTATAAGCCTTAATTTAGTCCCCACTTAAAAACAAGTGGGGACTAAAATTTATGACTACAAATCACCAGACATCCATCGCATCTCTTGCGAAAAAACGAAGAACATACAGTGCTGAATTTAAACAGCAGATCGTTCAGGCTTGTAAAGCACCGGACGTTTCAATTGCTTCGGTCGCTTTGCAACATGGATTGAATACAAATCTTGTATCCAAATGGATTCGCTTAATTGATGGTAAGCCAGGGAATGATCGCTCACCACTACCGAATAAACCTGCATTTATTGCCTTATCTTGCTCTGCACCATTAGATCCTACTCCTACTGACATGTTAATGGTTCAAATTACTTTACCCCACTCAAAAGCAGAAATTGGCTTGAAATGGCAAGTATCAGAAATACCTGCCTTGGCAGAATTACTCAAGGCACTTGCAACATGATCCGCATTGATGAAATCTGGTTGTCTACTCAGCCCATGGACATGCGTGCAGGTATGGATACGACCATGGCTCAGGTGGTGAGAGCCTTTGGCTACATCAAACCGCATTGTGCTTACCTGTTCTGTAATAAACGTGGCCATCGCATGAAAGTACTGGTACATGATGGACTGGGCATCTGGCTGTGTGCCCGGCGGCTGGAACAGGGCAAATTTCACTGGGCTCAAGTTCACCAAGGTGAAACCGTGGCCCTCAGCCCGGAACAGTTACAGGCACTGATCCAAGGTTTGCCCTGGCAGCGCATTGGACGACAGCAGGTGGTGACGATGCTCTAAACTAGGTTGGTCCATTCTGCTATTCTCCAAACGTTCTATTTCATTCTTCTCATGACCTCAGGCATACTGCGGTCATGAATACGCTGCCTGACTTAAGCCAACTGACCCATGAACAACTGCTGGAATTCACCCGGCAGTTGGCAATGCAGCATCAGTCTCTGGCACAATCAAATCAAGAATTAGAAAAATCAAACCAACAATTAGATACCAAAGTTCAGCATCTTGAAGTCACCAATCAGCAATTAGATGCTCAAGTTCAACATCTTTCCATTCTCACGCAAAAATACGAGCATGAGCTCGCACTATTTAAACAGCACAAATTCGGCAGTAAAAACGAACATCTCACCGCAAAACAAATCCATCTCTGGGATGAAGCGGTCGAAGAAGATATTGCAGCCGTTGATCTAGAATTAGAACGATTAAATGCAGATAAAACCGATGCAGCGACAGAGAAAGCCACAGTCAACAAACCTAAACGTCGACTGCTGCCCGATCATCTACACACCATTCGTATTGAGCATGAACCAGCATCAACCCAATGCAGTTGTGGCTGCCAGTTACGTCGTATCGGCGAAGATATCAGTGAAAAACTGCATTTCAGACCGGCACAGTTCTATAAGGAACAGCATGTCCGTGGCAAATGGGTCTGTGATCAGTGTGACACCCTGACTCAGCAAGCGATGCCTGCCTATGTGATTGATAAAGGCATTGCTTCACCTGAACTGCTCAGCCATGTGCTGGTATCGAAGTATGCCGATCATTTACCGCTGTACCGTCAACGTCTGATCTATCAGCGGGCGGGAATCGAGCTTTCTAGATCAACGTTATCTGACTGGATAGGTCGCTGCGGTGTAGAACTGGAACCTCTGGCCAATGCCTTAAAAGAGGTGGTACTACAACAGCAGGTGCTGCATGCAGATGAAACACCGGTCACCATCATGCGGATGGGTGAGAATGATAAAAAACCGAAGAAAGGTTATGTCTGGGCCTATGCCACTACACAGTACAATCCAGTTCAGGCAGTGATCTATGACTTTCAGGATAGTCGTTCAGGCCAGCATGCTGCAGAGTTCTTGAAAGGCTGGCAGGGCTATCTAGTCTGTGATGATTACAGTGGTTATAAAGCACGCTTTAAATCAGGCCAGGTCATAGAGGTGGGCTGCATGGCCCATGCACGTCGTAAATTCCATGAACTGCATGTAACTGGGAAAAGTCAGGTCGCTGAACAGGCATTAGTGCTGATTCAGAAACTGTATGCGATAGAAGCAGAGCTCAGGAAAAAGACCGATGGTACAGCGGAAGACCGCCGCGAATACCGACAACAGCATAGTCAACCAGTGATGCAACAACTATATGAATGGCTCAACCAACATCATCTGACGGTGCCATCGAGTTCTCCCACCGCCAAGGCGATCAATTACACTCTGAAGCGTTGGCCAGCCTTAAGCCGCTATTTGGATAATGGCAATCTACCTATTTGCAATAATTGGGTAGAGAATCAAATGCGACCTTGGGCCTTAGGGCGCAAGAACTGGCTGTTTGCTGGCTCGCTGCGCAGTGGACAGCGAGCGGCAAATATCATGACTTTAATCCAGTCAGCAAAGCTGAATGGCTTGGATCCGTATGCCTATTTAAGTGATGTGCTGAAAAGGCTGCCGACGCATAAAGCGACCCAAATAGAAGAATTACTACCACATCGCTGGAAATCCAACTCAAATTAAAAAAATAGGCATGGGGTTCAGCGGACGCTTACTTTCTTCATTTTCATCTGGTCGTGCCATTAGTGTTCACCTGTTTAAAACCTTATTCTCTTTTGATTGTATAAAGTCCCGATCATTATTCTGTTGTGTTTATAGTTTCAGTGATTTTAGAAATTGTTGCCGATGTAATAGGGGATAAAACAGCAGGCGAATTTTACTTTTTTAGCATTTGAAGTATCGGTTCACAAATTACTTTTCTTTAAATGGGTTAATGTATTAATCTACAACTAATTTCAGCTGAGCTCTTACCCAGAGTGCAATGAAATATCACATAAAAACCGGTTTAGATGTCATGACTGGCAAATAAATTGCATAAACAAAATACCGATTGGTTCTGCGTCAAAAGCACAGACCGTAATGAAACCCTCGGCTTCGTCACAAGCGGAAAAGAGTTTTAAAGGTTAGAACAACATGGCAATTCATCTTAACTCTCGCGTAATTTCTGCGCTGCGGCAACCCGCATCAACAGATCTCAAACAACACAGTTTGTTTGAAGATATTCAAGCACTTTTTTCAGGTACTTTATTTGTCAGCATTTGCATGAGCATGTTTGCCCAGGCAGGTTTATTGACTGGCAGTACGGCTGGTCTGGCTTTTGTGCTGCACTATGCTACAGGCTGGTCATTCAGTTTGATTTACTTTTTCATCAATGCGCCGTTTTACTGGTTCGCCTGGAAATATATTGGCCGTGCATTTACTTTAAAGACTTTTATATCAGTGGCTTTATTGTCCTTGATTACCTATGTAGCGCCCAAATATTTGCATATTGATTATCTACATCCAGCCTTCGCTGCAATCGCTGGTGGCTTTCTAATGGGAGCTGGGGTGCTGTTTCTGGCCCGGCATAAATCCAGTCTCGGGGGCGCAACGATTATTTCGCTCTATGCACAGGAAAAGTGGGGAATCAAAGCGGGCAATATCCAGATGATCATTGATTCGATTGTGGTATTGCTGGCTTTGTGGATTGTGCCATTGGACAAAGTGCTTTGGTCCATTTTTGCCGCGGTAATTATGGGCAGTTTTCTGGCCATTAACCATCGGCCGGGACGTTATCGGGCAGGTTAACAATAGAGAAATAGCTTTAATACCATCTGAGCGATTCAAACTGCAAAATAAAGGCAATGGGCGGATATCCATTGCCTTTTTTCGTATCAGAAAGACCTCATTCGGTGGCGAGTACAGGTTGTCTATAAAGTTGACTTGTGCTGGATGTAGCCCAGAAATCAGCTTTTCCATAACAAATTTCTACAATCATTTATGCAGTCCAAAGTGCAACAAATTGAGTCAAAAAGGGGGATTCTTGGTTCGAATTTTTGGGTTCGGAAATTACATTTTTAAAGCTGAATTTTGTCGAATCAATAAGCGAAAATCACATGACTTTACGAAAATTAAAAACAGTAAAATCAGCTATTTTGCTAGCATATTTCTGGGTTGTTTGAAATTGACCAATTTGTTTTAGGTGTCTTGTCACTAAGTCCAACTGTTCAAAACAGATTTCATTACTTTGGGCTTATTTTTAATAGTTAAAAACTTTCATTTCTTGAATAGAAGTATCGAAAAGATGATTTAAATAATTTTCTGTATTTTTTATCGGCTGGTCAAAACCAAAAAATCAGCTGATTCGAGGTTAATAAAGTTATAGAAACACAAGTAATCATTTGGCTTTGGATAAGCTTAAAAAACACATATCAATAAATTAGATAATTAATCAAAAGAAACGATTAATTATTTGATAATAGATTTTTTCTATATGAATTTACTCGGAATTGTATGCATTATAACCAACAGGAAATTGCAACAAATTGTATGTTTTTTCAGCAAAATCACAACTTGAAATGATATTTCATTGACTGTAAAGCGCAGAGATAAGATACTTTCAAGGTTTAATTCAAACGTATCGGTTCATAGGGTCTGAGCCAAAAGCTTGATCCTCAAAACTCTATCAAACGCAAGGGGCTATATATGGCTGGTGGAAAGTCAAAAATCATTTATACACTGACCGATGAGGCGCCGCTACTGGCGACCTATTCACTACTGCCGATCATTGAGAACTTTACCAAGCCTGCTGGCGTTGAGATTGTCAAAACTGACATCTCTGTTGCAGCACGCGTGCTCGCAGAATTTTCAGATTACCTGACTGAAGAACAGAAAGTAACTGATAACCTTGCTGAGCTAGGCCGTCTTACCCAAGATCCAAGTACAAACATCATTAAACTTCCAAATATCAGTGCCTCTGTTGCTCAGTTAACTGCGTGTATTAAAGAGCTTCAATCTAAAGGCTATGCAATTCCTGATTATCCAGAAAACCCGACTACTGAAGAAGAAAAAGCACTGAAAGCTCGCTTCAGCAAATGTTTAGGTTCAGCTGTAAACCCTGTATTGCGTGAAGGTAACTCTGACCGTCGTGCTCCTGCTGCGGTTAAAAACTATGCGAAAAAACATCCACACTCTATGGGTGAATGGAAAGCATGGTCACAAACTCACGTTTCTCACATGCACGAAGGTGACTTCTACCACGGCGAAAAGTCAATGACACTTGACCGTGCGCGTAATGTGAAAATGGAACTGATCACTAAGTCTGGTGAAACTATTGTTCTTAAGCCAAAAGTTGCGCTGCAAGACGGTGAAATCATCGACTCAATGTTCATGAGCAAAAAAGCGCTTTGCGAATTCTACGAAAAAGAATTAGCGGATTGTAAAGAAGCAGGCATCCTGTTCTCTCTACACGTTAAAGCGACTATGATGAAAGTGTCACACCCGATCGTATTCGGTCACTGTGTGCGTATTTACTACAAAGAAGCGTTCGAAAAACACGGCAAACTGTTTGACGAATTAGGCATTAACGTAAACAACGGTATGGCTGGTCTTTACGAGAAGATCGAAACTCTGCCGACTTCTTTACGTGAAGAAATCATTGAAGACCTGCACGCTTGTCAAGAACATCGTCCAGCGCTGGCAATGGTTGATTCTGCAAAAGGCATCACTAACTTCCATTCACCTAACGACGTGATTGTAGATGCTTCTATGCCTGCAATGATCCGTGCTGGTGGTAAAATGTGGGGTGCTGATGGCAAGCCTTACGACTGTAAAGCAGTAATGCCTGAATCTACATTCGCACGTATTTACCAGGAAATGATCAACTTCTGTAAATGGAATGGTAACTTTGACCCACGTACTATGGGTACTGTTCCTAACGTTGGTCTGATGGCTCAAAAAGCTGAAGAATACGGTTCACACGACAAGACTTTCGAAATTCCTGAAGCAGGTGTTGCGAACATCACTGACATCGAAACTGGTGAAGTGTTGATGTCTCAAAACGTGGAAGAAGGCGATATCTGGCGTATGTGTCAGGTGAAAGACGCACCGATCCGCGACTGGGTGAAACTGGCTGTAACTCGTGCTCGTAACTCTGGCATGCCAGCAATCTTCTGGTTGGACCCATACCGTCCACACGAAAACGAACTGATCAAGAAAGTTCAAACATACCTGAAAGATCACGATACAGAAGGTCTAGACATCCAAATCATGTCTCAAGTACGTGCAATGCGTTACACACTTGAACGTGTTGCTCGCGGTCTGGATACTATTTCTGTAACTGGTAACATCCTGCGTGACTACCTGACTGACTTGTTCCCAATCATGGAACTGGGTACTTCAGCGAAAATGCTTTCTATCGTGCCTCTAATGGCAGGTGGCGGTATGTACGAAACTGGTGCTGGTGGTTCTGCGCCTAAACACGTACAACAATTAGTTGAAGAAAACCACTTACGTTGGGACTCTCTGGGTGAATTCCTTGCACTGGCTGTTTCTCTGGAAGAGCTGGGTATCAAAGAAAACAACGCACGTGCGAAACTGCTGGCTAAGACACTTGACCACGCAACTGGTCTGTTATTAGACAACGAAAAATCTCCATCACGTCGTACTGGTGAACTGGACAACCGTGGCAGCCACTTCTACCTGGCTAAATTCTGGGCTGAGGCACTTGCTGCTCAAGACGAAGATACTGAACTAAAAGCTAAATTCGCACCGATCGCGAAATCACTGGCTGAAAATGAAGCAAAAATCGTTGAAGAGCTGAACACTGTTCAAGGTAAATCTGTAGACATCGGTGGTTACTACGCAATTGATCCTGCGAAAGTAAATGCAGTAATGCGTCCAAGTGCTACGCTGAATCAAATCATTGAATCACTGAGCGCTTAATCAAGTCGTACTAACCTTGAGATTAGTAAAGTGAAAAAAACCGGTGCTTAGGCACCGGTTTTTGTTTTTAAAATAAAAAATTATCGTTTTCTTAGTGCGACAATTTATGTCTTTCATCAGCCGTTTATAAATGGATTTATTACTTCAATTTCTTATACTTAAAAGGAAAGATAGTGAAGAAAGAGAAGGTAATGTAAATTATAAAAACAGTCAATCATCAAGAAATTCAGCAACAAATCACTCGAGACCAAAACTACGAACAGATCATTCAGCAATTTCAACCTGAAGTGATCATGGCGGAACATGAAGATGAAAATCATCAGGTACTTCTGTTTGCGACTCAGCATTGGGCAGGCTATGCACTGTATTATCCAAAGTTCAATCAACTGGATCAGACATTATTGCAAGCGCAATTCCCGAAAGTTTTCTTACTTAAAATTAATAATCCGAATATTGCCCAGTTTGAACAATATGGACAGGTCGTGTTTGATTCTGAGGAATACCAGCAACAAGTAAAATCACTTTTATATTTTGGGGCTTTCAAATTTTCACAAAATAGGGTACATAATATTGAAAAGCATTGAATTTCATCAGGTACGACAAATCCTCAATCAGGCTTGGGATCCGATTGGTGTAGGCGATGTGGCAGCCTGTCAGGATGAATATGACAGTTATGCATATGATGTTTGCCGGATGTTAAATGGCAATTATTCAGCAAAGGAAATACAGGATTATCTGTATGAAATCGAGTCGGAATTTATGGGACTTGAACCATCGATTCAGCGTATTGACAATACCGTAACAGCGCTGAAAAAATTAAAACAATAGATAAAAGCCAGAGCTTCATAACTATTACTTAATGTCGCAGGAGGTGTCTGAATGTCATATCAGTTCATCCAGCCGATTCAGGGAGATCGGTTCGACATTGTTGGCGATATTCATGGCGAAATTGATGCCTTAAACAGCCTGCTGCATGTCATGGGTTATAACCTCGAAGGTGAACATCCTGAGCAGCGTAAACTGATTTTTGTTGGCGATCTCTGTGACCGTGGTCAGAACAGTGTCGCAGTGATGCGTCAGGTCAAGCTGTTAATGGAACGGGGCAAAGCTTACTGTATCCTGGGTAATCATGAACTGAATCTGCTGAACGAATCCTGTCGTGAAGGCAATGGCTGGTATTTCGGCTCCCCGCATATGGATGACCAGAAGTCTTTTAACTCTGTACCCGCTACCCCTGAAGATCAGAAATGGATTCTACAATTCCTGCATACTTTACCTATCGCACTGGAATCCGAGGAGCTGCGTGTGGTACATGCTTGCTGGGATGAGACTTCGATTTTGCGTTTAAAGATGCTGGATCACCTGCATTTACGTGAAGCCTATGATCATTTTGTCCAGCAGACTCAGCAACAGATTGATGATGTAGGCATTGCCGAACCTGCCTTACAGGAAGCAGAGCAATACCGTAACGAGCTTACCGATCCCAATAGTGAAATTCCCTGGCTCAAACATCTGGCTCAAAAAGAATGGATTGAGCAGATGTATAACCCGATTAAGGTTGTCACCTCAGGTGCCGAATTTATGACGGACAAGCCCATCTATGCGGGTGGCAAATGGCGCATGAAAGACCGGCTGCCGTGGTGGGAACATTATCATGATGATATCCCGGTGATTATTGGCCATTACTGGCGTAAGTTTAATACGGCCGAAGTCAAAGCCGGACTGTTTCAGAAGATTGAGCCACTGCAGTGGTTTGGTCATAAGCAGAATGTCTTCTGTGTAGATTATTCAGTGGGGAAACGCTATCTGGATCGACAGCATCAACGAGAATTTTCTAGCAAATTAGGGGCACTTAGATGGCCTGAAAAGCAGGTAATTTTTGAGGATGGTTCAACTTATTCGACTTCGTACTCTGCTTAAATTTTATTGCCGCACTATTAAATGATAGGCAAAGAAAAAGCGGCCACCAGGACCGCCTTTATCATTAAATTAGCTGTATTATTCAGCTTCAATAATTTCAAAATCGTGCGTAATTTCTACACCACCATCAGACAGCATTTTGCTGGCAGAGCAGTATTTCTCTGCAGACAGTTCAACGGCTTTGGCAACCTGTTTCTCTTTAATGCCTTTACCGGTCACCACAAAATGCAGGTGAATCTTCGTAAATACCGCAGGAATGGCATCTGCGCGTTCTGCTTTGAGTTCACAACGAACGTCGGTAATCTCTTGACGTGCTTTCTTTAAAATAGTGACAATATCGAACGAAGCACAGCCACCCAGACCGGTCAAAATCAGTTCCATTGGGCGAGGACCACGGTTCTCACCGCCGTATTCTGGCGAGCCATCCATTACCACAGTATGACCACTTTGAGTTTTTGCCTCAAAAGCAACATTCTCTAGCCAATGTACACTTGTTTGCATTGCAACTACCTAAAAAAAGCTATAAATTTACGAAGTAACTGTACACTAACATAAATTGGGTTGATAAGGAATTTCATTCCCTCTGTGTGACAAGTTCACATTAGGTCTTGTGCGATCTAAAAATTATCCTTATTTGGAACTGTTAGCATGACTTCAAACTTTTCACAATTAAGCACAGATGCGCTGTCTCCGGGCCAACTGCCAGAATCGGTGAAAGCATTATTAAAACGTGCATATATTAATCGTTACCCAAAACGTACAACGATCGTTGATGCAGGAACAGAATCCAAATCTTTATATTTGATTCTGAAGGGGTCTGTATCGATCATTCTTCGTGAAGATGATGACCGTGAAATTGTCGTAGCGTATTTGAACGCGGGTGACTTCTTTGGGGAAATGGGCTTATTCGAGGCAAATCCACAGCGTACTGCAGAAGTGCGTACACGTGACGTTTGTGAAATTGCCGAAATTAGCTACGAAAACTTTCATGAACTGAGCAAGCAATATCCAGACTTAAGTTATGCGGTATTTGCCCAGCTGGTTCGCCGTCTGAAAAACACTACCCGTAAAGTGACCGATCTTGCGTTTATCGACGTATCTGGTCGTATTGCGCGTTGTCTGATTGATTTGTCTGCTCAGCCTGAAGCGATGATTCTGCCAAATGGTCGTCAGATCCGGATTACCCGTCAGGAAATCGGTCGTATCGTGGGCTGTTCCCGTGAAATGGTGGGTCGTGTTCTGAAAACTTTAGAAGAACAGGGCATGATCGAGACCGACGGTAAAGCTATTCTGATTTTTGATGCTTCACTGGAACAGAATGAAGCACCTGCTGAGGAAGAGTTTGAAGAAGAATAATTCTTTGACTCAAGAAAAAAGCAAACCTTCGGGTTTGCTTTTTTGATACCTGCTGAAAATTCATCATCACAAATAAGAACAAACTTCTCAGAAAAGATGATTTCAGCCTGAGACTTTCCTTCTATACTCTAAGCACACTTTATTTCTATACACATCATTTATATCAGCTGACTTAGAACAGACAGGGATTCTTCATGCAATTTAAACCACTTGCAGATACCGGCATTTTACTTCCAGAAATTTGTCTGGGCACCATGACCTTTGGTGAGCAAAATACTCAAGATGAAGCTTTTGAACAGCTGGACTATGCACTGGATCAGGGACTGTATTTCTGGGATACCGCAGAGATGTATCCCGTACCGCCAAAACCGGAAACCCAAGGTGCGACAGAACGAATTATTGGTAACTGGATTGCTTCACGTGGTGGGCGTGACAAGTTGTTTTTAGCATCTAAAATTGCTGGTCCATCGCAAGGTGGTAGCCATATCCGTGACGGTCAAACTCGCTTTGTAGCTTCGGAAATTTCTACTGCGATTGATAACTCGCTGTCACGCCTGCAAACCGATTATATTGACCTGTACCAACTACACTGGCCACAACGTCCAACTAACTTCTTCGGTAAGCTCGGTTATGGCAATACGGAAGCGGCAGAAGATCGTGCTGTGACAGATCTGGAAGAAACCCTGACTGCCTTACATGATGAAATTAAAAAAGGTCGTATTCGTTATATCGGCCTGTCCAATGAAACGCCATGGGGTACGATGAAATTCCTGCATCTGGCAGAGAAGCTTGGTTTGTCCAAATTTGTCAGCGTACAAAACCCATATAGCCTGTTGAACCGCACTTATGAAATTGGCATGTCGGAAATTGCCAAATATGAAGGGGTGGGTCTATTGGCGTATTCTCCGCTAGCCTTTGGTTATCTGACTGGTAAATTCCGCCATGGCGCGCGTCCTGCCAATGCACGTGTTACCTTATTCTCTCGCTTTAGCCGTTATAGCAATCCGGAAAGTGAATGGGCAGTGGAGCAATATGCTCAGCTGGCGGAAAAGCATGGCCTGACACTCACCCAACTGGCACTCGCTTTCATCAAGCAACAGTTCTTTGTGACCAGTACCATTATTGGTGCAACTAATCTGGACCAGCTGAAAGAAAATATCCAGGCCTTTGACGTAGATCTGTCTGAAGAAGTCTTGCAAGGCATTGAAGCAATTCACCGTCAGCAGCCAAATCCGGCACCATAATTCTTTTATTGCCATTTTCAAACACCCTCCAAGTGAGGGTGTTTTTAATTTTATGAGAAATTAAATTTGATGATGAATTACAGGGATCTAGGAGACATGAAATAGGTGAGTTATTTTATGCCCAGCAGCAAAATAGCAAGGTAAATTGAATAAGATATTAATAGTTCATCCTCCGCATAAAAATTCTACTTTTGCTCACTTGAAATATTTTCCTAGAAGACCAATATTAATATTAAAGACTAAGTGGTTATTTTATTAAGTTTTTGAAAATTATATAAAATTTTATTTGAAATTTGTGCGCCTGCTCCCATATATGAATTAAGTTGAAAATTTGTTGTGAGGAATAACAAGAATGCGCTTTGAGAAATTTACAAATCGCCTGCAGCAAACGCTTTCTGATGCGCAATCCCTGGCTATGTCCAAGGACCATGCTTCTATAGACGGTATCCATATTCTGGCAACCCTGCTGGATGAAAACGCGAATGTCAGCATGCTGCAACAGGCTGGAGCCAATCTGCGTGACTTGCAGAGCAAGCTGCAACAAGCCCTGAAAGATGCCCCGACCTTAAGTCATAACACCGGTGATATTAACCTGAGTCCTGAAGCGGCCAAAGCTTTGCATCTGGCAGACAGCTTTGCCCAGAAAGCTGGGGATGAGTTTTTGTCGACTGACTGGGTGTTACTGGCGCTGGCTGAAACAGGTACGACCAAAAATATTTTAAATAGTGTGGGCGTGAAGGCAGATGCCCTAAAACAAGTCATTAATCAAATTCGAGGCGATGAGAAAGTCATGAGCAACAGTCATGAAGACCAGCGTGATTCCCTGAATAAATATACGATTGACCTGACCGAACGCGCGTTACAGGGCAAGCTGGATCCTGTGATTGGTCGTGATGACGAAATTCGCCGTACCATTCAGGTTCTGTCACGCCGTACCAAAAATAACCCCGTACTGATCGGTGAACCAGGTGTCGGTAAAACAGCGATTGTCGAAGGTTTGGCACAACGTATTGTTAATGGCGAAGTACCAGAAGGCCTGAAAGGCAAACGTGTCTTGTCTCTGGATCTGGGTTCATTGCTGGCTGGTGCCAAATACCGTGGTGAATTTGAGGAACGACTAAAAGCTGTTCTAAAAGATCTGGCCAAACATGAAGGCGAAATTATTCTGTTCATCGATGAGCTGCATACACTGGTGGGTGCAGGTAAAGGTGATGGCGCAATGGATGCGGGTAATATGCTGAAACCAGCGCTGGCACGTGGTGAGCTGCGCTGTGTAGGTGCAACTACACTGGATGAATACCGTCAATACATCGAGAAAGATGCTGCTTTAGAGCGTCGTTTCCAGAAAGTACTGGTAGATGAGCCAAGCGTGGAAGATACCATTGCGATCCTGCGTGGCTTGAAAGACCGCTATGCCACTCACCATGGAGTACAGATTCTCGACTCTGCAATTATCGCAGCAGCGAAAATGTCGCACCGTTACATCACCGATCGTCAATTGCCGGATAAAGCCATTGACCTGATTGATGAAGCAGCATCGCGTATCAAAATGGAGCTGGATTCTAAACCGGAAGCGTTGGATAAACTGGAACGCCGTCTGATTCAGCTAAAAATGCAGCTTGAAGCTGTGAAAAAAGACGAGGACTCTGGCGCGCAAGGCGAAGTGAAACATCTGGAAGAACAGATTGCTTCAGTTGAGAAAGAGTACAGTGAACTGGAAGAAATCTGGCGTGCAGACAAGGCACTGGTTGCGGGCAACAAAGACATTCAGGTGAAACTGGATCAGGCGCGTATTGCCCTGGAAAAAGCGCAGCGTGAAGGTGATCTGGCAGAAGCGGCACGTTACCAATATGGTGTGATTCCAGAACTGCAAAAACAGCTGGAACGTATTGAAGCGGCTGAAGATAATGCAGCGCCAAAACTGCTGCGTGATAAAGTCACCGACAATGAGATTGCTGAAGTCGTCAGTGCAGCTACAGGTATTCCTGTATCGAAAATGATGCAAGGTGAACGTGAAAAACTGCTGCATATGGAAGAATTCCTGCATAGCCGTGTGGTGGGTCAGGATGAAGCTGTGGTGGCGGTATCCAATGCGGTACGTCGTTCACGTGCTGGCTTGTCTGATCCAAATCGCCCAAGTGGTTCCTTCCTGTTCCTTGGGCCTACCGGTGTGGGTAAAACCGAGTTGACCAAAGCACTGGCAAACTTCCTGTTCGATAGTGACGATGCAATGGTGCGGATCGACATGTCGGAATTCATGGAGAAACACTCTGTCAGTCGTTTGGTTGGTGCACCTCCAGGATATGTGGGCTATGAAGAAGGTGGTGTGCTGACTGAAGCGGTACGTCGCAAACCTTATAGTGTGATTCTGTTTGATGAGGTAGAAAAAGCCCATCCCGATGTATTTAACATCTTGCTACAAGTGTTGGATGATGGTCGTCTGACCGACTCTCAAGGTCGTGTGGTGGACTTCAAGAATGCTGTCATCGTGATGACTTCTAACTTGGGTTCAAGCGATGTACGTGAATTGGGTAGTGGCGCGACCAAAGATGAAGTGCGTAGCGTAGTGATGAATGCGGTATCGGAACATTTCCGTCCTGAGTTCATTAACCGTATCGACGAGATTGTGGTATTCCATTCGCTGGAAAAAGACCAAATCCGTGGCATTGCCGATATCCAGTTGAACCGTCTGCGCCAACGTCTGGCTGAACGTGACTTGCGTTTGAATGTTGAAGACAGTGCCTTCGATCAGTTGATCGATGTGGGCTTCGATCCATTGTACGGTGCTCGTCCATTAAAACGTGCGATTCAGCAACGTATTGAAAATGGTCTGGCGCAGAGCATTCTTGAAGGCAAATTCAACCCTGGTGATACAATTGTCGTCAGCGGTGAAGGGGATCATCTGGTGTTCGATAAAATGAAACTTAATTAATCTATGATTGAATAAATAAAAAACCCAGCCTAGGCTGGGTTTTTTATTGTCTGAAATTTCTAATAAAAGCCGTCTGCTTTAATTACACCTTTGGATGGGTAATTTTCCATGCACGGTGGATTTTCTGGTTACGTTTGAAGTCTGGACCAATGGTTTCATGGGTGATTTCTTGTACGTCATAGAGACCTTCAATCATTTCATCCATCTCGAAACCACGGTAGTTATTGGAGAAGTATAAGGTACCATCGGTAGTTAAGCGGTTCATGGCACGCTTAATCAGGGAGACGTGGTCACGTTGTACGTCAAAAGTCCCGTAGAATTTCTTCGAGTTGGAGAATGTTGGCGGATCGATAAAGATCAGGTCATATTGCTCATGACTTTCTTTCAGCCATTCGAAACAATCTGACGCGAAGAACTGATGCTGCTGATCGGCATGATCGACAGTCAAGCCATTCAGAACGAAGTTTTCTTTTGACCAGTTCAGGTAAGTATTGGACAAATCTACGCTGGTGGTACTTGCCGCACCGCCCAGTGCTGCATGTAAGCTCGCAGTAGAGGTATAGCTGTACAGGTTTAGAAAGTGCTTACCTTTGGCTTCACGGAAAATGCGCAGACGCATTTGACGGTGATCTAGGAACAGACCGGTATCCAGATAGTCGGTCAGGTTGACTAGAATCTTGGCTTGACCTTCCTGTACGATAAAGCGTTTAGATGCTGTACTTTGTTTGGTGTACTGGTTTTTACCTTCCTGACGGGCACGGGTCTTGATAAAGATTGCATCACGACCCAGACCAGTCACAGCACGAATGGCTTGCAATGCCAGGTTAAAACGTTTCTTGGCTTTTTCAGGATCAATTTTTTTTGGTGGTGCATATTCTTGTACATGCAAACGATCCCCATACAGGTCAATCGCGACATTAAAGTCTGGCAGATCCGCATCGTACAGACGCAAACAGAATACATTTTCCTTGACTGCCCATTTGCGCAGCGCTTGCATATTTTTGGTTAGACGATTGGCAAATTCCATTGCACCTTCGATTGGCTCGAATTGCTGTGGCTGCCAGTTGGCCAGGAAAGGCTGAGTCACTGCTGCAGGTTTGACTGTGCCAAAACGGATATAGATCGGCAGCTTACCGTTCATTAGACGCAGTAATTGCGGATCATTGAAGGCAAGGACGTCCGCCTGTTCCACCTGTGCTGCAATGACTGCCGCTTTCTGATTCGGGAAATTCTTTTGCAGCAGGTTAGACAGACCCAGGTACAAGGCGCGGTTAGAGGCTTTGTCACCCAGTCGCTCACCGTATGGTGGGTTAGTAACGAAGAACACTTTTTTGCCTTCGGCCTGGAAGTCTGGCCAATCCGACAGAGTGCGTTCTTCAATCACGATATGATCAAGTAGTGATTCAAAACCGGCAGCAATAATGTTTTGCTTGGTGGCTTTAACTGCTTCCCAATCAGCATCGAAAGCATAGAATTTTGGTAACGGATTCTCCAGAGCGGCTTTATGACGCTCAACAGCTTCGGCTTTGATACTCATCCACAAGTCATGGTCATGACCGCTCCAGCCATTAAAGCCGAAACGACGTACCATACCTGGTGCACGGTCAGTCAGGATCATTAGGGATTCAATAATAAATGTTCCTGAACCACACATTGGATCAACCACAATGTCTGGATTCCAGTCTTTTAAGCCACCTTTTTGCAGGATTGCTGCGGCAAGGTTTTCTTTGATCGGCGCTTCAGTCATAAAACGACGATAACCACGTTTATGCAACGAATCACCGGACAGGTCTAGGCAGTAAGTATGGGCTTTTTTACCCGCTAGAATGTACATGGTGATTTCAGGCGATTTAGTGTCGATACTTGGACGTTTACCGGCAGCTTCCATAAAGGAATCCACCACACCGTCTTTGGCACGCAAAGTTGCAAACTGGGTATTGACCTTGATTTCACGTTCGACATGCAGACGGATGGCAAAGGTACTTTGTGGTGCAAAAATAAGTGACCAGTCGAAGCTGATTGCACCTTCATAAAGCTCTTCAGCGACATCACGTGCATCATGGGAGAATTCAATTTCATGGGTGTGGATCGGCATCAGTACACGAGAGGCCAGACGAGACCACATGCAGATGCGGTAAGCGTTTTCTAGCGTACCTTTGAAGGTCAGACGACCCGGGAAACGTTCAATATTCTGAACACCTAAACCTTTGATTTCTTCTTCTAATAAGGTTTCCAGACCATCGGCACAGGTGACCCAATAATTGCTTAAACGTGAAGAGGTATTCATAAAATAGAGAGACCGGAAAAGAATAAATAAAAACTGCGCCAAGTTTACCGTATTTTGGCTATTAAAGCTGTGGAATTTTTTTTGACATCCTCTCCGACCTAAAGGACGGAGATTCCTCCTGCGAGACGCCCATGTCCGAGCGCAAGAATATTCAGTGCTGAGTTTATATCTCTATCGTGGAATGTACCGCACTCCACACACTGCCATTCTCTTATTCCAAGTCCTGCTCTACCTTTCAGACTACTGGAGCGTGAGCCGCAGCACGAGCAAGTTTGGGTGGTATAGGCTTCATTGACTTCTTCATACCATACCCCTGCGTTCTCGCATTTATACTTGAGCATGGTTCTTAAGGTCGTCCAACCTGCATCGAGTACAGACTTAGCTAATTTTGTCTGTGCCAATGCTTTGGCATTCACATTACCAACGAAGATGGCTGCATGTTCATTCACCAGTTTATGACTGAATTGATGCAGCATATTTTGACGTAGATTTTTGATCTTGGCATGAATCGCTTTGACACGTTTTTTATTTCTTGCTCTTTGAGCAATACCAAGTTTTTGTTCATATTGACGATAGATTTTAGGCGCTTTGAACTTTACACCATCTGAGCAAGTCGCAAGGTCTTTGAGTCCTAGATCAATGCCAATTGAGGTTTTAGCGGTGGTTTTCTCTGTTTTAATTGAATCAACCACAAGACATACATACCAACGCCCTCGGCTATCCTCGACAAACGAGCCTGTTTTAACATTGTATTTACTTAGTCCGTAACTGTCCCATAGCTTGAATTGATGCTTGCCGTATTGGACATACCCATCGGCATATTTCACCGCCACTTTTTTAAATGGAATCCAACCGAGAGAACGTCTAGCATTTTTTTTGTTACTGACACGCCATTTTAGCTTGGCTTTTTTAAATTGCTTTCTTCGAGTAACTAATTCTTCCGCAACTGCCTGTATGGTTTGGCTGTGCAAATTGCACTCTTTTGATGTACCTTTCGTGTATTTAGCAATATCGTAAGCTGAAAAGAATTGTTGTTTTCTTTGCAAGTGTTTAAAACACAAATCATTGACATAGTTCCAGACAAAATTAACTTCAGATGCCAATTGGTCTAGCACCTTGCAATGTTTGTCTTTTATGCGTAATTTAAGTGTCTTCATCACTAAAATATATTTGGTCTATGGATAATAGTCAAGAGATTAGAACAGGTCGTCACTGTGTTTTTAATATGCACGTTCATTTAGTCTTTGTGGCTAAATATCGTAGAGATGTTTTTACCAAAGCTATGCTCGAAACTATGAATGAAGTATTCAAGCGCATTTGCTTAGACTTTGAAGCTAAGTTGGTAGAATTTGATGGTGAGCATGATCATGTTCATTTACTTGTGAACTATCCACCAAAAGTAGCTATTTCTAGCTTGGTTAACAGCCTAAAAGGTGCATCTAGTCGTATTTTAAGAACTAAACACCCTGAAATTAAAAACAAATTATGGGGGAATGCTTTGTGGTCGCCTAGTTATTTCGCTGCATCGTGTGGAGGTGCTCCCATTGGGATTATTAAACAATATATCCAACAACAGCAAACACCGCATTAGCAATCCTAGCTAATCCCCACAAGGGGGACTAGCGGATTGCAGCCTTATATCCCCGCCCTGAAGGGCGAGGTTTTGCGGCTAAAGGGATAAATCTGGTCCATCACAGTTAGAGCTAATAATTATAAAAAGCTCTTAATCTTGGTATAAAAAGCAAATTGAAAATTCATGAGATATGTAAAATTACACAGCATCAACAAGAGGAACTTGTTGATTAAATCTTTTATTTTACAGAGGGATATAGGGTGAATATTACATCCGGTCGTGATGATGTTTTTTCCATTGCAACATTGTTGTATGCACGGTTAAGAAAAGTGAATAGTCGAGTAATTGACGTGATGTATCTGATGCAGGATCGCTCCTATGCACATCATGTGATTACGCTGGCACTAGAAACCCGGGATGCAGAGCTGGCAACGCATGTCGAGCGCTTGCGTCAGTTGCTGGATCTGCCGGATGACGAGCAGCTGGAAAGAGGAAATTATGAGAATATTCAGGATGATGTATCAAGAAAAGGCGGTTCGGCCAAATATGATGAAGGCCATGTAAGTTTTAGCCTATTCTGATTTATAACTGAATTGTGGTTTTTATAAAAAGCCTGTCTTAATTGCAGATGGGCTTTTTAATTTTGGTATGGATATTGCTGTAATTATCACGAGATTGCAGTCGCTGGGGAGAGGCTGCAATCTCGATTTTTAAATGATTGGGGAATCAAGAATGGTCAATACAGAAAGTTTTTCAATTGCGACTTTAATTTATGCACGTTTGAGACGAGTTTCAGGCCGGGTAATTGATGCCATTTATCTGTCTGAAAATAGTGATTATGCCGAACATGTGATCGTATTAGCTGAAGCCACACGTGATCCAGAATTACTGCGTCTGGTTGAAAAATTTAAAGACGTATTCGAGTTCTCTTCCGATTCGAACATAAGTCAAAAAGCGGGTTTGCAGCTAAAAAATAACGATGAATTAATGAAAGTTGAACCAACTGAAGATGATATTTATCGGGCACAAGTCTCACATCATTATATTGGCGCACTACGCTAGATCAGTTATGGCATTCAAGCTCCAGACTTGAGTGCCATTTTAGAACATAAAATATTCATTCTAAAAATTCGTTTAAATTATCTTATTGAAAAAATACATAGGAATTTCAAAATCAATTTTTATTATCGAGCCGGTTTTTATACAAGTAGCCGAATTGCCAAGTGCCAAGAATGGCGATTCTCTGTATAATACGTTGACTTAACGTATAAGGAATCTCTCATGCACTTGGCTGCATTGCATACACCGAGCCAGATTCAACTCAATAAAGAAGGCAATCTAAAACACTTCTTGACTATCGAAGGTCTTTCTAAAGAAACTCTTACAAAAATATTGGACACCGCGGCGTCCTTTTTTAATGACCAAAATCAGCTCATTACCAATAATTTGCTCGAAGGGCGAACGGTGATGAACCTCTTTTTCGAAAATTCTACCCGTACCCGCACCACGTTTGAGGCGGCTGCAAAACGCCTTTCTGCCAACGTGCTGAACATCGATATCGCCCGTTCAAGTACCTCCAAAGGTGAAACCCTGCGTGATACGCTGTGGAACCTGGAAGCCATGGCAGCGGACATTTTTGTGGTGCGTCATTCATCTTCAGGTGCAGCGCATTTTATTGCTAAAGATGTTTGTCCACATGTAGCAATCATTAATGCCGGTGATGGCCGTCATGCCCATCCCACCCAGGCGATGCTAGACATGCTGACCATTCGTCGTGAGACCAAAAAAGATTATAAAGATATCTCGATTGCCATCATTGGTGATATCAAACATTCACGTGTGGCACGTTCCGATATGGCTGCGTTGCAAACCCTAGGCTGTAAAGACATTCGTGTAGTTGCACCGAATACATTGTTGCCTTATGGTTTCGATGATTATGGTCCAGAAGTGCGTCTGTTTAATAACATGGAAGATGGCATCAAAGACTGTGACGTGATCATTACCTTGCGTATCCAGAATGAACGTATTGATTCACCGGCGCTGTCTTCACAAGCTGAATTCTACAAAATGTACGGCTTAAACAAGGAACGTCTGGCACTGGCTAAACCAGATTGTATCGTGATGCATCCAGGACCAATGAACCGTGGTGTGGAAATCGATTCCAGCATTGCGGATGGCCCACAGTCGGTGATCCTGCATCAGGTGACCAATGGTATTGCAGTGCGTATGGCGGTGTTAGCCCTTGCGATGCAAGGTCAGCTCCAGGAAAAAGGTTTGATTGAAGCGATTGCGGTATAAGGAATAAGTCATGTCTATTGTAAAAATTGAGAATGTTCGAGTTCTGGACCCAATCGAAAAAACCGACAGTGTACAAACGGTTTATTTGGAAAATGGTAAGCGCGTTGCTGAAACGGCTAATGTGTCTGAAACCATTGATGGTCAAGGCAAATGGTTGATGCCAACCATGGTGGACTTATGTGCACGTTTGCGTGAGCCAGGCCAGCAACAGCATGGTACGCTGAAATCTGAAGGGAAGGCTGCGCGTGAAAACGGTATTCTGCATGTATTTACCCCACCAGATTCGAAACCAATCGTACAAGACAATGGTGCCCTGATTCACGGTCTGGTTGAAAAAGCAATGCTAGATGGTGGTATCTATCTGGAAGTGATTGGTGCACAAACTCAGGGTCTAAAAGGCAATCAGCCTGCCAATATGGCCGGTCTGAAAAAAGGCGGCTGTACAGCTGTTTCCAATGCCAATGCGCCGTTTGCCGATGATGACGTGGTGATCCGTACGCTGGAATATGCAGCAGGTCTGAACCTGACTGTGGTGTTCTATGCGGAAGAACCACAAATCGCCAAAGACGGCTGTGCGCATGAAGGCTTTATTGCATCTCGCCAAGGTCTGCCAATGATTCCGGCACTGGCTGAAACTGTGGCAATTGCCAAATACCTGCTGATGATTGAAGCAACCAAAGTACGCGCTCACTTCGGCCTGTTGTCTTGTGGTGCTTCAGTTGAACTGATCCGTATTGCCAAAGAAAAAGGTTTGCCAGTCACTTGTGACGTGGCGATGCATCAACTGCATTTAACCGATGCACTGATTGATGGTTTTAACTCCTTGGCTCACGTGCGTCCGCCACTGCGTTCTGAAAATGATAAGGAACTTTTACGTCAAGGCGTGAAATCAGGTGTAATTGACGCGATCTGTACCCATCACGAACCACTCAGCAGTTCTGCAAAAATGGCGCCGTTTGCTGAAACCCAACCGGGCTTTACCGCTTTTGATACTTTTGTACCTTTCGGTATGCAACTGGTAAATGAAGGTCTGTTTACTCCGCTAGAATGGGTGGAAAAAGTGACGCTTGCACCTGCGACTGTAGCGAAAATGCAGGACCGCTGGATTCAGGAAGCGGGCTGGGTACTGGTTGATCCAGAGCTGGAATGGACTTTAACTAAAGAAACCATTGTATCACAGGGTAAAAATACGCCATTGATCAATCAAACTGTGAAAGGTAAAGTCCTTCGATTATTCAATTAGTCATAGATCACAGTAAATTTTAAAAAGCCGACTTTAGTCGGTTTTTTTTATAGTAAAAATAAAGCTTTAAAGATAAATATAGCATGTGATAAGCCAACAATAATTTACAGATATTGCACTGCGACTTATTAGAGACTAAGACCAATGTAATGACAAAGTGGTGCAGCTCATGAGCATGGATCTTGTCAAAAAACTCAATGTCGCTGTTACGCCTTACATATTAAAAGATGAACTTAATGATCTGCTAGAAAAGGATCAGGCACTTTGTCGCTTCTATCCTTTTTTATTGAGTATCTTGCATGTACATCCATCTTTAATTGCTGATTTAAACCAGCAGCTTGACCCGAGCATTGACGCAATCTTTCACGGTAATCACCAGCTTCAACAACAATATCTGCAAAAGTTGCAGCAACAATTAAACCGACCGATTCCTGAAACGGAATTTGAACAGGTACTCAATCGAGCCATTATTCCCACTTTGGGTTTTCTTGAGCATGAAGCCGGAACAACCCAAGTGGAGGGAATTGTACATTTGCTGGATCATCATGCAGAGAAGATCCATCAGGCATTGCCGACCTGGACAACATCAATTCTGGAATCACTGGCTGCCAAATCTGTACCTAGATGGACTCGACTGCAGACTATGTCAGTAAGAAAACAGTACCAGCAAAATAGAGTTCAGGGGATTGGTTTCGGAATGGTTGTTGCTTTTATTGTGATGCTGTTTGCTGGAATCTGGGGCTTTGCCCAGCAAGTCTATACTGATCACCGACAATTAGAACGACAAATATCTCGTCATGATCACTCACAGCATCCGTCTGATTAGGATTGCGAGTATGATTATTTTAAGAAGGTGATTCATGCGTAAAATTATTTCCACGAATCAGCTTGATTGTTAAAAGCTCACTACAGTTGGTGCAGTATGAATTAACAGAGTTCAACAGAACTCGTGAAACTTTATGATATCCATACAATTAATTACATCCTCTAAAAAGAGGGCTCGTTACACTCATTCTTAACGAAAAATTAAAAAAATCAAAAGAAAAGAATGGTGGCTCTATGAACACAGACCTGATTGAACGATTAAAAAATAATGTCACTCCACGCGTGCTTCAAGGTGAAACGGAATACATGGCTGAAAATGATCAGGCACTGGGACAATTTTATCCGATCTTGCTGAGTATCCTGCGTGCCAATCCAGATCGGGTGGACAGCTTGACCAATCAGCTGAATCCTAAAGTCAGCGAGCTGTTTGCGGAAAAGTCGGAACTGAAACAGCAAGTGCTGGAGCATATTTCGAGTCAGTCGAATGGAGTCCCACAAGATCAACTGGAACAGACCTTAAATCGTTCCATTAAACCCACTATTGAATATTTAAAAACAGAAGCTGAGGCATCCACACCCGATGCAGTCAATTATGTGATTGAAACCAATAACGAGTCGATTCAGAAAGCTGTGCCGACTTGGGCTTCGCCACTACTGCTTTCTATGGGTGCTTCACCACTGGTAAATCATAATCCTACGCCAGTGCCGGGGATCGATCCAAAACCAACTGAACCACCTATTCAGAAAGCTAAACGTAATGCTTTCATTGTGCCAGTGATCGCTTTCATTGCTGTTGCAGTGCTCATCATGTTCTTCTTCCGCGGTTGTACCCGTGATGATGATCCGGACGATATCCGTGACATGCAGAAGAGTAAGGCAGCTGTGACTCAGCCGGCATTTTTAAAGCTGAGTACGGGAAATGAGGGACAGATCACCAGTTGTCAGGTACAGTTGAATGATCCGCAGTATATGCAAATCCTGCAAAACGAGATCAAGCAGATTTATCCCTTTAGCCGTAAAACCTCGCCCTTCAGGGCATAGGTATCTACACATCTTTAGGTACCTAGTGCAATAGTTGCGATTTCATTCAGTTCATCTATTGAATATTCTGAGAGCAGTTGAAGAGTATTTAGTAAAATCGAGAGTCCTGCCAATATGGCAGGCGCACTCTCTACCTTGCCTCTTTTCTGTTGTCTACCTGGAAGTCTAGTCAAAAATGCACGGACTTTCTGATTTTGTTCATCTGTACAACGCTGTACTCTCCACGTCAACACACAAGCCATACAACTGATTAGCAAACGCCTTAAAATCGCTTCTGGCGTAGTCTGAAGCCATGACTCAATATCATGGCCTGCTTGCTTGAGAAGTTTGAAATAACATTCGATTGACCAACGCCAGTAATACCAAGTCGTCAGTTCTACTGCGGTAATCTCAGTTGGTACATTACTGATCAATGACCATCTTGCAACTGTCTTTTCATTAATATCTTTAACCACCGCAATAATCAGTCTAGCCTCAATTGCAGCACCTTTCTGAGGAGCAACTCTTTGACCTAAACAATCTTTTTTATTTGATTTTGCAGCACGGGTAAGCCGAACATTGGTTTCTCCAACATAAAGCATATGTTGATTACCCTTATAAGAAATGGGTTTCACTTGCTGTATTTCGATACGTTCAGCAACTTCTCCAACTTTACATATTTCACCCTGATGCTCAATCCGATTTCCTTCCTTTGCTCGAATAAGCCATTGAAAACCATGACTGCTTAATTCCCTGAGATGAGCAATGGAATCTCCTTCACGATCAATAATATGTACGCAGGTTTTATCAAGAGGAAACTGTTCAACTTTTTGAATTTGTTCAGAAAGGGAGTCTAAATGGGTTTTATGTTCGGTCTGTTGCTCATTGAATGTCGAATAGCAACCTGAAGCACTAGAAAGGGTCTGAGCTAATGGAGCAACAGGTAGTCCAGAAGCAGCATCAACAAGTAAGCTCGTTTGTAATTCATAGCCTGAGTCGTACTGATGTGTCCTTTGGAGTTTTTGGGTTTTATTACGATGTGTCACATATTGGATTTGTGACCAATCATGAATAACTAAAGCATAACGATGCAGCGATGTCTTAATCTGATCACAAGCAAGTTTTTGAATAGGTTCATTTAATTGTTTAAATGAGATTTTATCATTACGCAGATTCAAATCCCAAGTGCGACACATTTGTAGTTAGTTGAAAAAGTTAGGTGTATTCATAGAATCATTAGACTTTTTCAACTCGCAATTGGAAAGCACACAATGAAGAAATACACCCAACTTTCTCAAGATGAAAGATACGAAATTTATGCTACTTTGAAAAGTAAAAGCTCAATCGCTAACCTTGCTCGGGAGTTAGGGCGTTCACGATCAACCATCTACCGTGAATTAAAAAGAAATACTGGGCAACGTGGATATAGAGCTCAACAGGCAGCGAAATTTGCAAGTCAAAGACGGTACCGTCCTTCATCACTCATGACAGCATTTGCCTTCGCTTATATTGATTACTTGATTGGCTTGGACTGGTCACCAGAACAAATTTCAGGTGCTTTAACACAACGCGGTTGGCTGGATGTACCTTCACATGAGTGGATTTACCAGTACATTTATCAAGATAAATCAAAAGGCGGTAAACTCCATCTACACTTAAGGCATCAGAAGAAATATCGAAAACGAGGTTACAAAAACACGGATCGTAGGGGGCAAATCATTGATAAAACAAGTATTCACTGTCGAGACCAGGTCATTGATCAACGACAACGTTTAGGAGATTTCGAAGGTGACACGGTGATTGGTAAACATCATAAAGGTGCTTTATTAACCCTTGTTGATCGAAAGAGCCTGTATGTACATATTGTTCATTTAGGATCAACGAGAGCATCCTCTCAAACGATTACTTGTGCGTTAGATCGTTTACGAATGAGCCATGCTTATAGTGTGACATTTGATAATGGTAAAGAATTTTCCGAACACAAAAGAATTACTGATGCCGGGATAGAGACGTATTTTGCTGATCCTTACAAGTCTATTCAGCGAGCTAGAAATGAAAATACGAATGGTTTAATCCGTCAATATCTGCCAAAATCATCATCGTTTGATGACGTGTCAAACGAACAAATAGAGCAGATAGAATTTGCACTCAACCATCGTCCTAGAAAAACGCTAGGTTGGTATACACCGAGTGAAGTTATGGCTGGTTTTTATACTGTTGCACTTGCCGCTTGAATCCGCCTTATTTAAAAACCGCCATACAGCTTGCGTCGTTGCGAAACTATTTTTTTGAGCAGAGGCAATATCTTTGATTGCAGGAGCAAGTGAAGCAAGAGGATTCATATTGAGTTGAACGAGGTTGTTGTAACGTTTGACAAGGCGCTGATCTAAGCGAGAGATGTTAAAATTGAAGAGCATGCTCTTCAATTTAACGCAAAACATGGAAATTGTGTAGATACCTATGCCCTTCAGGGCGGGGATATAAGGCTGCAATCCGCTAGTCCCCCTTGTGGGGATTAGCTAGGATTGCTAATGCGGTGTTTGCTGTTGTTGGATATATTGTTTAATAATCCCAATGGGAGCACCTCCACACGATGCAGCGAAATAACTAGGCGACCACAAAGCATTCCCCCATAATTTGTTTTTAATTTCAGGGTGTTTAGTTCTTAAAATACGACTAGATGCACCTTTTAGGCTGTTAACCAAGCTAGAAATAGCTACTTTTGGTGGATAGTTCACAAGTAAATGAACATGATCATGCTCACCATCAAATTCTACCAACTTAGCTTCAAAGTCTAAGCAAATGCGCTTGAATACTTCATTCATAGTTTCGAGCATAGCTTTGGTAAAAACATCTCTACGATATTTAGCCACAAAGACTAAATGAACGTGCATATTAAAAACACAGTGACGACCTGTTCTAATCTCTTGACTATTATCCATAGACCAAATATATTTTAGTGATGAAGACACTTAAATTACGTATAAAAGACAAACATTGCAAGGTGCTAGACCAATTGGCATCTGAAGTTAATTTTGTCTGGAACTATGTCAATGATTTGTGTTTTAAACACTTGCAAAGAAAACAACAATTCTTTTCAGCTTACGATATTGCTAAATACACGAAAGGTACATCAAAAGAGTGCAATTTGCACAGCCAAACCATACAGGCAGTTGCGGAAGAATTAGTTACTCGAAGAAAGCAATTTAAAAAAGCCAAGCTAAAATGGCGTGTCAGTAACAAAAAAAATGCTAGACGTTCTCTCGGTTGGATTCCATTTAAAAAAGTGGCGGTGAAATATGCCGATGGGTATGTCCAATACGGCAAGCATCAATTCAAGCTATGGGACAGTTACGGACTAAGTAAATACAATGTTAAAACAGGCTCGTTTGTCGAGGATAGCCGAGGGCGTTGGTATGTATGTCTTGTGGTTGATTCAATTAAAACAGAGAAAACCACCGCTAAAACCTCAATTGGCATTGATCTAGGACTCAAAGACCTTGCGACTTGCTCAGATGGTGTAAAGTTCAAAGCGCCTAAAATCTATCGTCAATATGAACAAAAACTTGGTATTGCTCAAAGAGCAAGAAATAAAAAACGTGTCAAAGCGATTCATGCCAAGATCAAAAATCTACGTCAAAATATGCTGCATCAATTCAGTCATAAACTGGTGAATGAACATGCAGCCATCTTCGTTGGTAATGTGAATGCCAAAGCATTGGCACAGACAAAATTAGCTAAGTCTGTACTCGATGCAGGTTGGACGACCTTAAGAACCATGCTCAAGTATAAATGCGAGAACGCAGGGGTATGGTATGAAGAAGTCAATGAAGCCTATACCACCCAAACTTGCTCGTGCTGCGGCTCACGCTCCAGTAGTCTGAAAGGTAGAGCAGGACTTGGAATAAGAGAATGGCAGTGTGTGGAGTGCGGTACATTCCACGATAGAGATATAAACTCAGCACTGAATATTCTTGCGCTCGGACATGGGCGTCTCGCAGGAGGAATCTCCGTCCTTTAGGTCGGAGAGGATGTCAATGGCATGCTGTGCACAACTCATCAGGAATAGAAACAGATGCGGATTAGTCTTATTGGGGCAGGGCGAGTAGCCTATCATCTGGCGCAGGTATTATCCGCACAACATGAGATTGTGCAGATTTATAGCCGAACCATGGATAAAGCACAGCAACTGGCAAAACAGTTTCAGGCTCAGGCTATTACTCAGTCTGAAGAACTCACAGCCAATGTTGATCTGGTAATCATTGCGGTGAGTGACCAGTCCATTGCTTCTGTGATTGGGCAGATTCATCCGTATCTACCATACAGTCTGATCGTGCATACTTCTGGCAGTACCCATCTGGATGTCCTCAAAAAAGCCCATACACGTGCAGGCGTGTTTTATCCGTTGCAAACCTTTAGTCTGGAACGCGATATCGACTGGCAGACCACACCACTGTTTATTGAAGCGACAAATGAGCAGGATCAAATCTTATTATTAGATCTTGCAAATAGCCTAAGCAATCGTGTCTATAATTACAGTTCCAGCCAGCGCTTAAGTCTGCATCTGGCTGCAGTGTTTGCCTGTAACTTTAGCAATTACTGTTATGACATGGCTAAGCAGGTGGTCGATGCAGAGCAGGTGGATTTTAGTCTGCTTTATCCACTCATTCTGGAAACGGCCAATAAAGCCACACAGAATGATCCCTGTCAGATGCAGACCGGGCCTGCGATGCGTGGCGATCAGAATATTCTGAATATACATCAGCAGATGTTGCAACAATCACAGCGACCAGATTTAGCAGAGGTCTATGCCATACTCAGTCAACAGATATTGCAACGTCATCAACCTTCCTAGACCTGAGAAAACGTCATAGCTACTTGAATTCTGAATAATTGATTGTCTATTTTCAGAAAATATCTTAAGTTGAGAAGATAATAATGAAAATGGAACAATAACAATGCAACAGGAATTTGATTACATCATTATTGGTGGCGGAAGCGCGGGATGCGTACTGGCCAGTCGTTTAAGTGAAGATCCCAATATTTCGGTCTGTCTTTTAGAAGCAGGTGGTCATGGTAATGCCTGGACGGTGAACATTCCCGCCGCCTGTGTCATGAGTTTGCCGACCAAAATCAATAACTGGGCATTTGAAACCGTTCCGCAAAAAGGCCTGAATGGGCGCAAAGGCTATCAGCCACGGGGTAAATGCTTAGGTGGTTCCTCCGCGATCAATGCCATGATTTATATTCGTGGCAACCGTGCTGATTATGATGGCTGGGCCGCACAAGGCTGTACTGGTTGGTCTTATGAGGAAGTATTGCCATATTTCATCCGCTCCGAGAACAATCATCGCATTCAAAATGAATATCATGGCAATGCTGGCCCTTTGCATGTATCGGATGTGCAAACGGACAGCATTTTCCATGAACGTTATTTGCAGGCTGCCCGTGAACAGGGCTATCCAGTACTGGATGATTTTAATGGCGCTGAGCAGGAAGGCTTGGGCATTTATCAGGTCACGCATGACAATGGTGAACGTTGTAGCGCAGCGCGAGCTTATCTGTTTCCACATTTGAATCGGTCAAATTTAACCGTCTGGACCAAAGCCACCACCCATAAAATTCTCATCGAGCAAAAAGTAGCAGTGGGTGTTCAGGTACAGCATGCGGGTCAACTAAAAACACTTTGTGCGCGGAAGGAAGTCTTGCTCTCGGCCGGAGCGATTCAATCTCCCCATATCTTGATGTTATCGGGCATTGGCGATGCAGACGAACTGCAGCAGCATGGTATCGAAGTTAAGCATCACTTGTCGGGAGTCGGAAAAAATTTTCATGATCATCCTGATTTTATTTTTGGTTATACCCTCAAGGAATTTGCTGGAACCTTTGGTATTTCCATGTCGGGTTCACTGGATATGTGGAAGCAGATTACACGTTATCGCAGTGAACGCCGTGGCATGATTGCCTCCAATTTTGCAGAATGTGGCGGTTTTATCAAAAGCTCACCTGAGCTGAAAATTCCAAACCTGCAACTGCATTTCGTCGTGGCACTGGTAGATGACCATGCGCGTAAATTTCATCGCAGTCACGGCATTTCCTGTCATGTTTGTCTGTTAAATCCACGCAGCCGTGGTTCGATTAAGCTGAGCGGACCAAATATTCATGATCCGTTACTGATTGATCCGAATTTTCTAGATGATGAACGTGATTTGGAGGATTTGGTTCAAGGTTTTAAATTGACCCAGAAATTGATGCTGTCACCATCACTGTCCAATCTATATACGCAGGATTTATTTACTGCGAATGTGAAAACAGATGATGACATCCGGGAAATTCTGCGTAATCGGGTGGATACGGTGTATCACCCGGTCGGCAGTTGCAAGATGGGTGTTGATGAGATGTCTGTCGTTGATCCTGAACTTTGTGTCTATGGTATTCAGAATCTTCGGGTCATTGATGCTTCGGTCATGCCATCGGTCGTGAATGGCAATACTAATGCACCAACCATCATGATTGCCGAAAAAGCCGTGGATCTGATCAGGGCAAGACAACACGCTCCAAAAGTGGCTTAACAATATGAGAATTTCATTTTACAGAATTAATAGGGACAGCATATGACATCATGGGAACAAGGGGCGAATCTGGATAGTGCCAAATACATGCAGGATATTTTTCAGCAGCAGCGTCAGACCTGCTTGCAAGCAGCATATCTAAGCTATGAACAGCGTTGCCAGCAACTAAAAACGCTTTATCGCATGGTGGTAGAGCATCAGGATGAAATGGCAGCAGCGATCAGCCAGGATTTTTCCAACCGCAGTCTTGATGAAACCAAGCTGTTTGAAGTGCTGACCAGCTTGAATGGGCTGAAACACAGCTTAAAGCATCTAAGAAAATGGATGAAGCCGAGTAAACGTCAGGTCGGCATTCTGTTTCAGCCTGCGACCGGTTATGTAATGTATCAACCGGTAGGCGTTGTGGGTATTGTGGTGCCGTGGAATTATCCACTGTTTCTGGCGATTGGTCCTTTGGGATAGGCATTGGCAGCGGGTAACCGGGTCATGCTGAAAATGAGTGAATATACCCCGGAATTTTCTAGCCTGTTTCAACAGCTTATTGCACGATATTTTCCTGCGGATCAGATTGCAGTGGTAACAGGCGATGCCCAAGTTGCGCAGCAATTTACCACCTTACCATTTGATCATTTGCTATTTACCGGTGCGACATCCATCGCAAGGCATGTACTGCATGCAGCTGCAGACAATTTAACCCCAGTGACACTGGAATTGGGTGGCAAGTCACCGGTCATTGTCGCAAAAGATGCCGATTTGCAGGAAAGTGCACGCCGTCTGGCGTTTGGCAAGACCATGAATGCCGGCCAGACTTGTGTGGCACCAGATTATGCATTTGTTCATCATTCACAAATCCCAGCCTTTATCGAAGCCTATTTCAACGCGATTCGACAGTTTTATCCAAACAGCATCCTGAGTAATCCGGATTATACGACCATCATCAATGACCGGCAGTTTGCCCGCTTGCAAGACTATATTGAGGATGCGAAAGCCAAAGGTGCACAGCTGCATCAGATTGAACAGGGTGTAGATGGGCGCCGTTTGCCACATCTGGCCTTGACTAATGTGCATGAAGATATGCTGATTATGCAGAATGAAATCTTTGGACCGTTGTTGCCAGTCATTGGATATGAACAGATTGATGAAGCCATTGAATATATCAACCAGCATGACCGACCACTGGCACTGTATTATTTTGGCTATGACAAAGCTGAACAGCAGAAAGTTCTGCATGCGACACATAGCGGTGGGGTCTGCCTAAATAAAACCTTGATGACTGCAGGTATGGAAGATATGCCGTTTGGTGGAATTGGCCCATCCGGCATGGGGCATTATCATGGCCATGAAGGCTTTAAGACCTTTAGTCATGCCAAGTCGGTGTTCAGCCGACCAAAATTCAGTTTAATGAAACTGATCTATCCGCCGTATGGCAGTTCGATTCTCAAACTAATTTATCGTCTTTTTCTTCGATAATAAAAAAAGCGCTGAACCTGTCAGCGCTTTTTTTCAGTCTTGAATTAAGAGATTTTCTTAAAGATAAAGTCATTAATCTTGTGACCCGCTTCAATCCCGCGACGTTCAAATTTAGTGATCGGACGCCATTCAGGACGAGGATAGCTATTGCCTTTACCCGCCAGATTTTCCAAACGAGGACGATTATCTAGGACGTCTAGCATCCATTCCGCATACGGTTCCCAGTCTGTTGCAGAGTGGAAAGTACCACCAAGCTCAAGTTTTTGTTCAACCAGCGCCATACGCTCAGGCACCACAAAACGACGTTTGAAGTGACGTTTCTTCTGCCATGGGTCAGGGAAGTATAGCTGTACCGTATTAATGCTGTTGTCTGGCATTTCACGTAACACCTGAATTGCATCGGCATCCAGTACGCGCAGATTCGTCAGACCTTCATTACCTGCTTCATATACGCATTGTGCGATGCCCGGTACGTGTACTTCAATACCGACAAAGTTACGTTCAGGATTAGCTTTCGCCATCAATACTAATGAACGGCCCATACCAAAACCGATTTCTACAGTTAGTGGTCGTTCAGGATGTTCAAAATGCTGGCGTAAATCACCCACCGGATATTCCAAAATTAAGTGACCATATTGTTCTAGCGCAGTACGTTGAGAGGTGTTCAGCGGTGCTGAGCGGCGCATAAACGTCACAATTTCACGGTGCTCGCTTAGATTGTCCAGCTCCACGACTTGCTGGTCTAATTGATCGTTCGACATAACTTTGGCAAATCTTAAAAATTTCGAATGCGGTATTTTAAGTCCTGAGCGGTGCAAGTCAAACTTTTCTCGGGAATTCACTATTAAAAATAGAGCTTCAGTAAAAGGCAGGTAAAATAAAAGGACCAATTGGCCCTTTTACTGAATATGATTTCTAATCAGGTCTGGTAACGATCGACTAACGTACTGCTGGCTTCATTGAGTCCAATTACCTGTACATCTATTCCTTGAGCCTTGAATTTCTGCACTACATTATTAAACATGTTGACTGAGGTTACATCCCAGATATGTGCATGGGTCAGATCCAGCTCGACCTTTTTCACTTTTTCCTTAAAGTCAAAGAACTGATAGAAGCGGTCTGAACTGCTAAAGAAAATCTGCCCGGAAATCACATAGCGACGTGAATTTTCATCAATCAGATGGGTATCAACATGAACCGTATTTTCTAGCTTGTTAATAAAGAACAGGGCAGAAAGAACCACACCTATCAATACACCGAGTGCCAGGTTATGCGTTGCTAATACCACCAGCACTACGGCAATCATTACCACGTTAAAAGCAAGCGGATGCTTGCCAAATTGCTTAATTGCACCCCATTGGAAGGTGGTAAATGACACCATGATCATAATCGCGACCAGTGCTGCCATCGGAATATAAGCCAGCCAATCTTTCAGGAACACCACCAGACAGAGCAGAAACACCCCTGCCACCAGTGTAGAAAGACGGGTACGCGCACCAGAAGAAACATTAATGATCGACTGACCAATCATGGCACAGCCTGCCATCCCGCCCATAAAACCGCTGACAATATTCGCCATACCCTGACCACGGCATTCCTGATGTCGGTTGCCTTCAGTCTCAGTGACTTCATCAATTACTGTGGTGGTCATCATGGTTTCAAGCAGGCCCACAGTTGCCAGTGTTACTGAATAAGGAAAAATGATCTGTAGAGTTTCAAAATTCAGTGGAATTTCTGGAATCAAGAACACTGGCAAAGTATCCGGGAAATGGCCCAGATCACTGACGGTACGCATATCGGCCCCCAACAGCATGGCCAGTCCACTCAGTACAATAATACAGATCAGTGGCGAGGGAATAGCCTTACCGATTTTCGGCAGATAAGGAAACAAATAGATAATCGCCAAGCCGATGACTACAAACAGATAACCTGTTGTATCCATTTTCTGCATTTCCGGAATCTGAGCGATAAAAATCAGGATCGCTAGTGCATTCAGGAAGCCATAGACGACCGATTGCGAGACAAAACGCATTAATTTAGCGACTTTAAATGATCCAGCAATCACTTGAATAATTCCAGTGAGTACTGTTGCAGCCAGCAGATATTGCAGACCATGTTCTTTGACCAAGGTAATCATTAGCAAAGCCATAGCACCAGTCGCTGCCGAGATCATGGCTGGACGACCTCCAAAGAAAGCGATGGATACTGCAATACAGAAAGAAGCATACAGACCCACTTGAGGGTCAACGCCAGCGATGGCAGAAAAAGCAATAGATTCAGGAATCAGCGCCAAACCCACCACCAGTCCAGCCAGGACATCGGTGCGAATATTGGAAAACCATTCCTCTTTTTTCAGACTTATCACAGAATTTCATCATTTCATTTTAAACCCTGCGTATCTTAATCGTCCTGATTTAAAAATCCACACAAGAATGACTTGAAAATGCCCTGAATATACTCAATATTGAAGGAGTAAATGTCTTTCGGCGGCAGTTACGCTTTTTTGCAATTTACAGGTTTGATCACTTGAAAGTTTGTTGGAAGCGATTTAAAACATTGAGAAGTAGATAACAAGGATCAGAAATGAAGCTTTACTATGCACCTGGTGCATGCTCGTTGGCAGCACATATTATTTTAAATGAAATTAATGTCGATTTTGATTTGGAACGTGTTGATTTAAAAACACATAAAACTGAGAAAGGCGAGGATTATTACGAAATCAATCCGAAGGGTTATGTACCTGCATTAGAAATTAACCCGGGGCTGATGCTGACCGAAAACGTCGCAATCCTGCCATTCTTGGCGCAACACGATCCAAAACAAGATCTGATTCCGCCATCAGGTATGGGACGTGCCAAAGTACTGGAATGGCTGGGGTACCTGAACTCGGAATTGCATGATGCTTATGCGGTTTTCTTCGGTGCACCATTAGATGAAGAAGCCAAGAAAAAAGGCTATGCAGAGATTGACCGTCTGTTAAGTTATATCGATAAACAGATTGGTGAGTCAGACAATGATTATCTGGTCGATGACAACTTTGGTCCGGCAGATGCCTACCTGTTTGTACTGACCAACTGGTCGAACCATATCGGTCATGACTTAAGCCCATACAAGAATATTATTGCACTGCGTAATAAAGTGGCTGAACGTCAGTCTGTACAGATCGCGATGCGTGATGAAGGTCTGATTCCTTAATTTATAATTCGAAAAAAATAAAGGACTCAATTGAGTCCTTTATTTTTGGGCATGATTTCGCTTTAAAAAATTATTTAAAGAAATAACCGGTTTCTGGCGAGCTGGCATTGGCCATACGCTTACGTGGCATACGACCCGCAAGGAAAGCTTCACGACCTGCTTCAACCGCTTTACGCATGGCAGAGGCCATGAGTACCGGATTCTGTGCAGCAGCAATGGCTGTGTTCATCAGTACGCCGTCGCAACCCAGTTCCATGGCAATGGCTGCATCACTGGCAGTTCCGACACCGGCATCGACCAAGACTGGAACTTTGGCATTTTCTTTAATAATGGAAATGGTATGCGGATTCAGAATCCCTAAGCCTGAACCGATTAGGCTGCCCAAAGGCATAATCGCCACACAACCCATGCTTTCTAGTTCCTGCGCCACAATCGGGTCATCCGAGGTGTAGACCATGATCTCAAAGCCATCATCAATCAGAGTGCGGGCCGCTTTCAAAGTTTCGGTGATGTTTGGATATAAAGTCTTTTCATCCCCCAATACTTCCAGTTTCACCAGATTATGACCATCGAGCAGTTCACGTGCTAGCATGCAGGTACGCACCGCACTGTTGGCATCAAAGCAGCCCGCGGTATTTGGCAGAATGGTGTATTTCTCTGGTGGAATCACGGAAAGCAGATTCGGCTGATCCGGATGCTGACCGATATTGACCCGGCGAATCGCCACTGTGACGATTTCAGCACCACTGGCTTGAATGGCCTGTTCGGTTTCCTGAAGGTCTTTGTATTTGCCTGTACCAACTAACAGACGTGACTGGAATTGGCGTGAACCAATTTGTAGTAAATCTTGCATAGTGTTTCCGAGCTTTAGCCGCCACCGACAGCGTGAATGATTTCTATTTTGTCTGCTTCGCAGATCGGCGTTTCAGCCAGTCTGCTTTTAGGGATGATCATTTCGTTGACTTCAACGGCATAGCGCTTACCCTCAAGTGCCAGACTCTGGATCAGATCCATCAAGGTCTTGCAGTCGGTCTGTTGTTGTTCGCCATTGATATAAATGTTCATTTTGGCATCCTCTGAACGTGACCCGTTGTTATTTGATGTGTTTGAATGCGTTCCATGCCAGCACCAGCCAGCCTGCAATCATCAGTGCTCCACCGATCGGGGTGATTGCCCCTAAACCACGCGGTAGGCCTAGTGCCATCATATACAGTGAGCCACTAAAGAATAGAATGCCCAACTGAATCAGGACAAAGCTTGGCTTGAATGGCAATTCTGGAATGACTTTTGCCATAATCCCCAACAGTAATAAACCTAGAGCATGATAGAAAAAGTAATCGGTCGCAGTCTGCCACCAGGCCAGTTGAGCTTCAGTGGCACGGGCTTTTAAACCATGTGCGCCAAAAGCGCCCAGCATTACGGCAAGTGCCAGGTTAATCGCTGAAATCGCAATCCACATCTGAACTGATCTTCCTGTAAATTTTGCGCTTTACCTTAGCATAAAAGCGGCTTTCGAGACACGGCATTAAAAGACAAAAAAGCCTTCATCTCTGAAGGCTTTTTGATCAGTTGTGTAACGCTTAGTTGGAAGACATGGCGATTTTAATTTTTTCCATGGCATTCTTTTCCAGCTGACGAATCCGTTCAGCGGAAACATTATATTCAGCAGCCAGTTCATGCAGGGTAGATTTCTCATCATCTAACCAGCGACGTTGCAGGATGTTGCGTGAACGGTCGTCCAGCTGTTCCATCGCATCATGCAGGGCAGCGGTACTTTGTTCCTCATAGTCTTCATTTTCAATCAGACGTGCCGGATCATAACGGTTATCTTCCAGATACAAAGCTGGAGCGACATGACCTGAACCTTCATCGTCATCATCACCGGAAGCTTCGAATGCTGCATCATAAGCCGTCAGACGGCCTTCCATTTCCAGCACCTGTTCAGGAGTCACATTCAGGTCATTGGCAATCGATTGCGCT
This sequence comes from Acinetobacter sp. ANC 7912, assembly GCF_039862785.1. Taxonomy (NCBI): domain Bacteria; kingdom Pseudomonadati; phylum Pseudomonadota; class Gammaproteobacteria; order Moraxellales; family Moraxellaceae; genus Acinetobacter; species Acinetobacter thermotolerans. Next base: position 1,198,040 of record NZ_CP156795.1, read on the forward strand.
TCTTCAAGAGTGAGCTTTTTAGAAGATTTTTTCAGGCTACGTAAGTTAAAGAACAGTTTACGCTGTGCTTTGGTGGTCGCAATTTTAACAATACGCCAGTTACGAATCACATATTCGTGGATTTCCGCCTTAATCCAGTGCACGGCAAAGGAAACCAGACGGACACCCATATTCGGGTCAAAGCGTTTTACCGCTTTCATTAAACCAAGGTTGCCTTCCTGAATCAGGTCACCTTGAGGCAGGCCATAACCTGCATAACTACGTGCAATATGTACAACAAAACGCAGGTGGGACATCACCAGCATTTTTGCTGCGTCCAGGTCCTGGTCATAGAAATATCGGTCTGCCAACTCTTTTTCTTGTTCGGCAGTTAAAATAGGAATCTGATTGACAGTACTAATATAAGCACCGAGATTGACACCTGGCGCCGATAATGACAGGGGCATCAATTGATTGCTGCTGTCACTCATGTGTTCTCCTTGAGGAATAACGGGATCATTCCCAAATCTATGATTTATCTTAATCCAATCTTCAATCAAATGATGGATGTTTGGGTAGAGAAATGTAAACTTTTTTGCAAATATGGAGATAAACAGTTTAATTGAAAATTTTTAGGATTCAATTAAGTAGTGAAACTCCACGTCGGAAATTTGTTTCAATTCATACTTCAGTTGGTGAATCTCGCAGTAACGCGAAACATCGACCTGACTATGCGGATCGGATGACTTCAACAGAAAGGTTTCACCCGGGTAACTTTTCAGTGCTCGCTTTAACATCAGTAATGGCATTGGACAGGGTTTGCCCATAGCATAAATGGTGCGAATCTGACCTGCAGTATCACTCATTTCCGTAAATTCATTCAACCTAAAAAAGGCTTTAAATATTAGCAAATAGGATGCCAAATCCCAACTTTTTTAAAAAAATTCAAACGAAATTATCATTAAAAAAACCTTATGCAAATTTCTGAAAAAATAGCGAAATCAATTAGAACAAACCTAAAAAAAGGCTATTAATTGTCAGAAACCCATGTTAAGCTCGATGGGTTAGTAGGATTTTAGATAAACAAACACGTTGTTTTTCGCCCTATAACAAAATGGATGTAACCGGGATTTTGTTAATAGTTTTACAGAATGATTACAAGCTTAAAAATAATATTTTCAAACTTGTTTGGTCTGCTGTTTGCAACACCGGGTGGTCCTTCTCTTAGTTACAATGAGGATTGACTTATGACAGCTGCTCGCGAACAAGGCGTAGTTAAGTGGTTCAACGACACTAAAGGTTTTGGTTTTATTCAACGTAATGGCGGTGACGACGTATTTGTTCACTTCCGTGCAATTCTTGGCGAAGGCCACCGTTCACTACGTGACGGCCAACGTGTTGAATTCAGCGTTGTAAAAGGCCAAAAAGGCTTCCAAGCTGAAGAAGTGCAGACACTTGACTAATCTTCGGATTCAGTTCGAAAACGCTCCAATGTAAATTGGGGCGTTTTTTGTTTATACTAGGCAATATCGTAAAGACCCTTCAATTTGAGCAGTGCTATATGTCTTCTGGTTTTGAGACCTTAAATTTACATCCCAATCTAAAAAAAGCGATTGATGCCTTGGGCTTTACCAGCATGACGCCCATCCAGCAGAAGGTTCTGAAGTTCACACTTGCAGGACATGATGCTATTGGCCGTGCTCAAACAGGTACAGGTAAAACTGCAGCTTTCCTGATCAGTGTGATTAACGACCTGCTCAATAATCCGGTGAAAGAACAGCGCTATCGTGGTGAGCCACGTGCCCTGATTCTGGCGCCGACCCGTGAGCTGGCACTTCAAATCGAAAGTGATGCGCTGGAGTTGACCAAATACACCGACTTAAGTGTGGTAACGCTGGTGGGTGGTGTAGATTTCGATAAACAGAAAGCGCAACTGGATAAAGCGCCGGTCGATATTATGGTGGCAACTCCAGGTCGACTGATTGACTTTGTCGAACAGAAAGAAGTCTGGCTTGATCTGATCGAATTCCTGGTGATTGATGAAGCTGACCGTTTGCTGGATATGGGCTTTATCCCATCAGTAAAACGTATCGTGCGTTTCTCGCCACGCAAAGAACAGCGTCAAACCTTGATGTTCTCGGCAACCTTTAGCTATGACGTACTAAATCTGGCACAACAATGGCTGTTTGAACCGGTAACTGTTGAAATCGAGCCGGAAAAGAAAACCAATGCCGATGTAGAACAGCGCGTTTATATGGTTGCGAAAGCCGACAAATACAAACTGCTTCAGGATATCCTGCGTGATGAACCGATCGAGAAAGTGATGATCTTCGCCAATCGTCGTGATCAGGTGCGTAAGTTGTATGACCACCTGAAAAAAGATGGTTATAAAGTCGTAATGCTGTCTGGTGAAATCGCCCAAGACAAGCGTTTAAAAATGCTAGATCAGTTTAAGAATGGCAAGCACAACATCATGATCGCAACCGATGTTGCGGGTCGTGGTATTCATGTCGACGGTGTATCACATGTGGTGAACTTTACTCTGCCAGAACAATCCGATGACTATGTACACCGTATTGGCCGTACCGGTCGTGCCGGAACCCGTGGTGTGAGTATCAGCTTCTTGTCCGAAGATGATGCGTTCTATCTGCCAGAAATTGAAAAAGCGATTGGTCAGAAATTACCACTGACCCGACTGGAAGGTTATTGCTAATTTCCAGCCAATAAAAAAACCGCTCGATTGAGCGGTTTTTTATGGCCTATCGAAAACTTAGTTCGATTGGCAACGGAAAGTCAGCGTAGTTTGATAGTCGTCATCTGAATTGATGTTATTGCCTGTACCTGCAATATTGCTGAGTACTTTGGCTGCTGCCTGAATCATCTGACCGGTTTGTTCATCCACGACACCTTTCAGTGCGCCATCATAAGTAGACTGTTCGTCGACAATAATTGGGGTTGCGCGAGAACCACAGGTTTTAGAAGCGGCGTTCACTGCATTATTTTTTGCAATGACTTGGGTTTTACCAAGACCAGTCACTTCAAACTGGTTGTTTTCTTTTTGGATTGCAGTGGTATTGGTCGGATTAGAACTACATGCGGTCAAAGCCAGTGCAGTCGCCAAAGCTGCACCCATGGTCAGTATATTTTTCATGTTGTTAAACTCATCAAGTTCAGATAATCGTTTAATTCATCACATAATAATCTTGAGAATTTGGAGGGCTTGTATAAGTTTGGCAACTTTCAGTAAGCACAATGTCAGTACTGTTGAATAAAACATCAATCCAGTACAAAGATCGGGTTAGTTCTACAAAATAACATAATGCGAGCAGCAATAAAAAATCCCACATATAGAGAATAATCGCATGAATATGCTAATCTTGAGCATAGTTTTTAAGTATAGAAATATAAGGCAATGACCGAATCAGCGATCGAAATCGTTCATCAAAATATTCATCAACGTCAATCTATTGGTCACCTGGTGGCACCAGCACCAAATGCAGAACAGCTGGAAAAAGCCTTTCAAGCCGCACTTACCGCTCCCGATCATCACCGTTTAAAACCTACGGAATTTTTAATTATTCCAGAAGATCAGCGCGAAGCTTTTGGTGAATTGCTATCTCAAGCATTAATCGATTTAGGTCAGACGGAGGCGGCACAAATCGAACGCGTCAAAAACCATCCTTTTCGTGCGCCTTTACTAGTGGTCGCTTTGACTCGTCTGAAAGAGCATCCAAAAGTACCGCATTTTGAACAGATTTTGAGTTCTGGTGCGGCGATCCAGAATTTCCTGTTGTCGTTACAAGCGCAAGGTTTTTCGACCATGTGGCGTAGTGGGGCAGTCGTAGAATCACAATACTTCAAAAAAGCCTTAGGCATTTCCGGGGATGATCTGGTTTCAGGCATCATTTATATTGGTACAGCCGCGAAAAGTATTGCGCCACGTGCAGAAATTCATACAGCAGAATTTGTCAGCCCGTGGAATCCATCCCACTAATGGGCTGAAGAAGGATATTTAAACTCCATGTCAGAATTAAAATTTTCAGATCTGGTCGAGCCAGTAGAAATTGACCGCAAAACAGCATTGCGTGTAACAGTACTCGGTGGTGGCAGTTTTGGTACCGCGATGGCCAATACTGCAGTGCGCAATGGCTGTGACACCATGATCTGGATCCGTGATGAAGCGACGGCAGCAGATATCAATGCGACGCATATCAACAAACGTTATTTGCCTGATTTCCAGCTGGAATCAGCATTATTAGCCGTTTCTGATCTAGAAAAAGCGGTACGTGACCGTGACATTATTCTGGTGGCGATTCCGAGTCATTCTTTCCGCGATGTGATCAAACAGATCAAGCCTTATATTACCTCACAGGCGGTTATTTCCTTAACTAAAGGTATTGAAGCAAAAACTTTCAGCTTTATGAGTGACATCATTCGCGAAGAATTGCCAGAAGTGCCGTATGGTGTGCTATCTGGTCCAAACCTGGCGAAAGAAATTGTCGCAGGTCAACCAGCGGGTACGGTCATTGCCAGTAAATCCGAGTTGGTACGTTATGCGGTACAGCAAGCATTGCATAGTGCTTTGTTCCGCGTCTTTGCCAGTGATGATGTTAATGGTGTCGAGCTAGGTGGTGCGCTAAAAAATATCTATGCTGTGGCGATGGGTATGGCTGCTGCCTATAACGTCGGTGAAAACACCAGGAGTATGATCCTGACCCGTGCGCTGGCAGAAATGAGCCGTTTTGCGGTGAAGCTTGGCGCTAACCCGTTAACGTTCTTAGGATTGTCTGGGGTGGGCGATTTATTTGCAACCTGTAACAGCCCACTAAGCCGTAATTATCAGGTCGGTTATGCACTGGGTAAAGGCAAAACTTTAGAACAAGCGACAACTGAGCTCGGTCAGACCGCGGAAGGGATCAACACTATTGTGCAGGTCAAGGCACGTGCGGAAGAGCTGGATGTGTATATGCCAATTACCTGTGCTCTGTACGCAGTGATCTTTGAAGGCGCACCACCAATGAGTATTGCCGTGTCCTTGATGAAGAACGGTCATCGCAGTGATGTGGAATTTGTCTTGCCACATCAGCAAGTCTGATTTATAAGAGAAAACATGATGATCACGTTTAATTCGTGATCATAGATAAACCAAACAGGGAAATGGTATGCAACTGACACTGGTACGTCATGGCGAAGCAGCTGCACCAGTCAATGGCAATGATACAAAGCGTTCATTGACTGAGCGCGGGCATTTGCAGGCAGAGCAGACAGCGCAATATTTAAAGGATGTGATCAAGCCGGAAGTGTTTGTGGTGAGTCCGTTGCTGCGTGCTCAGGAAACACTATCACATCTGCAGGCTTATTTTAATGATGTACCAGTAGTCATCTGTAATACCATTAAACCGGATGATGATGCCAAGGTTGCAGTGGAATGGCTGTCACATCTACCGTATGAGTCGATTGTGGTGGTGTGTCATATGAATGTGGTGGCGCACATTGCTTCAATTTTGACCGAAGAAAACTTCCATCCTTTTCATTTGGCAGAAGCTCGGATTTATGATCAGGCTGTGATTGCGGCAGGTTTATCGATCCAGCAAAAAAGCTTTATTCCAACAGTATAAAAAACTATTAAAACGGCAGAACTTAATCAATGTTGTATTTATGGATGCCAGAAGCCAATGGGGTTTGGCAATGGTCAGATGGGGAATTCTGGAAAAGTTCCGCGACGCTGGAACAACTGATTCAGGATATCCAGGGGCATCATGGTGAAGAAGCGACAGTTTTCTTCCCGAGCCGTCATGTGCAGATTTTGCAGCAGACAATGCCTAAAGCCCAGTACAAGAAAATGGGGCAGGACGCGATCAAGTATCTGTTGGAGGAATATATCATTCTACCAGTTGATGCGATGAAAGTACTGCATTATTTCCAGCAGCCAGATCAATTGACCGTTCTCGGGATTGCTAATTCTGCGGTTGAAACCATGCAGCATGCATTGCATCTGTTACCGGTCAAAGTCACTGCCTTATTGCCAGATTTTCTGGTCTTACCTATTCCTGCTGAAAACCAACGTATGATCGCAAACATTGGCGACCAGTTGCTGGTGCGCGAGGCGGAATATGTGGGGCATTCGGTTGATGACCTGAGTCTGTATCTGGATTATCAGCCGAAGGATGTTAGCTATCAGGTCAGTGGCCTGAGCAATGACCAGTTGCGTAGTCTGGAATCAGTCGCGACGCATGATCAGATTAAATCTTTTCAATACAGTATCCCTAAGCTGAAAAAGCCGAAAGCACATCCCTTTAATGTCTTGCCTAAAGCAAAATCTGGGGCTCCAGTCTCTAGTTATTGGAAAGCCTGTGCAGCCGTATTCCTGGGTATTTTGGCACTGCAGTTTAGTTATGATGCAGTACGCTGGTATCAATACAAGAAAATTGCCAACCAGACTGCGGCACAAGCCGTAGATCAGTTTAAATACTGGTTCGGCCAGAATTTCCCGGTGACGGAACAGAATATCAAAAGTCAGTTTGAAGGGCAGTTGCGCCTGAATCAGTCTGCCAATACCCAGTCTTTTGACCTGATCAGCCGGATTGGACCAGTGCTGATGCAGAACCAGATGGTGGCACAGCGTGTAAATTATGAATCTTCTACTTTAAGCATGGAGCTACAAGCTCAATCACCGGATGCATTTAGTACCTTGACGCGTCAGCTGGCACAACAGGGCATGAAAGTGGAATTAGGAAATGTTCAGGCCAATGCTGCAGGTGCAGTCGGATCGGTGAGAATACAATAATGAGCATGATTGAAAATATTCAGACCCGAATGGATCAGCAGATTGAGCGCATCAGTGACTATCTGGATAGTCTGAGTGCGCGCGAACGCTATATGGTGATTTTTGCGACCATTTTTGTGTTGGTGGCAGCTGTCGGTTCAGCCCTGTTCTATATGCACCAAGCAGCAGAGACCCAGCAAAAACGCCTGAATACTTTAAAAGACACGATTGTCTGGATGCAGAGCAATGCAGCCAGCATGAAACCGGCTGGTGATCTGCAACTGGATGCTGCCGAGAAAGTTCAGCGGGCAGCACAGCAGCAGGGATTGTCAGTTTCATCGCAGCAGCAGGACGATAAAATATTACTAAATGTGAGTCATGAGAATTATGCAGTGTTGGCAAATTTCCTGACCCAGCTGGCGCAGAGTGGCTTAAGTGTTGAAAAAATGGAACTTATCAGCGATGCCGGGCAGATTAAACTAACAGCGACTGTCATGTAAACGGTAAAAATAAAGATTTGCAAAGCATGGTTTTTTTACCGGGCTGTGACTATAATATGCCGACTTAGAAAGCAGTAGACTTTTCTCGATATGTTGTATTCTCTAGCCCGCCCTTTGTTGTTTTCTTTAGCACCAGAGCGTGCACATGAGCTGACACTATCACTGTTGAAATCTTCCCATGCCATGGGGATGATGCGTCAAAATGTTGCTTCTAAACCAGTGACCTGTATGGGAATTGAATTCCCGAATCCGGTTGGTTTGGCAGCAGGTTTGGACAAAAATGGTGCCTATATTGATGCCCTTGCCAGTCAGGGTTTTGGTTTTATTGAAATTGGTACCGTGACTCCGCATCCTCAACCTGGCAATCCACAACCGCGTTTATTTCGTCTGCCTCAGGCTAAAGCCATTATTAACCGTATGGGTTTCAATAATGATGGTGTGGATCAATTGATTGAAAACGTCAAAGCGGCAAAATTCAAAGGTGTTCTTGGGATTAATATCGGCAAAAATGCGACGACTCCCGTTGAAAATGCCGCTGACGACTATTTGATCTGTCTGGAAAAGGTTTATAATTACGCTTCCTATATTACTGTTAATATTTCCTCTCCCAACACAAAAAACCTGCGTAGCTTGCAAAGTGGTGATGCGCTCACCCAGTTGCTGGAAACGCTCAAAAACCGTCAGCTTGAGCTTGCTCAAGAAAACCAGCATTATGTACCTCTGGTACTTAAAGTTGCGCCAGACCTAGAAGCTGAAGATATTGCATTCATTGCCCAGCAATTAATGCAATATAAAATTGACGGTCTGATTGTGACCAATACAACCTTGTCCCGTGAAGGTGTAGAAGGTCTGGAACACGCTGAAGAAGCTGGCGGTCTGTCTGGTGCGCCAGTATTTGAGAAAAGTACAGCTTGCTTGAAAGCGTTTGCAGACATTCTGCAAGGGCAGATTCCATTGATTGGTGTGGGTGGTATTCTTTCCGGTGCCGATGCTGCTGCCAAAAAGCAGGCGGGTGCTACCCTTGTACAAGTCTATTCTGGCCTCATATATACAGGGCCGAAGCTTGTTAAAGACTGCATTGACGCATTCTGAATTCCATGACCGCCATTGACATCTTTTTACTGATCATCTTGCTCATTGGAGGGCTAAACGGTTTGCGTCAAGGATTGATTAAAGCCTTTGCGAACTTAGCGGGATGGATTTTTGCACTGATTGTTGCTGCGAAATATTCGACGCTACTTGCGCCCTCCATGGTCTCTCTCAGTACAGATCCAGTAGTACAGAAGATTGCAGCATTTGCTTTCATCGTCCTGATGATTGTGGTGCTGACCTGGATTGTGACCTATTTGCTCAACCGTATCTTAAAGACCCTGAAACTGGGGCCTTTAAACCGTCTGGCCGGTGGTGTCTTTGGTAGTCTGAAAGGCCTGTTGATCATTTTGATTACCATGCAGGGCATTGGTCCATGGGTAGAAAGTTCGCCGCACTGGAAACAGTCGAAAATGGTTCAGACTTTTCTGCCGTATGCGCCGTGGGCGACTCAGTTGTCCAAGGATGCTACAAACGGAGCCTTACAACATATCAAGTCTGAAGATTCAAGCCAGTCTTCAGATGCATCAGCTGGGCATCCTGTCAAAGGAAAGTCCTCGGCTGAATCTACAAATAATCCTTTTTATTAATCCTAGCTTGTCTGCGAGGTTGCTATGTGTGGAGTGGTTGGTATAGCTGGTAAATCACCTGTTAACCAAATGTTGTTTGATGCATTAACGATGTTACAACATCGTGGACAGGATGCAGCTGGGATTGTGACATGTCAGGAAGGCCGCCTGTTCCTACGTAAAGATGTTGGTATGGTTCGTGATGTATTCCATACCCGTCATATGCGTGCATTACAAGGTAATTACGGTATTGGCCATGTGCGTTACCCAACTGCGGGTACTTCAAGCAGTGCCGAAGCTCAGCCGTTCTATGTCAACTCACCGTACGGTATTACACTGGCGCATAACGGTAACTTGACCAATGCTGAAGAAATTCATGATGACCTATTCAAGACTGACCTGCGTCACATGAACACCGATTCTGACTCTGAAGTATTGCTGAACGTATTAGCACACGAACTGCAAAAACGCGGCAAACTGGTACCGACTTCTGAGGATATTTTCCATGCAGTCACCCGCGTACATGAACGCTGCAAAGGTGGTTATGCCGTGGTTGCCATGATTACTGGTCAAGGTCTGGTAGGCTTCCGTGATCCAAATGGGATTCGTCCATTGATCTACGGTTCTCGTGAAACTGAACAGGGCATGGAATATATCATTGCGTCCGAATCGGTTGCGATTACCGCGCTAGGCTTTAAAGTTGAACGTGATATCGAGCCAGGTGAAGCGGTATTTATCGACTCAAACGGTAACTTCTTCACTAAGCAATGTGCTGCAAATCCACAATATCGTCCATGTATCTTTGAATATGTGTATTTCGCGCGCCCAGATGCCACCATTGACGGTATTTCAGTCTATAAAGCCCGTCTGAAAATGGGTGAGAAACTGGCGCAAAAAATCCTGCGTGAGTGGGGTGATGAACATGATATCGATGTGGTAATTCCAATTCCGGATACTTCACGTACTTCTGCACTGGAACTAGCCAATACCTTAGGCGTGAAATTCCGTGAAGGTTTCATGAAAAACCGTTATATTGGCCGTACCTTTATTATGCCAGGTCAGCAACTGCGTAAAAAATCAGTACGCCAGAAACTGAACCCGGTTGAGCTGGAATTCCAGGGCAAAAATGTCCTTCTTGTTGATGACTCGATTGTGCGTGGTACCACTTGTAACGAAATCATCCAGATGGCGCGTGATGCCGGCGCGAAAAAAGTATTCTTCGCTTCTGCTGCGCCAATGGTGAAATATCCAAACGTGTACGGTATTGATATGCCAGCGAAATCTGAGCTGATCGCATCTGAACGCAGCGTAGAAGAAATTCGTGAAATCATCGGTGCTGACCGTCTGATTTTCCAAGATCTGGAAGACCTGAAAGATGCCGTACGTACCAAGAAAGTGCCACATCTGCGTGAGTTTGACTGTTCGGTATTTGATGGTATCTATGTGGCAGGTAGCATTGATGAACAATATCTGAACGATCTTGAGCAGAAGCGTAATGATGGTGCAAAAAAAGGTGACAAGTTTATCGATGTGAATATCGATGCGGCTTCGGTTGACCTGAGCGGTGTACGTGAAGTCTAAGCTGCTAAATTCATGAAAAAAGCGGGAATTTCCCGCTTTTTTCATTTATGATGGGGCCAAAGCTAAAAAACAATGTGATCAGGGTGAGGCATTGAGCAGCGTAGGATACGTGTTTGTTAAAAATAAAAATATGTTATGGCCAGCCAGTTTCTGTTTGCTTGCTGTACTACTAACCATTTTCATCATCAATACGGTGGTGGGCTTATTTGTTTTTTATCTTGATCCTACCCAATCGATTTACTGGCATTTCCTGAGTCCCTATCTGATTACCCTGGTCAGCCTGATTATGGCAATCTCGGTAATCTATGAGTTTTATGTATTTCGTGCTGGGGGCTATTCCTTAGCCCGGCAGATGGGAGCACGTCGTCTTAGCTTAATTGAAAGTGTGCCTGAAGAAAGTGCTGCCCTGAAAATTACCGAACAGTTAGCAGATACTTTTTTGATTGAGACACCGGCAGTCTATGTGTTACCAGATGAAGTCGGGGTAAATGCGCTGACGGCAGGTTTTAATCCAAGTAATACTGCGATTATTCTGACTTGGGGAGCCTTGCAGAATCTGGATGAGCTTGAACTGTATGGGCTGCTCAGTCATGAATTTAACAAGATTCTGTCTGGTGAAGCTGCTGAAAATACCCGGTTAAAAATCTTATATAGCAGCTTGACCACCTTTAGTCAGTGGGGCAGCAAGATTGCCAAAAAAGGCTTCTATCGTCTTGGCCAGCCTGCTGAGAACAAGTTTGAAACGCTTTATGTTTCGATTGGTGCGGTTATCTGGCTGATTGGGAGTCTCGGTGTTTTAATTAGCCGGTTTATCAAGTTTATTTCCTTGGGTGGGCGTACTTATAAAAATGACAAGAAAACCCGTCGGCTGATTCAGAATGATGCCAACGTGCAAACGCTGCTACGGATTTATGTACACCATTCCGGCTCGCAGATTCATAGTGAATATGCTGAATCCATTTCACATATGTGTTTTGCCAACTCATTAAGTCCACAAAACTGGTTGAATATCCATCCGAGTATTGAAAAACGGATTTATGAGCTTAATCCATCGCTGATCCAAGACCTGCAGCTGGAAAACCTGAAAAAGCTCAAGAATCAGCCTTTATTTAGCCTATTCCGTTCCCTGGAAGAAGTTGCAGTCAATAATGTTTCCACTTGGAGTTCGCCGCAGCCATTGCCATTATTGCGTCTGTCTCCCATCAGTTTTGCCTTGAAAGATGCGATCAAGCCACTAAATCCTGAAAACCGGGCCAATACCCCACGCCCGGAACTGATCGCACGCGCCTTACAAACCGCAACTGGTTCACGAGAAGTCATGGTGGCGATTCTGATGATCCGCCAATATCGTGAATTTATCCCGACTGAAGCAGAAGTTAGCCGCGCGATTGTTGATTCCTTATTAAATTTGGATGGGCGAGTACATATCTCGATTTTTCGTCAGGCAGTAAAAAATATTGGGGGTATGCCAACCACCGTAGCACGCCAGTTTGCGATGAAACTGGCGCGGATCATTCAGGAAGATGGTGAAATTGGTTTGCTGGATGCCTTGTTGTTGGAATGTGTTAAATATGAATTAAACCTGCTACCGGCACATACCCCAACGGCACTGGAAGAAGTGAAACCGCAAATTGTACGTTTGATTGATGCCTTGTTGCACGTGCAGCAGATCAACAGTGGTAACCAGCTGGAAGTACGCGAGCGGATTTTAAAACGTATTCTGACTCAGAAAGAACTGGAAATGTATGCTGAGATTTCAGATGAACCGATTGATCTGGCAGAGATTCTGAATGATATTTCTGGACTCTTGCTGCGGGATCGTCTCAGTATTTTAGGGGTTGCTGAAGTCTGTCTGTGGAGTGACCGGATTATCACCCAGGATGAGTTTGATGTGATGGAGTTATTGTACTGGCGTCTTGGTTTTGAAACGGATGAAATCATTGACCAGATGCAGAAAAAGAATAGTATTATGATTATTTAGTGGTCAGTTTGTATTCAGCTCTAAATTGCTGGATGATGTTTTAAGGCCCTTGGTGACATATAAAAATTTAGTGAAAATGATTTATTTTGAGATCATCTAATTGTTCAGTGACAAATATCAGAAAACGACTTAAAAAGTTCGGCAAGAGAGTGGGAATCCCGCTAAAATATTCGACCTGAAAATGGTGATGAAGAAAAGATGATTGGGCATCAGCGAGACATACTGGCAACATTAGGAATTGATATCTGGATTCCTCGGGCAGAGCCGTGTCAGCCGCACCAGCCAGCCATCTGGCGAGATCAGGCCCAGCCCGAAGTCATCAGTGAAATTATCTTGCCTGAGCTAAAGGCTAAATCTGTACCCGATAGTATCCCTCTAGAAAATTCTGTACCTACACCTGCGCCGGTGGAACAGGTTACTGAGCCGGTTCAACCTGTAGTAGCACAAGGGCAGGAACTGCGTGATCTGGTGCATGTCGAGCCATTTAGCTTACAAGCCATCAGTCTGGCACATTGCACCCTTGTGATTGATGCCACCACGATAAATGAAGCACAGCAACAGTTATGGGCCAATATCCAGCGTGCGGTATTATGTGAATTTTCGGAGCTGAACTGGCCGTTCCCTTGGGATAATGTACAAGATGGTCGTGGTGTGGAAACCTATATTCAGGGTTTCATCGATGCCATGAGTCACGAAAAAAATATTATTTTCCTGGGTAAAATTCCGCATTATTCCAATAGCAAGATTATTCAACTGGCTTCACTGCAGGAGATGGTGGAGCAGCCGATCCTTAAAAAACGCCTGTGGCAGTTTATGCAAGGCAAACCTGTCTTAATGGAATAATTACGCATGAAGCAAAAAGTGGTGGTATTTAGTCAAATTCATCCAGAAATCCAGAACAAACTCGAACAACAATATAATGTCGTTTATATCCAGCCAAAATTAGGCGATATCAATCAACAGATTTTTCAGCATGTCCAGGATGCAGATGCCATGATTGGGGCAGGGCGTTTGCTGAATCGTGACAATCTGGCCAGTGCCACCAAACTCAAAATCATCTCCAGTGTTAGTGTCGGTTATGACAACTATGACTTGGAATATTTAAATGAGAAGAAAATCTATCTCAGCAATACACCGCATGTGCTGACTGAAACCACAGCTGATCTGGCTTTTGCCTTATTAATGGCCGCGGCGCGTAAAGTCCCGGTATTGGATCAATGGACCAAGCAGGGGCGATGGCAAAGAACTGTGGGTGAAGCACAGTTCAGTATGGATATCTTTGGCAAGACTTTAGGTATTATTGGGCTGGGCCATATCGGTGCCGCAATTGCACGACGCGGCTTTTACGGTTTTAACATGAATGTGTTGTATCATAACCGTCGTGAAAAGCTGGAACTGGCTCAAAGCCTAAATGCAGAATACTGCAGTTTAAACGAACTGTTGCAACGTTCCGATTTTGTGGTGGTCGCGGTTGATCTGAATGCTGATTCCAACGCCCTGATTGGCGCTGAACAGCTGGCTCAAATGCAGTCTCATGCCGTATTTGTGAATATTTCACGTGGTTCAGTAGTGGATGAACAGGCCTTGATTCAGGCATTAAAGAACCGTCAGATTTTTGCTGCTGGTTTAGATGTCTATCAACAAGAGCCATTGCAGCAGTCTGAACTGTTTACTTTAGATAATGTAGTGACTTTGCCCCATGTAGGTTCGGCAACGGCGCAAACCCGTAAACGTATGGCAGAACTGGCGTATCAAAATCTGGTGGATGTGCTGGAAGGGCGTGTACCGCGTTATGTGGTGAATCCACAGTTTCAATAAAATTAAATAACATTTCCTTGCATATATGCCCATTTTTCAATGGTATATTCAGTTGGTTAGGAAAATCGGGCTTAGAGAATTATTCATTGAAACGTTTAGTTTTGGCTTGTGGGTTAAGCGCATCGATTGTGGCGGGGCATAGTGCAGCAGAGACTTTTGATCATAGTTCCATCCAGTTTACGGTACCTGAAATTGGTACCGGTGTTGGGCTGATCGATCAGCAGAAAGAACGCATGATCGGGGAGAAGGTCTATCGTGAGGTACAGCGCCAGCTTCCGGTGATTGAAAACCCGTGGATGGAAGATCAGCTTTTTTCCGTATTTTCTCATATTCTTAGCCAGACTCAACTGCAGCAACCGATTGGTTTGGTGATTGTTAATGATCCACAAATTAATGCTTTCGCAGTTCCGGGCGGACTGTTTGCCCTGAATTTAGGCCTGCTGAATTCTGCCAGAAATATGGATGAAGTGGCGGGAGTGATGGCGCATGAAATTGCACATGTCACACAACGTCATTACAGTCGATCTCAGGAAGCCTTTAAGGGACAGGGACTATTGGCTTTGGCGGGTATTTTGGTGGGTGCCTTGGTTGCGTCACAAGCAGATGGGGATGCCGGTGCTGCCGTGATGATGGGTTCGCAAGCCGCATTGATGGATCAGCAGTTATCTTATAGCCGCAATCAGGAACGTGAAGCGGATCGAATTGGTATGCAATATATGTATGCTTCTGGCTATAACCCGCAAAGCATGGCCGATTTTTTTGAAGTGATGCATCGTTCCACCAGCCGTTTAAGCTTTTTGCCGGATTTCTGGTTTACCCATCCATTGACCACTGAACGTATGAGTGAAGCCCGGTTGCGTGCCAACCAGCTACCCAAAGTAAAAACCAAACTGGCCGATCCAACGTTTGATGTCATTAAATGGTACAGCAAGGTTTTATCCCGTCAGACCACCGAACAGCAGCTGAAATTATTAGCTGGGCAAAACAATTTTGCTGCTCAATTGGCCTTATGTGCTTATTATCTACAACAAGGTGATGAAGAGAATGCTCAGCAGGCATTGGAACAGGCAAAAAAGCATAACCAGATTCATCCATTACTGGTGCTATTTCAGACAGATATTTATCTAGGTAAAAATCAGCTGAATCTGGCTTTAAATAGTGTGCGTTCTGCCGCGACCATTATGCCGGAAAACAGGGCCTTGAATTATAAATATGCCGAAGTGCTGATCCGGATGAAACAGACCGATCAGGCCAAAATGCTAGTACAGCGCTTTCTAAATGCCAATCCACGTGATTTAAGTGCCTGGCGCTTGATGCTGACAGCCACCAATGCTGAGCCTGCGTCAGATCATAAGGCGGTCAATGTGCTGCGTTATCGTGCAGAAGTAGAATATTGGTCAGGCAATGAAGAAACTGCGATTAAATCCTTGTTGCACGCGCAGCGGATCAGTAAGGGGAATCAGTCTCTGTCTGCCACTATTTCCAAGCGTTTAAAACAGATGCAGCAGGAACGTCAATACGAGATCTGATCTTCTTAATATAAGCACCAGATAGATCCTAGTTTATTCGATCTTTGGCGGCTTTTAATTCGACCTTTCTTATACTATGCTGAGCGGCAAATTGAAGCACATGAGAAAGGGTGAATGAAAAATAGATTATTGTGCCTGTTTTTAGTTTGGGGAATATCGACGGGGCATGCGGCAAGCTTAAAGGATTATGCGCAGTCGGTTGAAAAAATCAGTACGGATTACCATCAGCAATCCCGGGAATTTTTGCGTAGCCTTGATCCGCAACAGCAGAATTTGACTGCGGCTCAGCAGTCGGAGTTTTGTAGCATTGTTGGGGGTTATGTGGATCGCTTGCACCAAGCCACCGAAAAAAACCGT
Organism: Acinetobacter sp. ANC 7912; assembly: GCF_039862785.1. Lineage (NCBI taxonomy): Bacteria > Pseudomonadati > Pseudomonadota > Gammaproteobacteria > Moraxellales > Moraxellaceae > Acinetobacter > Acinetobacter thermotolerans. Next base: position 1,214,209 of record NZ_CP156795.1, read on the forward strand.
GAAGCACTGGATTTTAAGCTACAGAAAATGACAAGACAGGATATTGTGGATCAGGTGAAAGCTTCAAAAATGATGCAATTGCTGCAAAGCAAAAATATAAATTGTAATTTGTAAAATATTGGAATTCGCAGATTCAAATCCCAAGTGCGACACATTTGTAATTAGTTGAAAAAGTTAGGTGTATTCATAGAATCATTAGACTTTTTCAACTCGCAATTGGAAAGCACACAATGAAGAAATACACCCAACTTTCTCAAGATGAAAGATACGAAATTTATGCTACTTTGAAAAGTAAAAGCTCAATCGCTAACCTTGCTCGGGAGTTAGGGCGTTCACGGTCAACCATCTACCGTGAATTAAAAAGAAATACTGGGCAACGTGGATATAGGGCTCAACAGGCAGCTAAATTTGCAAGTCAAAGACGGTACCGTCCTTCCTCATCAATGACAGCATTTGCCTTCGCCTATATTGATTATTTAATTGGCTTGGACTGGTCACCAGAACAAATTTCAGGTGCTTTAACACAACGCGGTTGGCTGGATGTACCTTCACATGAGTGGATTTACCAGTACATTTATCAAGATAAATCAAAAGGCGGTAAACTCCATCTACACTTAAGGCATCAGAAGAAATATCGAAAACGAGGTTACAAAAACACGGATCGTAGGGGGCAAATCATTGATAAAACAAGTATTCACTGTCGAGACCAGGTCATTGATCAACGACAACGTTTAGGAGATTTCGAAGGTGACACGGTGATTGGTAAACATCATAAAGGTGCTTTATTAACCCTTGTTGATCGAAAGAGCCTGTATGTACATATTGTTCATTTAGGATCAACGAGAGCATCCTCTCAAACGATTACTTGTGCGTTAGATCGTTTACGAATGAGCCATGCTTATAGTGTGACATTTGATAATGGTAAAGAATTTTCCGAACACAAAAGAATTACTGATGCCGGGATAGAGACGTATTTTGCTGATCCTTACAAGTCTATTCAGCGAGCTAGAAATGAAAATACGAATGGTTTAATCCGTCAATATCTGCCAAAATCATCATCGTTTGATGACGTGTCAAACGAACAAATAGAGCAGATAGAATTTGCACTCAACCATCGTCCTAGAAAAACGCTAGGTTGGTATACACCGAGTGAAGTTATGGCTGGTTTTTATACTGTTGCACTTGCCGCTTGAATCCGCCATTTTTAAGAATTTGTTTGCTGAGAACTGGCTAGAGAGTTAGTCAGTTCAACGCAAAAATAGATTTATTTACAGTAGAAATTAGGCCAGTTTTGCTTTAATTTTTGCAGAAACTTGTGCAGGATCGGCGCGCCCGGCTATGAGCGGACGCAGAGAATTCATCACCTTACCCATATCTTTCATGCTAGTAGCTTCTTGCGCTGCAATTGTTTGCGCAATGAGGGAATCAAGCTCTTCCTCAGTCATAGCTTCTGGTAGAAATTGAGACAGAACCTCAACTTCAGCTTGTTCCTTACTAGCTAAATCTTCTCGACCAGCACCTTCATAGGCTTTGATCGATTCCTTACGTTGTTTAATTTGCTTTTCAATGACCGCAAGAACCTGAGCGTCGTCAAGTTCTTTGCGCTCATCGACTTCGATTTGCTTAATTGCCGCCTGCAGACTACGTATAACCGTTAACTTGTCCATTTCTTTAGCACGCATTGTTGCTTTTAAAACTTCAGTTATTTGGTTTTTTAAAGTAGTCATTTATCTTGTCCAGGCAGTCAATCACAAATTAATCTTAGTAAAGGCGAGTAGTACGTACTGATTCGCGAGCCAGTTTCTTCTGGTAGCGTTTAACAGCAGCAGCTTTTTTACGTTTACGTTCTTGAGTTGGTTTTTCGTAGAATTCACGTTTACGAACGTCAGCAAGAACGCCCGCTTTTTCGCATGAACGTTTGAAACGACGGATAGCTACGTCTACTGGTTCGCCTTCTTTCAATTTAACTTGTGGCATGAAGAATCCTCATTAAGTTATGGATAAGATCATGGGCCGAATTGCCCGTGATCACAAGTGAAGGTCAGTATTTTACTCATTTACATCTTATATCACAAGCCTATAATAGTTATCGTAATTGAATTGATACAGGTAATAGGCAGTTTAATGATCGTTTTAGGCTTAGAAACATCGTGTGATGAAACAGGACTCGCGCTCTATGACAGCGAGCTGGGTTTACGCGGACAAGTTCTGTATAGCCAGATTAAACTGCATGCTGAATATGGTGGTGTAGTTCCGGAACTGGCTTCACGTGACCATGTGCGTAAACTGATTCCACTTCTGAATCAGCTGCTTGAACAAAGTGGTGTCAAGAAATCTGAAATTAATGCCGTGGCTTATACCCGTGGTCCGGGCTTAATGGGTGCATTAATGACCGGTGCCTTGTTTGGTCGTACCTTGGCATTTGCATTAAATAAACCGGCAATTGGTGTGCACCATATGGAAGGTCATATGCTGGCACCATTACTTTCTAAAACTCCACCAGAATTTCCATTCGTGGCACTGTTGGTCTCAGGTGGTCACTCTCAGTTGATGGCAGCTTACGGTATTGGCCAATATGAATTGTTAGGCGAATCGATTGATGATGCAGCGGGTGAAGCTTTCGATAAAGTTGCAAAAATGATGGGGCTGCCATATCCGGGTGGTCCGAACATTTCCAAACTGGCTGAACAGGGCGATCCGAATGCCTTTGCGTTCCCACGTCCAATGTTACATCAGGATCTGACGTTCTCATTCAGTGGCTTAAAAACCGCAGTTTCTGTACAAATGAAGAAATTGGGTGATGAAAACCGCGATGCCGATATTGCAGCCAGCTTCCAGGAAGCCATTGTCGATACCTTGGTGAAAAAATCAGTCAAGGCATTAAAGCAAACCGGTTTAAAACGTCTAGTGATTGCGGGTGGTGTAAGTGCTAACAAACGTTTGCGTGAGCGTTTAGAAGCCGATTTGGCCAAAATCAAGGCAACCGTTTACTATGCGGAACCTGCGCTGTGTACCGACAATGGTGCCATGATTGCCTTTACGGGTTATCAACGTTTAAAAGCAGGGCAGCAGGATGGTTTGGCTGTCACTACGACCCCGCGTTGGCCAATGACTGAGCTGACAAATCCGGAAGTGGTTTAATGTATTGATTAATACATAGAATGCGACAACAAAAAACCTCATCACTTGATGAGGTTTTTTATATTTATTTACCAATAATGGAAGACCACAAAATATCATCTACTTTTGTATTTCCAAGATAAACGCCCGCTTTTAATGAACGTGGCTCATCCTGACGAATCTTGGTAATCAGTTCATTATCAAACAAACCTTTTTTATGAGTAATGTTGACGCTGCCTTGCTCAGGTAAATGGTGGTAATTATTTAGGCTAATCTCATTCATGATGAATGGGGTAGAACCTGTATCAAAACTAAAGGTATATCTAAATTTTGCATCTAAAGGCTGTCCGATCACTGTGCCTTTAGAATGTAAAGTTCTGGTGCCATTGCTGCCGCTGCCAAAATCATCCACCAGACTAAAGCTATAGTCTTTTAACTGTAAATATTCACGACTATCTGCATTATAGACATCAACTTCAGTCAGCTTATTGCTATCCGTTTTTACCCGTTGAAAACTCAGGTTGGAAATATCGTATTTACGTTCTTTGCCTAAGGAGGATTTTGAAGAAGTATATCGAATAGAGCCTGAAATCAAATATTGGTCTTTCAGACTAAAATCCAAATTGTGGCCATAGCGAACATTGTCAAAAGTAACCGTTGTAGTGTCACTATTCACGGTTTGCGTGATTTTGGAACCTGCTACGAACGTTTTATCCAAAACAATACAGGTTTCTTTATTGGGCTTTAATGTGAGTGTTTTGGTATTGCCATTTGTATTGACTTCAGCACAGGTTAGATTGCCAATTTTGATGCTGTTTACACCGAGGTTATACACCTGCAATGCACGACCTGTCCGGCCAAGCGGATAATCGGCAAAAATCTCACCGACCATATGGGCGAGAGCTTCATTGTAGTTATTTGCAAGTTCACTGGTACCATCTTGTCCCGTAATCGCATTTTTAATTTTGTCCAAAATGGTCTCATCGGTAAATGGGACAAAATCATCAGGCAGTTCAGGGGAAATGGCATCTGGCAAATTTTCTGGTAAGTTGCTAGAAGCTGATTCACTGCTACTTCCACTACCGCCACCGCATGCCGTCAAAAGACCAGCTAATAGCGCTATTCCACTCATTTTATATTTCAGTGTCATGTTTATTCCCTTGGTGCTTATTTTTTAAAGTTATTAAATGACTTTGTTTTTCTTGCTGAATTGATTTTAAGATCAAGTGATTTACCTAATTCGGCAGTTGCAATTTAATCTTAAAATTCATGCAAATTATGCATGAATGATATTGCATTGCAATTTGAGAGATTTTTAAGAAAAATGCGAAAATTTAAGATAGTTAAAGAGGTGTTTTTTTTAAATTATTTAATAATTTTAATTGAGGTGGTGTTGATTTATATTTTTTATAAAACAAATATTTGTTTTAATTAAATGCGTTTGAGAGAAAGCTATATTTTTTATTTGGGTTTCAAATAATAAACTTGAAAAGGGTATAAATTTTAAATGTATTATGTTGGTGCTAATTTGTTTGTAAACGTAATCGATAATTACATGAAAATTGCGAGATAATTAAATTAAATATTTTTTATTTTAATGATTTAATAAACTTCTTTAGATATTAAAAAGCCCAGTTTTGTTAAAGAATAATTACATGATTAAACAAAACTGAGCTTGGAAAATTTTGGGCTAAATTAGATTAATTCAATACCTTGAGCTGTTGTGAACCAATCCAATGCTTTGAGAATTGATAAGCTGCACGGCCCGAACGCTGACCACGGCCTTGGCACCATCGTAAGGCTTCTGCACGTGCTTCTGCAGTCAGCTCCATACCGGCTTTTTTCAGATAGTGCTCCACAATTTCTAAGTAAAGATTCTGATCCATCGGATAGAAAGAGAGCCACATACCAAAACGGTCAGAGAGCGAGATTTTTTCTTCAATCGCTTCTTGCGGATGTAGTTCAGTGTATTGTGGTACATCGACCTTGGTGGCTGGCGTATTTTCATGCATGAATTCCGGCAACAGGTGACGACGGTTACTGGTCGCATAAATCACAAAATTGCTGGAACCAGACTGTAGTGAGCCATCTAAAACACTTTTTAGGCTACGGTAATTTTCATCTTCTGCATTAAATGCCAGGTCATCACAGTACACGATGAATTTTTCCGGACGGTCTGCAATCAGCTTCTGGATCTCTGGTAGATCTGATAAATCATCACGTTCAATTTCAATTAGTCGTAAACCTTGCTCGGCATATTCAGTTAACAGGGCACGGACGATAGATGATTTGCCGGTACCGCGTGAACCGGTGAGCAAAATATCATTGGCAGGTAGGTTATTCAGGAATTGCAGGGTATTCTGAATTACTTTTTCTTTTTGTTTTTTGATGCCTTTTAAGTCATCCAGTGCAATAGCTTTCAGCTTGTGAATTGGCTTGAGCTGGCCATCTTGCCATTTATAGGCATAGGCAGAAAAATCCGGGGCCGTTTTAAGCTCAGGAAGGGTTTGTTGCAGCTGCTGTAAAACAGTGGAAAGAGTATTTAAAATATTGTCAGGTAACTCAATTGTAGCCATGATTGCAGATTACATCGTTTAAATGATGCTGATGATACTACCACTGTAAAAAACGCAGTCAAAGCAAGAAAAATGTGATAATTTGCCAAGGAAAGGAGATTTTCGGCTATTGTCCCGCCGCTATGATCTGTTGTACTTAAATGATTGCAGTTCTTGTGGCGCCAAAAATAAACATAAGGATTACGTATAGCATGCTGTTTAAAGACTTCAATACCCATATCAATCCGCATCAGACCTATCGCATTAAAAAATTAAAACAGCAATTAGAAAATGCCGAGACCTATGAGGAATGGAAATATATTGCATTAAAACTGGATGAAGAAACTGGGGCACAGGAATGGAAGCTTGATAATTCTTCACTATATTTTGATGCAGAAGTGATTGCACATCGTCTGGGTAAATTGCGACGCTATCGCATGCAGCATCGCACTAAAGACTTGATGTATATATTACGTGAAGGGCTGAGCTACGATATTGCCAACATTGCCCATCCTTTACTGTTTATTGAAACCTATGTTGGTACCAAAAAAATCATTGAAGATTATGTTGAAGAAGTCAGTAAATGTCTGGCTTATATTGCGTCTGATCAATGTGAATGTTTAACAGTAGAAGAAAAAATCGAATTCTTTGAGCGCTGCCAGCATGCTTATGGTCAGCCAGCGTTGATGTTTTCTGGCGGCGCAACCTTAGGTTTGTTTCATACCGGTGTATGTAAGGCATTAATGGAACAGGATTTGATGCCCAAAGTGGTATCCGGTTCCAGTGCTGGTGCAATCATGACTGCCATGTTGGGTGTATCCAAGCCTTCTGAATATGCGGATATCCTGAAAGGGCACAACTTCTTTAACGAAGCATTTCATTTCCGCAAATTCCGTGAGCTGATGAAGGGCAATGGTGGCTTTGCCGATGTGAAATACCTAAAAAAATTCCTGGTCGAGAACCTGGGGAATTTTACCTTTGAAGAAGCACTGAAAAATTCAGGCTTGCATATCAATATTGCAGTTGCACCGTATGATGCATCGCAAGATTCACGCATCATGAATGCTTATACCTCGCCAGATTTGCTGGTTTGGAGTGCGGTACTGGCTTCTTGTGCTGTGCCAATCTTGTTTCCGCCAGTACGTCTGACCAGTAAACGCCATGATGGGAAATTCACGCCATATATGGGTGCGACACGCTGGGTGGACGGTAGCGTGCGCAGTGATTTCCCGCAGGAAAAAATGGCACGTTTGTACAATATCAATTACACCATTGCCAGTCAGGTCAATCCGCATATCGTGCCATTTATGCAGGATGATGCTTCACGTTTCCGTAAAGATATGCTGAGCTGGCCGCAACGCATTGCCCGTCGTCAAGGCAAGGTGTTTGCCAAAGGCTTGATGGACTTTACTCGTGAACGTGCTGGCAGTATTCCACCGGTACGCCGTCTGCTGGATCATGGTTATGGCGTGGTAGATCAGCGCTATTATGGTGATGTGAATATTGTCGGTAAATATGGCTTACGTCACTATACTTATATGCTGCAAAACCCGCGTCCGCATCTGTTTAAAATCCTGCAACGTGAAGGTGAGCGTGCCACCTGGCCGAAAATCTCCATGATTGAAACTCAGGAGCGGGTAGGCAAAACCATCCAGCATTGTCTGGAATTGTTAAATTTTCAAAATGAACCTGAAGAGCAGACCCAAGAATACATTCCCGTTGACATCTGAAGAATTGCAGCAGATTCAGTTTGAGTTGCAAACCAAAGCCCGTAGTTTGGCCTTTGGACGCCGTTTATATCGAGGCAGGCTGGGGGAGCAATTCTATTGGCTGAAGGTACAGCAGCCTGACGCAGCTTTATATAGCAAGCAGGGCTTTGAAAATGAGTGGAATTTTTACCAATCATTCTTAAATAATCATGAAGCTGATTTTCTCACTCCTTATCAGTTGATTGATCATGAAATCACAGTGAAGGATGAGCAATATCAGCAGGGAATTTTATTGCGAGATTGCCCTGCGCATTTTGCTGTATCACCGCATAAATTAAGCTTGAAACAAATACAAACTCATTTACTGGCAAGTCTGGATGCAGTGATGCATCTCTATCAATGTGGCTATCTACATGCCGATCTGAAAGCTGAACATTTTGTTCAGTATGAGGGTCGAGTCAGGTTGATTGATTTTGAACAGGTTCGACGATTCAGCGATGTTCCATCTCAAAGCTTGGATGCAACACCACGGTATATGGCGCCTGAGTTGTTTCATGGCGAAGCGAAAACAGTGCAAACGGAAATTTATGCACTGGGCATCATTTGGCTAGAATGGTTGATGCAAACCCGACTGAGGGCAGGTGATTATGAAGACTGGGCTTATTTACATTGTCGGCGCCTGCAAATTCAGTTGCATACTCAATTTCAGTTATTTCAATCGGTATTAGAAGGCATGCTTGCCAAGCAGAAAGCCAATCGTTTTACCGATTTTAAGCAGATTCGAAGTATTTTATTCACTGTAATTGACTGATAAAAATACAAAAAACAACAATCTGCTTTTTATTTGCGCAATCGTTGTGGCTTTGATGAAAAAGTTCTTGTCAGGCCAAATTGATCTCTATAATATACACGACCAACGGGGACGTGGCGAAATTGGTAGACGCACTGGATTTAGGTTCCAGCGCCGCGAGGTGTGAGAGTTCGAGTCTCTCCGTCCCCACCAAATTACTTAAGCGATTAGGTAAGATGGTGAAGTGTAGAGGATTGGTGTAATGGTAGCATGACGGTCTCCAAAACCGTTCGTCAAGGTTCGAATCCTTGATCCTCTGCCAGATTTAAAGTTTGAGAAATCCAACGTTAGGTTGGTACCCTGATGGGGACGTGGCGAAATTGGTAGACGCACTGGATTTAGGTTCCAGCGCCGCGAGGTGTGAGAGTTCGAGTCTCTCCGTCCCCACCACTCAAAAGAGACAAGGTTGATGCCTTGTTTTTTTTTGCCTGCAATTTGAGAGGATGATTTGAATTGAATCTAGAAAGCTTTGGGATCGCTTACTGGTCTTGAAAGATGCTAAACTTAGAGCTCATAAGCTATATTGTTACTGTTAAAAAAACACTAGGATTTAGCTGAAAACTGTTGATTAACGCGCTGAATCTTTTCAAATCTGGTGATAAAAATAGCAAATCATTTTAATTGCTTAATTTTTGATTAAAAAAGACATTTCTGATCATTCTGTGGCTTGTAATCTTCAATTAATCGCTCTAATATAGCGCTCATCGGGGATATGGCGGAATTGGTAGACGCACTGTGTTCAGGTCGCAGCGCCCTCTGGGTGTGAGAGTTCGAGTCTCTCTATCCCCACCAGATATGAAAAAGCAAGGTTAAATACCTTGCTTTTTTTATACCTGTGATTTGGTAGGGTGGTGATATTGCTTTTGATTTTAGATCAGACAATACTAGCTTTCAGTGAGGTATCTATTTGATGAGCAGGTTAATCTTAGCCCATATTATTAATCGCAGATTCAAATCCCAAGTGCGACACATTTGTAGTTAGTTGAAAAAGTTAGGTGTATTCATAGAATCATTAGACTTTTTCAACTCGCAATTGGAAAGCACACAATGAAGAAATACACCCAACTTTCTCAAGATGAAAGATACGAAATTTATGCTACTTTGAAAAGTAAAAGCTCAATCGCTAACCTTGCTCGGGAGTTAGGGCGTTCACGATCAACCATCTACCGTGAATTAAAAAGAAATACTGGGCAACGTGGATATAGGGCTCAACAGGCAGCTAAATTTGCAAGTCAAAGACGGTACCGTCCTTCCTCATCAATGACAGCATTTGCCTTCGCCTATATTGATTATTTAATTGGCTTGGACTGGTCACCAGAACAAATTTCAGGTGCTTTAACACAACGCGGTTGGCTGGATGTACCTTCACATGAGTGGATTTACCAGTACATTTATCAAGATAAATCAAAAGGCGGTAAACTCCATCTACACTTAAGGCATCAGAAGAAATATCGAAAACGAGGTTACAAAAACACGGATCGTAGGGGGCAAATCATTGATAAAACAAGTATTCACTGTCGAGACCAGGTCATTGATCAACGACAACGTTTAGGAGATTTCGAAGGTGACACGGTGATTGGTAAACATCATAAAGGTGCTTTATTAACCCTTGTTGATCGAAAGAGCCTGTATGTACATATTGTTCATTTAGGATCAACGAGAGCATCCTCTCAAACGATTACTTGTGCGTTAGATCGTTTACGAATGAGCCATGCTTATAGTGTGACATTTGATAATGGTAAAGAATTTTCCGAACACAAAAGAATTACTGATGCCGGGATAGAGACGTATTTTGCTGATCCTTACAAGTCTATTCAGCGAGCTAGAAATGAAAATACGAATGGTTTAATCCGTCAATATCTGCCAAAATCATCATCGTTTGATGACGTGTCAAACGAACAAATAGAGCAGATAGAATTTGCACTCAACCATCGTCCTAGAAAAACGCTAGGTTGGTATACACCGAGTGAAGTTATGGCTGGTTTTTATACTGTTGCACTTGCCGCTTGAATCCGCCAATTAAAAAGATAAGCTAGAACTTATTTTTCTAATTGCAATTGTCCACGTGACAATAAGAATAGATGCACTTTAAATCCAAAATCACATCAATTGATTAATTATTGAATGAACGAGCGCAATAACCGTATAAAATCCTTGTAATGCCGGGGTGATCGTTCTAATATAGCGCTCATCGGGGATATGGCGGAATTGGTAGACGCACTGTGTTCAGGTCGCAGCGCCCTCTGGGTGTGAGAGTTCGAGTCTCTCTATCCCCACCAGATACGAAAAAGCAAGGTTACATACCTTGCTTTTTTTTATGGCTGAAATTTTGAAAATGGCACACATCAGTTTGAAAAATTGCTCACAGGTAAATTTTTAGACTTAGATCATCTCAAAAAATGGATGAAGAAATTTAAGGTATAGCAGCAGATTGAACCAGTTAATAACAATAAAAGTATTCCAGTTTTTTTGAAAATTTAAAGAAAAATACAATTAACTGCTTAATTTCTAGCAGAATACGCCTGTATTGCTTGCAAAATGGCTTGTCAAAGGGGAGTGTTCTCTATAATATACACGACCAACGGGGACGTGGCGAAATTGGTAGACGCACTGGATTTAGGTTCCAGCGCCGCGAGGTGTGAGAGTTCGAGTCTCTCCGTCCCCACCAAATTACTTAAGCGATTAAGTAAGGTGGTAAGTGTAGAGGATTGGTGTAATGGTAGCATGACGGTCTCCAAAACCGTTCGTCAAGGTTCGAATCCTTGATCCTCTGCCAGATTTAAAGTTTGAGAAATCCAACGTTAGGTTGGTACCCTGCTGGGGACGTGGCGAAATTGGTAGACGCACTGGATTTAGGTTCCAGCGCCGCGAGGTGTGAGAGTTCGAGTCTCTCCGTCCCCACCACTCAAAAGAGACAAGGTTGATGCCTTGTTTTTTTTGCCTGAATTTTTAATAGGCAAAGGCTTTGTTGCACAAAGATTTGAAATGCAAAGCGCACCTAATTGAGCTAAATTTAAGGCGTAACTTGGGTAAGTGGTCGACCTAATTCCGTAAATCTGTTAAGGACTGCTACACGTGCATGGATCTCATTCACTTGGCTATCAAAACTCCTTGCACTGAGTTTATCTCCTAATAATTTGATGCAATGCATCTTAGTTTCAACCAAACTTCGCCGATGATAGCCTGACCATTTTTTCCATAGTGTCCTGCCTAAACGTTTAATTGTTCGAAGTAATTCATTTCGCTCTAGCGAGCTACTCTTTGTATCTTTCCATGGTTTCGCATTTTTTCTAGGTGGAATCACCGCATGCGCTTGCCGATCTGCAATGACCTGACGGCATTGCTTGGTGTCATAAGCTCCATCGGTATAAACAGAGTTAATCTGCTCATCTTGTGGAATCTGATTAAGTAAATCACCAAGCACCTGTGAATCACTGACATTATTGGTTGTAAGCTGAACTGCTCGTATTTGTAGGGTTTTAGCATCTATACCAATATGAAGTTTACGCCATTGGCGACGATATTCAGGTCCATGTTTCTTGCGTTTCCATTCGCCCTCACCTAGAAACTTCATGCCTGTAGAGTCCATGAGTAGATGCAGCCCATCGCTACTTTTTTGGTAGCTGATTACAATATCAATATGCTTTTGTCTTCTACAAAGCGTGGTGTAATCTGGAGCTATCCAATTTAATCCGCAAAGTTTAATCAGACTTTGCACAAAGCCAGTAACCATACGTAAAGACAGACGGAATAAGGATTTAATCATTAAGCAGCACTGGATGGCTGCGTCGGAGTAGGTTTGATTTCGCCCTTGTTTGCCTTTTGATGGCGCATACCATTGCGTAGCAGGATCAAACCAAATGGCAATATTTCCGCGACTCATGAGTGCTCGGTTATATGCGGGCCAATTGGTTGTGCGGTAGATTTTGTGTGTAGGCTTCTTCATTTGAAAATTATATCGCTGAAAAAGCCTTTACAGATAGGTTTGTGCAACAAAGCCATAGGCAAAAAAAAGAGCCCATCGAAATGGGCTGGCTTGGCATTAAAATTATTGATGCTTGAAATTGATCATTCTCGTTAAAAGTGATGCAATTTAAGCTTTCAAATGGTCTTCGAATTCTTCCCCTAACTGCATGGCAAGCGCATTGCCTGAAAGGTCGCAGGTCACAAGGCCATATTCTTTTTTAAAGCTAAAGGTAAAACCACGATTGTCGGCCAAGGTGCGGACTGAATACCCCAATTTTTCTAACCATAAACGGAATGCTAGAAGATTTTTTGCTTTCACCACTTTTTTCACGAGATAACTCCTTCATCACTATTTCTTAATAAATTAGGGTGAAAAAATTTTTTTTAAAGGGGAAAATTTTTAAAATTATTTAAATCTTCTGAAAATGTCGTATTTATCAGCATACAAATGCATAAAAAACCATCAAAAAATAACTAAATAAATGATTTCTAGATACTTTTAGATGTTGTAACTAAATATTATATCTAAGGATCTGTCTGGCTATATTTGCAGCGGCTTTTAACGCAAACTGTCTTGTTTTGGTCGAATGCCGATTGATCACTGCCTTTATGCTTAAATAGGCATGTAGCTAGGCATTTATTTCCTCGAGTGAACTAATACTCGTTTTATTAATTTTATTATTTGATCGCTTCATCTTTTTCTACACTTTGGATTTTCATTATGGCCCAAATCAATATTGAACAATATGTCAAAGACACGATTGAGCAGATGCAGCAACAGGGGCTGACACCAGTGGCTGTGATGCTGGGACATGAGAACTGGCTGGAATTTACCGTGCAATCCAAAGTGGCCTATACACCTTTTGGCAGCGCACGTCGTTATCAGCCGGCATTGGGTGGTTTGTTACTGGTACGGGTGGATGAGATGCATGCTTTACGCGTGGTGACTCAGGCTGAGTTGGATGCCTACGCGCAAAGCAATCAAATTCTTTAGATCAGAAATTATCTTTGAGAGTACGCAAACGGGTAAACTCTTCCACACTGTCTGCACGCAGGAAAGGATTGGTTTTCAGTTCGATTTCAATGCTGCTTGGCAGGGTACATTCACCGAGCATTCTTAGGCGTTCTACCTGTTCATGCCGTTCCTGAATTTCCAGATTGTCCGGTTCAACATGTAGGGCGAACTGGGCATTAGACAACGTGTATTCATGCGTGCAATATACTTTGGTACGTGGTGGCAAGGCGGCCAGACGAGATAGGGAATGGAACATCTGTTCAAAGGTGCCTTCAAACACGCGACCACAGCCCATGGCAAACAGGGTATCACCACAGAACAGCACATCCAGGGCATCAATAAAGTACACAATATGGCCTAAGGTGTGTCCCGGTACGCTGATAATGCTGACCTCTAAACCATGAAACTTGAACTGATTGTCATGTTCCAGCGGATGAGTAATAAATGGAATTTTGCTTAGCTCTTCACGCGGGCCGTAGACTGGAATGTTTTTACCCTGAATCAGTTCAGGTACACCGCCAATATGATCCTTGTGCCAGTGTGTCAGCCAGATCTGTGCCAGTTCCAGATTATTTTGCTGGCAATACTCCTGTACCAGTCCAGATTCTGTGGGATCAATGGCCACAACCTGTTTGGAGTCGGTATGTTCCAGCAGCCAGATATAATTCTGTAAGCTATTTTTGACGTCTATGCAGTGGATTTTAAAAGGCATCATGTGTCATTAAACCGTTTGAAATTATTTTATAAAGTAGCATATTTGCCCAGCAGTAAGTAATGCTGGGCGGTATATTTATGCATGATTCATGTACAAAATTTTCAGAATAATATTGTCTGAAAATCGGTAAATTATTCGTCTATATCATCCACTGAAACTGGATCGCCAATGGTATAGAAATGACCACCAGCAACATGGTGAATACTGTGCCATTTTGACTCGACTTCCTGATAATACCAGTGGCCGTCACGGAACACGCGTTCATCGGCATAGGCGGCAATGACTTTGCCTATAAACAAGTCATGATGCTGCTGGTTGTGTGGTTCAGGAATTAGCTCGCAGAGCAGCCAAGCAGCACAACCATTCACTACAGGAATCTCAGCCTGTTCAAACTGGAACAGTTCAACACCGCATTTTTCTAGTTTATTGGGTTCGTCATGCAGGCTGATGGTGCCTAATTGATATACCATTTTGAGCTGCTTGAGTGTGGGTACCTGTAGTGCAAAATAGCCTGAATTTTCAATAATTTTTCGAGTCTTGGTACTTTTATCTAAAACCACAGTAACTTTGGCAGGTTGAAACTCCAGTGCACAGGCCCAAGCGGCTGCCATGACATCGGTATCTTGCTGATCTTTTGCAGAAACCAGTACGGTTGGGCCATGGTTGAGTACGCGATAGGATTTTTCCAGGGGAACGGCTTTAAGATGTGGATTTAACATGTCAGTCCTAAAATAATTAGCAGGAATTGCTGGAAAGTATGCATTTATCTGTTTGTTAACATATATAAATTTTTTCTTGTGAAAAAGCTTTTAAACTAAAGCCCTAACAACATGGAGCATAAGCAATGAAAATGTATCAAGTGGATGCCTTCACCACGGATCTGTTCAAGGGCAATCCTGCTGCAGTAATTGTGCAGAATGAATGGCTGGATGAAAGTCTGATGCAGAACATTGCGCTGGAAAATAATTTGTCGGAAACCGCCTTTGTCAAAATCCTGGATGCGGAAAACTATGAAATCCGCTGGTTTACCCCGACCAAGGAAGTGGATTTCTGTGGACATGCAACGTTGGCGAGCAGCTTTGTGCTATTTCAGGATTATACCGAACACAAAACTATTCGCTTTCATGTAAAAAACTTGGGTATTTTTACAGTTAGTCAGGATGAAGATGGTCGCATTCGTATGAATTTTCCGGTACGTCGTCCAGTGTTGGTGGATGAATATCCAGCAGTATTGCGTGCTGCACTCACCAAGACCTTTAAGAATGTTTACCTGAATGAGCAGGCTTATATTATTGAGTATGAGTCGGTGCAGGATGTGCTGGATGAAACCCCGGATTTTGCCTTGCTGAAACAGGTGAATGACCGTCGCACTACAATTACGGCATCTGAACCATTGCTGGATGTGGCCTTGACCGCAGGTGCAGAACAATATGACTGTGTGTCGCGTTATTTCGCCCCTAGTAATGGAATTAATGAAGATCCAGTGACCGGTTCGATTCATACCGGGATTGTTCCTATCTGGGCAGAACGATTAGGCAAGCAGAAATTAATTGCTTATCAGGCATCACAGCGTGGCGGGGTACTATATTGTGAAATGAAAGACAATGAGCGGATTGAAGTTTCAGGCTATGGCAAGTTATATATGCAGGCTGAGATACTGCTTTAAATTGATTTAAGAGGTTAAAAGCTGCTGGCTACAGTGGCTTTTAGAAAATATAACTATCAACAATGAGAATCATTCTCTATTATATTCGATGAATAAGAATGTTCATGTTTGCTGGATCAAGAATGTCATTACGCTTTAAAAAATTAACACTTTCCATGTTTTTAATGGGCGCTGCAACGCTCAGTTTTGCTCAGCCAGTTTTGGTGAAAACGGAACAAAATATTGAAGAATATAAACTGGATAATGGTTTAAGAATCGTCCTTGCACCGAATGAAAAAGAAAATAAAACCTTCATGAATACGGTGTATTTTACCGGTTCATTAAACGACCCGCAGGGCAAGGGCGGTCTGGCGCATCTGCTGGAACATCTGGCATTTAAGGGCACCGAAAATATCAAAGGGGATGAATTCCAGCGCCGCCTGGATCAGTACACGCTTTCTTCGAATGCCAGCACGGATTATTACTCGACTAAATATACCAATTTGATCCGTCCAGAAAACACAGCCCTCGCTGCAGTGATCCAGCTGGAAGCTGAGCGAATGGACAAGCTAGTGCTGCAGGAAAAATATGTTCCAACAGAAATTGATATTGTTAAACGTGAACGGGAAATCCGTTTGGATCAGCCATTTTCCGTGCTGATGGACCAGATTTTTAAATCTGCTTATGGCAACCAGCATCTGGGTCGTCTGCCGATTGGTGATTTAAATGAGCTGCAATCGATCAATATGCAGGAGCTGAACCAATTCTACCGAACTTGGTATGCCCCGAATAACGCCTATATGGTGTTTTCCGGCAAGTTCGACAAAAAACAGGTGCTGAAATATATCGACCAGCATTTCAGTCCGATCAAGGCGCGGCCTGTACCGAAACAGCCGGAAGTACCGGAACTACAACCTGAACAAATCAAGCAGCGCGAATTTACTGTGGCGAAGGGCAGTAATTATGCCAAATACAATATCTACCTGAACCGTGCTGAAACCGCAAAACAGACGGCATTATCGGTGACGCCAACCTTATATACTTTACAGCCGAGCGGGCACCTGTATCAGGGCATTGTCGAGCAAGGGATTGCCACTGCGGTACAGTCCACCACCTGGCTGGATAAAGACATGAATATGGTCTTTATGGGTGCGGTCTATGCCCCAAATCATGATGTCCAAAAGGTTGAACAGGCTTTACACACCGGAGTCGAACAGAGCAAGGATTTCAATGAAACCGAGCTGAATCGGGTGAAAAACATGACCCGCAATGCTGCGGACAATATTAAAAATAATGCAGCGGCCTTGGGTTCACGCCTAAGTGATTACATCGTGACCTATAGCGGAGACTGGTCAAAATATTTTAAAGACCTGAATGACATTCAGCAGCTGTCGGTGACAGATGCTAACAAGATCTATAAAGATTTCTTTAAGGCTGAATACCGTATTCAGGGTAATATTATTCCAACCCCGGAAGAGCAGAAAAAAGCACAACAGTTGCAGGAAGTTGCGGAAAACAAACCGACCTTGGACCAGCAGACAGTGAGTGAAGAGCCGCTTAAAGATATTTCGGTGTATCAGGCGGAAGTGAAGCAATATGTTAAGAAATCTAAAAAGCTGCTGAATAGTAAGGAAAAGCAGATTCAGCGCGGTAAGCTGAACAATGGCATTCAATATGCACTGTTCCCAACCCAGACCCGTGATGACAAGGTCTATTCGACCATTGCGCTGGACTTTGGTACCGCTGAAACGCTGAAACATAAGGGCGAACTGCTTGATCTGATGGCCTATCTGATTATGCGTGCATCCAAGACCCAGAGCCTGCAACAGATTTCAGACAAAACCATTGAAGTCGGTGGATCAGCCAATGTTAGTGCAACGGGAAATGGCCTGAATATTTCCATTTCCGCCAAGAAAGAGCATTTCGAGGAATACTTTAAATACATTCTTGATGTGTTAAAGAATCCGACCTTTGAACAGACCCAATTTGACCTGATCAAGTCACAGTCGCTGTCCAGTCTGGAGCGTCCATATACTGAACCGGATACCGTGACAGGCCTGACTTTTGCCCGACTGGTGGAACGTTATGAGCCGGGGGATTTACGTTATCACTTTGAGCCAGAACTGGCCAAACAGCAGTATCAGACAGCCACGCGTGAGCAGGTGCAGGAGCTATATCAGCGTTTCTTTAAGACCCATCGTGCCCGGGTTGCTGTCACTGGCGACTTTAAGCCAAAAACCATGCAGGCATTGATCCAGCAGGAATTTGCAGACTGGAATACAGCTGAACCTTTTGAACATTTAACATCTACCTATATCGAATATCCGGCTCAGAAAGTGCATGCCCTGTCGGAACAACGTGAGTTTGGCAGCTATCTGGCCTCGATCTCCATGCCAGTCGGTGCAGATCATCCGGATGTGCCAGCCTTATTGGTACTGCGACATATTATTGGCGATTCACAATTGTCTTCACGTCTGGCACAGGAACTGCGTGAAAAGAACGCGCTGGTCTATGGTTTTAGTGCCAGTGTAGATTTTTCGGAATGGAATGATGTTGGTGCATTATCTTTTGGTGCCAATTATACGGCTGGACGTTCGGCTCAAGTTTCAGAGTCCATCCAGAAAGTGATTCGTGAACTGCAAAGCAAGGGGGTTACGGATCAGGAAGTGGAAGCAGCAAAAGCCAGTTTGCTGAAAAAACGCGTCAATGTACTGGAAGATGATCGCCGTATTCACAGCATGTTAGTCTCTCAGCTAGAACGTGACCGTGATTTGAACTATCGCCAAAAACGTGACAAGGCGCTGGCAGCATTAACCAAGGCTGATATTGATGCCGTAATTCAGAAATATCTGAAAACGTATTTGCTGGTTGAGGTGATGTCGGATCAATATGGCCAGCCGGTGAATCCGCCGACACTGACCAAAAAATAAAATTTTATAGATCATCTATTTAAAAACCTCCTGTAGCAGGGAGGTTTTTTTATTTTTAATCTAAAATACTGATCTAGGTAGCCCGATAGCTAAAACCAATACCACCGATGATACCAGCTAGTACAGCTAGTTGAGGTTGCCAGCCATAAATTAAAAATAAGAATATATAAACACCACCTCCCATTAAAATACAGCCAAGAGCGATGTCATGATTAAATGGATGTTTGATGATTTGTTGATAGTAATAGGAACTCATCCAACTACAAACCACAATTAAAACCACACACCAAATTTTTTGGCTGAAACTTACCTCGCTTATCTCAAGCATGGAACAGCTCCGATTTATAATCGATAAAATGTTTTGGCATTTGCATAAAATACTGGCCTTAAAGCATTTTTATCATAGTCATGCACAATATCGCTAAAGGTATCGATGATATTCACCAGGCTGGTACTGACCCGATCCATGGGGAAATTGGAAGCAAACATAGTCCGGTCTGTACCGAAACATTGCAGTGCATGCTGAATCACTGGGGTTGCATATTCCAACAATTCATCTTTGGATGCTAAACGTCGTTGCTTGTGGAATTTATGACCAAGTACAGGCATAAACAGTGCGGAGATTTTGGTATAGACATTGGGGCATTCGGCCAGCTTAGCGAGATTATCTTTCCAGTGTTCCAAAATATTTTGTCTTTCTTGGGCTGTCTTGCCCGTACCTTTACCGACTTTTCCAAATATTCCCACCGGTGTACCAAGGTGATCCAGCACAATCGGTGTTTCCGGAAAAGTTTTGGCAAGTTGGATCACATCTGCAAGCTGGGTCGAGTAGACCCAGGCATCAAAACTCAGTCCGGCTTTGGCCAGATGCTCAAAGCCTTTTTGGAATTTTTTATTCAGGTATAAATGCGGTTCATCTGCCCAGGCATGCACGCCTCTGTCAGGATGGAAGGATGCCATTTTACGGATACCACGCAACTTTGGTGAAGCTTCCTGATGCAGCTCAAGTAGCTGTTTAAAATCTTTGCGCCGTGGATCTGCGGTAGCCACAATCGCACTAATTCCAAACCATGTTCTTGAAAGGGCAAACTAGCAATAAACTTGGTTTCATTGACTACGCCAGCACCTTTCTGTTCATGCCAGCTGGCTTCAATATGCACCACTTGTTCGACCTGATAATCCCCGATATCCCGTTTGTAGTTTCAGGTAGGTACGGTGCTGTGATGTGTTCTGTCAGGCCTACGGTGTCAACGATTGGTTTGGGACTGAAAAGGCGTACCATGCGATCTAACAAGTGAGGATGCCTGCCAAACAGTTTGACTGCCAGCGCAGCCGCATGCGGGGTGTGGTAGGGATCCCATTGATGGATATGCGGATCAATAATTGGAAAATTCAGCTGCATGACATCCTCTATTTGTTGTTATTGAAATAATATTTTTAGAGTTATGGGTTAAAAAGAGAGGGAGGTCAATGCAGAAAGTTTAAGCAAAGTTATTCTGTCTAAACAGGCATGAAAAAAGCCCCGAAGGGCTTTGTATTAATGATCGTGGTCGTGATCATGTTTGTGCTTGTTGGCATGGAACTCTTCGTTGCGACGGAAACGTAGATAGTTCTCAAACTGATCACAATATTCGTCATAGTTGTCTTCCAGCATTAATTGGAACTGCTGAAGAATATAGGACATGACCTGGTCCTTGGCTTCACGCATTTCATTGCCATCTTTGAAGTTATTGGCAGCCACCCAGGTATTAAAACGGGCAGTGGCAAACAACATCGAAGCGCTCACCTGACCGCGTTTTTCGCTCGGGCTTTCCTGTGAGCCTTTTTCTACACGGCTAAACTCGTTGGCCTGCTTGATAAATTCATCAGCACGTTCAAAGAATGCAGCATTTAACGCTTCTTCTTCGGTTACATCGGTCGCTTCAATCTTTTGAACCATGAATTTTTCCTGACACTCAATCTGAATGGCTCATTATAGGCAAAGCCTTGCAGAAACTAAACCTTTGCCTTAATCTAAAAATAGCCTAAGCATAAAAATGTGATTCCCATGCAAGATGCAATTGCTGTACAAAGCCTGAAAAGTGATATCGCCTTATTGCGCCAGAACATTTGGCCACCTGTGAATCTGGCCAATGTTGAAGGGCTGCCGATTTATTATGGCAGCAAGTCACAGGTGGAAGACTATTACCGCCAGTGGAGTGGGTTAATAGAACGGGCGCAGGACCTGTTTCAGCCTTTTATGGAAGATGAAGTGCTGGATGCGGTACATCTGCCGAGCCATTTAAACTTGCCGCTGTTTTATTTCCATGTGGATCGGATTCGGATCAATAAAACTCGGGCCAAGGAATCAAAAACCTTTCGTGGGATTGCCAGCCTGATTGAAAAATGTGGTCAGTTTGAACCAGAGCAGGTCCAGGCCATGCAACGCTGGCTAGATAGTGATGAAACCGCTGCCTTGGTGGCACATCGGGAATTTGTTGATTTGCGTACTTATGTGTTTCAGCATGGGCAGAGTGAATATACTCGAACCCGGTTTTATGTGAATGGCATTGTACTCAGTGTAGAACAGCATTTTGAACTGGTGGATGCGCGTGACAAGCCACGCAAGCAGCGTAGTGATAGTTATAGTGATCCGCTAGCCGATAACAATACCTGGAAAGTCTACGGCAAATATCGCTAGGTCTTGATTTGCTTATTTCTTCCAGAAGGGCTGAATCTGGGAAAAATCTTGCAGTTCAGCCTGAATTTCTTTTTGCAGTCGCTTTTGTTCGGCACGTAGCCAGCCGAGTACAAACCAGGCTTTAGGTTTCTGTTTTACATAAGGCTCATACAGGCTTTCTGCAACATTCAAGTCATTATAATGTCCTAGACTTTCCTGCAACGGTTTTAAGGCTTTCAGGTAAGTTTTTACCAGTTTGGATGGGAACAGACTTTGCAGAAATTCGATGTTATAGCGCAGACGTTTGACCCGTTTACGGGTTCGGTGCTGGTCTTCAATATCCAGTTCACTAAACTGTTTGGCATCCGCACAGACTTGCTGATGCAGCTTGCTCAATCGTTTTAACAGGATTTGGAGATCTGCTGAGATTTTCTTAGGTTTGGACTGGCTATAACGTAATAGATCCAGAAACAGATAGTTGGTTTCCGGCTGACGGAATAACTGACTGACATCAAGCTCTTTTTCTGTGGCAGGTGGTAGCTCGACCAGTGGCGAACCAGCAGCTTCCAGTTGCGGTAATAGGCTTTCAGCTAGTGCATCTCGATCTCGTGTCGTGCCCAATTGCTGGAAAAGATCAGACAGCTGTTCGATCCAGATAGGTGGAATCTCCAGTTCATCAACATTAAAAAAACGTAAAGCACTGCGCAGACGCCGGATCGCCACTCGAGCCTGATGGATATGTTCACTATCATAACGCTCGGCAGCCAGCGCCGTGGCATTCGGCAGCAAATGTTCTAATGTATTACGGATAATTTTCTGCAGCATTGTGTGCAGGCTGTCATCATCACTCAGTTCCAGCGGCAGTTGATGCTGGGCCGGAGTAATGCTGCTGCCTTCCACAAGCGAATATCCACGATCTGACTTGCTGCGGCTATCTAGCCAGAGTTCATAACGTTCAATCCACGGTTGGAAAAATTCAGTCAGTTCATTCAGCTGTCCTTCCTTCAGCTCAAATTCCAGCTCATATACGGCGGTAAATTCACTGCCATGGCGTATTTCACCTTGATCAAAGGCAATTTCAATGGTGCTGTTTTTATATTTTTCGGTACGAACAGAACGTTGCACTTCAGTTTCAAATTGCAGGATTAAAGATTCTTTAAGTGAGCCAAGCGCTTCTTTGAGCAATTCCCGGATTTCTGGATGGTCTTTGTAGCAGGAAAGCTCACATTGTTCCGGCTGGGTTTCTCCGAGTTCAATTTCAAATTCCAGTCGTTCAAAAGGTGGTTTTGAAGGGGTTTTAATAGTTTGCCGCCATAGTCCATTTTCCTGACGCTGGCGTAGTGCAATGTTATGTCCATATAGCCTTAAGTCTTCGGTATCAAAATATCGCGCCCACAGATGCTGGCGTTCTGGTGTCAGCGCAGCAAAGTCCTGCTGCAGTTGTGCATGCATGTGTGAAGGGACCTGAAACTTGAGCTCAATTTCTGACATCACAGCATTCCTCTAAAGGCTTCTATCTTGACTATAGCTTTAAATCGAGCGATGACACTGAAGCAAATGGCTAGCTCTTTGTTGCGATTAGGTGAGTATTTTTTAACAGAGATAATTACACTTCAGCGAAGCAGAATTGTGACAAAATTTATTGTGGAGATAAAAAAGCCCAGACTAAATCTGGGCATTGCTAAGTAAAGAAAATAAGCGAGTTATTTAATCAGTTTGCGGCTGACCAGGAACTGTTCTGTCGCTTCCAGTAAGCGTTGTGCATAGACTTCCTGCTTGGCAGTCAGCCAACCCAATACAAACCAGTCACTGGCTTCCAGCTCGGTCTGCTGGATATACAGGGCAGAAGAAGCCAAGGTTTGATATTCGGTGGCAGCTAATTGGGCATCATTTAGTGCCTTGCTGTATTTCTGCAAGTTTTTCACATCATAAATCGAGGTCAGGATCGGGAAGCTAAACTTGAGTTCCTGAATCCGGCTTGCCAGCAGATCCAGCTGTTCAAAGTCATGTACTTCGGTCTGGTTCATCTGTTCCTGCAAGGCTTTATATTGTTGCTGCAAGGTCGCCTGTGCTGCACTTCTTAAATCTTGTGACTGTTTGGCATCATCGGTCAGGCTAAAGATCAGCAGTTCCAGATAATGATGCACATTCAGGGTGGATTTGACCAGATTGCCCAGCTTTTCCTTGGCATAGAGAATATCTTTACTCAGGTTTTCCGCCGTCGTTGGATTTTGCAGGAAAGCCGCTAGGGTGCTTTGCATATGCTGTAAATGTTGCAGGTGCTCAAACTGTTTCTTGAATGCTTCCAGCTGGTGTGCCCATTTATCCGAAATACCAGAATGCCAGTCTTTAAACAGCAAGACGCTTAAATACAGGTGATCTAGCGCTTTTTGTGCCTGATCAATATGTTCCTGTTCAGCGACCTGTGCCGAAATCGCCGCGATATTCGGCAATAAGTGCTGCATCTGCTGGGCAATCAGGTTGCACAGCGCTTTTCCCGCACTGTCTTTCTTGCTGAGTTGGAATTCTTTGGTCTGTACGGCTGGACTGACTTTTTGACCAGTTGCTAGCAGATTACCGATTTCAGCCTTGCTGCGTACATCTAGCCACAGCTGATATTTCTTGACCCATTCAAAGCTAAAAGCGAGTAATTGCTCAACCGAACCACTTTTCAGTTCAAATTCGACTTCATGCACTTCCTGTTCTACATCTAGGGTACGGATTGCACCGACATCCAGCGCGACTTCAATTTCCGTGCCTTCATGTTCTATCACACGCAAGGTGCGGGAAATGTCGGTTTCAAACTGTAATTTAAGCTGATCCAGTTGATTGCCCAACGCATTGTTTAGAATTTTCTGTGCTTCAGGGGAATTGGCATAAATACTGAGATCCAGCTCAGGTGCCTGTTCCAATTCACCTAAATCATAATTATGTTCAAAGCGCTCAATATGGCTTTTACCTGCCGCTTTCAGGGTCTGTACCCAACGCGTGCCTTCCAGACGCTGGCGCAGTGCTACGCCATTTTTAGACAGTAGGCAGTCTTCAGTATCGTAATATTTGGCTTGCAGTTGAATCTGTTGTGATTTTTTCGGATCAAGCGCTTTGAGTAATGCATTGCGACGCGCTGCAGGAATCTGAAATTTAAGTTCAACTTCAACCATGAGTAATGTCCTGTTTATACTGCCTATAAAACATAGACAGCGCTGTTAATGCCAAGTCTAGGAAAAGAAAAAATTCCTGAACACAGCCAGCCTATTTTTAGATTTTTAAGGCCAAGATTGTAACCAAAATCATTTTTTTAGTAAGACTTGACCGGGCAGAAAAGTCGTGAAGCGATTTAAGCTGATGAATTTTATAGTGGCTTAAACAGTTGAAAGTCGGGATGATTCAAATGAAAAGCATTTTAATGCACTGAAATTCAGACAAAAAATCCTACTTTTAATTGCCGAAAATATGCGCTAATGTGAACTAAAAAATATCAGGATGATGTTATATGAATGCACTTGTAGAAGCCCAGAAGGATCAGTTGCCAGCAGTTCGCCAGCCAATGCCGATCCGTGATTATCATGAATTCTATCGATTTTACCTGACCGAGCACCGCAATATCATGAGCCGCCGTCTGCATATCGTTGGCAGCAGCATTGGACTATATTTCTTTGGCAAGGCGATTCTGCAACGTAAGCCAAAATATTTCCTGTATGGTCTGGCTTCGGGTTATGCATGTGCCTGGATTGGGCATTTTATGTTTGAGAAAAACAAGCCTGCCAGCTTTAAACAGCCGATCTATAGCTTTATTTCGGACTGGCGTATGTTTGCCGATGTGCTGCGTGGCAATATTAGTCTGATCAGTCGCGATCAGGACAAAATTCCAAGCTAGACCATTTTTTGCACCAAAAGTGAACCATGGGTCAGCAGAAACTACACGAAATGACTTGCAAGCTTAGAGTTAATATTCTATTAATTATAGGGTGTTGTCTTCAAAGCTATTTTTAATCGCGAATGCAACTCGAAAAATACTCAGTTTTCCAAGCCTGGAGCGACCTTCTCCGGGCTTTTTTTATGGGCTTTATATATATTGGAATGTAAGAAAGCCCATCATTGACAGGCTTTCTTACCGGCAAACTTGAATTGCCATTTTTAAATTGACTCTTTCCGGACTTTCTACGTTTCCCCACGAACGATGTTACGGAAGGGGAAAGAGTCAAAACGGTAAACTCATTGTTGAGTTAAACTTTGTAATTTTGTGTTGTTGATTTATTTTTAACCTAGTTTTGTTCAAATAAACATCCCTGGAACAAAATATTTTTAAAGCTATTTGTAAAATAATATTTGTAAATTTAATTTGATTCTCATTTTTTATATTTTCTGAAAAATTCATCACTAAACTGTATCTAGCTGTTTTATGCTGCCTAAAGCAGGAAAGTCCTACTCCTTGGGTTATGCAGATGACTAAAGATGAAAATTAAATGATTTTAGATAAGTTATCGCTATAACCTATGATTTTGCTCATAAAATAAATCGGTTAAACAGGCTAATTAACCTGAGTTCGATGAAATCCACTTAACCTTTTAGCATATTTTGGAAAGTTGGCTTATTGGGGTTCAAACAATAAGCCACTACAGCAGCCATGATATTCACCATGAAGTTATTTACCGAACGATGACGTGAATGTTCAAGTTGATGTAAATTTTTTAATTGATCATTCACTGTTTCGATCAATCCTCTTCTGCAAAGTAATTGTTTTTCTTCTTCAGTTTGGATGGGTTTATTTTTCATATTCCGACGTGATGGGGTCAATATTTTCAGTCCTCTTGCTGCTAAAGCTTCGGCTTTTGCTTTGCTCAAATAGCCTTTGTCTCCGAGTAGGATCCCTTTTAATTCTTGAGTTAAAGATTCTAATATAGCAACATCATGAACATTTCCCGATGTCAGCTTGAGATTAATAATTTCACCTAAATTATTGATAACGAGATGTAATTTAAAACCATAAAACCAACCCGTACTACTTTTTCCACGACCGGCCAAGCCTTTAAATACACGATGCCTTTTAATCCGAAGATTATGGCAAACTACCAATTTAGTGGAGTCAATGATACTGATTCCCGTATCTTTTCCTTTCACCTGATGGAAGAAACAACTCAGAGCTTGCAAACAACGGGGCATGATTTCAATAAATCGGTTGTAGCTAAGCAGTTTAGGAAAAGCAGATTTCCAGAATGGAACGATCATTTGGCAATAAAAATATTTGAAGAATCTCAAACCGGATTGATGAAATAAAATGACAATGGTCATTGCTTCAGACAAGCTTAAAGCTGACTTTTTCAACCTGGTTTTTTGATTAGAAATTAAAGCTTTCTCTAAAGATTCATTAAATTTTTTGCAGAAATCATCCAAAATACAAAATAATTCGGTAATATGATCCATTGAGAAGCCTTGTTTTATAACATTTTGTCTTGAGAACCAATATGTTACAAAAACAGGGCTTTTTTTCTACTCTTTTTTTATATCGAACTCAGGTTAATTATTTGCTGAAAATACGCCGGGAAAAGGCTGCCTAAGGTGCCGGTTATGCCTATAATAGACCTATGTATTTTGAGTGGCGGTAATCATGCGCGGTTTATATTTAATTACCAATGATGATCCTTTAGAACTTTTATTGGCCAAGCTGGAAGGAGCGATGGCCAATGGTGGTATTTCAGTGCTGCAATACCGTCGCAAAAAAGTGGCGAAAGAAGATCAGATTTATGAAATCGAGTACATGAAAGCCATGTGTGCGGAATATCGTGTGCCGTTTGTGATTAATGATGATCTAGAAATGGCAGTTAAATATGGCGTAGGTGTGCATCTGGGCCAGGACGATGGCTCGATTCAGGAAGCAGTTGCACAGTTGCCTAAAAATGTACTGATTGGTCGTAGCTGTAACAATTCGCTCGAACTGGCCGAGCAGGCCATTGCTGATGGTGCTAACTATGTGGCGTTCGGTGCGATCTATGCCACTGCATCTAAGCCAGAAGCCGGCAATATTGGTCTGCAAACATTAAAACTGGCCAAAGAAAAACTGAATGTGCCAATTTGCGCTATTGGTGGTTTAACAGTTGAAAACTCCAAAGAAGTTATTGAATGTGGTGCAGATTACTGTGCCGTGATCAGTGACGTATTGGGCCGTCCGATGAATGCCATTCCAGAGCGTCTGGATGAATGGTCTACGCTATTTAAATCTACAGCGGTTGCATAAAACCTTATTACTTTATTTCTAAATTTTTAGTTGGATACCTCTATGAGCTTATCTCCAAAGCAAGAACAACTGTTCAAACAAGCCAGTAAACATATTCCAGGTGGAGTGAATTCACCAGTACGTGCCTTTAATGGCGTTGGTGGTACACCAATTTTCATCGAAAAAGCGCAAGGTGCCTATCTGTATGATGTCGATGGTAAGCGCTATGTGGACTATGTTGGCTCATGGGGGCCAATGATTCTGGGGCATGCGCATCCAGCGATTATTAAAGCCGTTCAGGATGCCGCTGTTGATGGCTTGAGCTTTGGTGCACCTACCGTACATGAAACCACGCTGGCAGATATTATTTGTGAAATCATGCCATCGATTGAACTGGTGCGTATGACTAACTCTGGTACTGAAGCCACCATGACAGCGATCCGTCTGGCACGTGGTTATACTGGTCGTGACAAGATCGTAAAGTTTGAAGGCTGTTACCACGGTCACTCTGACTCACTACTGGTTAAAGCCGGCTCAGGCTTGCTGACCAAAGGTGAAGGTGAGGCGACTTCAGCAGGTGTACCGGCTGATTTTGCGAAACACACGCTGACCCTGCCATACAATGACATCGAAATGCTGAAAGAATGTTTCGCTAAATTCGGTTCAGAAATTGCTGGTGTGATTGTGGAGCCAGTGGCAGGTAACATGAATCTGGTCAAACCGATCGATGGCTTCCTGCAAACCATTCGTCAATTGTGTGATGAGCACGGTTCAGTTTTTATTATTGATGAGGTGATGACAGGTTTCCGCGTTGGCTTAGGCGGTGCGCAGGCGCATTATGGCGTGACTCCTGACCTGACCACTTTAGGTAAAATCATCGGGGCAGGTCTGCCAGTTGGTGCTTTTGGTGGTAAACGTGAAATCATGGAATGTATCGCGCCACTGGGTAACGTGTATCAGGCAGGCACATTGTCGGGTAACCCATTAGCCATGCGTGCAGGTATTGAAATGTTCAAATACCTGCGAGAACCAGGTTTCTATGAAAATCTGACCGCGAAACTGGAAAAACTGCTGGCAGGTTTACAAACGGCAGCTGATCAAGCTGGCATTCCATTCCGTACTCAGCAAGTCGGTGGTATGTTCGGTCTTTACTTTACTAATCAAGAAGAAATCACAGGTTTTGATTCCATCCTGAAATGTGATGTTGCAGCGTTCCGTACGTTCTTCCACGGTATGTTGAAACGTGGTGTGAATCTGGCACCTTCTGCATTTGAAGCAGGTTTCTTCTCTGCAGCACATAGCGATAAAGATATTGAGTTTACCATTCAAGCTGCTAAAGAAACTTTTGCTGAAATGAGAGCTTAAGTTTTTAAATCCTCCCTCTTACGAAGCGGTGCTTCTCACCTTTTCAAAAGAGGGAATTTCTTTTGTAGAAATAATAAAATTTCCCTTCTTTTCCTTTCGCCATATATGGCTCAGGGTTAGGGGAGCTTAAATTCTAAAATTAGGGATATTGATGAATGCAAACTAAACATTATCTGACATTAAGTGATGCCGAGTTTTTATTGAATCAGGCCTATGAATATGCGTTAGAGCAGGGTTTTAATGTCAGTATTGCGGTGGTCGATGAAACTGGGAATTTGTTGGCGATGAAGCGTATGGATGGCGCTTCACCAATGACGGCAAACCTGTGTCTGGAAAAAGCACGTTGTTCTGCGATTAGTCGCCGTCCGTCCAAGCTATTTGAAGATATTATCAAAGGTGGTCAAATGGGCTTTCTGACCATGGATACTTTTTCTGGTATGTTGGAAGGTGGTGAACCAATTTTGTATCAAGGGCAGCTGGTTGGTGCGATGGGTGTTTCTGGAGTAAAGTCTTTTCAGGATGCGGAGATTGCGCAACAGACGATTGAAAAGTTTTTAATTTGGAACAATTAAATTATAGTTTTATTCAAGTTTAAATTAGCTATATTTATAAAACTTTTATCTTTGATAAATGGAGTACAAGCTAAGACAGTTTATGTCTTAGCTTGCTATTTTGAGAGAAGTGCTTGAAAATGCAAATATTACCCAACAGAAGATGAATAGATTATGGAAACATTATAATGAAAGATAAAAACTATCTAATTTAAAAGTACTGGTATTGTAAAAGACATAATTCTTTTATGTATATCATAATATATAACAAATCTACGATCCTGTAACGGGCTATATATATCTTCACTCCGTAATAGATCTCCTAAAATTTTTGATCTATTTTCAGCAAAAAAATCTTCCAATTCATTTTTTTTAAAGTTAAATTGATAATCCTGTCTAGAATAATGGGAAAGAATTTTGTTTTCTAATAAAAATTCAAAAAATTGAAGGTTGTACCAGAAATTATTATCTAGATATGTTCCTATTGTAGAAAAGTAAAAATTTTTAATATCATTATATAGCCCATCAACTATTTTTTTGTTTTTATCGAATAATTGTGATTTTGAAACAAACTCATCTAATAAAATTAACCCTGTCTCAATAATGGATAAATCTAGTTTATCAAATTCAGTTAAACTCTTATTAAAATTATTAGAACTAAAATTTAATGCTTTCAAGAACTCCTTTTTATTTTTAATTACGCCAATCTCAACTTTTTAAGTCATTGAAATAAAAAGGACATAACCTCATTTTAAATCCGTCTATGAAAATAAAATTACAGTTATGTCCACTGAAGAATTTATCATCATTGTCTATTTAATCATAGAGGAAATTTACCCAACTATAGTCTCTGAACCATTAAGAAAACGTGGTTTTCCACCTGCTTTAACCGATATTGAAATTATCACAATGCAAATTGTTGGTGAGTGTCTCAAAATGGATACGGATAAAAGCATATGGATGTTTTTTAAAAACAATTACTTAAGTTGGTTCCCTCATTTAGGTTCATATCCTAACTTTTGTAAGCATTGTGCAAACTTATGGCAAGTTCATCAAAAAATCACAGCCCAATTAACTGCACATTATGGTCAGGATCATATTCATTTTATTGATGGATTTCCTATACCTGTTTGTCGTTATAGTCGAGCAAAAAGACACAAGAATTTCAAAGAACATGCAGGTTTTAGTTATTGTGCTGCACAACAAGAGAAATACTATGGTTTTAAAGGGCATCTTGTAATTAATTTGGAGGGTATGATTACTGGCTATACTTTCGCTCCAGCAAATGTAGATGAGCGTGATGTTGCACCAGAAATCACAGAAAATATTCATGGGTTACTAGGTGCAGATAAAGGTTACTTAAGACCCAGCTTGAAAGAATACTATAAATTTCAGTATGTTGATCTACAAACTCCTTTAAGAAAGAATATGCCGGACTCTAGATCTCAAGAATCAATGAGGTTGCTTATGAGAGCACGAAGGAAAATTGAAACGGTCATTGGTCAATTAACTGATCGCTTTAATATTCAAAAAGTAAGGGCAAGAGATTTATGGCACTTATCGCATCGTTTTATCAGAAAGATTTTGTCACATACGGTCTGCGTCGTTATGAATAAAAAATGTGGTTATTCACCGATTCAATTTGAAAAGCTTATTTAAAGTTGAGATTGGCGTTTTAATTATATTTCTATAGCGAGAAAGGACAGTTAAAGCTTTATCTTTGATTTCATTTTCTTCTTGAAATTCACATGAATCTTTAAAATTTTGAAAACAAAAATTAATATCCTCAACTTTAGAATAAATATCTGTATGAATGTTTATATTGATATTTAATTGATTTATAAATATCTTTGGTTGAAAAAGATTTGTTTGGTAATAGAAATGTGACATTTGAAAAATCCTTGTTATTAATAGGTTGTAGTTATTTTTAACTTTATTAATGTTTGTTTTACTGAAGTTTATTGTTTTAATTAAGAAAAATGATAGTTAAATGCAATAAGATTTAGCATCTTATTATATTTAACATCAACAGAGATCAAAATGCTAGATTATTGGTCTTAAATTTAAACGAGAAACATATGCTGTACCCAATGCCCCAAAAAATCCAGTTTGCTTCTTCCCAAGCCAAATGGCAGCTATCTTCAACACAATCTGTGCTGGTACTGGTAGGACTGCAAAATTTAAGGATGATGGCAGGCATACAAGACAGCGACCTGATGACCCATCTGATCCAGATCAGCAATAAAGCCAAAGCACTGGATATTCCCATTGTCGATCTCTATGGTGATGACCTGATTCAAGGCATGCAGCAATTGGGTGAATATGCCTCAACCCATCCTCAATTAATCTTTGCCGGGCAGGTAACACCGATGCTGAAACAGATTCTGCCACATCTGCAAAGTGTGACTGAACAAATCTGCGTGATTGATGATGCGATTTTGCTGCCCAATCAGGAACAGCATATTCAGTGGATTGATAACATTTCGGCACAAGGCTTGCATCATATGAACAGCTATAGCCTGACCCGGTTATGGAACCTGAGTGCGCCGTCGGAATATGTACTGTCGACTAAAGGCATTATGCTAGCAGTCGCTGAACAGCTGGATATGGATGCACTGGAAATCGATCCAAATGTTGACCTAAGACAGTATGGACTGGACTCAGTCGCGGTAGTGAGTCTGGTTGGCGTATGGCGTGCTAACGGTGCCAATGTGCGTTATGAAGATGTCTATGCGCATCCAACATTGCATGAATTGGTCAGCTTTGTACTGCAATCGGCAGGTCGATAAGCACTAATTGGGCAATTTTCTTAACATAATCGGAAATTTCATCGGCAATTAAAGAAAACGACATTGTAATTCTGTGCCAAGCTTTCTATTATTGCCGCCTTGTTTTTCGCGATCAGCCAGGGATTGAACCTTGAGTAATTTTCTAACCGAACATCTGATACATCGTGATGACGATTTTATGGTCATTCATAAACCAGCAGGTTTACTCACGGTTCCCGGTAAGACAGAAGATTTGCAAGATTGCCTCATTAACAGATTAATAGAATTAGAACCCAAAACTCTCCTTATTCACCGTCTCGATCGGGACACTTCTGGAATTCTAATTTTTGCCTTGACCCGCGAAGCACAAAAAATTATCTCCCGCCAATTTCAGGATCGCCAAACCGATAAAACCTATCAAGCCATTGTCGCAGGGACATTAGAAGGTGAAGGTACGGTTGATGTACCTGTGATTTACGATCCAAGTCGTCCGCCACTTCATATCGCTGAACCGAATCATAACAAGCCAGCATTGACGCATTGGCAGGCCGTAGAACATTTTGAAATTCAGGGACAGCCGGTCACGCGCGTAAAACTAACCCCGATTACCGGACGTTCGCATCAGCTGCGTGTACATATGCAATATTTAGGTCATCCGATTATTGGTGATACTTTATATGCGACAGCGGAACAGCAACAGCTGATGCCGCGACTTTGCCTGCACGCAGAGCAGCTGAGCTTTATTCATCCTAAAAATGCAGAAAAAGTCGAGTTTTACTGCCCGGCAC
Source organism: Acinetobacter sp. ANC 7912 (assembly GCF_039862785.1). Lineage (NCBI taxonomy): Bacteria > Pseudomonadati > Pseudomonadota > Gammaproteobacteria > Moraxellales > Moraxellaceae > Acinetobacter > Acinetobacter thermotolerans. The sequence goes on from NZ_CP156795.1 coordinate 1,247,059, forward strand.
CATTCTAGGAAATACTTGGTTAATCATCGTGATTCATGCCCACTTTTGGTGGGCTTTATGTCAAAATATATTGCTTATAGGTGTGAAATTTTGCTCAAATGACCTGTTGTGTTTGAGCACGATCTTTGCAGTCTTGAACTTAAGATAAAGGTGGAAAAATTGCAGCAGTTTGCTATTGGTCAACGTTGGTTATCAGATACTGAAACAGAACTCGGTCTGGGGGTTCTCATTGATGTTGATGAGCGATCGGTCAGCATTTTATTTCCGAAAAGCGACGAAACCCGTGTCTATGCGCGTAGCAATGCACCTTTGTCTCGCATCATTTTCAATGCCAATGATGAGCTACAAGATCAGGAAGGTAACACCTGGACGGTTGTATCCGTTGAAGACCGTAATGGTGTAGTGCGCTATCACGTGGTACGTACCCTGGAAGATGGCACTGAAGAACGCAAAGCACTCAATGAAACTCGTGTCGGTGCAACTATTCAGTTGTCCAAACCACTCGACCGTTTATTAGCAAGCCAGATTGATTATAAAGAGTGGTATGACCTGCGTATTGAAGCGATGCTGATGCAAGCCAATATGCAAAATAGCCCGCTGCGTGGTCTGATCGGTTCACGAGTTGGCCTGATTCCACACCAGCTCTATATCGCACATGAAGTCGGTCAGCGTTTTGCACCACGTGTACTTTTGGCCGACGAAGTCGGTCTGGGTAAAACCATTGAAGCTGGTCTGATCATTCATCAGCAGCTGAAAACTGGACGTTCTGAGCGTGTACTGATTCTGGTACCAGATTCCCTGCAATATCAGTGGATGATTGAAATGCGCCGTCGTTTCAATCTGGAATTCTCTTTGTTTGACCTGACCCGTACCGCATCGATCAAAGAACACGATCCTGACCTGAATCCGTTCCTGACTGAACAGCGTATCATTGCTTCTGTAGACTTGATGGTGGATCACGAAGATCTACGCGAACAGGCATTAGAAGCTGGCTTCGATCTTCTTGTGGTCGATGAAGCACATCACCTGATGTGGAGCGAGGAAGAGGGCGGTAACGACCGTTACGATCTGGTTGAAGAAATCGCTGAAAAAACCCCGGGCGTATTGCTGTTAACGGCGACACCAGAACAGCTGGGTGTGGAATCGCACTTTGCCCGCCTGCGTCTGCTTGATCCGCAACGTTTTAATTCTTTAGATCGCTTCCTGGATGAAGAAGCACAATATCAGCAGACTGCAAAAATCGCTGAAGTGTTAATGTCAGATATGCCACTCGAAGAAGGGCATCTGACTGCACTGAAAGGTCTGCTCGGCCATGAGGTTGAAGATACGCCTGAGCAGCGTTTCCGTGCTATTCATGAAATTTTAGACCGTCATGGTACGGGTCGTATCCTGTTCCGTAATACCCGTGAAGCGATTCAAGGTTTCCCAGGTCGCGACTGTCAGCCCGCACCACTTCCTTCACCAGCAGGCTGGTCAATGGATGGCAAGCTGCGTGAACAGATGTGGCCAGAAGAATCCCAGCTGGATGGTTCATGGATGGAAACTGATCCACGTGTGCCTTGGCTGATGGAAAAACTGCGTACCGATCTGAAACACAAGAAAGTGTTGCTGATTGCTCGTAGCGGTCCAGTCGTGGAAGCGCTGGAAAATGCCTTGCGTCTGCATGCCGGTATCCGTACCGCAATGTTCCATGAAGGCATGAGCCTGCTGGAACGTGACCAGGCAGCAGCATACTTCGCTGAAGAATCTTATGGTGCACAAATTTTACTGTGTTCAGAAATTGGTTCCGAAGGCCGTAACTTCCAGTTCGCCTCTGACCTGATCCTGTTTGACCTTCCAGCCAACCCGGATGTACTGGAACAGCGTATTGGTCGTTTGGACCGTATCGGTCAGCAAAACCGTATCCAGATTCATGTGCCTTACCTCGTTGGTACTGCACAGGAGCGTATGTTCCGCTGGTATAACGAAGCGTTAAACATTTTCAGTAATATTTCGCCAACAGCGCAAACTTTGCAGGAAAACTTTATTGTTGAACTGAAAGACTGCTTGCTGGCAGACAAAGGTCAGCAATTTGAAGACCTGCTAGAAGAAGTCACTGTGCAGCGTCAGGCACTGGAAGCCGAATTGCAGGAAGGCCGTGACCGTCTGCTGGAGTACAATTCTTGTCGTCCAATGGTGGCACAGGAAATTGTTAATGCGCTAGAAGACTATGATGATAATACGACTTTGCCGATGTTCATGAAGCGCTTTATGGCGTCAACCAACATTGATTTTGATGAGCAAAGTAACGGTACCGTGATCATCAAGCCAACCGATCAGATGCAGGTGCAAGGTCTGACTTTGGACGAAGAAGGCATGACCGCGACTTTCTATCGCGATCAGGCACAAATCCGTGAAGATGCGCAATATCTGACCCTTGAGCATCCATTCACTGAATCTGTGATGGAAATGATTAATACTCAAGGCTTTGGTAGCACTAACGTGGCGGTATTAAAGTCAGCGGCATTGCCACAAGGCTCTGTACTTTTAGAAGTATGGTTCAAAGTGGATGTGGTAGCGCCAAAAGCATTGAATCTACCAGCAAGTTTGCCACAACAATTGATTCGTGTATTGCTGAGTGAAAAAGGTCAGGATCTGTCACAAAAAATTGCTCCAGAAATCCTGAAACCTTATCTGCATCATTTGGATGGCAATAGCTGTCGTCAAGTGGTGAAAGCACGTCGTGAAGTAATTGAAGCACGTTATCAGCAAGCTCTGGAGTTGGCGCGTTCAGCATTGCCTCAATTTAAAGAGCAGGCCAAAGAAGCTTATGGCAGCAAATGGCAATATGAGATTGACCGTCTGACTTATCTGAAACAGTTCAACCCAAGCATCCGTGAAGATGAAATCACCCGTCTGCAAAAACTGCAGAAAGAAGGTTTGAATTTGTTGGATGGTTTGTCTGTAACTCCAGAAGCCATTCAGGTGATGGTCGTAGTCAAACCATAATCATTGTGTCTTGTCCTGAAATAGATTGACAGTATTCCACTTCAAACCGAGTTAAGCAATTAGCTCGGTTTTTGTTTGCTCATACATCTGATTCGGGGTGTTCATATTTAAACTTAAATGCGGTCTATAACAATTGTAAATCATGATAGATTCCGCAATTAAGTGATCTAACTCCTTCATGGTTTGACATCGCGTGGTTAAAAACTCCTGCTTTAATATTCCATTAATTCGCTCTGCTAATGCATTCTGATAACAGTCCTTGCCATCTGTCATGGAAGGACATATCCCATAATGGCGCAATGCCGATTGATATAGCTCAGAGCAATATTGAGCACCTCTATCTGAATGATGAATCATCCTAGTCGCTCGATCTGTCGCTTGCTGCATCGCCATATGTAGAGCCTGCACAACATTCTCCGCACGCATATCATTCGATAACTTATAACCTTTAATCTGTCGGGTATAAGCATCTGTCACCAAGGATAAATAATGCACACCTTCAGCACTCTCAACATAGGTAATATCACTAACAAAGACTTCATTGGCTTGCACTGCTGAATAATCCTTTAATAAATTTGGATGCTTCTTCATCCAATGCTTGCTATCCGTAGTTTTTGTATAGCGACGCTTAGGGCGAATCAATAAGTTATTTTCTTTCAATATTTTAAATAACTGATCCCGTCCACACTTTAAACCACGTTGCAACAATTTGCCTTTAATAAGCCAATACAGCTTACGTGTTCCGATACTTGGCATGAGACAGCGATATTCCATAACCAACTCAAGTATTTGTTCAGTTGCTTGTGCAGTCATTTGAGCACGTTTTTCTGCTTGATAATAAGCTTGTCGGGTGATTCCCAACCACTGACAATAACGTGAAACGCTTAGTCTTCTTTGGCTTTGCCAATCTTTGAAACGTGCTCGGTATACTTTTTTCCAAGATCAGTCCCACATTCTTTATCAATGTGATAAATCACATCCTGAATAAATTCAGTTTTAAGCTTTTCTGCGGCTAACTGCTTTTCTAATTGGCGGATTCGTTGTTGGGGTGTCAATTGGCGTTTAGAAGAAGTCGGCATATTCGAAGTCCAGTCCTGTTGTCCGTGCTTGCGTAACCATACCAGCACAGTTGATCTTCCTTGAATACCATATTTTGCCTGAGCTTGCTTATAAGTAATTTGCCCTTTTTCTACTTCATGTACCACCATCATTTTAAAGGCAAAGCTATAGTCACGTTGTGTACGTTTAACTCGTTGTTCTCGTTTATGTTCCATAAAATAAGTCTCTTAAGGTGTAAACTTATTTCAGGACGGGACATTGTTTAATTTATAAAAAGCAGCTTTCGGGCTGCTTTTTTATTGCGGCTTTAATAGATCGTACTAAGGGAGTTTGAGCTTTTACTTTGTATCCAGTGACTTAAAAGTCATGTGCTGGAAGATTTTATCCCGAATGTGTTCAAGTTTTCACGTTAAGCTGACTAATATCAAGGATTGACGATTCACATAAAAATATGAAGCATACACTCCATTTTACTCATGCCAATGGGATTCCATCTGCTACGTACCACACATTTTTAAACTGCTTTGAGGATGAATATAACGTTAAAAGTATTCCCTTGATCGGAATGAATCCTCGTTATCCAATTACCAAGGACTGGCGTTATCTGGTGGATGAGGTGATTGCTGATATTGAACAACAGTTTCCTCATCAGCAGGTAATTGGATTAGGACATTCTTTTGGCGGGCTAGTTACTATGATGGCGGCTTATAAAAAGCCAGCGTTATTCACCAAGCTGATCATTATGGATCCGCCCTTTGTAATTGGGAAAAACAGTGCCATATTTGAAGTGATCAAGGCGCTGAATCTAAAGAGTGTTGATCGCTATACGCCAGCGGGGGTGACCTTGAAACGTAAAGATCATTGGTCTTCACGTGAGGAAGCCGTTTCAACTTTACGCAATAATCGTCTGTTCCGCAGTTTTGATGAGCAATGTTTTCTGGATTATATCGACAGCGGCATTGTGGATGATCCCAAACGGGGTGGCGTGACTTTACGAATTCCCAAACGGGTGGAAGCCGAAATTTTTCGTACTGTTCCAGCCTGGTGGTGGCGTACGCCGCGTAAGCCACCTCAAGTCCCGATTCATTTAATTACCGCTGAACAGAGTCCGTTTTATCAGCAAGGCTTGCCACAGGGATTAAAGAAAATTTATCAGATTGATTATTCAGTACTTCCAGGTGGGCATATGTTTCCACTAGAACAGCCGGAAATGGTGGCAGAATTTGTAAAAAATAAACTAAAGACATTGGGATAAAGGGTATTAAAAAAGAGATGACCAGCATCTCTTTTTTATTTGGAATTGTTTCAGCTTAGCGAATCTGGGACTGATCCAGATGACGGGCACCTTCCAAGATCATTCGAATCATGATCATGGTCTGTTCGGCAATTTCTTTACGCTGATCGGGTGGCATATCAATCACTTTGGCGCCCATGTTAAATACTAGTTGGGTAATCGCTTTAGCGGCAATATCCGGATAGAGTAGGCGGCTTTTATTCACTTTTTCCAGACGGACTAGATCTTCCTGCAGTTCCTGCTGAAAATATTGCAACTGACGTTCCACTGCCTGTTTATAAGACTGTGAACCGGTATAACCTTCACGGAGAAGCAGGCTCAGGTTGCCTTCATCAGCATCAAGCTGGGCAATAAACACTTCAACAGAGCTGCGGATAATGCTGTTCTGCTTGGAAGCTTTGAGACGTGATTCATTCAGGATTTTACGCAGTACCAGACCGGCACGGTCAATTAGTTCAATCGCCAGTTCATCAATATCTTTAAAATGTCGATAAAAACTGTTGGGGGCAATCCCGGCTTCGCGGGCAACTTCGCGCAGGCTTAAAGAGGCAATACTTTTCTGTGGCCCAATCAGATTTAGCGCGGCCTGGAACAGTTCTTCTTTGGTAATGGTGGCCTTCCGACCCACACTGCGTACAGTGATCGGTTCATCAATGCTTTTTGATTCGAGTAGGGAAGCGTCACTGCTTATTTTCATTGAAGACTCATTCTAGGGTGGAATAAAGGCATTATCGCATTATAGCGAAGCCCGTTGAACTGTGAAACAGATAGATACAATACGAGTGTATATACAAATATATATACATGTGTATAATAATTCAAAAGCTCACAAGGTATCTCTCAAGATGCAGGCACTCGCAAAACGTAAATCGCCAATCGATTTCTTTAAAGAAAGCGTTATTGATCAATATGCGATTAATTTCTGGATGCAGAAACTGAATCCAATCTGGTCGGTGAACCAGGCGCTGGGCAAGATCGTGCAGAAAGAAAATGCGGCTCAGAACATGGTTAGCCTGAAAATTCAGGTCAATCGTCTGTTCAAGTTTGGCGAGGCGGGGCAACATCACCCGGTATTCGTGGTAGTGAATGGGATTCGCTACGAGCGTAGCTATAGTCTGACTCAGGTAGATGCACAACACGTGCTGCTGACCATCAAAAAAGTGGATGGCGGAAAAGTGAGTAACTGGGCTGCTGATATTGCGCAAGTGGGTGATGTGATCGAATTCGGTCAGCCATTTGGGGATATGACTTTAGCCAATGATATCGCACCTTTAGTTTTGCTGGCTGCGGGTAGTGGTATCACACCAATGCTGAGTCTGCTTGAAGCATTAGAGAAAAGCGGCAAGTTTGCTCAACAACCGGTTCAACTGCTGTATTGGGTAAAACATTATCAGGATGCAGCTTTCAAACAGCGTTTTGAAGAATTGGCTTCTAAATATCCGAATTTCACTTTTAAAGTATTTGCCACTCAGGAACAGCCAGCAGCTGAACGCCTGAATGCAAACCATCTTGCTGATCTGCAAAATCTGGAACAGTCGACTGTTTATGCCTGCGGTCCATCTGGTTTTGTGGCTCAGGCAGAAAACCTGTGTGCTCAAGCGAAAGTATTCAAATCTGAAGCTTTCAGTATGAGCCTGACAGACAACACTGAAACTGGCTTTGTGAATGTCACCCTGACCCAATCCAATAAAGTGGTCAGCATTCCAAAAGGCCAGTCGATTTTGGTAAGTCTGGAACAGCAAAACATTAAACCGAACCACGGCTGCCGCATGGGGATCTGCAACAAATGCGCCTGCAATAAAGTGGAAGGTTCTACCAAGAATTTAGTCAATGGGGCACAAAATAAAGAACCAGGAAATCTCCTGAAAATTTGTGTGAATTCAGCGCAGACTGACCTTGTCATCGACCTATAAGCGAGTTGAATCCTATGAATATGCCGGTAAAACTTCAATATTTTAAAAATCCGAAAAACCGCGAACTGACCCAGACTGAACTGGATGAACTTGCTCGTGAACTTGATGCCATCAAACAGGAAGTACTGGATGACTTGGGTGAGAAAGATGCTAAATACATTCGTCGCGTCTATTCTGCCATCCGTTATTCTTCAATCGCTGGTCGCGCATTGTTATTCGCTGGCTGGTTCCCACCAGCATGGCTATTAGGTACAGGTCTGCTGGGTTTTGCTAAGATCATGGAAAACATGGAACTGGGTCATAATGTCATGCATGGTCAATATGACTGGATGAATGATCCAAAGCTGAATGGCCAGACTTATGAATGGGATATTGTCGGTACGTCTGATAACTGGCGTCAAACTCACAACTTCAAGCACCATACTTATACCAACATTAAAGGTATGGATGATGATATTGGTTATGGTCTGGTGCGTCTGTTCCCTGAACAACGCTGGAAACCGTTCTACCTGTTCCAGCCAATTTATAGCATTCCATTCTGCTTGTTGTTCCAGTGGGGTGTAGCAATCCAGAACCTTGAACTGGGTAAATATTTCAAAGGTCGTAAAACCAAAGAGCAGACCAAAGAAGAATGGAAACCAATGCAGCGCAAGATTACCCGTCAGCTGTTTAAGGATTATGTCTTCTTCCCATTGATCGCTGGTCCTGCAGCGTTGCCTGTTTTAACTGGTAACCTGGTCGCGAATGGTATCCGTAATATCTGGACCTTCAGTATCATTTTCTGTGGTCACTTTACCAAAGATGTGGAAGTGTTCCCGAAATCTGTACTGGAAAATGAAAGCCGTGGTCACTGGTATATGCGCCAGATCCGTGGTTCTTCCAACCTGACAGGTTCTGAAGCTTTCCATATTCTGACTGGTCACTTGAGCCACCAGATTGAACACCATTTATATCCGGATATTCCGGCACGTCGTTACCGTCAGATGGGACCGAAAGTAGAAGCAGTCTGTAAGAAATATGGCTTGAACTATAACAATGCCAGCTTGGTTAAACAGTACGGCAGTGTGTTAAAACGTATTGTGAAGTATGCTTTTCCGTTTAAAAAATAAGATTGAACAAGCACAAAAAAACCACCTGATTTTGGGTGGTTTTTTATTTTAAAAGCATTTAATTATTCTTCTATATGGGTATGGCTACGTAAAATTCGAATCAACGCAATATAATTTCCCTTTTTGGCTGCAGAAATCACACGCTCAATTTCTTCTTTGCTCCATTTCTGGCGATGTGCTGCATAAATAAATTTGGATAATAAAACAAAGGGGTTTTCACCATATTTGATATACAGGTTTCTGACCTGTTTGGGAGGATTGAATAGATTCATTGTGACAATGCCTTTATGTAAATACATCATATTGTTTGAAATTTATGAGAAATTTATCACATGAAATATATAATTTTTAGGTTTATAGACTAAAGTTATAATTGTAATATTTAATTTATATATGTTATTTCGGAATAAGATATATTCATGCTTTTATTAAGTGATTTTAAATAAAATTATGATTTAGGCTTTGTATATGCAAATAGATGAAATATTTGAATATTCATAGCAAAAAATAATATTTACATTTAAAATTATAGAAAAGAAGAAAATATAGATTTATTAATGCTGCCTAG